>NZ_JBZYWJ010000002.1:0-730519 GCF_059115305.1 Acidobacterium sp. FHG110202_01
GCCCTGCGCGCCATTGCCCTGGGCGTCTGCGACTATCTCGCCGAAACCACAGGCTGTCCCAGCCAGTTGGTGAAGATGCCCCTGGAAGGCTCCATCATCCCGGTGGTAGAAAGCATATTCCGGGAAGGCGCTGACAATCACGCGATGCTACCTGGAGCCGATCCCGAACTGCTGGCAACGACGGCCGCCTGGGCTATCTTCGGTGCTGCACGACGGTGGTACCAGACACCAGGCCGCATCCCCGCTGAGGAGATGGCTGCCAGGATTGAAACGATGGTCAAGCCGATCTTTCTTAGCGCTTCACAGCCCGCATAGATTTCGGAAAATAAAATCTACGAAGATTTTCGTTGACAACTACGAAATCGTTCGTATACAGTCCAACCATCATGAAGTTCAACCAGCGCACCCTACCGAAACCCACTGAAACAGAACTCGAGCTCCTCCGTGTTCTCTGGGAGAAAGGCCCCGCCACGGTTCGCGAGCTGCACGAAACTGTCAATAAGCAGCGCCCCGTCGGATACACATCGGTTTTGAAGATTCTCCAGATCATGACCGAGAAGGGCCTGGTCGAGCGCGAAGAGGCGGGCAAGGCCCACATTTACCACCCCGCTGCCAGCCAGAAAGACACGCAGAACCAGCTGCTTCGCGATTTGAGCGAGCGGCTTTTTTCCGGCTCAGCTGCTCAACTCGCCATGCACGCGCTTACCATGGAGCAGACCAGCGCCGAAGAACTTGAAGAAATCCGAAAACTGATCGAGCAGAAGAGGCAAAAACGATGACACATCATTGGGAAGCCCTGGGATGGACTCTGATTCACTTCTGCTGGCAGGCCGCTGCCATTGCTCTGGTCTACAGGCTTGCCGACGCCGCGCTCGCAAAAAACCGCGCCAGCCTGCGTTACGTGCTTGCACTGCTCGCGCTGCTGGGTATGATGGCCGCTTCCCTGGCAACGCTTGCCTATGAAGAAGCCGCGCACCGTCTGACCGTGCCGCCAGCCAATGGCGCTCATATCACGAATGCTCCGGAAACCCCTCACGAGGCACAGACCGGGCCGCTTTCCTTTGCCACCGTCGGCATATCTGCTGCGCCGCGTCAGGCCACGCGCTTCTTCACCGATGACGTCATGCCATATCTTGATGCCTTCTGGCTGGCCGGAGTTCTCTGCCTCTCCTTCCGCACGATTGGCGGATGGTGGCTCATTCGCCGCCTGCGCCACAGTGCGCTGCAGAAGGCTCCGCACACTCTGCGCATTCATCTCGACGGCATGCGCATCCGCATGGGGATTCCGCGCTTCGTCGATCTCCGGCTCTCAAGCCGCATCGCCAGCCCGCTCACTGTCGGCAGCATCCGTCCACTGGTCCTGCTGCCTATGACCGCGCTCACCGGACTCAGCCCGGAGCAGCTTGAAGTCGTCCTCGCACATGAGCTCGCGCACATCCGCCGCGCTGACTACTTCTGGAACATCCTGCAGACCATCATCGAAACGCTCTTCTTCTTCCATCCCGCCGTCTGGTGGGTCAGCCGCCAGATACGCGAGCAGCGCGAGCTGTGCTGCGATGACATTGCCCTTGAGGTTTGCAGCGATCCGGCGGTCTACGCCTCCGCTCTGCTGCGCCTTGAAGAGGAGCGGAAGAGCCATCTGCACTTCGCTATGGCGCTTGACGGCAACCAGTCCCGCACCAGCCTGCGCTCCCGCATCCTGCGCATTCTCGGCGATACAGAGGAGCAGCCGCGCAACCTGAAACCGCTCTCGCTTGCCGCGATGCTCGCAACACTGGTTCTGTTCCTCTGCCCGCTGCCGCAGGTCTTTGCCAGCTTCAAACAGGCGCCAAAAGTCTCCAAACAGATTGTTCGCTCAGTAAAACACGCCGCGCATCCGGCAATAAAGATACTGAAGCCCGCGCCGAAACCGGCTGCAGTTCCAGCACCCGCGCCAGCGGCCGCCGCTCAACCTGCACCAACACCTGCTCCAGCGTCGCCTGAAGCTCCTGTAAACATTGCCAGCATCACCAGCTCCAACGGCGCAACCATTGAATTCGATCAGGATGCAAGCAACCACTCTGCATCGCGCAGCAGGGGTGACTACATCGACCAGATGCACGCCGCCGGATACGACGTAGATCTCGACAAATATGTCGCGATGAAGGTACAGGGCATCACTCCCGAATACGTCCAGCAGATGATCAAGGCCACAGGACACAAGCCTGACGCGGATGAGCTGATTGCCATGAAAGTCCAGGGCATCACTCCTGATTATGTTTCGCAGATGCGCTCCGCCGGGTACGATGCCGACCTTGGCAAATACATCGCGATGAAGGTGCAGGGCATTACGCCGGAATATGCCGATGCGATGGCAAAGGCAGGATTAGGCAAGCCCAGTCTGGATGACCTGATCGCCATGAAAGTTCAGGGAGTATCGCCGGATTTCGCGCAGAAGCTGCATGCCGATGGAATTGAAGTCTCCAGCTTCCACGACCTGATCAACTACCGCATCTTCAATGTCTCTCCGGAATTCATCTCCGGCATGAAAGCGGCGGGCTTCGGCTCCATCCCGCAGAAGAAGCTCCTTGATATGCGCATCCAGGGCGTATCCCCTGACTACGCCAAAGAAGTAAAGGCGCAGTTCCCCGATGCAACTCCTGATGACCTTATCCAGATGCGAATCTTTCACATCGATGGTGATTTCATTGCATCCGCCAAGCGTCACGGCTTTACACCGTTGACAGTGCAAAAGCTGGTAAAGCTGCGCATCTCCGGCATCCTCAACGACGATGAGGCAAAGGACGACAACCAATGAAAGCTCTTCATGTTGTTCTCATCCTCTCGCTGACAACCGCCGGCACAGCTCTTTATGCTGACGATGTGCTGCAGCCGCTGCATGAAAAATGCAGCATCGCCCCGGCCACCGAAGCAGGCCGCGTGGAATTCAAGCTCGAGAGCAATGCATGCGATGACAGCGGACGCCATTGCCATTCGCACAACGACAATGAAATGCCGTTGAGCAATTTCACGAACTTCTCACTCTCAGATCTCAAGAATGATGGCGCACACGTCGATGCCGTCATCGCTGCCGAAGCCGGCAAGCTCACCTGCTCCGGCACTGTTCATGATCTTACGCTCAATGGCGAAGCCACTTTCGTACCCAATCCCGCATTCGTAGAACACATGCGGCAGATGGGCTTCACCGGATACACCTCAGAAAAACTCGAAGCCTATACGCTCTTCCACATAGAGACCGCCTGGATTCAGTCGCTGCAATCCGCCGGTATCTCCGGCATGGATGCCGACAACCTCATCGCCCTGCGCATCTTCAAGGTCGATGCGCCCTTCGCCAAAGGCCTGGCCGATCTCGGATACCCGAATCTTCCCGCCGACAAGCTCATCGCCTTCAAAATCCACGGCGTCAATCCCGAAGACGTAAAGCAATACCGCGCCATGGGCTATCAGCCCAGTGCCGACGAGCTGATCCAGATGCGCATCTTCAAGGTCACGCCCGATTTCATCCAGCGCATGCAGTCTCGCGGCTTCAACAATCTCACCATCAGCAAGCTGGTTCAGATTCGTATCTTCAAGTTAGCGGATTGAAGATTTGGATTGTGGATCGTTCCAATATCTTCATATATTTCCAATCAGTAAGAATTCGGCATATCAGGACTTCGCATGAAACACAAGTTTGTCCTTGGCTGCTTCCTTGCCTTTTCGGCCGCTGCAACACTGGCTTCTCAAACAGTCGAGTCAAAACCGGGGCTTGCCGGCCGCTGGGTTCTGACGGCAAATTACTATGGCACCCCGACGTATATAACCCTGGACCTTGAGCAGCAGGGCGAGAAGCTTACAGGCAAATTCGGAAGACGCAAGCTTGAAGGCACAGCAAAAGAAAGTGCGTTTCACTTTACGACAAAAAATGAAGAAGGCGACATAGAGGAGGTCAACGGCACGATGCAGGATGGGAAGCTCTCCGGCACAGTGAAAGAAACGGATGCCGACGATCCTTCCCATCCTGAGCAGTACGAATTTACAGGAATACTGACTCCCGCAAGGCCAACAAGGCCACCGCAACGGCACGAGTTCACGCCCACGGTTTTTTATCGGCAGTTCTCTCCTTTAAATAAGCCAGTGCTGACAATCGCTCCCGGCGACACAGTTCACACAACAACTGTGGATGCGGGCGGTAACGATGCAAATGGCGTAAGACGCGTGATGGGAGGAAACCCACAGACCGGCCCCTTCTACATTGAAACGGCATTGCCGGGCGACACTCTCGTCGTTCACCTCGTTCGCCTGCGCCTCAATCGCGATTGGGCTGAGAGCGATGACGCTATTGTTGACAGGGGTCTGGACGGCGATCTTGCCGTAAAGATGAAAGACGGGGGTAAGTCAGTCCGCTGGAATCTTGATCTGGCAAAGGGGGTTGCGACTTCGGGAAAGCCGGGAGAGCATCTAGCGCGTTATTCTGTTCCCCTGCGTCCGATGCTGGGGTGTATTGCAGTAGCGCCAGCTCCGGCGCAGGCCGCTCCGGGCACCGGAGATTCAGGCGGCTGGGGCGGCAATATGGATTTCAACGAAATTGCCGAAGGAGCAACAGTCTATCTGCCAGTGAGAAATCCAGGCGCTCTGCTCTATGTGGGTGATGGACACGCCGCACAGGGCGATGGAGAGCTTAACGGTAACGCGCTGGAAACCTCAATGGACGTAGAGTTCACCGTAGATGTAATTCATGAAAAGCGTATTCCATCGGTGCGAGTGGAATCGCCGACATATTTCATTGCCATGGGGCTTTCTGGATCACTTGATGATGCTTTTCGCGAAGCTACTTCAAATATGGCCCAGTGGCTGGAAGAGGATTACAAGTTGACGCCTTCGGAGATCGCGCAGGTTATCGGGACTTCTGCAGAATACAAGGTGAGCGAAGTGGCGGACCGCAATGCAGGCATTGTGCTTAAAATCAGCAAAGAACGCCTGCAAGCACTTACTCCTTCAGCAAAGTAACCGATCACAGACTCCTGTAAGCAAACCACCCCTTGCCGATGAGACAATGTCTTCGACATGACTCTTGGAAGAAGCGTGCGTGTAGAAGTAGAAAAACGCAGTAATCCTATCCTGCGTTTGTTTGCTGGTTTTGTATTGCTTGTCATCGTGGCTGCCGTACTCGGAGTCCTTGGTGGAGCATGGTGGCTCAAGCACTCGATGCGCACTTCCCTGCCGCAGCTTGACGGCAGCATTCGTGTGTCCGGATTGTCCGCGCCCGTGAACGTGCGCCGTGATCAGCATGGTGTTCCGCACATCGAAGCCGCCACACTCGACGACCTCCTGGAAGCGCAGGGCTACATCACCGCGCAGGACCGTCTCTGGCAGATGGACATGGCCCGCCGCATGGCTGCCGGCGAGGTGGCCGAACTCCTTGGTAGCAAGCTCGTCGATCACGACCGCGTGCAGCGCGTCCTGCAGATGCGCGCCACCGCCGAGCGCATGGCCGCCAGCCTGCCTGAGCGCGACCGCCGCTACTTTGAGGACTACGCGCGCGGCGTCAACGCATTCATCGACAGCCATCGCGACCACCTGCCCGCTGAATTCCGCCTGCTGATGTACAAGCCTCGCGCATGGCAGCCTGTCGATTCCATCCTCATCGGCTTGAGCATGGTGCAGATTCTCGATGAGCACTGGCCAAGCAAACTTGAGCGCGAAAAAGTGGAAGCGCGTCTCGGGCCCACGCTCGCCAAAGATCTCTATCCAACAGGCTCATGGCGCGACCATCCGCCTACAGTCACGCCGCCCGATCTTACAGCGCCGCAGCCCCCCATCCCCGATGTACCGCTCGATGAAACGCAGACCTCGCTGCACGATCTGCTGCATCTGCGTGAACTGACGAACGACACGCAGGATGTATGCCGCGAGTGCCTTCCCGGATCGAATGAGTGGGCCATTTCCGGCGCGCACACCGCCAGCGGAAAGCCTCTCCTCTCAAACGACATGCACCTCAGCCACGGAATCCCGGATACCTGGTATGAGGTTGACCTCAAGTCCGGAACTTTCCACGCCGCCGGTGTCGCCGTTGCCGGAATGCCCTTTATCACCGCGGGGCATAACGATCACATTGCCTGGGGATATACCGCGCTCTACGGCGATACGCAGGACATCTATGTAGAAAAAACTAACGGGCAGGGCGAATACCTCGGCCCCAACGGATGGCATCCCTTCGAGCACGCCACGGAAACCATTCACGTGCGCGGCGGCAAGGATGAGACCATCGACATCGAGCGCACCGACCACGGCCCCGTGCTCAACCCGCTTCTTCCAAGCGAGAAGCGCACGTTGTCGCTGCGCTGGTCGGCATATGATCCGAAAACCGGAGGCATCCCACTCTTCGACCTCAACAGTGCCGCGAACTGGGAGGCATTCCGCCAGGCGCTGAGCAACTGGTGGGCGCCCACGCTCAACGTTATCTATTCCGATGACCAGGGCCACATCGGCTATCAGGGAGTCGGCTTCATCCCCAACCGCCCCATGGGCCTCAGCGGCGTTCCTATTTCCGATACAACTCATGAGTGGCAAGGCTTCGTTCCCTTCGCGCAGATGCCCAGCACACTCGATCCCGCCAACGGTGTTCTGGCGACGGCAAATGCACGCGTCACTCCGGACAACTACCCCTTCCAGCTCACGCTTGAATGGGCCAGCCCTTATCGCAATGAGCGCATCTGGAAATGGCTCGCAGGCAAAGAGAAGCTCACGCCTGCCGACATGATCAAATTGCAGACCGACGTTTATTCAGAACTCGATCAGGAATTCGCGCAGCGCTTTGCCTACGCCATCGATCACTCCAGCAAAGCAGACGCGCACCTGCGCCAGGCCGCCGACCTGATGCGCTCCTGGGATGGAGAGGTCGCCATCGATTCCACTCCGGCAGCAATTGTAGCTGGAGCCAAGCATGTCTTCTGGCAGATGCTGCTCGAACCAAAGCTCGGAGATGACTGGAAGCTCTATCAATGGGCCGAAAGCGCCTTCGCGCAGGAAGAGATCATCATGCACGCGCCTGCGCAGTGGCTTCCGAAAGAGTACGCAACGTGGGATGACTTCCTGACTGCCTGCGTCGCGCGCGGCCTCAAGGAAGACCATGCGCCCGAGGACTTAAGCAAGTGGCGCTACGGCTATGCGCATCCCGTAGAGATTGTGCATCCACTCTACAACCTGCTGCCGTGGTTCAAGAACTGGACCGGCACGGGAGTGCAGCCGCAATCCGGTGACACCAGCACCGTCAAGCAGGTCAGCCGCATCTTCGGGCCATCGCAGCGCTTCACCATCGACTGGAGCAATATCGACAGCGCAACAGAAAACATCGTGATGGGAGAATCCGGCGACCCGCTCAGCCCGTACTATCGCGACCAGTGGAACTACTGGTATAGCGGCACTACGTTCACGCTCGCCTTTACTGACGCTGCTGTGACTGTTGCGACTTCCCATACTCTGCGGCTGTTGCCGTGAAGGTTTCCTTCCGCTTCCCGCATACTTTATCGAGCAACGCCACGCGGCATCACCGCCGGCGTTCGCTCATGCTCGCCTGTGCTGCCATCGCCGTGCTCCCGCTCGCATGGCGCGGTACTTCGTGCGGACATGACTTCGATTTCCATCTGCAATCGTGGCTCGAAACAGCGCAGCACTGGCGCGAAGGCATTCTCTATCCGCATTGGGACACATCCGCAAACTATGGAGCAGGCGAGCCGCGCTTCGTCTTCTATCCCCCGGCAACGTGGCTGCTTGGAGCATTGCTCGGCACACTGCTTCCCTGGTCATGGACGCCGGTCGCGTTTACCCTGCTCGCCTTTCTCGCCTGCGGCCTTAGCTTCTACAAAATGGCGTGCGAGTGGATGCCGGAAGACGCCGCCTCTGTCGCGGCCTGCGTCTATCTGCTCAATCCATACCTGCTGTTCGTGGCCTACGAACGCACAGCCTACGGAGAATTGCTCTCCGCCATATGGCTGCCTCTGCTCGTCCTCTATGCATTGCGCAGCCAACATAGCCTGCTTCCGCTTTCACTCATCATTGCTGCGCTATGGCTGACGAACGCGCCATCTGCCGTGATGGGCTGCTACCTGCTCGCGCTTATTGTTCTCATTGCCTCAATCAGAGAAGGCATGGGTGCCCCAGGTTCGCGGAGCGAAGCGCAGCTAACCTGGGTTCAACTCATTCTTCGCGCCGCAGGCGCCGTCGCTCTCGGTATGGGACTCGCAGCCTTCTACATCGTGCCCGCAACCTACGAACAGCGATGGGTGGAAATCTCGCGCGCCATCGCACCGGGCATGCGCATCGAGGATAGCTTCCTCTTCGGACACACCGGCGAAGCATTTCACGACCATGTGCTGCGCACAGCTTCCTGGATCGCCGTTGTCATGTTCATTACCACCGCCATCGCCGCATGGCGCGCGCGTGGAAGAACCATCCTGTGGCCAGCGATGACCGCAACCACTCTCGTCATCCTCTTCCTGCTCTTTCCCTGGAGCAGCTTCGTCTGGCAGCACACACCTGAACTTAAGTTCCTGCAATTTCCCTGGCGCTGGCTGCTGGTTTCAGGCATCGCCCTGGCCGCGCTCATCGGGCTTGCTTTGCGCGGCAGCTTCCACGAAGCCAAAACGCGAAGAACCATCCTGACGCGCGCCATAAGCATGCTGGCACTGGCAGCCATCATGGCATCGCTCGCGGCATTGCATTTCTGGCAGCCCTGCGATGACGAAGATAACATCGCCGCGCAGAGAGCCACCTTCCACAGCAACGGATTCGAGGGCACCGATGAATACACCGCTGGCAACGCGGATAACGGAGACATCCAGCAACAGTTGCCGCTAGTGCGCGTACTCAATTCTCCCGATGCGAACGAGGCAGACAGCTCCGTAGCAGAAAACCCCGAGTGGCAGCCCGATCCGGACGACACCACCACAGCAAAGATTGAAATCCATTCCTGGAAAACCGAAGGCAAACAGATTGCGATCAACACACCGACTGCTGCCTGGGCAGTTCTCAAGCTGGCCGACTACCCTGCATGGCGCGTCGTCATCAACGGAACAATCAGCACCGCACGCCCGCATCGCGACGATGGCCTGATGACCATTCCACTCGAGCCGGGCAGTTCCGTCATCACCATTCGCTACGCTGCCACACCCGATGTAAAGCTGGGCCGCGTCATCTCGCTTCTTGCGCTTTGCATCCTCATCGCGCTCTGGCTGCAAACGAAGAGACGGCGAAATCATCAGGTATCATGAAGAAGATGCAAGCCGAAGTAAAAGACCTGCTCACAGCAGGCCAGGAACTCGCTGACGCCGCGCTCGAACGCCTTCTGCCTCCCGAGACGCAAGTCCCTTTTTCCATTCATAAAGCCATGCGGCACAGCACCTTTGCTGGCGGCAAACGCTTGCGTCCCGTGCTTGTCATGGAATCTGCGCGCATGATTCGCGGCGACGGCAATCTTCCGGACGGAGTGGAAGAGCTTGGCGCCGCCATCGAGATGCTGCACACCTACTCGCTTATCCATGACGATCTGCCCGCGCTCGACAACGACGACCTGCGCCGCGGCAAGCCGACCAGCCACGTCGTCTTCGGTGAAGCGATCGCCATTCTCGCCGGTGATGCTCTGCAGACGCGCGCCTATGAAGTTCTCGCGAACCTGCGCTGCCCCGCTCCATACACGGTCGAAATCATCCGCCTCATCGCAAACGCCACTGGTACGGTCGAAGGCATGATCGGCGGACAGGTGCTCGACCTGGAAGGCGAGCATACTAAACCCACAGCGGCATCGGTTGACGCCATCCATCGCGCAAAAACCGGCGCGCTCATCCGCGTCAGCGTCGTGAGCGGCGGCGTCTACGCTGGAGCGACTCCAGACGACGCAGCGCGCCTCACTGAATTCGGCCGCAAAGCCGGACTCGCCTTCCAGATCATCGACGATATTCTCGACGTAACCCAGGATTCAGCCCAGCTCGGCAAAACCGCCGGCAAAGATCTCGCCAGCGACAAAGCTACGTGGCCGGCAGTTTTCGGAATTGAAGCCTCGCGCAAGCAGGCCAATGAGCTGATAGCCGAAGCATTCGCACAGCTCGCACCTTATGGATCAGCGGCAGACGGGCTGAAATCAGTCGCTCAATATCTGGTCGACCGCACTCACTAGATTTTGAATTGTCATCCTGAGCGAAGCGCGGAGCGCGTAGTCGAAGGACCTGCAGTTCGGGATTTAAGCTGAAAGAAGAACCAATGGCACTCACCCAACAAGAAGTCCTCACTGCCCTGCGCGACGTATTCGACCCTGAGATCCCGCTGAACATCGTGGACCTTGGCCTCGTCTACCGCGTAGCCGTTACACTCGATCCCGACGCTCCGGGAATGATCCCCAAGCATAAGGTCGAAGTGGACATGTCCATGACCTCGCCCGGTTGTCCCATGCATGGAATGATCATGGACAACGTGCGCAACCGCCTCGCCTGCATGCAGGAAGTCGGCGAAACGCAGGTGAATCTTGTATGGGAACCCACCTGGAGCCCGGAGCGCATCAGCCAGACCGGGCGCAGGCAACTGGGAATGGTCAGCCGATAGAGCCGCGCAGCTTGCTTCCCTGCTTCGCAACCTCGTTCACAAAATCTTCCACGTGCACCAGAAAATCCTGTCCCTTGCGCAGATAAACCGGCAGGCTGTCCCACAACTCTTTGGCCGCTTCCGGACGCTCGAGCAATCCAACGGTAGCGCCGGTCGCAACAACAGCAAGCGCTGCCTTCCGCCGTCCGGCAAGAAACAGGCATGCACCCGCCACAAGCGAACCGGCCGCAACCGTGCGCTGCCAGGAAAACTCAGTCAACCGCTCAGGAACACTGTCCTGAATCTCATGGGAAAGCTTGGTCAAACCCATCGTATCTCCTAATTCCAGGTAAGATGCGGGTGCCCCAGGTTCCCCTTCGCTTCACTCAGGGGAACCTGGGTTCTTTCTATTCCAGATCAAAATCACGCAGAGGCTTGCCCGTATCGGGACTCTCTTTCGCCTTGCGCAACGCCTCTGCAAATTTCTTTTCCAGCAGGTCGTTCTTGTTCTTCTCTGCGTCCACAGCCTGGCGGAAGATGCTCTCCTTGCGCTCATCCTGCTCGCGCATCGCCTTCGCCGCAGTCTCAAAGTCTTCGAAGGTCTTCTTTCGCGGAGCAGGCGTATGGGCAATCACCGCGTGCGTCTCAGGATCGATCTTGAGAATCGCTCCACAATCCGGGCACGACACTTCAAACGGAGCTTGTGCTTTCGACGCCATATCTTAGAAATTGTAGGCCAGCGAGGCGAGCTTATGCCAGCTTCGTTCGACAATTCGACAAAAAAGCATCCTCGAATCATGGCATAATACCGAAACTCCTTAAGGAGGCCGCATGATCTTCGGAGCTCATTTTGTTATTTACAGCAAGAATGTCGAAGCAGACCGCTTGTTCTTCCGCGACACTTTAGGACTGCCATCCGTCGATGCAGGTCATAACTGGCTCATATTCGCTCTGCCACCTGCTGAAAGCGCCTTTCATCCCCACGACCGAAATGATGTACATGAGCTTTATCTCATGTGTAATGATCTCGAAGTCGAAATGGAGAATTTAAGGAAGAAGAATGTTGTTTGCACATCCGTGCAGGAAGAGCGATGGGGTTCTCTCACATATTTCACACTTCCCGGAGGTGGGAAGATCGGACTCTACCAGCCTAAACATCCAACTGCTATACCACAGCATCAGAGATAAATCCCCTTGTGCCCCGGACACTCCTGCGCTGCATTCTCCACCAGCAAATCCACCAACCCGTCGCCGTAGCGCGAAAGAAAATACGCCGCGCCCACTGTTCGCTCCTGCAGATGACGGTCCGGATAAATCCCCAGATAAATTGCGTCAAGATGCCGCCGCAGACTCGCATCTTTCTGCAATTGAAAATTCGCCGCAAGGCGCCGCAGGCGGTTCATCTGATACCGCATCTTCGAAGCCGCCACATCCGCCGATCGCCCCAGGCCCGCATCGAGCGCATGCATCCACTCCGTAAGCGGCTTCAGCTCTTCATCGAGCGCATTGCCCACTGCCGCCAGCTTCTTCTTTCCTTCTACGGGCATGGACCGCGCTCCAATGCGCTGCGCCAGCTCATCCGGCTGTGAAGCCAGAACATCGTGCAGTGAAATCTCATGCTGTGCCATCACATCGGCAACAGCGGGCTCAATCAACGTAGCGCTCAGGCGCGGAAGTACAGGCGTCGTCCGCCCCAGGATCTTCTCGTAGACCACCTGCGACTGCGCGAAATAAGCAATCTCAGCCGGCCCTCCGATATACGCCGAAGTCGGCAGAATGAAATCCTGAAATACAGACCGCAGCAGCGCATTGGGACTCAACCGCTCAGGCTCTGCTTTAAGAATTTCCAACAACACATTCGTGCTGTATGTTTTCTTGCCTGCAATCCATTCGCCGTTTTTGCGCTTGAGCGGAAGCCTCGCTCCGGTCTCCGCATCGATCACGAAAAGCAGACTGCTCTGCGGCCCCACCAGCACTTGCGAGTGGTAGCCCGCCGCTGCCAGCTCCTTGTCTCGCGCGCTTAGCGCAGCATGCAACTCCTCAGCATGAGTGATGGCCTTGCTCAATACCGGAGCGCCCAGCGCATGAAATTCGCGCCGCGAAGCATCGATCACAACCAACCCGTGCGCAGCGAAGACGCGAGAAAGCAAACGTCCAATTGCCTGCGCGAACGTTGCATCGGGCGTATAACAACGCTCCAGCTCATCAAAAAACGGCCCAACGCCCAGCAGCTCGACTGCCTCGTCCAGAACGCCACGAATGCCTTCGCCCAGCTTCAGGCCGCCGACCGGAGCATGCTGCGACGCCGATTCTTCCCCAAGCGCGAGCTTCAACGTCCTGAGTTCATGGCGTGAGGGCAGCGCCACATGATCGGCTTCTTCAAGATCGTGGTCTTCCGTTGCCAGCCAGAAAATCGGAACGTGCTCGTGGCCTGCCGCCGACGCATCCAACGCCTTGCGGATCGCCGTTGCTGCCTTCAGCAAAGTAAACAGCGGGCCGCCAAAGAGTGTCACCTGCTGCCCGGTAACAACAGCGCTGGCTCCATTCCTTAACCGTTCAATATTTTCAAAAACTTTTTCACCCGCGTCGAAAGCACGGTTCTGCTCCATCAGAAGATCGGCAACAGCGGCACGCACCGCTGGATCAATCTGTCCGTGCTGCCGGGCCCATTCCTGCGAGTAAGGACTCTGCTTGTAAAAAGGAAGCGCCGCATGGCTCTGCGCGTAGTCGATAAAGAGTCGCGAGAGATGCGGTAAAACCGTGATTGGAAAACACTCAGTCTGCAATCTTTCGTTCTCCAAAAGCATACGGGATCCCGTTCAGTGTCTCATGGCACTTACCGCACCATCTTGAGCAGTGATTTCAACTCACCGCGACGCTGAACTGGCAGCTCCTCCACCGCGTAGCGCGCCAGCGAGCCATAAATGTCCTTGAGCATCGGATGCGTATCAAGCGACTGAAGATGCAGTCTTATTGTCTCCGCATCGCCGCGCGCAAACGGCCCGCTGAAACTCTTCTCCGCTCCACGCAGTGCAAAATTTACCAGCGTGGTCTGGGCGAGCGCGCTCACCCATCGCGCAGCCTGCTTCTGCGGCAGTCCAGCCAGGCGCGCCACCGCCATTGCTGCAGAAATCTCGCTCAGCAATAAAGGCGACGCCAGCGTAGCCGCCGCGTGATACATCGGCTTCTTCTTCGACTCGATTCGGAACGACTCGCCGCCAAGCCTGCGCACCAGATCTTCCAGCGGTTTGCGAATCTTCTGCTCGGCTTCCACCGCAAACATCACGCCATTCAGCGAAACAGCCCTGCGCGTAGGAAAGCTCATCACCGGCGCAATCGATGCCACTCCTGCACCTGCGCGCTTCGCTCGATCCAACACCTTCACATTGAGCGCGCCGCTCGAATGTACCACAATCTGCCCATTGAGGCGCCCGCGCTGCTGCGCAATGCGCTCCGCTACATCAGCAATCTCTCCATCGCGCACGCAAAGCCAGAGAATCTGCGCATCGAGTCTCGCATTCTCAAAGCGCACAACCGGCAATTCTGAGCGCGATCGCGGCCGCGACCGCACCACCACTTCACGCAGCGGAATCCCCGCTGCAACACAGCCCTGCGCGAGCGAAGAACCCCAGTTTCCGAGGCCGATAACAGCAATCTCCGGCTTTCTTTTCATCTTCGGATGATACGGTAAAGAAAACGATTGGAAAGGATGCCAATGCCGCCGAAAAAGAATCCGTCCAGGCCAGTTCTGACCACAAAAAAAGCGAAAGTCGAAGTGCTCTCAAGCAAAGTCTCCTATGCCGGCCCACTCTTCCGCGTATTGTCTGAAGAAGTCCTCGAACCCGGGAATAAAATCTCGCGGCGCGACATTATTCGTCATAACGGCTCGGTCGTAATTCTCGCCGTCGATGATGCAGGCAAGAGAGACCCACTCATCGTAATGGAACGTCAGTACCGCCATGCCGCGGGGCAATATCTGTGGGAAGTTCCCGCCGGGAAAATGGATGAAGGAGAAGAGCGCCTCGCTGCAGCGAAGCGTGAGCTCAAAGAAGAGACGGGCTATCGCGCAAAAAAATGGACCAAACTCGTGCGCTATTTCGCGAGCCCCGGATTTCTCGGCGAATGGATGCAGGTCTTTCTTGCTGAAGGTCTGACCGCAGGCGAAGCCGAACCTGAAGAAGATGAACATCTCGAAGTGGTGCAGGTGCCGCTTTCTGAAATTGTGCGCATGATCGAAGAAGGAAAAATTCTCGATGGTAAGACCATCATCTCTGTATTTCTTTTCATGCATCTGCGCACAAAAAAGAAAAAATCGGGTGCCCCAGGTTCGCGCAGCTAACCTGGGTTTTAAGTCACTGATTTTTCTGAAAAGCAGATTCTTTCAGGAAAAAAGGAAAACCAAAGCGCGCCTATCTGCGTCTCTTACTCCAAGCAGGTTGTTTCGCAACCGTACTCTGCTTGAAGAAGGAAGGTCTAAGGCTCGTGTCTAATTACAAAGGAAAAGTGAAATGGTTCAACAACGCGAAAGGATATGGATTTATCGGACGCGATGATGGGCCAGATGTCTTTGTTCACTACAGCGCGATTCAGCTTGACGGCTACAAAAGCCTGAAAGAGGGCGACGAGGTGGAATTCGACATTGTGCAGGGCCAAAAAGGCCCGCAGGCCGATCAGGTAATGCGCACGCGCGAAGCTGCGTAAGTTAAGCAAGACGAAAGCAAGACTTGCACTCTGCCTCTAATCCAGCATAGAAACAGCCTCGCATGAGGCACACAGTGCGTGTGTCTTCATGGGCAACGCCAAGGAACCCAGCCTCAGAAAACAGGCTGGGTTTTCTGTTTTCCCTGTGCTCTGGGCGATAATTTCTGTCGATGGACAATCGCTCAATTGCGCAACTTCTTTATGAAACCGCCGATCTGCTGGAAATCAGCGCCGGCGATCCTTTTCGCATCCGCTCGTATCGTCGCGCGGCTGAAGCCGTCGAATCCAGCACCGTTCAGCTCAGCGATATCGCCAGCGATCCGAAGAAGCTGCAGGAAATTCCCGGCATCGGCAAAAGCATGGCCGCCAATATTCAGGAAATCGAAAAAGCAGGCACGCTGCCGCTGCGCGAAGAGCTCCTGACAAAATATCGACCCGGTATGCTCGATCTGCTGAAGCTCCCCGGCATGGGCCCGAAATCCGTCGCGCTCTTCTGGGATGCGCTGCAGATTTCCTCTATCTCTGAACTCGAAGCCGCTATCGCTGAAGGCAAACTCGAAAGCCTTCCGCGCATGGGCGCCAAACAAATCGAGAAACTGAAAAAAGGCATCGAGGAATACAAGAAAAACACTGGCCGCTTCCTCATCGATGACGCCGAAACCGCCGCAGAAAAATTAATCGAGTACCTGCGCAAATTCGACGGCATCGACGTCATCACGCCCGCAGGCTCTCTGCGTCGCGGACGCGAAACCGTCGGTGACCTCGATATCCTGGCCACCGGCCCCGCATGCGCTGGAGATAAAGTGCAGGCCGCAGTCGATTACACCGCCGCATATCCGCCTATCGCCGACCTCATCGCCAAAGGCCAGAACAAAGTCAGCTTCCGCCTGCGCAACGGCCTGCAGGTAGACGTGCGCCTTCTGCCCGAAGGCTCCTACGGTGCAGCGTTGCAATATTTCACCGGATCGAAGATGCACAACGTCACCATTCGTCAGCGCGCACTCAAACGCGGCTACACGCTCAGCGAATATGCACTGGCGCGCGTTGAAGACGGCGCGTTTGTTGCCGGAGCGACTGAGGAAGAAATCTACTCCGCGCTCGGCCTTGACTGGATTCCACCCGAGCTGCGCGAAAACAACGGTGAGATCGAAGCCGGCGAGCAACATACGCTGCCCACGCTCATCGAATTGAAAGATATTCGTGGCGATGTCCACATGCACACTACGGAAACCGACGGTAAGAACTCCATCCGTGAAATGGCTGAAGCCGCTCTCGCGCGGGGATACGAATACATCGCCATCACTGACCACTCCAAAAATCTCGCCATGACCTTCGGCCTCGACGACGAGCGCGCGCTCGCGCATATCAAGCGCATCCGTGAGGCGAACGACGAAATGCAGGGCCGCATCCGCATCTTTGCCGGCATTGAGGTCGATATCCTCGGAGACGGCCAGCTTGATCTCGCAGATGAAACGCTGGCGCAGATGGATGTGGTCATCGCCAGTGTGCACTCGCTCTTCAATCAATCAGAAGAAGAGATGACCGACCGCATGCTGCGTGCCATTGAAAATCCTTATACGCGCATCCTCGGCCACCCGACGGGCCGCCTGCTCTTGCGCCGCGAAGCTTACAAGCTCAACCTGCCGCAAATTCTGCGCCGCGCCGCCGAACTCGGTGTTGCTGTTGAGCACAACGCATACCCTGACCGCCTCGATCTCTGCGACCGTGATCTGAAGCTAGCAAAGGAGCTGGGATGCAAAATCTCCATCAATACCGACTCGCATCACACCAGCCATCTTGAAAAGATGCGCTACGGCATCAGCCAGCTCCGCCGCGCCTGGCTCACAAAGCAGGATGTGCTGAATACGCTGCCCGCCGATGAATTTCTAAAAGCCCTGCGCCCAAAACCATAATGTGGATGAAAGAGCGGGTGCCCCAGGTTTGCGTAGCTAACCTGGGGTAGTTCACCCCTGCCCTTCACCCACCCGAGCAGGCTTCACGCCAGCAATGCGCAGATTCACAAACTTATTCAGCGTATCGAACCAGAAAGGAGCACCCAGAGAAACCGCAATCCCCGTCAGCAGCCAGCCAAAAAGATTCGCACCCCAACGCGCCAGCAGCTTCAGCCAGTGCTCTGAACGCGTCTCGTCGCCCACTGGAATATTGAACGTCCGCCAGTAATTCTTCACGCCATCGAGATCATACCCCAGAGGAATTGCATGCAGGTCTTCATCAATTGCCTTTCGCGCTCTGCTCACATCCCGCCGCAGTTCTTCGCAATCCGCACCGGTGCAGCTGTACGCCTGGGCCACTTCAACAACCTGGTCACGCGCCGCCTGCGAGTTCCACAGCTTCGTAGAAATAAAAAACAGATTGGCGTTGCACAATACAGCCAGCAGCAATCCAAGCCCGAGCAGAATCCACTGCGTGCGCTGCTTATAGAAGCCATTGACGCGATCCATGGTGGTGTCATACCACTCTTCGACCGCAACTCTACATGCATTGGCGTCATCCAGAATGCCCGTCATCAGTGTCTGCAGTCTCGTCTTCAGCGCTGAATCCGGAAGAATCGCCAACAACCCTGGGTAATCCGACACCACCGCATCATGCTGGATCGTCAAAGCAGCGAGCAGCACGCGGCTGAACAATGCCGAAGGGATGTATTGCGGCCGCGAAGTTTTTTCCGCGAAGAATTTCAGCTTCAAAAATTCCGGCGGATGGAACGAAATATTCTGAATGAGCGGGTGGTTCACGAAAATCTTGTAAAGCTCAGGATCATCGAGCATCCTCAGAATTGCCGTCTCCAGCGTGGCCGCGCGCTGCGAAGTAAAGGCGGCAATTACCTCCTGCACGTGCGATGCAATGATGCTTAACAGCAGGCAGACCAGGGCAATGCCGATCGCCACCCCCAGGATCTGTTCCATTTCCAGCCCTCCTCAGCAGACAAAGCAAATCAGCCGTCAGTATATGTTCCTACGATAGAATGCGACACGGGCAAAGAAATGGACTCAAACAAACGCGCGCTTCTGATTGTGCTTGTCGCTACCGTCATCGTCATCGCAGCCATCGGCATTTATGTCTACGTGGGCGAAAAGCCGCCGGTCGCAACCGGAGAAATCCTGAAATTCGACGTCGCCCCGATTCACACGCAGATGCGAATCGGCGAAGGCGCGCAGGGCGTCCAGGGCGGCCTCGATACCTACGACCAGCTGTTCGTGCTGGCCGAGATAAAATTCCAAAACCAGACCAACATCCCGCTCTTCCTGCAAGAGGTATCAGCCAATGTTGAGTTGAATAATGGAGACATCCAGCACAGCAGCAACGCCGGCAGAAACGATTTTCAGAGCATCTTTATCGCTTACCCGCAGCTCGCTCCGCTCAAGCAGGACCGGCTTCAGGACGACATCACACTCCAGCCCGGCCAGAGCGCCCAGGGCCTCGTCGTCTTCCACTACCCCATCACCAAAGACCAGTGGGACGCGCGCCACAGCTTCAACGCAGTGGTTTCCTTCCGCTATCAAAAAGACCTTCTGCTGCCATGGCCTGCAGAGAAGAAATAAAATCTAATTGTCATCCTGAACGGAAGACTTGCTTTTCGCATCGGTTGCCGTTACAAGGGCGCCCCAGGTTCGCGGAGCTAACCTGGGATAGTTCGAACGAGTAATCAGGATAGTGCTTTAGTGACTCGGAGTCACAGGCACAGGTGCGGCCTTCGGCGTGGAAACATATCCCTGCACTGTATCCTTGCTGATGTTGTTCACCACCAGCTCATACAGATAATTGTCCTTGCCCGTATAGAACTGCACCGGCTCATTCAGCCCGCGGTCTTTCTTCTCGATCTTCTTGTCATCCGCAAAGACATTCATGGTGTAGCGGCTGTGCTTCATATCTGCCTTGTGCAATTCAAGACCGACCGTCGAAACCGCCTCGCGATGTCCCTTATGCAGCGTGAACTCGTAGTAATTGCGGTCGCCCTTATGCTTCAGGATTTCGAGTTCGTTATGGTTGGTTGCAATCAGGCCGCTCTGCACGCCCATGTCGCCCTTCATGCTCTGCAGCTGGTTCACAGCACTCTGCAGGTCGTTTTTGGTCTGCGCCACATCGGTCTTCACGCCGCCCACATCGGTCTTCACGCTCGAGACATCGCTTGAAACAGTGCTGATCTGCTGTTGCGCTTTTTCGGAAGCCTCCTGCTGCTGGCTTTCCAGCCGCTTGGCGTCAGCCTGCTGGCGGCGCAGCAATTCATCAGCCTGCCTCTGGAGCTGCTTTTGCGTCAGCCCTGCACTCTCCGCAAATACCTTCATTTTTGCGTTGGTTTCCTGCAGCTGTTGGGCCAGCTGGGCATTCTGTTGCTGTGTCTGCTTGAGATCCGACTCTGTTTTCACCAGGCGGCCGCTGATGATGAAATTCCAGATCAATCCACCCAAAGCGCCAAGCAATGCAAACGCAAGCAATCCCAGAAAAATTCCGGAATAATTGCGCTCTCCAACTTCAGTATCAGAAACCCCGCTCATCGTCTTCTTCCTTTCCTAGTTGAGCTGTGTGGCGAGACTACGTGAATAAATGGACGAAGGTAAACACAATTTTGTTTTGCCACGGACATAGAATAAACACATGAGCACCGCGGATGTTTTGATCGCAGGCGCAGGAATCATCGGCCTCTCCACAGCTCTGGAACTCATCCAGAAAGGGCTGCACGTCACTGTCCTGGAGCGCCAGCGCGCTATGTCTGAAGCCTCCTGGGCCGCTGCAGGAATGCTCGCAGCACGCGATCCGGAAAACCCCTCGCAACTGCGCCAGCTTTCTGAACTCAGCATTTCCCTCTATCCTGAATTCCTCAAAAACGTCGCTCAACTGTCAGGACTGCAAGTGCCTCTCCGCACCGCAGGAACACTGCAGGGATCGGAACGCAATGGAACCCTCAGCAGTGCACTTTCACCAGATGAAATCCAACAATGCATCCCCGAGCTGAACCACGCAGACCGGCAATTCATCTGGCTCGATGAGCACAGTCTCGATCCGCGCGATCTCTGTCACGCATTACCAAAAGCCGCCGCTGCTGCTGGAATCGAGATCATTGAAGACTCGCCCGTCACCCATCTCCACGCAACTTCACAAAGCGTCGAAGTCACCGCATCAGGAACGAACTATTCTGCAGCGCACTTCATCAATTGCTGCGGAGCATGGGCCGGAGCCATCGCCGACCACTCCGCCGTCGAGCCCCGCAAAGGACAGATGGTCACCGTCCGGCTCCCTTCTCATCAGAAGCTCGAATACGTCATCCGCACGCCCGATCTCTATCTCGTTCCGCGCGGCGACGGCCGCGTCGTTATTGGCGCCACCGTCGAGCGCACCGGATTCGACAAGTCCGTCAAGGAAACCACCATCCAGACGCTGCTCGATGAGGCCTCGCAACTTTGGCCTCCGATTCGCGAAGCGCAGACCATCGAAACCTGGGCTGGACTCCGACCCGGCACCTCTGACGGCCTTCCCGTCATCGGCGCAAGCGTCGAAAAAAATTCCTGGATCGCCAGCGGCCATTTCCGCAATGGAATCCTGCTCGCCCCGGCAACTGCCCGCGTCATGTGCGAACTGATTCTCAACGGAACTCCGGGCGTCGATCTTTCCCCTTTCCGCAGCGATCGCTTCGCAGAAATCGGCGTCTCCTGAAAAGAGGCGGATGCCCCATAACCGGGTGCCCCAGGTTCGCATAGCTAACCTGGAGTTGTTTATTGGCTCTCGAAAACTTCATTCAAGTGACAACGCAACAACCACGCTGCTATAAAGAAGAGTTAGACCTCTGGCGCCCCGCTCGCACTCCTGGACTTGCGGGAGCCGCATCAAACAAGGGTAAACAACATCACGTGGAGGAAAAGAGCGTCACATGTCAACCGCAGTAGCAGCTAAAGGACTGGAAGGGATTGTCGCAGCCAACTCTGGCATTTGCTGGATCGACGGAGATGCCGGGGTGCTCGCCTACCGCGGGATTGATATTCACGAGCTAGCCGAAAACTCGACCTTCGAGGAAACGACCTACCTCCTCTGGCACGGCACTCTCCCCACTGCATCCGAGCTCGATACCTTCAAGAAAAAACTCTCCGACGCCCGCCAGCTTCCTCCCGACATTCTCAAGCTCCTTAAAGAATTCCCGAAGACCGCCACTCCCATGGAAGTGCTGCGCACCGCCGTCTCCGCGCTCAGCTTCTATGACAAGGACGAGAAGGCTGTCGACCACGATTCGAACGTCCGCAAGAGCTTCGACCTTACCGCGCAGGTCGCCATCATCGTCGCCGCCTTCGACCGCATCCGCAAGGGCAAGCCGGTGGTCGAACCAGATAAGTCGCTCTCGCACGCCGGCAATTTCCTCTGGATGCTGACCGGCGAAAAGCCCTCGGAGACCGCAACCAGGGCGCTCGATGTCGCCCTCATCCTTCACGCCGACCACGAACTGAACGCATCCACCTTCGCCGCGCGCGTTATCGCCGCCACACTCTCCGACGTTCACTCCGCCATCACCGGTGCCATCGGCGCACTCAAAGGCCCTCTGCATGGCGGCGCAAATGAAGCGGTCATGCGCATGCTCTTCGCAGTCGACAAGGAAGGCGCGGATCCGGTCGAGTACGTCAAGAACCTTCTGGCACAGAAGAAAAAGATCTCCGGCTTCGGCCACCGCGTCTATCACACCGAAGACCCGCGCGCCACGCACCTGCGCAAAATGTCAGAAGACCTGGGCCGCTCGGCAAACAATACCAAATGGTTTGACATGTCGCAGAAGATCGAGCAGTTCATCAAGACGGAAAAGAAGCTAAACGCCAACGTCGACTTCTACTCCGCATCGACCTACACCACGCTCGGCATCGACCTCGATCTTTTCACGCCGATCTTCGCCGTAAGCCGCATTGCCGGATGGGCCGCCCACGTCATCGAACAGCTCGACGACAACCGCCTCATCCGCCCGCGCGCCGAATATATCGGCCCCGAATACCCGGCAAAATATATTCCGGTTGCAAAACGATAAGTAAGCCAGAAAAAGAAAGCCCCAGGTTTCCCCTGAGCACAGCAAAGGATAGCCTGGGGTTTTCTTATGCGTTTACCGATGGTTCTGGTTCGCAGTTTCCGCAGCTGCCTTTAATTCACGACTCGCCTGCTCAAGCAAATCCTTCGCACGGGCAGCATGACCATTCATATCCCATTCATTGGTCTGCTGAGCTGCAGTGATTTTGTTATAAGCCTGTTCCGAATATCGCTGAGCAGCTGCAATATTCGGATGCCGGCTTGGGTCAACGTTTTGTACAGGCGGATGCTGAGCCACGGCCACACCGCCAGCGATAAGAGCAAGACCAAACACACTGCTGAACACAATTCGCTTCATGGGTTTTCTCCGAGAGTAGAGTAGGCGTGCCAAGGGGCCGGAAGTCGCAGCAAGCGAAGTTTCCGGCCCCGCGGCCACGAAGATAAAACCCGCATCAGCGAAAAAAATTCCCCAATTGTCGGATCGCAAACCATGTGCCGGGTGCCCCAGGTTCGCGCAGCTAACCTGGGGTTTTCTTTTGATGCACCTCCTAACTCAACACTCGTTTTGTGCCGAAAGCGTATCTGGATGGTAAGTCCTACATTCCCTGTCGGCTTGCCGGAGGAACAATCCCATTCATCCGCAGATACACAACCATCTGCCCATAGTGGTCCATTGCATGAGCAATGCAGAAGGCCGCGATCCCCGCGCGTGTGTACTTCCGTTGGCCCGATCCTTCTACCGTAAAGGCATTCGCAGCCGTAATGGTGCCGATTGCGCTATGCGCATAGGTGTAGGAATCGCGCAGCGCCTTCACAATGTCATCCTTGCTGGTCAACTTCTCGATGTCGTCTGACTTCACTGCCCCAGGAACATTCCAGCCTTCAAAAAATTCGTAGTTCGATTCAGCCAGGTGCTTCACCTGCTGGCCGAAGGTGCGCACGCCCTTGAACTCTCCCTGCGTAGGAGCAAAGTTGTATTTGTCAGCGGGCATCGCGTCTGCCGCACCCACAATTTCTTTTTCCATCCCGCTCATCAAATGCCCATAAGTATCCGCCGGAGCCTGCTGCATTCCCTGCGCATACACAAACGTCGCCGGAACCACCAGACAACAAAGCAACGCCATACAACACAAACGAATCGTCTTCACGTCTTCATCCTCCTTCGAAACAACTGGCAAGCAGCCTAGCAGAACCGCTATACCCTGCGCGTCAAATCTTCGTTGAGAAGCCCTGAATAAGCGTTCAGTTGAATACTCGGGTGCCCCATCCCCTCATCTGTCATCCTGAGCGGGAGCGAAGGATCTGCTTTTCATATCCATAGCCACCACAAGGGTGCCCCAGATTCGCGTAGCTGACCTGGGTCTTTCGCTGGAACCAGCATGAACAAGGCTTGGAAGGTTTCTGTGAAACGATAAAATAAATTCAGGAGATCACCACACACGATGAAACGGGTATACATGGACGCGAACGCAACCACACCTCTGCTCCCCGAGGTGCTTGACGCCATGCGCCCGTATTTCATTGATCACTTCGGCAACGCATCCTCCATCCACCAGCAGGGGCAGCAGGCGCGTGCCGCCGTCGAGCAAGCGCGTGAATCCGTCTCCGCGCTCATCAACTGCCGTCCCCCCGAGATCGTCTTCACCTCCGGCGGCACTGAGAGCGACAACATGGCGCTCTTCGGTCTCGTCCAGCCCGGCGACCACCTTATCACCTCATCCATTGAGCACCACGCTGTCCTGCACGCCGCCGAGCGCCTGCGCGACCGCGGAGCGGAAGTCACCTTCCTGCCCGTTTCAAGCGAAGGGGTCATCGATCCGCAGCAGATCCGCCGCGCCATCCAGCCGAATACGAAGCTCATCAGCGTCATGATGGCCAACAACGAGACCGGAGCCATCCAGCCCGTCAGCGAGATCGGCCGCATTGCCGCCGACGCCGACATCTACTTCCATACCGACGCCGTGCAGGCTGCAGGCAAGCTGCCCATCGATGTGCAGACGCTGCGTTGCGATCTCCTGAGCATCTCCGGCCACAAGATGCACGCGCCACAGGGCACCGGAATCCTCTACGTGCGCCGAGGAACGAAGCTGGAACCACTCTTCTTCGGCGGATCGCACGAGCGCCGCCGCCGCGCCGGAACCGAAAACCTCCCCGGCATCGTAGGCCTGGGCAAGGCTGCGGAAATCGCCAGCGCCGCGCTCTCTGACGGAACCATCGAGCGCATCGCAGATCTGCGCAATCGCCTCGAGCAGGGCATCCTCGCACAAATAGAAGACACCGGCGTCAATGGCGGAGATGTAGCGCGTGTCGCCAACACCACCAACATCTACTTCGACAACCTCGAAGGCGAAGCCCTCGTCATCGCGCTTGACCTGAAAGGGCTCAGCACCTCCGGCGGTTCCGCCTGCGCCTCCGGAGCGACGGAGCCATCGCACGTCCTCACCGCCATGGGACTGCCCGCGGCAAGAGCACGCGCCAGTCTGCGCTTCTCGCTCTCAAAGCTCAACACCGAAGACGACATCGCCTTCGCATTGGACATCGTCCCCACCGCCGCCACCCGCCTCCGCGAGCTGGCTCCGGTCAATGCCGGCACCCTGGGTTAAAGTACAGATACAGTTACAAATAACTTAGAGTTGTCATTCTGAGCGCGCAATCCGCGCGAAGAATCCAGAGGTTTTCATAAGAACGAAAATTCTACGCAGCTTTCATACATAGCCTTTCATTCTGCAAGATCTTTTTTCTGGGCTTATATTGAACATCTGCCATGAAAAAACTCGCACTGCTCATATTCGTCATCCTCGCAATCACCGCACCCACACTACAGGCACAGGCCCAGGCCCCGGAAACAGACTGGCAGATCAAAGTCCGTCAGGAGCTCCCACTCCTCGGCCATCGCAACTGGATCATGATCGTCGACTCCGCCTATCCGCTTCAGGTGTCACCCGGAATCGAAGTCATCGAAACCGACACCCACCTGGAGAATGTCCTGCGTTACGTCCTCGCCATCCTCGATCACTCCGCCCACGTCACACCCAATATCTTCCTTGACGCCGAGCTACCCTACCTCACTGACCAGCTCGCGCCCGGAGTCCGCGTCTACCGCGAAGACCTGCGCTCCATCTTCCAGGACCGCCCTATCAAATACATCCCCCACGAAACTCTCATCAAGCAGGTCAACGACGCTGGACAATCCTTCCACGTCCTCGTCCTCAAGACCAACATGACCATTCCCTACACATCGGTCTTCCTGCAGCTCGACTGCAAGTACTGGCCGCCAGCCGCCGAGCAGCAACTGCGCCAGGCCATGCGCAGTGCAAAATAAATCGAAACCCGGGATATGAAAAATCACACCAAAGTGAAACGTTTACCACACCCTCATTCACTACCTGTCGAACGAGCTTCTGGCAGTCGCTGAATCACCCCTGGGCCATTTAATTCAAATACATCTGCAATCATGCCGAAGGCCATGAGCCTTCGGTAACTCCTTCCCTGCAGTCGGACAAAACCTCAGCGTCCCGTCGCCGTTCCTGATACGTCGTCTCCCCGCGTTGGGCATTGGAAGCCCAGGTGTCGGCCCAACTACGTCCATCTGGCAACTGCCCGCTTCAGCCGTTGCCACAGCTATGTAAGGAGAAAACCCCATGATAGGTGAAAAACATTGTTCGTCGCGCGCATGCACAGCGCTGCGAACCATCGCCATGGTCTTATTCAGCCTCGTCTCTCTCAACACGGCCATCGCGCAGCAACCCACAGCATTAAAGACTCCCGGCCGTCTCACTCCGCAGGCCGTGCAGAACGGCACCGCCAAGCTCTCCAGCAGATTCAACGCCTCGCAAACGCTGCGTGTGGTCATTGGACTCAAACCACCGCACCTAGAAGAAGAAGAGCAGTTCCTCGCCGATATCCACGACAAGAACTCGCCGGAATTCCATCACTACCTCACGGCTGAAGAATGGAACGAGCGCTTTGGTCCTGCCGTTGTAGACGAACAGCAGGTCGTCGACTGGGCACAGTCCCAGGGTCTCTCAATCGCTCAGCGCTACCCTAACCGCCTCATCATCGACGTCGAGGCACCGGCCAGCAGTATTGAGAAAGCCTTCGGCGTTACTATGAACAACTACCAGCTCGGCAACGCCTCTTTCTTCTCCAATGACCGTGACCCGGTGCTGCCTCAGAACATCGCCGGCATCGTTGAATCCATCGGCGGCCTCAACAGTCTCAACGTGCTTCACCCGGCCAACAAGAATGCCGTCGAGCCGGCCTTCCAGATGTACGCATCGGGCCCTGTCTCTGCCATGGGCCAATCAGGAGCGCAAAACAGCACGCAGAAACCGCCTGCTTCCGCGACGCATTTGAATGGCGTTTCTCCTAACATCACCGGCGGCGCCTATGATCCATCCGACATGTTCAGTTCACAGGCCTACGACACCAACGCGCTCTACAACCAGGGCCACTGCTGCAATCCGCTGGGCAATTCCGGATCCACGCCGGTTGAAACGTCTATCGCCATCGCCACCGCCGGCACGCAGGACGGCAATGACTTTACCGGCTTCCACAACCAGTACCCCTACCTCGCTTATCACTGGCAGCAGTTCTACATCGACGGCACGCCTTCCTGCTGCGATGGAGAAGGAACCATGGATATGGAATGGGCCACAGCCATGTCCAACAGCTTCGGCAGTTATGTCGATACGTCGATGGTCTATCTTTACGACGGCGTCAACAACAGCTTCGCCACCTTCAACGATGTCTACAACTCCATCCTTACAGGCAATAAGGCACGAATCTTCAGCACCAGTTGGGGATGCGCCGAAGTCGCCTGCTTTGACAGCACGGACATGAACACCGCCCACAATATCTTCAACCAGATGGTCGGCCAGGGATGGACGCTGGTCGCAGCCTCCGGCGACCAGGGCGCAAGCGGCGGCTGCAGCAATGCCGACCGCGTGCAGTTTCCCGCTTCTGATCCGGATATCGTCGGCGCCGGCGGCACGACTCTGTCGCTGTTCTCAGGCCCGATCTTCAGCTCTGAAGTTGCATGGAGCGGAGGTCCTGACGGCTGTGGCTCGAATGATGGCGGCAGCACCGGCGGGCGTAGCGCCGTTTACGCTACACCGTCCTATCAGAGCGCCCTCGGACTCTCAAGCCGCGGCGTTCCTGACATCGCGCTCAACGCCGACTGGTACCACACTCCGCAGAACATGTACTTCGGCGGAGCACTCCAGGGCAATGGCGGAACCAGCATCGTTGCTCCGGAAATGGCCGGCTTCTTCGCACAGGAGAACGCCTACCTTCTCTATCTCAGCAGCGTGACCGGCGGCAAGTGCAACAGCCACACCTGCGCTCCCATGGGCAACCCCAACTACTACATGTACTACTTTGGAGAGAACCCGAGCTACGCACCGCACTACCCGTTCTATGACACTCTCTCCGGATGCAACAACAACGACATAACTGCGGCCTATGGACTGGGCTATTTCTGCGCCGGCACCGGCTACGACATGGTTACCGGCTGGGGATCGGCCAACATGCTGCAGCTTGCCTGGGCCATCAATACATACATGGCAGGCGATTTCGGCCCGCCCAAAGCCACCTTCTCCGGGCCAACCACCGGCGCCTGGTACAACTCTAATCAGACCGTAAGCTGGTCGCTGACTGACACCACCTCCGATGGCCTTCCCGCCACCGGAGTCGCCGGCTACAGCGCCAAGTGGGACTCCGATCCGGGCGATGTCTTCAGCGAGCCGACTCCGGGCTCAGGCAACTCCTTCTACAGCGGCCCTCAGGTTCCCAATGGAACCAGCGGATCGCTCGGCCTCTCCAGCGCCGGCCAGGGTTGCCACACCGTGAACCTGCGCGCGTGGGACAACACCGGTGTCGCATCAGCTGACCAGAAATACGGTTCGGTCTGCTACGACACCATTGCTCCATCCACCGGTCTGTCACAGTCCCCTGCGCCAAACGGAGCCGGATGGGATAAGAGCACCGTACAGGTAACTCTGGCTGGCTCTGATCCCGGCTCGGGCACAACTGGATCAGGCATTGCCACTACCTATTATGCGGTAGACAACTCCGCCTGCTCCTCCTCGAACACCGGAGCATGCAGCGTCTACAGCGGCCCATTCAGTATCAGTTCCCAGGCTGCACACACCGTCTACTACTTCAGCAAGGACAAGGCCGGCAACTTCGAGTCACAAAAAGGCGCCTCCGTCAGAATTGACGAGACTGCGCCGAAGACCAACATTACCCTCAGTGGCACTCTGAGTGGCTCCGTTTATACCACTCCGGTGAATGTCAGCCTTGCCGCCACGGATAGCCTCAGCGGCATCGCCAGCACTCTCTATCAGGTTGATGGCGGAGCACTGACCACCTACACCGGGCCATTCAGCATCGCCGCTGCCGGCCCTCATTCGGTCATCTTCCACAGCACCGATAAGGCCGGAAACGGAGAAGCAGGCCAGAAGGTCACGTTGGCCGTCAAGGCTTCCACGTCGACCTCCATCGGCGGCTCACCTAATCCGGCCCACAAAGGCCAGTGGATCACCATCACCGCAACCGTTCTCCGGAACAATCCCTTCACAGGCGTTGCCACCGGTGAGGTCGTCTTCAAGGATGGCAGCACTGTCCTCGGCTACGGAAACATCAACAACTCAACCCACACAGCATCCACTTCCACCTCGACGCTCGCGGTAGGCACGCACAATATCACCGCGTACTACGTAGGAGGAACCTACTTCGCTCCCAGCACCTCCACCGTGCTGAAGCAGGTAGTCAACCCATAATCCGCTGCAAAGGAACCCATCCTATCGTCGCGATGTCCGGCGATAGGGTGGGATCCCCTTAAGCTTCGACAGCCATCACATGGTGCCCCACGTTCGCGAAGCTAACGTGGGAGGTTCGCAGGATACAAGCAAGGCGTAATCCTGTCCGGTACCGGACACTATTCATCATTTCTGGACACATTCCATTCACCATCCCACAAATCCAATCCGCTAACTGACAGAAAAACAAGCCAGTCCACAAACCCATCTCTGGAACCCATCGTGCAGACATAGACATATCGAGGTTTGAATCATGCATGCCCTTCTCCAGGATTTCCGCTTCTCAGTCCGTCAGCTGCGCAAGTCTCCCGGCTTCGCCCTGACCGCCATTCTCACACTGGCCCTCGGAGTAGGTGCAAACGTGGTCGTTTTCAGCGTGCTCAACACACTGGTGCTGCGACCGCTCGCGGTCCCCGACGCACACAACCTCTATCAGATCTCCCACCAGAAGGATGGCTGGGATAACCAGTCTTATCTGGATTACCTCGATTACCGTGACCGGAACACTACCTTCAGCGATATCGCTGCCTATAGTTTCTCTACTGCTGGCGTCAGCCGTCCCGCGTCAGGATCGCAGCAGGCAAAGCCTGTCGAGAGCCTGGGCTTTGAAGTCTCTGGAAATTACTTCGACCTGCTTGGCGTGCATCCCGAGCTTGGCCGATATTTCCATCAAACCGACGAGCATGGGCCTGGCTCGGCGCCATACGTCGTACTGAGCCATGGCTTCTGGCATGATCGCTTGAACAGCGACCCTAACGTCATCGGGTCCACCATCAATCTCGATAAGCATCCCTACACAATCGTCGGTATTGCTCCGGAAAGCTTTCATGGAACCGAGCTTCTGATGCGGCCTGATTTCTGGGTGCCCATGGTCAACGAGGAACAGCTTGAAGGCTACAGCTATCTGAATCAGCGTAGTAACCACCAGGTGTTCGCCGTCGGGAGGCTGAAGCCCGGCGCCACCCCGCAACAGGCCGCAGACAACCTCAACGCCATCGCAAAGCAGCTTTCCAGAACCTACCCGCAGGACGATGACGGCCTCGACGCCCGGCTGGTCAAACCCGGCCTGATGGGTGACGGCTTCGGCCGTCCGGCAAGGGCCTTCCTGCTGGGCCTGATGCTCATGGCCTTGCTGGTCCTGTTGGCATCCTGCGCCAACCTGGCCAGCGTCTTTGCCGCGCGCGCCGCAGACCGCAGCCGCGAGACCGCCATCCGCATGGCCATTGGTTCCGGCCGGTGGCCGATCATGCGTCAGCTGCTGGTCGAATCCATAACCGTCGCGCTGATCGGAGGAGCGGTAGGGATGGTCTTAGCCTCCTACCTGCTCCAGGCATTGAGCCGCTGGCAGCCTGTCGTGCAGGCGCCGGTTCACGTCATCGTTTCTCCTGATCCGACCGTCTACGTGGTCGCTTTCCTTCTCTCCCTCGGCAGCGGGATCTTCTTCGGACTGCTCCCTGTCCGCCAAAGCTGGCGCATCGACGCGGCCCAGGCCATGAAAAGTGGTTCTGCCGCAGTGGTCACATTCCGTCGCCTCACTCTTCGCGACATTCTGCTGGTAGTGCAGATCGCCGTCTGCACGCTGCTCGTCACTTCATCCTTTGTCGCCCTGCGCGGCATGGAGCGCTCCCTTCACGCAAACTTCGGGTTCAACCCGCAGGGAGTCACCATGGTGGACGCAGACCTGGGACTCGCCGGATACAGCAACCAGTCAGCGTTTCTCACGCAGAAACGCATGATCGAGGAAGCCGCGCGGATTCCCGGCGTGCGCTCGGTGGCCACGATTGACAACCTGCCGCTCGGCGCAACCAGCAATGACAACATCATCTTTCGCCAGGATGAGACCGACTTTCGATTCTCCAGCGCCGTTCTCGACGCTACGAGATTCGTCGTCTCTCCTGGATACATGCAAACTGCCGGAACGCCTCTTCTCGCTGGACGCGACTTCACCTGGCACGATGACGGGAATTCTCCGCACGTCGCTATCGTCAACGCAACCTTTGCCCGCATGATGTTCGGAAACAGCCCGGCCGTCGGACGGCACTTCCGGCATGACCAGAAAGACAGCTACGAAGTCATAGGCGTGGTGGAGGACGGAAAATATCGCTTCCTGACAGAAGACCAGCAGCCGGCGATGTTCTTACCGCTGGCCCAGCATGCGACAGCGCAGACATTCCTCGTGGTCCGCTCACAGGCGCCCACAGAAGTTGCGGCCGCGCTTCAGCGGCTTGTCAGCGGACTCGACTCCAACCTTCCCTTCACTATCCACAGCTGGCAGAATGAGCTGAACTTCGCTCTCTTTCCCTCGCGCATCGCTACTGCCGCACTCGGCGTTATGGGCCTGCTGGCTGCAATGCTCGCCGTCACTGGAATCTTCGGTATGGCTTCCTACAGCATAAGCAAACGCATGAAGGAGCTTGGCATCCGCATCGCTCTCGGCGCGCAGCCAATGCAGGTGATGCGCGCTGCGCTCCAACGGCCAGTCACGCTGCTCATAGGCGGCTCTGTCGCTGGATTGATTTTAGGAATGCTGGCCAGCGGAGTGCTCGCACACATCGTCTATGAGGCCACGCCGCGTGATCCTCTTGTGCTCGGCGGCGTAGTCCTTACCATGACGCTGCTGGGCATGCTTGCAACCTGGATTCCCGCGCACCGCGCGCAATCCGTCGACCCCGCACGCCTTCTGCGGGAAGAATAAGGATAGCGGCTGAAGTAGGCAAAGAGCGGGTGTCCCAGAGTCTGCCTTGAGCGATCCCCGTTTTCTGCCCTCGGCAGCCACAGCATGGGTGCCCCAGGTTCGCGAAGCTGACCTGGGAGGTTCGCATCAGGCAAATGTGAAGCTCATCAACGCTAACATTCACGCAGGGTAGGCGAGGGCTAAAGCCCTCGCAAAAAAAATGTCTGCATGAAATGGAAAGGGGCTTCAGCTCCTGAAGTAGCTTTCAGGCGGCCATCGGAATCTGGCTCTTCTTTTGCCGCTCACGCGCCAGCAGATACGACAGCACCAGCCAGCTCGAAAGCACCAGCGAGCTATCCGTCAGAAGGCTGGCAATCGCCGCGCCATGCCATGACCATCGCGGAATCAGCAGCGCATCAAGCAGCACGTTAGTCGCCGCCGCACCCAGTTGCGTCGCCGTGCGGTACCACTGCGGCGACGAGCCCGTAATCGCCGTGCCCCACGCATAGTGGAAGCTGCGGATCAGCGGCAGAAGACAGAGCCAGCGCAGCGCGCTGATCGAATCATTAAAGGATTTTCCCAGCACATGCGGCAGAATCGATGCGCCCGCAAACATGCCTACGGCCGCAAGAATGCCGTAGATGGTGGTTTTCGTCAGCAGCTTGCGCGCAAAGTCTGCTGCAGCCTGCACGCCCTTCGATCCTTCCTGAAAGAACTTCGGGAAGGCAGCGGTATAGAGGCCGTAGATAGGAGCTGTTGCAACATCGACAATGCGGTAAGCGGCAGAATAGATGCCGTTTGCCCGGCTCTCTCCGAGGCTCACAAGGAAGGTCTTGTCGATGTCGTTATAAACAGAGATCGAAGAATTCGAAAGCGAGAAGCTGAACCCGTCGCTGAGCTCGCGCCCCGTGATCCCCTTGAACTTCGGCCACCCGAGCAGCACCGTCACCATAATGAAGCTGATCACTCCCATCACCAGCGAGGCAATCCAGTAAATCCGTGTCCAGGTCAGCGCGGTAGGATGCGTGTGATAGTGGGTCGAATACAGAAACAACGCTCCTGCCGTGATCGCGCGGGCCACATAGACCATCGCGGTCAGCTTGGCCGTATACCGGAGCCGGCTGACGCCCTGAAAGGCGCGTGCGCCCACCTGCGCGATCTTGCCGCAGAGCGCATCGGAAACAGCAATGTAGGGTACAAGCGCCATCACTTCCGGATGCAGGAAGTAATGCCCGAAGCCCATCGAGATCACGATCACGGCAATGAAGCCGCACGTCGTAGCCAGCAGCGTCTTTCCCCACGCCGTAGCAAAGGTGTTCCGGTCGCGGCTCACATCGCGCACCATCACCATTTCCATGCCGAAGCTGCTGAAGTTGGTCAGCACCTGAATGAATGCGGCAACACCGACAAATGCGCCGTATTCCTTGCTGCCCAGGGTGCGGCCAATCAGAATGAAGTAGGCGGCCTGGAAAAGGAGTTGAACACCCTGGCCCGATATCATCCAGAGAGAATTCTTCTTGAGCCCAGGCTCGTTCGTCTCTATTTTTTTCTTGGCTTCCATATCGCTAACGAGGCCGCTTTAGCGGCAAATCTGATGCAGAGCATCGGCAACCGCGCTGTAAGCCAGCTTCGGCTGCATATTGTCGTCGAGCAGTCCGGGACGGTGACGCCCTCCATCTCCGCGCGTGTACTGGGGAGTATGGAGATAGTCCATCCAGTTTACTTTGTCCCATGCCGTCCAGAAAATGATCTGCTTGGCGCCGGATGCCGGAATGACCTTTGTCAGGTAATTAAAGTAATAGTTGGCGACCGCCTGGTCGCGCTGTTGCGGCTGCCCGGCAACCTGGTTGTCGTTGATGTCGATCTCCGTGAACAACACTTGCAGCCCCAGATCGTGAATGCTCTTCAGGAAGCGCTCATAGGAGGCGCCGCCAATGGGAATGCCTGCATCCATGTGCGACTCGATACCCACCGCCTGAATCGGCACGCCGCGCTTGACCAGCTGCTGGATCATGCTCAGCGTCAGCTGGCGCGTCTTCTCATCATTCGGAGAGTCCTGCTCCACGTGATGCACATTCAGCACCCGCAGCGCCTTGGAATCCGCCTGCGCCGCGGTATGGAAAGCAATGTCGATGTACTCCGGCCCGAGCAGATCAAGCCATATGCCCTTGTAGAGCCCATCCGGACGTCCCATCCAGAGGGCGAACGGCTCATTCACCACATCCCACGAATCGATCTTGCCTGCATACCGCCCCATCACTTTCGTGATGTGGTCCGCCAGTGCCTGGCGCGCATTTTGCTTGTTCAGAGCACTGTTCATCCAGCCCGGATTGCTCGCATTCCAGCAGAGGTTGTGTCCGTGGAAGAGCATGTTGTTCTGCTGCGCGAAATTCACCATCCAGTCCGCATCGGTGAAGTTATATGTCTGCTGATTGGGGCGCAGCCTCGTCCACTTCAGTTCATTGCCTGCTGTAAGCAGGTTGAAGTTCGTGGTGACAAATTTCGCCATTCCCGGCTGCTGCAGCCATGACCGTTCGGCCTGGGTTCCGACACGCATCCCGCACGGCGTCCCATATGATTTCAAAGGAGCGGTCGGCTTAAAACCTGCGGTCGGACCCGCAGCAGGCACCGTCTGCGCGAGCGCTGTGTGAGCGGCAGCAGCAGCGCTCAGCGAGAGAAACTTTCTCCGATTCATACTTCTGGTCAATCCCCTAAAAAATAACGTCAGGCATTCTGCAAATGGTTCACCAGGGATTCAGCAGAAGGTTCCAATCTGCCGCCCGGACAATACCGTTCGTAATGTTCTTCCAGCAGACGAGTCTGATTGTTCAGATCGAATGCCCGTTCCACCCACTTGCGGCCTGCTTTGCTTGCGCGCCGCCACTGCTCATCGTCTTCAAGAAAGAGCGAAATATATTCAGCCAGAGCTTCTTCGTTCTTCTCCGGAGCAAGCAGTCCGCCTTCCCCGTGAATCACAGCTTCGGGAATGCCGCCCGTGGCAAAACTCACCACCGGTACTCCCATGGCCTGCGCTTCGAGAAATACGATGCCGAGCCCTTCTGCATCGCCGCCCTTCGCTACGATGCTGGGAACGCAAAACACGCGGCTGCGGTTCAGCCACTGCTTGATCGATTGCGAAGACTGGATGCCGAGAAACTCGCACCGCTTGAGCAGCTGGCTCGCAGCAGCCTGGAGTTCCGCGCGCAGCGGACCGTCGCCAATCACCACCAGCCGCGCTTCGGGAAACTTCGCTTCAATCCGCGCCATCGCACGCAGCAGATGAATGCAGCCTTTCTTCTCGACAAAGCGCCCGACAAAAAGAACGATCGGTTCGCGCTTGACCGCAGGATCCGGAGCAAATGCCTTCAGGTTGATCCCGATGTAATGCGTGAGCAACTTCTCTCCCGGATATCCGCGTGCAATGGCCTGTTGCCGGATGAACTCCGAGATACAGAAGAAGCATGTCGCCGTTTCCCAGAGTTGTTTCTTCCGGGAAAGGTATACCCGGCCCAGAAAAGACTTTTGCAGCGTGCTCTCATCGGTCGTCACATCGTAGCCGTGCAGCGTAACAAACAGCGGAATATGCAGCTGCTTCGCGATGGGAAGAAACGTGCACGCATCGAGAGCAAAATGCGCGTGCGCCAGAACCGGGTTGCGCGCGGCCAGAGTATGCGCAAACTTCGCGGCTCCGCCCAGCGTCCGGTATGTCTTCCGGCGCAGCTTGTCCATGAAGGAATTGCCGGACGCAAAGGTCACAGCGTCAGCCGGGAGCTCAAGGCTCCTCTTCAGCTTTTCCCATCCGGCGTAGACAGGAGCGTGATTCTGCATGGCTCCTGCCTGTGCAACGATGAAGGTCTCCGATGGAGGCAACAGCTCGTTGCGATAAATCAGAACATTTCGCATTCAGTCTATCCGCCGACTCGTTCAAAACTGAACCGCTGCCGCAGCACAATGTACAGGAACGTCACGTTGCCCAGGAGGTATCTCTTCCAGAGCCGTTTAGGTTCGGAAACCAGACGGAAAAGCCATTCCATTCCCGACTGCTGCATCCAGAGCGGCGCGCGCCGGAGCATCCCTGCCTGCGTATCAAATGAAGAGCCCACAGACATGGCAAGTCCCACAGGAAGCTCCATGCAGTTCTTCCACGCCCATATCTCCTGCTTCGGCGCGCCAAACGCCACCAGCAGCAGGTCAGGAGCAGCCTCGGTGATCTGCTGCTTGATGCGCGCGACTTCCTCGGGGTTTTTCTCAAACCCTAACGGCGGGCAGTACGTGCCGGCCACCTTCAGTCCGGGATACTTTCCCGTAAGTGTCTCCGCAGCTTTCTCAGCAGCGCCCGGCAGACCGCCGAGAAAGAAGACACTGTGGCCGTGCTCTGCACATGCGCCGCAGAGCCGCTCCATCAGATCGCAGCCGGCGACACGCTCCGGAACAGGTGTTCCCAGGATGCGCGAAGCGAGAACAATCGATGCTCCGTCAGGAACAGAGAGTGCAGCAGCGCGGCATGCCATGCGGAAAATCGCGTCCTTCTCCGCCAGCGTTACATGCTGTGCATTGGGAGTAACAATCAGTCCAGGTGTTCTCAGGTGTTTCTTCTTGAGATACTCCACCACCCACTTCACTGATTCTTCAAACGTGACCCTATGGACCGGAAGCGAGCCGATCTGGATTTCCTGCAGGGCGCCAACATTTACATGGTCCCCAAGATTTCTTTGGAGAACGGATGATGCCATATGTGCGTCCTCATGGCGCGAGCTTAACGCTCGAGCACAAAGTTATTGTGTAGCTGGTCCGTAGTATCTGCTCTTTTCGGCCAGAGCTTGTCTCGCCTCTGATGAAAGAGCTTTGGATCTACACCGTTCGTAATAACTCCAGGCAGGAACTCGTCGCGAAGACGACCAAAAAAATAACCGGGGGAAGCGGAAACTGCCCTAAGAAACGCGAAACCGGCTTTGGCATAGTTCTTCTCTGCGAGAGCCATATTCAAGCTGCGCAGATGCACCTTTGCCTGGAATCCGCGGCGCGGAAACAGTTCTTCCAGATGCGGGACGACTGTTTCAAACGATTCTGCATCGCGTTTCTCTAACATAGAAATTAAAAGATATTGAATATAGAGAACATTCAACATCTGCTTCTCAAGATTTCTTGAGCTCACGCTCGCCGTGTTCTGGCGGAAACCCAGCAGAACCTCCGGGATGCAGTGAATATCATGTGCAAGCGCCATGCGCCACCAGAGGTCGGCATCTTCCACGTGCATGTCCGATCGATAGCCTCCCACAGCCAGCGTCTTCTCTACATTGAGAACAACGCTCGGATGGCAGATCGACAACAATCGCCCCGACTCAACCAGCGCGCGTAATTCACGCGGCGTGCCGCGCGTCGCGCGGAAGATCCCCACGCTCGATTCACGCGGATAGTACTCAGCCATCGAGTAGAACATCCCCGCATCGGGATTGCGCGAAACATATTCAAGCAGCCGCTCGATGCGATTCGGATAGGAAATGTCATCCGCATCCTGGCGCACCAGCCATGGTGTGCTTACTTCGCGCAGCATGCGGTTCAGCGTTGCCGTGAGACCCGCATTCGGCTGGACCACAATCTTCAAACGAGGATCGCGAACCGTTTCGAGATAAGCCAGGCTATCGTCTGTAGCGCCATCGACAATGGCAAGAATTTCAAAATCTTTAACAGACTGAGACAGCAGACTCTCGACCGTTTCCGGAAGAAACGGCATCGCGTTATATACGGGTATACCAACCGTAAGCGGAACTGCTTTGCTGGGGGGCAATGCGTTCTCCCTTCACCGGAATTTAAAGTTCACGCATCCTGCTTGCTACGCTTCCCGCACAGCAGGCGTTGTGCTTCTTTAACCAAGGACTGTCTAATTCTTTGAAAACTGCAAGGTTATTGTGGAGGGCTACACTACGATTCTTGTTGGTTTAATGTTTCGCGACTGAGTTTAACGAAAGAATCGCTTTAATTAGATGATACCTTGCAAAGCATATCTTTGGGAATACCCATGTAAGAGTAATTGGTAAATTTTTATCGGCAGGGCTTCTATTTTCATAGAGTTAAAGTAACTCACATTGGTTGCCTGCTATAGGGCTTTATAGTTCGAAAATTAGAATCTCTTGGTCCACAGCAACTAATTATGGTATACAAGTGTCATACGTACATGTACTCGCTGAATCAGCCCTATGCCCTGCGCAACGATCACGATTCTGTAGTCGTTGAAGCCAACCCTCAAGGCGATGGTACAGCGTACGACAGCAATCGTGTAATTCACATCGTTGCAGGCTGACAGGCTCATCCGGAAAAGATTCCGGCTCAGGTCAGAAAGCTTCACGGATCCACTAGAGAATCCGAAAGTCACTTAAACAAAACAAATCTGCCGAAGGTTGTTAGCACAGCATGAGATGACTGCGGGGCCGTCGTGTAATAGCCGCGCAACCATGAACTTGCAGCATGTGAGAAGACTCCTTCATGAGGTTAGATAGCTTGAATTCTCAAATTGTCAGGACGATAGACTCGCCCCGCGCCCTGGAGATCGCGCCCAAGGACGCTTCTGTGAGTGACTGGTTTCATTTGCTTCGCCGCCGGCGGAAAATCATTCTCTACACGCTGCTAACCTTCCTTGTGCTGGTCACTATCAAGGCCATCATCACCACCCCCAGGTACCAGGCAACCGGTGAAATCCAGATTCAGAAGGAAGCCTCGAGCGCGCTCGGCCCCCTTGAGGGCGGAGACAGCTCCTCGGCAGGAGCCGGCAATTCTGCCGATGCTCTCGACTACAACATCACCCTGCAGACGCAGGTCGGCATTCTTCAGTCCGATACCCTCGCCCTCGGCGTCGTCAAGGAACTGAACCTCGAGCCGACAGAAGACTTCTTCCCGCAGAAGAAGAAGCTCTTCACGATTCCCTCGTGGGTCTTCTTCTGGAAGAAGCCGCTTGAGCCGTTGTCCGTGCCCCTCGACCAGGCGCCGAACCGCCGCGAAGTGACCCTTAAGATCTTCGAGAAAAACCTCAAGATCCAGCCCGTCTCCGGCACTCGTCTGATCGACATCAGCTACAAGAACACCGATCCCAAGACCGCCGCCGAAGTTGTGAACCGCATCATCAATTCGTTCATGGAATACAGCTTCCAGACGCGGTTGACAGCTACTTCGCAGAGCACCGCGTGGCTCGGCCAGCAGCTTGGCGACCTCAAGAAGCAGACCCAGGATCTCGAAACCAACGCCATCAACCTGCAGCGTCAGACCGGCATGTTCGGCGAAGGCGAAGATCACAACATGGTGCTCGCCCGCCTGAAGGACCTCAACGAAACCTACACCACCGCCGAGTCCAACCGCATCGTCAAGGAAGCGATCTGGCGCGCGGTGCAGAACGGCGGTGCTGAGTCCATCTCCGGACTGGGCGGCGTTCCGGGAGCAACTGCCCCGCCTGCCAACACCATGGCGCTTCTGCAGAACCTCCGCTCGCAGGAAGCGACTCTGCGCGCCCAGGTAGCCGACGACGAGACCAAATACGGCTCTTCTTATCCGAAGCTTGCTCAGGCCAAGGCTCAGCTCGCTGACGTGCAGACCGCGATCCAGCAGGAAACACAGCGCATTTCTGACCGCGCAAAGAACGACTATCAGATTGCCGCGAAGTCCGAAAACGACGCCAAGGCCGCCTATGAGCAGCAGAAGGATACGGCGACCCAGCTGAACGACAAGGTCATTGCCTATGAGCTGGCAAAGGAAGAGGCTGACAAGAGCCGCGAGCTCTATGAAGGACTGCTCGGCAAGCTGAAGCAGGCGGACCTGCTCGAAGGCCTGCGCTCTTCGAATATCTCCGTCGTCAACCCGGCGCGCGTGCCGTCTTCGAACAAACCGAAGTCGCCGAACCTTCCGCTGTACTATGCGGCCGGCATTGCCGGTGGCCTCTTCTTCGGAATCGGCGCTGCCGTCATTGTCGATTTCCGCGACAAAACCTACCGCACCATCGATGAGGTCGAGAGCGATCTTGGCCACATTCTCATGGGAGAAATGCCCGCCTTCGATCGCAAGGATGCGACCACCGGCGTGCTCATCGGCAATCAGGGCCAGAAGATACTCGGCATAGGAGGCAGCAAGGCCGCTGCTGTAAAGGGCAACCGCCTCCCGGTCGAGAAATATATCTACTCGCTTGAGTATCCGGGCTCGGCATTCGCCGAATCAGTCCGTCATCTCCGGACTGTCCTTTCGCTGTCGCGCACCGGCCCGCCGCCGAACGTGCTCCTCGTCACCAGCTCTACCAGTGACGAAGGCAAGACCACGCTCAGCCTGAACCTCGCCGCGGCTTACGCCAAGCAGGGCGCCCGCGTTCTGCTGGTCAATGGCGATCTCCGCAAGCGCGGTCTCGACAAGCGTCTTGGGCTCACCGACAGCATCGGTCTCTCCGAAGTGCTTTCGAACAAGTCCGAGCCCATCTACTATGCGTCCAAGGACGAGCCGAATCTCACCATGCTCTTCGGCGGCGCCGTGCCTCCCTTCCCCGCTGAGCTGCTCGGCTCCGAGCGCATGCGCGAGCTCGTCAACAAATGGCGCCGTGAATACGACACCGTCATCATTGACAGCCCGCCGGTCCTTCCGGTGACGGATGCGATCCTGCTCTCGCAGATTGCCGACGCAAGCCTCCTGGTCGTGCGCCACGGCGTTACGCCAAGAGAGTCGGTGCAGCGCAGCTATCGCCTGCTCAAGCAGCAGCTCCCGGCCAAGGCAGTTCTGGGAGTTGTCATGAACGCGATCCCCGAAGGAGCGACGAGGTACTACGCCTACTATGGCGAACAGGCAGATCTGAAGGTAGAAAGGACAAGAAACAATGTCGCGAACTAAACTGCGCATTTTTGGTCTTACGCGTGGTGTATCTTCTTTCCTTCTGATTGCCCTGCTTGCGCTTGCTGGACTGGCGCACGCCCAACAGCAGCAGCCGCAACAGGTAGCAGCAGCCGGAACAGATGCATCGAAGGAGAGCCTCACCATCAATCCAGGAGACCTGGTGCACGTCTCCGTCTTCGGCGAGCCCGATCTCGATCAGAAGGCGCGCGTGAATGATTCAGGCGTCGTCTCGCTCTCGATGATCGGCCCGGTGAAGGTTGCCGGCCTTACTCCGTTCGAGGCATCGCGCATGCTGCGTGAGAAGTACATCTCCGGTGACTTCCTCAAGAACCCGCAGGTTTCCGTGCTGGTCGAGGAATACTCGGTTGAGAATGTCTCCGTGCTGGGCGAAGTCACCAAGCCGGGCGCATACCCGATCGTAACGCCGAGAAACCTCCTCGATGTGGTCGCCATGGCTGGCGGTCTCACCGCGGTTGCCGACCGCCACATTACCGTGGAGCGGAAGAACAATCCGTCGCAGCGCACGACCGTCTTCATTCCGAATGACTCGTCGACAGCCCTCGATCATGCCGTGCTGGTCTATCCTGGGGATGTTGTCCTCATTCCCAAGGCCCCTATCGTGTATGTACTCGGCGATGTAGCGCGCCCGGGTGGGTATCCGATGTCGATTGATACGCAGATCACCGTGCTGCAATCCATCGCTGCTGCAGGCGGCACCGCCAAGACCGCAGCCGAAGGCCGCGCCCGTCTGATCCGCCGTACCGGCGACAACCCCAACGGTTACACTGAGCAGCAGTTCTCGCTCAAGGATATGCAGAAGGGCAAACTCGCCGACATGCAGCTGCAGCCGAATGATATCGTCTATGTCCCCTTCAGCTGGGGCAAGAACATCGCCATCGGTGCCAGCTCGATCATTTCATCAACCAGCGGAGCAGCGGTCTACCACCAGTAGCATGGCGAATCAACATACTATTTATTCCGCCAATACCGGCTATTTCGATGGGCGGCTTCTCGAACGCGATGTCGCGGACCACAAGCGTGACCTGTGGTTTGAGAAAGCCGCCTGCTCCGTCATCTTTGCCTTCTACGGCATGTCGGGCTTCATTCCGCTCGTCGGCTCGAACCAGGCGGTCGACCCCGCCATTCAGACCGCCCCCAGCGGCGCTGCTGCCGCCATTGGCATCGGCTCGCAGGCGCTCATTGGCCTGCTTGTCTGCCTGCTCCTGATGCGCCGGTTTCATCACGTCGTAAAATCCGTGTCTACCGTGCACTGGGCAGGAATCTTCTCGATTCTCGCAGTAGTCTCGGCCGCATGGTCGCAGGACCCCGCGATTACGCTGCGGCGCGGAATTCCCTTTCTGCTCTCGACAGCCTTCGCGCTCTATTTCGCCACTCGCTTCGACTTGAAAGAGCAGCTGGAGATCCTCTGGGGCGTGATGGTCGTGCTGGCCTTTGCTTCCGTGGTGATCTGCATTCTCGATCCGGCCTATGGGCACGACGCGTCGCCCGGCCACGAGAATGACTGGCGCGGCGTCTTCACGCAGAAGAATGCCTGCGGGCGTGCCATGGCCTTCGCCATCGGTATGACTCTCGCGCGTGGCCGCATCAATCTCTGGCGAGGGCTCTCATTGCTGCTCTTCCTCGGCCTGCTCGCCATGAGTGGTTCGCGCAGCTTCTGGATGGTGGGCTTGAGCGTCTTTGCGCTGGCCGCATTGTTCGGCTTCCTCAAGCGCCATGACATGCCCAGCCGTACCATTCTTGTTTCCATGTCGATTGCGCTGGCCGTCATAACCATTGCCCTGATCGCAATGTTTTCCGCCGACATCCTCAACCTGATCGGGCGCGACGCTACGCTCACAGGCCGCTCCGACATCTGGCGCGAAGTGTGGCATGCCATTCTCAAGCGCCCCATGCTCGGCTACGGTTACGCCGCCTTCTGGATCGGAATGAAGGGTGAGGCCTTCAATGTCTTCACCATGATCGGCTTCGTCGTCCTGCACGCGCACAACGGCTTTCTCGAAGTGTTGCTTGAAGTCGGCGGCATCGGCCTTGCAATTTTCCTCCTCAGCTACCTGCGCGCCGTTCAGAGAGCATGGAAAGTAATTCACTCAAAATACATTCAACAGGCGCTCTGGCCGATGCTCATTCTGTATTTGAGCATTGTCAGCAACATGGATGAAAATTCCCTGCTTATCTACAATGGAATTTTCTGGGTTCTCTATGTCACGGCTCTAGTCAATCTGGAGCTGCTGCAGAGCCGGCTTCCCGCTGGAGCACAGACGCGCGAATTGGGCGGACCTCTGGTTCACACATAGGGCAAAACCAGGGTTACGTGTCCTGTCGCAGGAAGTGCAAGGTTGCTGCTCCCTGCTGGTCGCGTCAATTTGAGGACAGTGGCTTCGGGGGTACATCGACTCTGATTTTGCTGTAAGCTGTCTCTCGCTGTATCCACAATCGGAGGAAAGTAATGTCCACCACAAGGACAGCGCCCGGTTTTCCGGGCGTCAAAAAAGCTGCTGACGATCGCTTTTATCGTCCTGAACTGGATGTGCTTCGCTTCGCCGCATTCCTGTGTGTCTTTGTCGACCACAGCATTCCCAATGTCATTCTCAACTCCGCGAGCAGCTTCGGCCTGCGCCTCGCCATGGCCATCAAGGACGCCGGTAACTTCGGCGTCTGCATCTTCTTTCTGCTGAGCTCATACCTCATCACCGAGCTGCTGCGCCGCGAACAGATCAAGACTGGCACCGTCCATCTCAAGTCGTTTTACCTGCGCCGCATCCTGCGCATCTGGCCGCTCTATTTCGCCATCCTCATCGCCTACCTCATCCTTGGAAAGCTTCATTCCAACTTCAGCATGGAGCCGGGCCGCACCGTCGCCAACCTACTGCTCGTAGGCAACTGGTATATCTTTTTCCATCCCTACATCACCACTCCGCTGCGCGCGCTCTGGAGCATCTCGGTCGAAGAGCAGTTCTATCTCACCTGGCCTTCGATCGCCAAGTTCGGCGGCCTGCGCTGGGTCGCCATTCTCTCCGGCTGCCTGATTCTCATCTCCATGATGACCATCGGCCTCGTCACCTCGCGCCGCATCGATCTGCCCGTGACTGTATGGGTCAACAGCTTCGTGCAGTTCCAGTTCTTCGCCCTCGGTGCGCTGCTCGCGATTTATCTCGGCGGTGGAACGCTGAAGCTGAACCGCCTCAGCCGTATCGCGGCGTTCATCTTTGGCATCGCCTGCTGGCTTACGGCAAGCGGTTTCTTTCTCATCAAGCGCCCCGGTGCCGACCCTTCCCTGCCCTCCATGATCGGCGGCTACGAAATGGCAGCCATCGGCGCGGTGCTGATCTTCATTTCCGTCCTCGGCATCAAGCCTGATGGCCTTCCCCGTTCCCTGATTTATCTTGGAAAAATCTCCTACGGCCTTTACGTCTTCCATGAAACCGGCTTCACCGTCGCCGACAATCTTGAAAAGATCGAGCGTAAGCTGTTCGCTTTCGTCACTGCGCCCGGTTTCCAGACCCCTCTCTTCGTCATCAACAAGACAATAGCCCTGGCCGCCACCATAGCGCTGGCGATGCTCTCCTACCGCTACCTCGAAACCCCCTTCCTGAACCTCAAGAAAAAGTTCACTTTCGTCCAGTCACGAAACGTTTAGGTTCTTCGCCTCGATAACATCTGGGGTGCTCATTTTCAATAGGATAGTAATCACTGAATAGCACCCTTCATGGAATGTATTTTTTTGTAAAGATGCAACCTGTAATTAACACTTTTTGCACCCAATTACGCTCATCCGCAGTCAAATACACAGAGCATCTGCTATGGGGAGCGCCTTGCGCCACAATGCGCATGAAACTGTCACTGTACACCTTGGTAATTTCTGCGTTTGTCGTATGTGCAGCGGCAGGCCAGCAGATTTCTGCGCCTGAACCACAACCAGGAACCATCGTAGGCACGGTCATCGATGTCAGGAACGATGTCGTTCCCAACGCAAGTATTGCCATTGCAGGAACTGACTCGGGCGACCAGCGCACCATCACCGCCAACGATAACGGTTTCTTCACCCTCGACCACGTCAAATCAGGAACACCGTATCACCTCACCATAAGTGCTCCCGGCTTCAAAAGCTGGCTCTCCGACACGATCACCCTCACGCCGGGTCAGTATCTCGACCTGTCCGGAGTGAAGCTCCAGATCGCCGTTGAAGTCACTACTGTAGCCGCGGTGCTCAGCCCCGAGGAGATCGCAACCGAACAGGTTCACGTAGCCGAGAAGCAGCGCGTCCTTGGAATCATCCCCAATTTCTACGTTACTTATGACAAGGATCCTGTCCCGCTCACCACGAAGCTGAAGTTTCAGCTCGCCATGAGGACCATGACCGATCCCGTCACCTTCGCCGGTGCGGCCTTCATCGCGGGCATCGATCAGGCAGGAGATACGCCGGCTTACCAACAGGGACTCAAAGGCTATGGCCAGCGCTTCGGCGCCAACTACGCAAATGGCCTGACCGACATCCTGATCGGCGGAGCTATTCTGCCCTCGATCCTCCATCAGGATCCGCGCTATTTCTATCAGGGCACCGGGACCAACAAATCGCGCGTTATCCACGCCCTCTCTACGCCGATTATTTGCCGGGGAGACAATGGGCGCAAGCAGATAAACTTCTCCAGCCTTGGCGGTTATTTCGCCTCCGGACTCCTTGCCGACACCTACTATCCTGAAAAGGACCGCGGCCCTGGCCTGATCCTCGGCACCGCTGGAATCGACATCGCCGCCAACATGGCCAATGGATTGATACAGGAGTTCCTCCTGCGCAAGTTCACGCCATCGGCCAAGAACAAAAAATAGCCCGGATTCCTGCTTGTTTTTATAACTGCTGACAACTGAGTTACTATATTCCCTGGTATTCGGGTAGACATCTGTGCTCGTCTCCAGCGCTTAAAATCGCATCTTTAGCGCTCCGGAGCATCAAAAGCTCATATGCGGTCATAGGGAAAAGGAGGCTGTTTGGCCACCCAAGGTCCCCAGTTCCGGACAGCGCAGGAAGAACCGCAGTACCGCGCGACTCATCTACGCGCCCGCTCTCCATTGCCGGCCGATACCGGCCTCGAAATCACCGAACTTCACCCGGATAGCTCCTTTGCCCGCAGGCCTGTGCGTCCGCGAGATGTTGCCATCATTCCTGAAGGCATGCGCCGCGTGGCCCATGCTCTCGTCGAGCGGCCGGACACCATCCTGCAAACGCTGGTCGAAACTGCCGTCGAACTCTGCGGCGCTGACAGTTCTGCCATCAGCCTCGAAAGAGAAGACCGGACTGAAGACGCGTACTACCACTGGGTCGCCGTCGCCGGTCGCTATTCCGGCATGTACAACGCCATCTTCCCGCATCATCCTACCGGATGCGCCATCTGCCTTGAGCGCGGGCGCCCGCAGCATGTCCGCGCCTTCAAGCGCTATTTTGACCTCCTTAGCGTCACGGCCCTCCCCGTAACCGACGGCCTCATGTTCCCCTGGCAGACCGAGGAAAATCGCGGCACCATCTACATCCTCGCCCATGACCGCGAAGAAGCCTTCGACCAGGGCGATCTCCGCATCATCGAGATCCTCGCCGATTTCGCCGCCATCGGAGTACGTCAGCTCCGCCAGCAGAAGCTGCTGGTCAAGCAGGCCGGACTGATCGCCGAGGCATCCATGGCCAACAAGCTCGCGCACCGCATCAACAATCCCCTGCAGAGCCTCATCAATGTCCTCTACCTTGCATCGGAAGGACATTATGGTGAATCCGCAAAGCTCGTAGGAGGCCAGGCCCTGGGCGATCTCGAACGCCTGTCTTCTCTGGTAAGAGAGCTCCTGAGCCTGCCCCACCAGAAATCGCACCAAAACAAATAAGTCCAGAACAAATAAGTCTTGATGCGATAGCTGCGCACTTGTCCTCCCTTCACCTCGCAAAGCAAAATAACCGAAGCGGGAATGCATGGCCATGATTCGCATCACACGCACCGTGGGCAATCATCCTGAAGCAGTGGGAATTGCCGGCGCTATCGCCGCTCTGGCTGTCATCCTGCTGCCGTTCCTGTTCATGCTCTCCAGCCGCAAGGCCGCTCTTGACCACGCGCGCGAAGTCTCAGAGAATTTCAGTTCGATTATGGCGCTCGACCTTGAGCGCGCCATCAGCCTCTATGACACCCAGTTGCAGGTGATTGTTCATAACGCAGAAGACCCCAGGACCTGGAAGCTGCCTGCGGATATTCGGGACCGGCTGCTCTTCCGTAACTACCCGGCGGACGCATATGTCGACGGTCAATTCATTCTGGGCCCAGCCGGACAGGTGCTTGCTTCGAAGCACATCGGCAAGGTCAGCCGGGAGCTCGTGCTGAGTGATCGCACATATTTTCTCGCCCACCAGAACAATCCGTCGTTGGGCTTGTTCGTCTCCCATCCCTTCCGTTCCAGGGTCAGCGGCGCCAAGCCGTCTATCGCAATGACGCGGCGCATCAATCGACCGGACGGCTCCTTCGGCGGCATTGCTTTCTTCCAGATACGCCTCGAGTTTGCGCAGAGGCTCTTCGACCGGATCAACACTGAGGCAACCGGCGGCGTGGTGATTATTCTTGATGACGGCACAATCCTCGCGCGCAAACCATATTCCGACAAAGATGTGGGCGCGAGCATCGCGAACCTTCCCGTCTTCAAGAAAAACATCGCAAATCCGAACAGTTCCGCCATCGGCATTGGCATCGATGGCGTCACGCGCCTGTTCACGTACAGGCATATTCCTGACTATCCACTCATCGCCATCGTCGCGCCATCCGTGGACGAGGTCATGGCAGAGTGGCGCAGGCAGAACCGCATCACCACAAGCGTAGCGGTAGCATTCGGCGTAGTGCTTGCAACAGGATCATGGCTGCTCGCCTATACGCTGCGTGACAAACTGCGCGCGCAGGACGAGCTCGCGCGCCTCGCAACTACCGATCCGCTCACGAAGCTGAGCAACCGCCGCCTCCTCGAAGAGCGCCTCCGCCAGGAGTGGGGACGCGCCCGCCGTGAACGCAGCTTTCTCTCCATCCTGTTCATCGACGTCGACCGCTTCAAGCTTTTCAATGATACCTACGGCCATGCAGCCGGAGACGAAGTGCTCGCAAAAGTAGCGGAGTGCATTGCATCATCTGCGCGCCGCTCCATCGATGTCGTCGCCCGTTACGGCGGTGAAGAGTTCACCGCCGTCTTCCCTGACATGGACCATGAAGGCGCAGTGCGGCTCGCCGAATCCATTCGCAGCAGCGTACAAACTCTTGGCATCCCGCACCAGGGCAGCGACATTGGCGTTGTCACCGTAAGCATAGGCTGCGCGACAGGCCGCCCTAGTGACGCAACCGCCGAAAAACTGCTGGCTGCCGCCGATGAGCAGCTCTATCGAGCCAAATCCTCAGGCCGCAATCAGGTCCAATCCATCGTCATCGCAGAAACACCGCAGGAGAACGTAGTCTCCCCGGCTTAAGTGGGATAATGCCCGGCACTAAGGATTAATCTGCGCTCTACTGCTCGGAGCCTTCTCCGGAACAGTTACCGCGAGCCCGGACACATCTCCATCTACATGAAGCGCCTGGTCGGCGGCCCCATAGCTGTGCGAGGAATGTGTATGGATAGTTGATGGCGGAACAGTCCCGGAAGGATTCGGGATCTCCTCATATTCGACGTCAGCCGCATCCGTTATGCGAAGAATATAGTCCCCTTCAGGAACAAAGCTGAAGGCAAAGCCGCTGTCATCCCTGGAAAGCTTTGTGCTGAGCGCCTCGGTCTTGTCGTCAGCATAAAGTAAAGCGACTTTGCCTCCATTGACCGTGTGGCCGTCGCTTGCAGTAATCGCGCCACGGACGTTATGCAGTTTGCTGATGGGGATCCGGATGTCTTCTCCTCTTCTTTCCTCACCCTGCTTAAGAGAAAACGCTGTTCCATCCTTCTCCCGCCAGCTGGCCCCGGAATAAACAGGGAGCGTATAGCCTGGTTCCGTGGAGAAGCCGTTGCTGCCGTTGCTGCTGAATTCATAGGTCATTTTGGATAGAGTGATATCTACTTTGACCAGATAATCGAGCGCGGGGAGGCCGCTGAATCGGTATGCACCCTGATCATCTGTTCTACCCGCCGCTTCGTATGGGCCGAAATATGCCAGGACCCACTTGTCTTTCTTCCGGACCAGAAGCTCCACATCAAGTCCCGCTGCAGGGCTGCCGTCATCGAAGAGAATCGTCCCGCTGACCGCAGCGCCGCGTTCGAGCCTGATCTCGACTGAAGCCGGTAAATTGGCCTGTACCGTGATGCGCGGCACTGCTTTGGCGATCTCTTCCTTAAGCGTGTCATCGGGTTTCTGAAGGTCCGACGGAGAAGCCCCGAGCGCCGCAAACGGCGAGATATATCCCGGCTCAGAAGCGATCACATAGTACATTCCGGGCGCGACACGCGGTATGGTGAAGCTGCCGTCAAGCAGCGTCTTGACCCCGGGAACATAAGTTGCCGAGGTTTCGCGCTTGCCTGCCCGCGAAGCGCCGCCCGCTTCAGCAGCGACAGGCTGCAGCATCACCGTAGCCATGCGCGCAGGCATGTTGGTGTCAGCACAGTAAACGTGGCCGGAGACGGTAGTCGTCGGAGTTTTCTCCGGCGCTCCTTGTTGCGCGAAACCAATCGCCGGACACGCAGCGAGCAGAAGCAGCCATGCAGTATGGGCTTTCATATGGGATCACAGAACAGCGCAGCCAGTATAAATCCCTGTCTCCGATTCTTGAATCGGCGCTAAAATACGGGAATTCCCCCAGGGACAATCTCTTGCGAACGCGAATCATACTCGCCTGCGTTCTCATTCTGGCGCAAAACAGCACTGCGCAGGAGGAACATGCGCACGCCGGTGGCGAACGATTGGGAACGGTGCACTTTTCGAGCTCCTGCAATCAGCAGGCGCAGGACGAGCTCAACCATGCAGTGGCCCTCCTGCACTCCTTCGAGTTCAGCAACGCGATCACAAGATTCAACGCAGCACTAAGCAACGATGCAACCTGCGGCATCGCATACTGGGGCATCGCTCTGAGCCAGTGGAGTAACCCGTTCGCTTCCGGGCTCAAGGACAAGAGCCAGTTGCAGGCAGGGCGTGCAACCGTTGAACAGGGAGAGAAAACCGGAGTAAAGACAGAACGCGAGCGCGACTACATTCGAGCGGTTGCCGCTCTATACACAAACAGTGAGAACACCTCGCAGCGCGGGCGTTTGATCGCCTATCGCGACCGCATGGATGCGCTCGCAGCCAAATACCCCACCGACCATGAAGCACAGATCTTCTATGCTCTGGCCATCGCTGCCTCCGAAGATCCGGCAGATAAAACCTATGCCGGACGGTTCAAAGCTGGGGCCATTCTCGAAAAATTGTTCGCAGAAGAGCCGGATCATCCCGGGCTCGCGCACTACATTATCCATACCTACGATGTTCCACCGCTCGCGCCGCGCGCGCTGCTCGCCGCACAACGTTATTCTGAAATAGCCCCCGATGCCCCGCACGCGCTGCACATGCCTTCTCACACTTTTACGCGGATTGGTTACTGGCAGGATTCCATCAACAGCAATCTTCGCGCTGCCGCCTCCGCAAAGCGCGCAGGCGAGACCGCGGAAGAGCTGCACGCCAGCGACTACGAGGCATACGCCTATCTGCAGACCGGCCAGGATGAGGCAGCTCTCCGTATCCTCAATTCTTTGCCCGAGATCGCATCGCGTTTCGATCCCGAAAAAATCATCGGCGGCGCAGCTGGCCCGTCTGTCGGCTACTTTGCCCTGGCCGCCATCCCGGCGCGTTACGCACTTGAGCGCGGAGACTGGAAGCAGGCCGCCCAGCTCTCACTACACAACACTCCGTTCCCGTATACCGAAGCGATGACCTGGTTCGCCTGCGGTTTAGGCGCAGCTCGAACAGGGGAAAACAAACCCGCCTATGCCGCCGCAGATCAACTGAAAAAAATCCGTGAGCAGCTCTTGAAGTCCGGAGAAAACTATTGGGCACTGCAGGTGCAGATCCAGGAGGCGGAGGTCCGGGCATGGGCCATGCTCGCCGAAGGCAGAAAAGACGAAGCGCTCCGTTCCATGGAGTCAGCAGCAGCGCTCGAAGATGGAACTGAGAAGAGCGCCATCACACCCGGCCCGCTGGCCCCGGCGCACGAACTCTATGGCGAGATGCTGCTGCAGGCCAATCAGCCCGCCCTCGCGCTGGCACAATTTGAAGCAACACTCAAGAAAGAGCCGCGACGTTTCCGCTCGCTCTATGGAGCCGGCCATGCAGCTCAACTGGCCAACCGCCGCGATCTCAGCCAGAGTTATTTTCGCGAGCTGCTCAAGACATGCGAGCAAGGTGACAAGCCAGGCAGAACAGAATTGATCGAAGCAAACCGCATTATTTCCCAGACCTGAATTGCTCTTGGCCAATCACATTTTTCCTGCAGCCGATTTGACGGAAGTCAATACGACTTTCGTCCCGCATCGAGGCATTTGCTGATTTATCGATCCGTTCGCGAATCCTTTTTCTTGCTCTTAGAACTCTGCTTTTGACTGCGGCAATGCTGATTCCCAATCTTATCGAGGCCTCGATACTGGTGTATTCGTGGACACATCGTAAGATAAAGGCCGACCTCAATGTTCCGGGAAGTCGATTAATCTCGCTCTCTAAATAATTCGCCTGTTCGGCCCGCGCCCATTGCTGTTCCGGATTGAGTCCAGGCTCAACCAGATCCACTATGAATCGATCCTCATCCTCATCCGGAGTGGGACGCATACACGAGATAACGTCGCTGTGTCTCCTCCGCAGGCACATCAGAGCCTGGTTCACAGCAATCTGCGTTAGCCACGTTTTGAACTTCGAACTTCCACGAAAGCTCCCGAGATTTCGATATGCACGAATGAAAGTCTCCTGCGTCTGATCTTCCGCGTCCTCGCGAATCTTTGTGATCCTGAAAATCGTGCGGAAAACCAAATGCTCATGCTGCTGAACCAGCTCGTCAAATGCAGTCATGTCGCCAGCTGTCGCGCGCTCTACAAGCAGGCGATCCGGATCACTGTCATAAATTTTCAGCTCATTCATTTTGAGATTCCTTGCTATCGCGGCATCTGTCCAATCGTCCGTTTTACTTCGTTCTGCGCAAGAGAAAGCCCCAGGGTGGCCTCGATGAACGACGCACGAGCCTCTGTGGACTGCGCATGAGCCTTGATCTTTTCTGAAAGCAGAAGGGCGCTCTGCTCGAACTGTTGATCCGCCACCCGCGCAGCCTCCGTTCGCAGGTCCATAACATTACGGGCAACACCCAGCATCCCTTCGATCCGCTCCACCTTGTCGTATGCGGCATTCACTTGCACCTCGAGCTCATCGTTGAGTCTCTTCAGGTTCAACTCGGCTTCGTTCAATAATGTTTGCGAGTGACGAATCTCCTCGTTTCTCTTCCCTCCGTCAAAAAGGTCATAGGTCAGGCTGACACCGAAAGTGCCGAAGTTATGAACCAGCAGCGGCACTCCGCTCTGGTAGCTGTACCTGGCAAGTCCGGTGACGTCGGGGATATACGCCTCCTTTGCTGCCGTCACACCGGCTTGTGCCTTTAGCACTGCCTGGCGTGCGGCAAGTATCTCCGGGCTCCTGTCTTTTGCAATGCGCAAGCCATCAGCGCGCGATGGCATATCAACAGAAGACGATGGAGCAGCATCATCAAGTTTCAGCTGCGTGCCGATCGGAAGCCCAAGCAAGTTCTCGAGATTAAGGGTCAGATCATCGATTTCGAGTTTTTCCGTCAGTACGGACTGCTTCGCGTTTAACCATGCAGCATGGCTTTCCAATTCGGCCACTTCCAGCGCAGCGCCCCTGTTAACGTCGTCCTGGCTTTCCTTGTCTTTCTGTTCGGCAGCTTGCATCTGGCCTTCCGCAGCCTGCTGCTTCAGCTGCGCGATTAGAATTCCGTAATAGACCTGACGCACTTTCAACGCAATCTCATCCTGCGCCTGCGTCAATTTGATTTTCGCCGTCTCTACATCAGCCGCCGCGGCGCGATTGGATGCGCGAATCTTGAACATCTGGGTGATGGGCTGCGCCAGTCCGGTCCCGCTGGTATAAGTAGTCAATTCTCCCTGATCGATAGTCAGCGAGCGTCCCGGAATGGGTCCGGTCGCAGCCGGGTTTCCAAATGCGCCCGCCGGAATTGTGACGCCTGCAAGTTCCGTAAGGTGCAGCAGAGTCGACTCGTTCTTGATCTGCGGAAAGTAGGCCGCTCGCGCAATCTTCTTCTGATGTTCGCTGTCAGTAACATTCAGTTCGGCAAGCTGCAGGATATGGTTGTTCTTCAGCGCCATATCAATAGCATCAGGGAGCGTCAGCGTTACTTCATTGGTGGTCTGAGCCGTCAGCACAAGTGAGTTCGCATACAGTCCGACCACCGCTGACAACAGCAGCACGATCCGCGATCTCACTCGTACACCCCTGGTTTCCAACCCCATATCTGATTTCCTTAACCGAAAAACTGCCGGCATCATGCCGGCTGCGCTGCAGGAGTCGCCGTTACCTGCCTGTACTGCGTCTGAACGGAACCCATGCAGGCGACAATAAACAGGCACGCGACAGCAGCCCAGGCGACCAATGCGAAGCCGTCTGCAATCGCAAGCGTGAATGCCTGCCCTCTCACCTGCAGTGCAAGTATCTCTGCTGCTCTGGCCGTCGCTGCATCCTGGCCGCTTACATGTCTGGCCATGCCCGCTTTCAAAGCCAGAAGCCTGTGGTCCGTGGCAGTTTGTCCAAGCTGAACTCCAAGACCAAGAATGTTCGAATGAAACTGCTCGCGATAAGACAGAAAATGCTGCATCACCGCAGACCCTATCTCTCCTCCGAGAAGCCGCACCGTCTGGAAAAAACCTGCGAACGTCAGCACATCGATCGGTCGAGTCAGTGCGCCTGTATTCAGAACTTCAAGGATGATGGCGCCTACAAGTCCGTTGAAAGCCAGGGCCAGGCCGATGGCCATCACACACTGCGAAAGCCAGAAGTCGCCCCCGGCCCACATTGAGTCAACCTGCATATTCATAAGACAAGCGACAGTCACCAATCCAAAGCCGGCCGTAAGAACAAGACGGGCATCTATGAATCGCAGCGAATAGATGCCCAGCAGTCCGCAAAGAAATTGAGGGATTGCAACCCACAACAAAACCGGCCCTGTCTGCAGGGCGCGATATCCCTGGATGGTCGAAAGATAGCTCGGAAGAACAAGGACCGGTCCAAGCATGACGAAACGAAAGAAGAAGAGCACCACAGCAAGCAGCAGCGTGTTGCGTCTGGCCAGAAATCCAAGATGAATCAGCGGATTGGGCTCGATCACGCGCCTCCACAATGTAGCCAGCAGCAGAAAAGCCGCGGTAATCGTAAGCGCAATCACAGTCGCTGAATTCCACCAGTCAAGCCGTTGCCCCTGGTCGAGAGCGATATAGAACAACGAGAACCCAAGACTCGCATACAGAAAACCGCGCCAGTCAGGTCTCGGCTGCCCTGCAGATGGCTTGGGAAGCGGCTGCCACGGTATTCCGTAATAGATAAGAATGACCATGAGCGGCGTCAGCAGCGCGCTGTTCCAGAAAATCCAGTGCCACGACAAATGATCTGCGTACCAGGCTTCGAGAGACGTGGCAACGTATGTCGTAAAGACAATGTCCATCGCATAGGCAGCAATGCCGAGAAGGACAAAGCGCATCGGCAGGTTGCGCAGCACAAACGAGAGAGTCAGTGGATAGAATGTGCCCGCAGTCAGCCCGGCCAGAACCAGCAGGAACAACATAATCGGCAATGTTGTAGTCAAAGCCAGAAGAGCGCTGATGAGCGTGAACAATACGCCGCATACAAGCAGAACGCGGCGCGCTCCCAGCAAGCCTCCCAGATATACAGAAAATGGGCCGATGAACATCAGTGCCGCATTGAAGGCCGTGCCGATCCATGAAGCTTCATCTGCGCCTAAACCCGCTGCTCCTCTGATGTCCGAAAGCCCGACACTGACAAGCCTTCCCTGAAAAGTCGCAATCGATGCGCCCAGTAAAACGCCCGCAACTCCGATGAGAGGATGCGTCGTAATATGCGAGGGAGCGGCCGCCTGAGGAGATTGCTGATTTTCTGTCACGATTTGGTTTCCTCGGCGTTCCTGTTTTGGCCAGAGGCATGAATCGTTACGACGGCCGAAAATCCTGGCTTGAGTCGCCCTTGTAGAGCATGGTCTGGATCGAGCACGATCTTTACAGGAATTCGTTGAACGATCTTGGTGAAATTCCCTGTCGCGTTATCCGGTGGCAGCAGCGCAAATTGTGATCCGCTGGCAGGCGCAATCTCCGCAACTTTTCCATGCAGAACAGCTCCGGGAAATGCGTCGATCCTGATATCCGCCCGGTCGCCAGGATGGATATTCGTGAGTTGCGTTTCCTTGTAGTTCGCCTGGATCCACACATCGCCTTTCACCAGTGACATGACTTCCATGCCTGCGCCTACAAGCTGTCCCGGCTGCACACGTCTTTCTCCTGCGGCTCCGTCAATCGGCGAGAGGATTTTCGTGTATCCCAGATTTACCTGGGCGACAGCAATCGATGCGCGCTTCGCCTCAATATCTGCCCGGTAAATTTTGTCCTTCGCATCAAGAATGGCGCGCTGTGTCTTTTGCGCTGCGAGCACGCTTTTACTGCTCGCCAGGGCTGCCTTCGCCCGCTCAAGATCAGCCTCTCTCGTCGCCAGCAGGGCTTCAAACCGCCCGGCATCCGCAACCGCCTGCTCGAATTTCTGGTGTGTCGTAGCCTTTCCGTTTAAGAGCGCTTCCTGACGTTTTCGTTCGGTTTCTGTGCGTTCCACATCAGGCTTGGCCGACGCTACTCCGGCCTCTGCAGCAGTCACAGCCGCTTCTGCTGCAGCCACGCCGGCTACTGCATTTTGAATCTGTGAATCCTGAGCCGCTTTCGCCACCTGATTCGTGGCCAGCTCCGCTTCTGCTGCAGCCAGAGCGGCCTGCGCCTGGGCTGCAATCGCGCGATAGTCTTCGTCGTTGATCTCGACCAGAACCTGCCCTTCTTTCACAGTCTGATAGTCGGTGATATTCACGCTGCGAACTGTTCCGCTGATGCGGGTGCTGAGCGGAGTGAGATCCGCGCGAACATAAGCATCATCGGTTTTCTGCTCCGATCGATTTCCAGTCCAGGAATTCCAGCAGCCATGAATCGTGAAGATCAGCGCAACGGCCACACCCAGAATGACAATCGGAACAATGATTTTTTTCGTCATCAGTGAACCCCAAGAACGCTGCAGGGAACATCCTGCGCAAGTGAATACACCGTGCTCCAGATACGAGCGATATGTAATGACCGGTGATGAAGTCCGACAACAAGCAGATCGATCTTGTTGGCGCGGACAAAATGGGCGATGGCTTCCACCGTATTTCCGTGAATCAGCTTCGAGGCAACAGTGATGCCCTCACTTAAGGCCAGGCTCATCGCTTTTGTCCGCAATTCTTCATACGACAATGCCCTGTCCTGGTCGAGCTCGCGCATAATCGATGGATCTGCTCCGGTGGCATAAGCCGTGTATGCGGGCAGTTGCTCTACTACCGTGATGGTCAGCAGTTCGGCCGCGAGAGCCTTGGCCAGCTTGATTGCACTCCTGTATGCACGTTCGGCTTCGGGTGACTCGTCATACGCGACCGCTATCTTGCAGAACATCACGCCCTCCGGGATTTCTTAAATAACTCGATTGAGGGATCCTTAGCTCTCCGGTTCCTGGCTGGGAGCATCTTCATTGCTCATAAAGTTCCGCAAAGCACGTGAAACAGCATCTTGAATTTCCTTCTCAGAGAACGGCTCCGCAATCAGGTCATACGCGCCAGACTCGAGTACGCCTGTCCATAATTGAAACGTTGTGCTTCGCGCATAGACCAGAATCGAGGGCCTGGGATTGAGCAGGCTTAGTTCGCCCCATAGTGCCCACCACTCCACATGCGGAAGCGCAGCTGGCAGGATCACAACCTCAAACGTCTCTCCTGCCTGAATGCGCCGGGCAACCTCCGAGGCATGCACCGCTCCGACGACTTCAACATCTAATGGCTTGAGTTGCCAAACGAGCATTGCGCACGTCTCCGCTGAAGCGATAGCGAGCACTCGCATTTGGCGTCTCTCGTTCTCCACGCGATGCCTTTCCCATACTTGCCGAGAATGTCAGCTTTCGTTTTCTGACGGAAGGTGAGCAACGGTTAGGTGACAGTTATCACTGCCGTGATTGCAATTCCCGCGTTTATGATGGTTGCAAGTGCCACCGCTCTCTTTGTGTTGAAGAAACGCCTCCACTCTTCTGGAGTGAGTTTATGACCGTGTACGAACCGCCTATAACTGAATACATCCCGGAAAATGAAATTCGCTCGCAGCTCGTTCTCATTCTGCAGAGCGACCTGTTTGTACAGTCAGACCGGCTGGGCCGCTTTCTGCGTTTCACCGTCGAAAATGCGCTCGCCGGAAATGCTCACATACTTAAGGAGTATGTGATTGGCACCGAAGTATACGACCGCAAAGCCCCGTACCATCCAAGCCAGGACTCGATTGTGAGGACTGAGGCCAGAAGGCTCCGCTCCAAGCTGAAGGAGTATTACGAATCGAGCGGTAAGGATGATCCCATATTTATCTACCTGCGGCCAGGCACGTATGTACCCGTGTTTCACAGAAACGAAAAATCATCTATCGACCGGTTGAAACAGGTAACTGCCAATGGAGGGCTGCTCGCTGAAGGCGAGGGCGTTTCTCTGGCTGTGTTGCCCTTCGTTGATCTCTCGGCGCAACCTCTTTCCAGCATGTGCGCGCATGGCATTACGGATGAATTGATCCACGCTCTTGGGCGTACCGATGGCATCAAGGTGGCCTCGGCTACTTCCGTGGCAAAGTTTGTCACGATGCCTCGCGATGTTCCTTCTCTGGCACAGGAGCTGGGCGTGCAATTCATTATCGAAGGCAGCGTTCGCGGGGAGAATAACCGGCTGCGCATTACCATCCGCGTCTTAAACGCGGATGGCTTCCAGCTTAATTCCCAACGCTTCGAAACCGAAGTAAACTCTGACTCGGTCTTTCAGATCCAGGAGCAGATCGCCCGGGCATTCATAAGCCGTGCACGCCCTGAACAATCGAGCATACGGCATCGCAAAGCCACAGCCGGAGCGCTGATGCTGTCCGTGTATCCGCTCATCATTCAGGGAGAGGCACAGCTTGACGAGGGCTCGGCAATGGACCTGCAGTCGGCCCTGGTGAAATTTCAGCAGGCCGCACAGCTTGCTCCGGACTTCGCACGGATTTTCTGCGGCATATCGCAGTGTCATGTCGAGATGATTCTGCGTGGTATCTACCCGTTTTCCGCGGCGCTTGCGGAAGCAAAATCAGCGGCATTGAAGGCAGTTGAGATTGATCCTCACATGATTGAGTCTTATTCATGCCTCGGCTGCGTTCAGGCGCTCGAGTGGAAATGGAACGAAGCGGAAACAAGCTTCAAGAAAGCGCTGCATCAGGGAGCACACGTGGGCGTTGCGCGGCAATACGCTCTGTTTCTTGCCGCCATGCGCCGCTTCGATGAAGCCTCGTATTACGTAGAGGTGGCTCAGCGGAACGACCCATTCTCATATCGTCAGAAAATTACCCGGGCCAAGTTTCTATTCCTCTCCTCCCGCTATGAAGAAGGCGCAAAACTGGCGTCGGCTCCACTCATCTACGGCCCTGTCCCTGTAGAGGCGCAACTCTACATAGCTCTTATGGCTGCGCATCTCGGTAACACCGATGAAGCAAAACGTATTACTGAGAGCATACGGCCCGATGCAGGTGCGCTATTCCCGATGATGGCTGGCATTGCCGAGATTCAGGCCATGAGCGGAGATAAAGAACACGCCAGCCGCCTTGCCAGAGATTTCAGATTATTAGCCTCTCCTCCGCCGATCAGCAGATTTCGCCAGGCTCTTCTTGCCCTCGCTCTTGAAGATGTCCCAGCTGCTCTTTCACTGTTGCAGGCTGCAGCAGAAGACAAAGAGCCAGAACTGGTGTGGATCGCAGTTGATCCACGGTTCGAATCTATTCGCGGTGAGTCTGTTTTCAAAAAAGTTGTGTCCGAACTCTTCCCAGGTCGCGAGTAGTTGTAGGAAATTGTCAGACCTGACCCGGCCGCGGATCAGTAAGCAGCAACGCGATTGAACGCAGAGCATCTCGCCGGCACGCGAACACTGTGTGCCGGCGAGATGAATCGGCGCTCAGAGAATGCAGTATTCCTATCGAGCTGTCGTAGCTGCGAGTTCTTCCCTCGCTGCCGTCAACGCAACCTCGGCGCGCGTGCGGTTGCCATTGGTGAGCGTGGGCCCAAGAAAGTTCAGGTAAGACGTCAGGAACTCCAGCCGTGTCTCCGGGGAATCGTACATCCTGCTCATGAACGGCAGGTCTGATTCCACCATGTGACGGATCGCCAGCAGCGGAATCGGGCTCCGCAGCGGCCGGAAATTCTGGTTGCGCAAGCCAGGCGACTGGTTCAGGTTGTGAAATTCGCCCAGCATCAGGCCGTCTCTTACAAAGAGCGGCTTGAGCTTTTTCTGTACTCCATCAATCACCAGTGGCGCCTCTTCGAGCGTCACATCCGGAAAGATCATGATGAGCGCGTTCAGCAGGTTATCAGACGGATCGCTGCCCTGCTCTTTTTCTCTGGCAAGGAACTGCTCGCGATTGGCGAGCACGATGGACTCGATCTCTGCGAAACGGGCTTCGCCGGTCTCTTTCAGATGAACCATCGAGAAATGCAGTGTTTCGCGCGATAGTGCCTCGCCGACAAATGGGCATACATCGCCGGAGCGGCCGAGGTCTTTGTGCGGGCTGGCAAGATAGGTCTCCGCCCACTCAACAATGGGAAATAGAATGTCGAGACTGCTCTTCAGATTGCGGACCTGAGCGCCTGAATACCATCGGGGTCCGTGTGCCACGGGGCATTTCTTATCTGGTTGCATGTACTCTCCTAAGTGACGCCAGAAACAAGTGATTTAAAGGCCTACGACCATTTCTTCTGCCGATGCCCTTCTCTCCAGGCGCTGCGTAAGCTCCTTCGCCAGAGAGGCCACATTGGGCTCGGTCAGCATCGACTGATGACCACCTTGTACCTTTAAAATCAACAACTTACCCAAAACGCTCTTCGCCCAGCCAGCGCCGAAATCATCGTTCGGTTTCGCCGCCTCTTCTGCGATGAACAGCATCACGTCCCCTGGATATGGCTGGGGCTCATATTTTTCTGCGGAGAGAGCCAGATAGGCCTCTGCTCCGAAGAGGCTGGGGTAGTATTTATTTTTCCAAGGAGAATGCTTGAGAAGCCAGAGTTGCATCTTGATTCTCTCATGAAAGTACCGGCGCCAAAAGAGAGCATTCCAGCCGATTTCTGATGCCTGGCGGATTGCGTGCCGATAATTCTGCTTCAGAATCTCTATTAAATTCAGCCGTTTGACAGTTGAACTTAAAGTTGTAGACGATCGTTTTCCAAAGCGGTAATCGCAATCGAGCAGGGCCAGAACATTGACCTCCTTGCCGAGAGCAACCAGTTGCGAAGCCACTTCAAAGGCAAGCATCCCGCCTGAGGAGTGGCCGGCAATGTTATACGGACCTACTGGATCGACCGTCTGAATATCCTTTACATATCTCGCCGCAAGAGCTCTGATCGTCGGTCGGTCAGAGCTTCTCTCACCGCGCTGCAACCCATAAACCGGCTGGTCCGTGCCCAGAGTCGCGGCCAGCGGACGGAAAGTGAACAGGCTCCCTCCCAGTCCATGCACCACGAACAGCGGAGGCCTCGTGCCCAGCGGTTGAATAGCAATCAGTCCCGGCCAATCATCGCCCTGTAGCTGCTTGCGCACCTGCGTGGCGAGAAGTTCGATCGTCGGATTCTCCACCAGCATCGACAGTGGAATCGAGACGCCGAGCTTCTTCTCCATCGTCGCAAACATGCGCGCAGCCAGCAGCGAATGTCCGCCGAGATCGAAGAAATTGTCCGTAATTCCGAGAGGCCGGACTTTCAGAATCTGCTCCCAGATGCGCACCAGCTTGTGCTCTACCTCATCGCCCGGAGGCTGCACCACGCGCACCTGCCCGGACGACTTCGGTCGCAGCACCTTGAGCGCCTGGCGGTCGATCTTGCCGCTCGGCATCAAAGGCAGCGAGCGCACCGCAATAAATTCCGAAGGCACCATGAACGATGGCAGCCGGTCCCGCAGGTAGCTCTTGATCTGCTCCTGCGGCAGGTTCAGCGCTCCCACGAAATACGCCACCAGGCGCTTGTCGCCGGGACCAAACTCCACCGCCTGTACCGCCGCATTCTGCACGCCTTCACACTGGCGGATGACTTCCTCAATCTCTTCAAGTTCGATGCGGAAGCCGCGAATCTTTACCTGTCCATCGGCCCGGCCTACAAAATCCAGGCGCCCGTCAGATAGAAGACGCGCAAGGTCGCCGGTCTTATAGAGGCGTGCTCCCGGAGTGGGATCGAACAAATCAGGCAGAAAGCTTTTTTCCGTCAGATCGGGCCGGTTGCGATAGCCGCGTCCCACGCCCGCACCGCCAATGTACATCTCGCCGATTTCTCCGGCAGTCACTGGCTGCATCGCCCCATCGAGAATATGCACGCGAACATTCGCCAGAGGCCGCCCGATGGTGATACGGTCCATTCCCGCCTTCACCAGCTCGGTCGTTGCGCAAATGGTGGTCTCCGTCGGCCCATAGTGGTTCCACAGCGCGCGGCACCTGGGCGCCATTGCGCTCACCAGGGACGGCGGCAGCACTTCTCCGCCCGTGATCGCCTGCAGCTTCGGACTTCCCTTCCATCCCGCCTCCAGCATGATGCGCCAGAACGTAGGCGTGCCGAAGACAAGCGTGGCGTGAACCACGTCGATGACTTCTATGAACTTGCTGGGGTCGGTCACCACCTTGCGGTTGATGATGTGGACGGAAGCGCCGGAAGTGATCGGCAGCAGCAGTTCTTCGAGCGAAACATCGAACGAGACCGAAGCGCTGGCCAGCACCACATCCGTCGGGCCGAGCTGCAGGTCGTTCTGCAGTGCCTCGAGAACATTCTCGAGGCCACCGTGGATGAGCTCCGCGCCCTTCGGCCGGCCCGTGGATCCGGAAGTAAAGATGATGTACGCCAGCTGGTCTGCTGCCGGCTCTTCGTACGCAAAATCGGCGCTCAACGCAGGCGGCTTGGCAAAGATGCTCTCAATCGAAAGGATCGTTGCCGTAGTACTGGGAAATACCGCATTCGCATTCGTCAGCAGAAAGCTTGCGCCCGAGTCCTCCAGCATGAAGGTGAGGCGGTCCGGTGGGTATTCCGGATCGAGCGGAACATAAGCGCCGCCTGCTTTCCAGATTCCGAGAATGCAGGCCACCGCATCGACCGAGCGGTCGAGAAACACGCCGACTGGAGTCTCCCGCTTGATGCCGGCCCGCGCTAAAGCGCACGCGATCTGATTGGATCTCTCCTCCAGTTCGCGATACGTGAGCCGGACCTCACCACACACAACAGCAGGTGAATCCGGTAATGAAATTACCTTCTGCTTAAACAGCCGAAGGACGGACATTGAAACTACTCCTTACGAGAGCTCGCCGAGACAGAAAATGTAATTCAGGGCTAATCAGAATAGGGCTGCGGGGGCGCGGGTTTCTAGTACTTTTTTACCCTGTATTGGGCCCTTGTGTAAAGACACATATTTCACTAAACCCACTCGCTAACTACCTAAGATTCAGTAGTTAGATGCAGCTGCATGAGATAGGTTCTGGTTCTTTCCCACCTCAGATTCCGTTTTCAGGCGATCACAATCTGACACTGCGAGAAGCAGGGAATCTAACTTTCGTGACCTCTAAACGAAACTTTTACAGGAAAAACGTAATTTTTTCTTTGTATTGAAATGGTTACTTTGATAACGTGTGCTCACTTCAGTTTGAGGTTCAATCTCCATGAAAATATGCTCCCCGTTAGCTGTGAGAGTAACCAGTCGTCCCTTCTTTTGCCGTGTAATAATTTCACTCGTTGTGCTTACTCTCCTCTTCGGATGGCAGAACAAGCTCCACGCCGCTGCCACCATCAAGCTCTACGCCTACAGCTCCGATGGCACAAATACAGGAACGGCGCGCCTCGGAAAGAGTGTCTCGATGCAGGCCAGCGTTTCTGGCTCATCCGCCACCACCGTGAACTGGAGTCTTTCCGGCGCGGGCAGCATTACCAGCGCCGGCGTCTATACAGCGCCCGCAGCCATGCCTTCCAGTTCAAGCGTAACTATTACTGCTACGCTTACTTCTGACACTACAGTAACCGCCTCTTATACCTTCACGCTGATCAATCCGGTGCCCACTATCTATGGCACGAATCCATCGACGTTACCCACGGACGGTACTGATACGGTTACTGTTCCCGGCACCGGCTATGTGCAGGGGACGGTCATCCAGGTGAACGGAGCAAACGTTGCAACGACATTCGTCTCTCCGACCTCGGTGACGGTGCAGATACCTGTCAGCGCAACAGCATCCGGAACGCTGACGCTGAATGCCGTCAATCCCGCACCGGGCGGAGGCACCAGTGCTGCGGTGAATGTGCAGATCGCCAAGCCCACCATCACCCTCACTGCCTATAGCTCCGACGGAACTAATACCGGAACAGCGCAACTGGGACGGAATGTGTCGATCACTTCGAACGTCACAGGAACGAACAACGCTTCGCTCACCTGGACCGTATCGGGTGCAGGCACGGTTTCGAGCAGCGGCATTTATACCGCACCCGCGGCCATGCCCACGAACACCAGCGTTACCGTCACTGCCGCTCTGGCAGACAACTCAGCCATCGCGACCAGCTATTCGTTCAAGCTGGTCAATCCCGTGCCCACCATCTACGGCACAAATCCGGCACAGCTCCCGACTGGCGGAACTGACACTGTAACCATTCCCGGCACCGGCTTTGTCTCCGGAACAGTCATCTATGTGAATGGTTCTGCCGTCCCGACAACCTACCAGTCGCCGACAACAGTCGTCGCGCAGATTCCTGTCAGCGCTTCGGCCACCGGTTCGCTCACTCTCACTGCGGTGAACCCGGCGCCCGGCGGAGGCACCAGTGCTGCGGTTCAGGCACCCGTGGCCAAGGCCAGCATCACCCTTACCGCCTACAGCTCTGACGGAACCAATACCGGAACCGCGCGCCTCGGCCTCAATGTCTCCATCGTCGCCAACGTCACCGGCGCTGCCAATTCCACGCTGACCTGGACCGTCACTGGCGGAGGCACGGTTGCAAGCAGCAGCTCGAACACCGGCCTCTACACCGCTCCGGCTGCAATGCCGTCAAGCGCCAGCGTCACTGTCACCGCCGCTCTCTCGGACAACAGCGGGATATCAGCCTCCTACAACCTCACTCTCATCAACCCGGTTCCTGTCCTCAACCAGTTGAACCCGTATCAGCTCACCACTGGCATGACTAATGCCATTACCATTACCGGCAGCGGATTCACGCCGAGCACCGTAGTATCGGTCAACGGCACCCAGGTGACAACAACCTACAGCTCACCCACTTCGATCGTGGCCCAAATCCCCATTGCCGATTCCGTCCAGGGCAATGTCACTCTCACCGCTGTCAACCCCACGCCCGGCGGAGGCACCAGCACTTCCTTCAGCGCGCCCATCAAGCCGCTTACGCTTCTCCTGTGGGAGTTCGACGAAACCGGCGCATCGCCCACAACCACTTCGCTCGGACACAGTATGCAGTTCGTCCCCAAACTCCACGGCTCAGGCGATGCCAACTTCAACTGGAGCGTGAACTGGAGCGTGACCGGAGGCGGCACCATTTCAAGCAGCGGCATCTACACCGCGCCCTTCGTCATGCCCGCGAACCCCTCCATCACTGTCACCGCAACCCTCGCGCAGAACAGTGCAGTGACTGCAACCTATACCTTCACCCTCGGCAACCCCTCGCCGGCTGTGAATGCATCGTCGCCGGTTTCCGTAACGCCTGGATCGACAACAACCGTGACCTTCACCGGAAGCGGATTCACACCCAACACCACACTCACCGTCAACGGTGCATCCGTTGCCACAACCTATCTCTCAGCGACAGCAGTCAAAGCGCCTATCGCGGCGAGCAGCAGCGCTGCCTCTCCGCTTGAGATTGCCGCCGTCAATCCCACCCCGGGCGGTGGGACCAGCTCCACCTATCTGCTCTCGCTCACCAACTCCACCGTCGTCAATGCTTCAGTCTCAACCACGCCGGGCCAGTACATCCCGCCGGATTTCGTCGGGCTCTCGCATGAATGGGGTGATGCACAGTGGTTCATGGGCAGTTCGGCCATGGGCGTCAACTCCGCCTATAGACAGCTCATCTCGAACATCATCAACCCTGGTGCGCCGCTCCTCATCCGTGTCGGCGGATACACCACGGACACCACAACCGAGCCGAGCGATCAGACGGTCCTGCCCTTTGCTGAGCTGAACCAGGCCCTCGGCGTGCACTTCTCCCTTGGCGTCAATCTTGGCTCAGACAACGTGCAGCTCGCCGTCGACCAGGCCGTGAACTATATCCAGAACATGCCTGCAGGCAGCATCGACACATTCGAAGTCGGCAATGAGCCTGACGTGTATCCCACTAACGGTCTCCGGTCCAGCACTTACAGCGTCACGGACTACTTCAACGAGTTCACCACCTGGAGCACCTCCATCCTCCAGGCGGAGATGGGCATCAATGCCAACGTCAGGGTCATGGGAGCTGCCTGGGGAGCCGTTCAGACCTGGCAGAACAATGTGGCCCAGTATGAACAGCTCGATTCGCAGTATCTCAACTACCTCAGTCAGCACATCTATGGCGGTTATACGGAATCAGGTCAGGCCTTCAACGATGACTATCTGTTGACCCCCATCGTGTCCACACAGAATCCCACTAAGCTTCAGCCTTACGTCTCCGCCATCCACGGATTGAACCAGAAGTTCCGCATTGGCGAATCCAACACCATCGACAATGGTGGCATCGCCGGCATCAGCAACGCCTTCAGCGCAGCGCTCTATGCCATCGACACCATGTTCGAATACGCCAATGCAGGACTCGACGGCATCAACTGGCACGGTACCAGCGGATGCACTTACTGCCCCTTCACCTTCGGCGTGCATAACGTTGAAGGCATCAACTACTACCAGCTGCAGCACGTCGCACCGCTCTATTACGGCCTGATATTCTTCCACCAGGCCGCAGGCAATGGTTCGAACCTGCTCCCTGTAACTCTCAGCGCCTCCCAGGGCACGCTCCCGAACATCAAGATCTGGAGCACCGTCGACGCCAACAATAACGTCGAAGTCGCCATCATCAATAAGGACGAGAACTTCGCCGGAACCGTGGCTGTCACCCTCCCGGGTTATGGCACCGCCAAGGTCACCCGGCTCGTCGCTCCCAGCTTCGTAGCGACGTCCGGAGTAAGCCTCGGCGGTCAGACCTTCGATGGAAGCCTCGATGGAACCCTGGTGAACAGCGCCAGCGGAGAGACGCAGACCCCGTCGAATGGCAAGTACTACATCGGGGTCCAGCCCACCAGCGCAGTATTGCTGACCCTCCAGCCGGCGTCTTAACCTCAATAAAAACAGGTATTTCCGCCAAACCACCTTCGGGGCGCCCAAGCGCCCCGAAGTCTTTTATAATGAGGATGTCGGATGCGAATCACCCAGGGAACCCGTCTGACGACCGGAGGAAGGAAGAATTCATACGATGCTGAATGCGCCGTTGCAGTCTTTCACTTTCTCCCGAATACTCTAAAAGGGTTATTCACGCCGGTAGCCACAACCAGGCACCAATCTAAAGAACACGGGCTTCAGTCCCGGACCACCACCAAGCCACTCTGCCTTGAACTTAGCATTTGGAGCCTGCATGAAACCGCAAGTCAGCGCCGTAATCCCAACCCGCTTCCGTCCCGAGCTCGTCTGCCGCGCCGTGCGCAGCGTTCTGAGCCAGAGCTATGCTCAGGTCGAAGCGATCGTGGTCATCGACGGTCCCGATAAGGACACTGAAAACGCACTTGCGGCCATCGCCGACACGCGGCTCCACGTTATTCCCCTTGAGCAGAACCAGGGAGGAGCCGAAGCCCGCAACATCGGCGTTCGCGCCGCCCAGGGCAAGTGGATCGCCTTCCTCGATGACGACGACGAATGGCTGCCCGAGAAGATCGCCACCCAGCTCGCCGTCGCCGAAACCGCGACCGAGCCCTACCCCGTTGTCTTCTCGCGCGTCATTGCCAGAAACCCTGAAGTCGACATGATCTGGCCGCGCCGTCTTCCCGCATCCGGCGAGCCCATGAGCGAGTATCTTTTCTGCCGCAAAGGCTTCACCTACGGAGACGCCTTCCTTCAGACCTCCACCTTTTTCTGCTCAAAGGAGCTCATGCTCGAAGTTCCCTTCCCTAAAGGCCTCAAGCGCCATCAGGACTGGGACTGGCTCCTGCGCATGGCCGAATATCCAGGCACCGGCATCCACGTCATCCCCGAGCCGCTGATCATCTTCTACCTCGAAGATCAGCGCAAGAGCGTCAGCCGCGCCGCCGACTGGGACTTCTCCGTCAACTGGGCCCACGCCAACGGGTCGCGCATCACTCCCAAGGCTTACTCCTACTTCATCGCAACGGAATGCATTCCACGCGCCACCAAGAGCAAGTCCGGCTTCGGCGGATACATGAAGCTGATGAAGGAATTCCTTTTCCACGGCTCGCCGCGCCTGAATTCCACGATCCTCTTCTTTGGCTTCTGGCTGATGCCCGAAGATCGCCGCCGCAGAATCCGCAACGCCTTCGCCAAAAGAAAGCAGAAAGCCGCCGCGCCAGTAAGCCAGCAGGCATAAAGTATCACCACAAAACTCCGCTGCCGGTCATTCTGACGACCGCAGGGAGGAAGAATCCATACGAAGCTGAATGCGTCGCTGCAGCCTTTCGTTTTCTTCCCGAATACTCTGGCTCGGCATAAGCATCTGACAGCCCCAGTGCAAGATCACGCCACTCAGGATTTTTGATTGAATCAGAGCGATCTTCTTGGCCCGCGTCCATCCTTTGATCGTTTTCTCGCGTGCAATCGCCGTTCTGATGTCGGCGAATTCCTCAAAGTATGCGAGCCGGTGACAACCGTATTTGGATGCAAAGCCTGATTTAATGCCCTTTCGATGCTCCAGAACTCGGTTGTCAAGATTGCTGGTGACTGCGGTATAAAGCGTACCTGTTCTACCAACCAGGATATAAACCAAGCCTCTTCGCATGAAACCAGATTAGCCATGCCGTAGACCTGAGCGAAGTGAAGATTCGATCTTATGCCGGTTTACCGCAGCACCAAAGTTTCCCTGGTATAGGCCGTCATTCTGACGACCGCAGGGAGGAAGAATCCATACGATGCTGAATACGCCGTTACAGCCTTTCGCTTTTCTCCCTGAATACTCTGACTCGGGCATAATCCATCTGACATAAAATCAGAAACCAGATTGGACGCAGAAAACGCCATCCCGTCCATCACCTGGCCGCCGGAGAACCCAGTTCGCTTCTCCAGCGCAGAAGAAATCCATCTCTGGTGCTGGGATCTATGCCGGGTGCCCCACGTTCCCCTGAGTGAAGCGAAGGGTAACCTGGGGGTGTTCGCATCCGACCTGGAATCAGAAAACAAATCGGCCGCAGACGACGCCATCCCGTCCGCCCTCTCGGAAGAAGAACAGACCCGCGCAAAACGCTTCATCTTCGAGCGCGACCGCAGGCGATATATTCTCGCTCACGCCAACATGCGCCGCATACTGGAGCAGTACCTCAACATACCCGCAGACAAAATCACCTTCACAAGAAATAAATTCGGCAAACCGCACGTCGCTGACAATGCTCTGAAATTCAACCTCGCCCACTCTGCAAACCTCGCCGTGCTCGCAATCTCTAAAGACTTCGAAGTGGGAGCCGACATCGAGCTCATACAAGGCAAACCCTCCGAGCTCCCCATCGGACAATTATCAGCAAAAGAACAAAACGCATTGCGCAGTCTCTCCGCCGACAGATTTCTTCCCGCCTTCTTCACATACTGGACACGTAAGGAGGCCTTGCTCAAAGGAACAGGAACAGGCTTCTCCGGCGAACCACTTTCCCTGGAAGACTGGAGCACAGAAACAATAGTCCCCGCTGTCGGCTATATCGGCGCAGTTGCCGCCCAAACACATACCTTCACCACGCGGAGCTTCCGGTATATTCGATAAGTAGTGGCTGCATGATGGTCACGAGACACCAGCTCCTGAGTGCGACCCTTCTGCTGGCGACAATAGCCTGCGGCTCACGCGCGCGCGGACAAGCTCCGGAACAAACTCAGAGCCAGCCGCAAACACCACCCATCACTGACCAATCCTCAACGACCATCCAGCCCCTGCTCGACTTCAAGCCATCAGACATCAAGTTCAACCTGCAGACCTTTATGGTTTCGCTCAAGGACCGCAACCATGAAGGCTGGGTGCTCACCGCCTATCCCGACCCCAAAACGAGCAAGCCTCTCATCGGCGCCGGCTTCAGCCTCGATGTCATGGCCACGGATCACCCTCAGCGCGACCCGCTCAATCCTCATCCCTTCATCGAACCCTCATCCGCGCAGCTCTGGCAGGCCGCCGGACTTGACCCCGCACTGCTCCACACCATCCTCGACCGCTTCGACCGCAACCTGAGCGAGTGGGGAAAGGAAATCTATCGTCGCAAAATCAAGCGGCGCCAGCTCACGTCTGACATCACCGAAGAAGAAGCAACCAGGCTGTTGCGCATTTCCGCCGTGCAGGCTATCGAGAACGCAAAAGCCTACTGCCGCGACTTCGATCGCCTCACCGCTGCACAGCAGATGGCGATGAGTCACCTCGTCTTCCAGATGGGCACGAACCTCGAAGAATTCGAGCAGTTCCTCGCTGCTCTCAATGCCGATCCGCCGCCATCCGACGGCCGCTGGAAGACCGTGCAGACTACTCTCATCGAAAGCGAATGGGCCAGGCATTACACTGTACGCGCTGCATCCGTCATTGCCATGTTCGATCCGAACTATCTACAGAACCCCATCGCCCGCGAACGCGAAATAGCACTGACCATCCATCCACCGCGCCATCGCCATAAACGCTCATCCGCAGCTCTCCGCCGCACAAAGAAAACCACACGCCACAACAAAACTGTAAGACGCACAGTAGTCTCCGGCTCCAGGTAATCAAGCGATACAAATTTCCTGATGCTGTCATCCTGATCCTGAACTCTAGAGTGAGTAGTACTCAAACCTGTATGTGGCGAAAATGCATATCTGACCGGGACTCTAAGCCCACTGGCATCAATCCACTAGAAGCCGCTACTCCCACATGTAGTGCCAACTACTCTGAAACTACCCATTAGAACCATAGAGTAAAAATTTCCTGCCAAGGTAACCATTTTTTTATTTAATTCACGTTACCGGCGGATGGCGATGTGTTACATTGCCTTCAGAACAAAACACCACATTTGAAAGTCAACTGTCTTCGGACTTAATGCCTGCCCGGGCATCCCTGCCTGCAATGCAACCGGATGCGCCACATGCGCCCGCATGAGACCTGTGTCTCACTGCGTCAGTTGTCGTGTGCGCAATCGGGATACTTTTGCTCGACGAGAGACACTCTATGATTTTTCGCCCATTGAGGACACGTACCTCCTCGCTCGTCAACTCCATCAGGACGGGTGCAGCGACGCTCATCTTTCTGAATACTTTGGCGGTAACGCATGTATTCGGCGCAGTCACCGTACAGCTCAACGCCTACGACGGTGACGGAACCAACACGCACACTGTACGCCTGCAGGATCGCGTTTCCATTGTCCCCACAGTCCGCGGCACTCTGAATTTAGGAGTCACCTGGAGTCTCTCCGGCGCAGGCAGTCTTCAATCAGGCATGTACTACGCACCGGCTACCATGCCCTCCAATCCAAACGTAACCGTCACTGCCAAGTCGAATGCTGATGGTTCGGTAGTCGGGTCTTATAGTTTCTCTCTCATCAATCCAGTTCCCATCATCCGCTACGCTAGTGGATGGCCTCTGCCCACTGCATCCACAACTACTCTCACCGTAGTTGGACAGTACTTCGAACCTACAACCAAGCTATACGTCAACGGAACGCAAGTACCCACAACCTATAAGTCCACTACCCAGCTCACAGCTCCGGTATGGATTGCCGATAACCAGGTCGGCTCCGTGCAGGTCACAGCTAAAACCCCGTCTCCGGGCGGCGGCGGAACCGCAAACCTTTCTGTGCCCATCAAGGCGTTGGTCATCAACCTGAATGCCTTCGATAAGACCGGCACCAATACCGGAATGGCACAGCTTGGTCTGCCCGTGCAGTTCCGCGCCAACGTCACCGGCTCGCCGCTCCTCTCGAAGGTCTGGCCGGTCACCTGGAGTATCGCCTCGGGAGCCGGTTCCATCAACGCCGCCGGCACCTACTTCGCGCCTGCCAGCCTGCCTTCGAGCAACCAGGTCACGGTAAAAGCAGCGCTGGTGGCTAATCCCCAGGTCTACGCAACCTATCAGCTCACGATCATGAACCCCACGCCCGTGGTCAATAACGTGAGCCCCACGCACGTCAAGGCAGGCACAACCTCCACGGTGACCCTGATCGGCAGCGGCTTCGTCCCCAACAGCAAGGTATGGGTCAATGGACAAGTGGTAGCAAGCACCTACAAAGCCAACCACGCGCTGGCCGCAACCGTGAGCGTGGGATCATCCGCTACTCACGCTTTGATTACCGTGCAGAACCCGGATCCGGGAGGCAGCACCAGCCAGGCTTATTCCCTGCAGGTCAGCGGCAGCTCCACAGCGTCAGCCACCATCGGCACCGACAAGGGCCGCTACATCCAGTCCAACTTCATCGGCTTCTCGCATGAGTGGGGAGACGCGCAGTGGTTCATGGGTACGCAGCAGAACGGCGCCAACACGGTCTACCGTCAGCTGGTCACGAATCTCATCAATCCCGGCGACCGCCCCTTCATGATCCGCGTTGGCGGCGGCACCACCGACACCACCGGCTATCCCGATACGGATACCGTGCAGGCTCTCGCCGAACTCGCTAATGCCCTGCCCGTCCACTTCACCCTGGGCGTCAACCTGGGCTCGAACGACCCCTCACTGGCGCAGGACCAGGCATATACCTATCTCAAGAAAATGCCTGCCAACACCGTCGATGCCATCGAGATCGGCAATGAGCCCGACAACTACGTCAAGCTCGGTCTGCGCCCCAGCGGCTACAACATGAACGATTACCTCTCGGACTTCAACAAGTGGAGAGGAGCCATTCTTCAGGCCGTGCCCAGCTCGACAAAATTCATGGGGCCCGCCTGGGGATCGATGCTCACTCTGCATAACAATATGGCTGCCTTCAATGCCCACGAGCTTTCGAGCGTTCCCATCTTCAGCCAGCACGCTTATGGCGAGTACACAGGAAGCCAGAGCTATTCCAACGATTACCTCCTGAGCGACACAGCCGCCACCACCGGCCCGCAGGCAGTCGCGGACTACGCCCAGGCATCCCACCGGCACGGCCAGATCTTCCGCATCGGCGAAATCAATTCCGTCGACAACGGAGGAGTGGACGGCATCAGCAATTCCTTCGCCTCCGCCTTGTGGGCGCTCGACACCATGTTCGAATACGCCAACGTGGGCGTAGACGGCGTCAACTGGCACGGCACCAGCGGATGCAGCTACTGTGCCTTCACCTTCAACTTCATGAACGTGTACGGAAGAACGGTCTACAGCCTGGCAAAGATCAATCCTCTGTACTACTCACTGGTGCTCTTCCACATGGCTACGGGTAACACGGCACGCATGCTGCCCGTCGACCTCGACACCGGCGCGAACATCAAGACCTGGGCGATGGTCGACCAGAACAACGTCGTCCACGTCGTCATCATCAACAAGGACAAGTCGTTCGCCGGCAACATGTCCATCACCCTCCCCGGCCATGGCGATGCTGAGATGATCCGGCTCACCGCGCCCAGCTATGAGTCGACCAGCGGCATTTCGCTCGGCGGCCGTACATTCGATGGAAGTGTCGACGGCAAGCTCGTCGGCGGCGAAATCGAACAGACCGTCACCCCCGACTCGAACGGCGTCTACAACGTCACTATGCAGCCCACCAGCGTAGTGATGCTCACCATGCATTGATGAAACGAAATCCCACCCTGACAAAAGCCAGGGTGGGATTTTCACCGCCCGGCTTACCTGGAGACAGCCGATGCAAGCTCATCTGCTGTCCCAGGCCCTCCCATTCATAAATAATCATTCTTCCTGAAAAATCTGCTGCCAGGTCATTGCGCCGGTGTCCCGGTCGGCATAGTAGACAATGAAACCATGGCGAATCATCATCAGCGCCTTGAACCTCGCTGGCCCGCCGTCCTCGCATTGCTCGCCGTGGGCGGATTGCGTCTGGCTCTTCCGGAATCTCTGTCAGCGGGACCGGGCTGGCTGCTTCTTGTAGTTGTAGGCCTGTTATTGATTCCAACTGTCTGGTCGCGTTTGCGTGGGCTGGATAACCTCAACCGGATACTGGGCTATATCGTTACGGCCGTCGTGACGGTCGATATGGTCTGGTCGCTTTATTTGCTTGTTGCCGCTCTGCCCGCGCATAAAGAATCGCCTCAGGACATGCTGATCTCAGCCGCAGCCCTGTGGATCACGAATATCCTCGTGTTTGCATCATGGTATTGGAGGCTGGATGCGGGCGGTCCCCGCGCTCGCGAGTTGCGTGAGGAAGGACACACCGACGGCGCTTTCCTGTTTCCACAGATGACGCTCAGCGAAGACGCCAAACGAACGATGGGTGAAAAAGGTTGGAGCCCGAAGTTTGTGGACTATCTGTTTCTCGCCTTCAATACCAGCACTGCCTTCTCACCAACCGATACTCCGGTTCTCTCGCGATGGGCAAAGATGCTGGTGATGGTGCAGGCGCTCATCTCATTTGCGACAGTGGCGCTCCTGGCCGCGCGCGCCGTGAACATTCTCTAGCCAAAAGTTGCAGACCAGACAAAGATCCATGACCACGCTGACTCCCTTAGTTGCGATAACGGGATAACAGAGCCAGCCCTTGCATCGATAGCCACAAATACGGGTGCCCCACGTTCGCGGAGCTAACTTGGGGTAGTTCCTTCGCATCGGTAGCCAGAACAATGCGTAAACTTTTCCAATATTCATGTCAAGGCTTCAATCAATACAGGTCAATTTGTTGGTACCGATCTTCTGTCGATAAGTAACTTGGCGATTATGCATCATTCCCGTCGGTCATTGCCGCGAACCTCGCTTAGAGTAACCTGCTCAAACAGCTCTACCAGAGACGTGTTATTTGACTAAGCAATCAGGGAGCATTTCCAAAGCTGTTCACCCCAAAAGATGGAAACCACGTAGAGGGCGAAAGCAACAGCCAAGACCCAGAGTCCCGTCCTTGCCGCTCCGATTCCAGCTAATCCGCCCAAGAGAACCTGTGCAACTCCGAAACGTGGATCTCCTCCGACGAAACGCCATCTACGTTGGTTCGCCCGCTGTCTCTGCGATGGGTACCGTCCGGCTGCAATCGCGACCAAGCCAAATGCAACGCCTGTTCGTAGACTCAGGAGTGAAACCATGACGGCAAGCGGGATCAGGAAAGTCATGTCCTGCGTGACGAGCAGCTTCCAACCTGGCATCGGCAGGAGACGATAGCGCAACAACGCGCGCCCTTCATCCAGACGGAGCATGCGTTGCCCGATCGTGCTCATTGCAATACCCACGAATAACGAGAGCATCAGAAATGCTTCGGGCTTTGGTGCCCTCCCGAACAGTCGATACAAGGTTCCACTAACCGCTATAAGCAGCGCGGTCCAAAAGTCGAGGGTTCCCAGCATCTCCCGCCATGTCTCTTGCGCGATTCCGCTGACCTCCAGGGGCGTCCTTGAAATGCTGAGGCCTGCAGGCGTCCTTATTTTGAATGGGAGACGGCCAACGGCGTATACCGCCCCATGCACGATGAGTGCCAGTAGAAGAAAAAAGAGACCTGCGGCCAGGCCCATCCAGAACAAGTAGCTAAGAAACAGCACGATAAATAATGGATTGAATGCAAAACTTACTGAACTGAGCAAGAGTCTTTGTGTACCTGTCAGTGGCCACGTAGCGACTCGCTCCGGGGGCAACCTATGTTGTGTATCTACGGAAAAGGTAACAAGTAAAGGCGCAAGGAGGACAATTTGAAAGAGAAGCGTGCTCCAGAATGCTGCTTTCGGTGCTCTGCTTTCAATACCCGCGGCCATGATGAAAAGGATGCAGAACAGAAAATTGTTGAAACGTACCGAGGAAAAGCTGCTCAGTTCCTTCAACATCAGTTTCTTCAACAAGAACAGAAGGGCTAGGATCTGAGCCAATCCGGCACCTCCGGCTGGGGCTTGCCAACGATGTTGAAATATACCTCCTCAACTTCCTCGTTTACCGTGGGTGGGTTGAAATCTGATTCAATGCGGCCTTCGCGAAGAATGACTACGCGAGTAGCTATTTTCTGCACTATCGACAGAATGTGAGAGGTGAGCAGAACCGTAACGCCATTGCGGAAGAGTTGCCTGAGCATCGTCTCAATGACCGTGGACGATGAGGGATCGATGCCTTCAAACGGCTCGTCAAGCAGCAGGACCCTCGGCTTGTGCAGGAGGGCCATAGCCAGGGCGGTCTTCTTCCGCATGCCGAACGAACAATTACGTGCAACCGTGTGGGATCCTTGTGTGAGCTCGAATATCCCTAGCAGGTTCGTTGCTCGTGCTTCTGTTTCGCGTTTCGTGAGTCCATAAATAGGTCCAATTGCCATCAGGTTTTCGATGATGGTCAAAGACTCGAACAACCCGAGCCCCTCGGGCAGCACACCTAGATTCCGCCGGATTTCAACTCCATGATCTCGGAAACCCAGTCCACTGATGGACACGGAACCACTGTCTGGCTCTTCTAGCCCGGAGAGCAAGCGCAGCAGCGTGGACTTGCCGGCACCGTTAGCCCCTAGTAAGGCACAAATGCCAGGTTCTACGACTAGGTCTATGCCTCGGAGAACAGGCTGAGAGGCATAACTCTTTGTCGCGGCTCTGCAGTCGATCACTCTGTTGCTCCCCCAAATCAGTTAACCATACGAAAATTCCGCATCCGTTTACCAATCCGGCCCTCATTCGGCGACAACAGCCGAGTCACTCATTCACCACAAACGCTCTGTGAGCCTGTCAAGCCCTCAAACCATCCAGGATTCAGCTAACACAAACCATCCAAACCACTTATAACCCAAAGAATTTTGGCATGTCATTCCGCCGAATTTGATATTCTGAATATAAGGGAAAGAGAATCCCTGAAAAGCCCGCCTCATGGCGGGCTTTCGTGCTTCTGTACCTGAGCGCTGTACCCCTGTCCAGGGGAGCCAGAAAACAGACCCCCCGCTAAATATATGAAAACACTGGAGTAGTGCACAAGCAATAGAAGAATCAATCACATAGCAGGGGGTAACCCCCTCGTAAGTCATTGAAAACAAATAAAACCAACTGCTACATAGGGGGGAGGGGGGTACCCCCTTCATCCGACAGCCCAGGCGAGAATCTCTTTGAGGTCAGCCGCTGAGCTCGACTCCGTACCCCGGGGAATGGACGGCCCAATCGCCATCGCCTGGCTCTGCCCTTCAAACCACACCACGAACGAAGACCGTTCCGACCCCGTCAGCCTTTGCTGATTGATCCAGTTGTAGTAAGCAGCCATATCGGCATCCACCAGGGAGCCCACATAGTCGAGCTCAGGAGTGCCGCTGCCGGCCAGCAGCTCATTCATCGGCCTCTGCCGCTGCCGGGGAGCAAACCGCGCCAGCAGAGTAAGCGGCTGCGCCCGCCGCAGCGCCTCGCGCGCTGTCCACTGGACAAAAGTCGTGCTGAAAATCTGCGTGCCCGAGCCTTCCGTCAGCAGCTTGATCTGGAAGCGCCCCAGCACCGGATCCGTAGACCTGTCCATCCCAAGCTCAGCCGGAGACATCTGCGCCAGATGTGTTCGGAGCTCCTCCGGCCCCATGCCTGGACGATTTACCTCGGACTGGATATTGCGCAGCAGCGCATCGCGCACCGGCTCAAGCGCCTGATAAGAAACTGAGGTAAGCGCCGGACTGTGATCCACCGGCGCGCCGCCATCGATATACCAGTGAGCGTACGGCGCAGGATGAGCCTTCGCCCTCTCAGCTACCACGCCGAGCGCCAGCTCCACTCCACTGGCCGGCTTGACCTTGGAGAAGTACGTCCCATGCTCGCGCAGGTTGCGGAAGAGCGGCCCATCGTAGGAAGGGACTCCCTGCCCGACGATGGCAATCCCAAGCCTCGAAGCAGCAGGCTGCTCCGGCGGCACTGCCGCCCGCAGACGGTCGCCATACTCGGTCGCCGCCTTGCGGAAGGCATCGAGCTGATGCGTCGACCAGAGATACGCCGAGAGCTGCTCGACAAACACTGCCGGCTGGCTCACCCAGTCGAAGCGCTCCAGATTCGACGAGATGGAGATCCGGGCAAAGGGATCGAACCACTCTTTCTGCTGCTCCGCCGAGAGCGAGCTGATTGTGCTCAGTTCCCTGTCGATCGCCGACCGCTCTGCCGGAAACTTGAAATCATAGTCGGTGATCTCGCGCAGCAGGTTGGGAACAAAGCTCAGCGGCAGCTGCTGCAGAGCCGCCAGATGATCCACTATCAGCTTGCGGGCCTCTGGAGGATACCCGCTGAATTGTCCGGCTTTGAGATCGCGTGGAAGCATATCAGCTCAGCAGCTCGGAGACTGGCTTGCCCTGCGCCAGCGCCGGCGAGAACCCGAGCATCGCTCCCAGCGTGGGCACCAGATCGGTCGACTGAATGCGGCGGTCATACACCACGCCCTCGCGCACGCCCGCGCCGAGAGCCATCATCCACGTGGTTCGCGATGCTGCATCGCCCGTGCGGTGGTGCTGAAATCCGTTGCCGCCGGAGTCCTCATCGGAATCGCGGCCGAAGTCCGGAAGAATGAATAACGTTGTATTGCCCGCATATTCCGGCTCGGATTGAACCGCCTTCCACAGCTCCGCGCATAGCCGGTCAGTGCGCCGGATGCCTTCAATATAGAGCGAGTACGCGCCGGCATGAGCCACATCGATGTCATGCATCGTGATCCAGAGCAGGCTCGGCGCCTGCTGCCGCATCAGTCGCCGGGCAATATAAAGCGAAAGCTCATCGGGACTCGACAGCGACAGCGCATGCTCCTTGAAGTCGTCTACCGAGAGCTTGAGGATCATCTCCAGCTGCTGCAGCTCGAACTCGCCGCCTCCAAGCTGCGGCGTGTACAGCGGAGTCTCGTAGTTGTCACGCAGAAGGTGATCGTAGCTCTGCGTCTGGCCGGACATGGCCGCAGTCAGTAGATGCTTGGGCAGAACAACGCGCGCGCCCATACCCGGACCGAACGAACGGTATTCGCTCTCGCCGATGCGGTTGAATCCATTGCTGGGAGCAACCACCCAGGTATCCGACGAAGGCCGCTTCAGCTCCTTGCGGAAGTACTCAAAGATCGTGGGATGCTCCGGCGGCAGCGAGGAGAAGTTGTTGATGGTCTCATACACTCCGGTGGCAAGGCTCGCCGTCGCCACATAGTGGCCGAGAATCCCTTCATTCACCACCTGAGTAAAGAAGCTCGACTGCGGGGCCAGCTCGCGCAGCAGGTGAGGAATGTTCTCCTGCGCATAGGGGGAGAATGTCTCCTGGTCGCGCGCCCCTCCGCCAAAGGTAACGACGATGACCTTCCGCTTCTTCATCGCAGCGCCATAGAGAAAAGGACTGGCGCTCGTCAGAGCAGAGCCCAGCGCCAATCCTGCCGCATCGCGCAGAAACTCGCGCCTGCTCAAACCAAGACGTCGCGTGAATGATGATTCCAAGCTCAATTCCAATGCACCTTATGGTTTGGCAGAGGGAGTCGACTTCTCTGCGTATATAAATTGTTGGACTTCTGCCTTCTCCTTGTCTATCTCAGCCATTTGCTGCGCCCGGAGCCGCTGGTAGAGGGCAAGCTCTTCCTGCGCTCGATCCTGCTGCCCCGTGCGGGAATAAGCGATGCCAAGGCGGTAGTGCGTGTCCGGAAGATTCGAGTTTAATGCAAGAGCGCTCCTGTACTCCTGAATTGCCTTCTCATAATCGTGCTGCTCGGCATAGACATTGCCTAACTGTGCATGCGCATCAGCAAGCTTTGGGTCGAGCGCTACCGCCTTGCTCAGCAGCTCTCTGATCTGCTGAAGGTCTGGAGTCGAACTCTGGTTCTGCTTTCCTTTCCAGAGACTCATCGCGTAATAATAAACAGCCTGCGCATTGGCTGGCTGAAGCTCTGAAAAGCGCCGGAATGCTTCGATCACATCTCCCGCATGACCGGGCGAAAGGCTGTAAACCTTAAACAGGAAGAAATACGAGCGGGGGTCGGAGGGATTGAGATCTGCCGCCGTCAGCAGAGACTTGACCGCTTCGTCATACCTTCCCCGTGAATAGAGCACCATTCCCAACCCGATCCTCGGCCGCTGCGCATCCGGATAGCGCTGGACAGCCTGCTCAAAAACATCAATGGCTGGATCGTATGTGCGATGAAGAAGCAGCTCGCTTCCCCAGTTGAACAGATTCTCTTCGCTGGGATCCATCTGTGCTGCAGTTTGATATTCGTTGGCGGCGGCCAGGAATTTTCCGTCTTTCTCTTCGATCTGCCCCAGAAGGCTGTGCAGCTCGCCAGTGTTTTCCCGCTGCGCCAGGTTCTGGATAAGCTGCCTCGCCTGAGCAAGGTTTCCAGTGAGGAAATACGCCTGCGCCAGATCGTAACCATTGTCATAGGAAGGACGGACGGCCTGCGCCTTCTCAAGCAGCGGCACAGCCTCAGCAATCTTTCCTGACTGGATATAGAACTCGCCCAGGTTTCGGTTAGCATCGTAACTTTCAGGCTCGATAGCAAGCGCTTTCTTGAATTGCTCTTCGGCCGGTTCCTTCTTGCCTGCATGATAAAGCGCAGTGGCAAGATTGGTTCTCGCCGGAGCGGAGTCCGTCTTCAAGCGGACTGCAATTTCGAGCTGTTCGATGGCCTTTACATTCTGCGATTGCGCAGCGTAGATCAATCCTAAAAGTTCGTGAACATCGAAGCTCTTTGGGACTTTGGACGACAGGTTTTCCAGTTGTGCTGCTGCTTCGGCGAGCTTCCCCGCATGGTATTGCGCAATGGCCGACTGAAACTGACGGTCAAGCGACTGGCTGTCCTGGGAAACAGCGGATGCGGCGCAAACCAGAAGACCGCTCAGGATTACCAGCCGCGACCATTCTCTTTTGCCCACAACTCACCTTCGCTATTGCTCGAGATCAGGCACTTCGGAAAGGCCCATCCACAAAGAGCCTTCCGAAGTGCCCCGATCTTAGCCTAGTAATAGAGCTTGAGGGCAAATTGTATCTGCCTCGGATCGTAGGGAGCATCGCGGGTCGATCCGATTTCGCCGAAGGTCGAGCTGGTGAAGTTCCCCGAGTTCCCAACTGCGGCGACTCCGTTTCCACCAAAGTTCGGCGCATTGAAGTTCGGATGGTTCAGAATATTGAAAAACTCAGCACGGAATTGCAGCGAGAACCGCTCCGTGATCTGGAAGGCCTTAAACGCCGAGAAGTCGAGGCGACGGAATCCCGGGCCGTAAGTGGTAGAACCACGGGCGCCGAGCGCGCCGAGGTTAGTCAATGGTATGCAGCCGCCCGGAGTGCCTGGAACAGGAACCGTTGACCCAGGAGTCGAACCCGGACCGAGCACACAAGGCTGCTGGAAGGCGTTCGGATTGCCAAACCAGCTGAGAGCTCCATTTGAGTCGATGTGCAGTCCAAGCTTCTGGCTTTGGCCGGGAACCTGCAGGTCATAGCAACTTGTTCCAGAGGTCGTGCCAGTGGGACAACTAAGCGTAATCGGCTGTCCACCCTGGAGAGTCGCAATCCAGTTGGCGCTCCATCCACCCAGCACTGCATTGGTAACTCCATGAGCATCGTGCAGGAAGTGCTTGCCTTTGCCGAAGGGCAGTTCATACCCGCCGCTGAAGTGGAAGACGTTGCGGATATCGAAATCCGCCAGGCTCCAGTCGAAACGGGTTCCCGCGCCAGGCACATATGGAGCGCGGAAGCCGCTCACACTACCGCCATTCAGCAGGTCGAATGCATTGGTGAGCGTCTTGGCATAGGTATAGGTAAAGAGATAATTCAACCCATTCGAAAGTCGCTGCTCCAGTTTGGTCTGCAGTCCATTGTAAATGCTGCTGCCGATGGTTCTCTGATAGCTGCCACCGGATGCGAAATCCGGGAAAGGCACGTAGTTGATGGGCTGCGTGGCAGTGGCAGTAAGCGAGGTATTGAAGGGCACCAGCTGCGATACATTGTTGTTGCCGACACCTGTCTGCAGCGCGCTGCCGTCCGTTAACACATAAGCCACCTGTGCCGACATGCTGTTCGTGATCGCGTACTGCACCGAGAAATTCGTAGCAAAAGTACGCGGTGTGATGTAGTTGAACTGGAGCCCCTGGAGGCCGAGGCCTTTTGCATTCACTGCCAGAGGCGTAAAGGCGGCGCAGGAAAGTCCAGCATCAATGGTCGCAGCTCCGCTGGGAGCCGCCGCGGCGCACCCTCCATAAGGATTGGCGCCGGAGCTGAAGGCCGCAGCATCTGTAGTTCCTTTGAAATCAAAGTTGTAGACGAAGGGATAGTTTTCGCCGATGTTGGGGCCGTATCCCTGGTTTTCAAATGCGTTGTAAAAAAGGCCAACGCCGCCGCGTATCACAAGCTTCGGGTTCACCTGGTACGCAAAGCCGAAGCGAGGCGCAAAATTGTTCTTCTGCGTCTGGACCAGGGCCTTTCCATACTTGTCGGTCAGGCCGAGCGCGATACCATCCTTGGCCAGCAAATCGAGAAAACCTTGGGGTGTAGTGCCCGCCGGGCATGCGCCTGACGCTGGTGAGCCTGGCGACAACGTGCATAAACCGTTGTCGGGAGTCGCTTGCGAAAGGGCTCGATTATCTTTGCCACTTGCTGGGATCAGATAGACCGGGCCGCCATTCGGAGGACCGCTTTGGACGAAGTTGGCCTGACCGCCGTTCGCCTCGGAAATAGGACTGAAATGATCCCAGCGCAGGCCTACGTTGAGCGTGAGCTTAGGATTGATCTTCCAGTCATCAAGAAAATATGCCGCAAAGTAGTTTCGTGTGTCGTAGGTCTTGCTGATGTTGGATGCGTGTACCTCATTCGCACCGCCCACGTAATCTACTCCCCCAACGCTTGATGTCATGGGAGTCAACAGGAGTTGGGCACGCCCTGTCTGGTCACCGCTCTGGCCGGGAACGCCGGCATAGTTGCCGTTGAAGTCAAACTCACCACGTGAGTATGCAGGCTGCAGCGTATTGAAGTGTACGTCCTGATACTCGATGCCCATCTTGAAACTATGGTTTCCATAGATTTTTGTGAAATCATCGGTAACCTGGAGCGTCTGGCTGACTTCATCAGAAGGCAGATAATCATTGCTGCCCAGGTTGGCCAGGCCGCTGATGACGATCGACGGCAAGCCGCCGTTCTCAGACGCCTGCGGAATACCCTGAATCCCGAACTGCTCCGGGATACCTGTGGTATTGCCTTCCGGACCGAAGCGCGTGGTGTGCAGGTGGTTGAAGCCACCGCGCACGACGTTGACAGCGGTGGGCGAAAATCCGTGAGTCCACGCCGCCACAGCCTGCGAGGACTTTGCCGTCTGAATGCCCTGCTGGAACGCTCCACCGTCAGCAATGCCCCCGAAAATGCCGGGGATAAACTGCGGGTCATCCACATAGCTGAATCGGACGAAAACCTGATCCTTCTCTGAAGGATTAACGTCGCCTCGCACATCAAAAGCATTGCGGTGTTCGTACAGACTGGGGCTCGACGTGAAGTTCGAAGTAAAACCGCTGCTGCTGGGGGTGGGGTAGAGATTCATCAGCTTGACGGCATTCGCGTCCAAGCGGTTCGCAGGAATCTGATTGAGGTTACAACCCGCTAGAGTGAAAGTCTGGGTTCCTGCGGGGCAGGTGCCGAAGGGATCGCGAACATAGACAGTCGCATTCGTGGAATTTCGAAATCCGGAAACTAGATCCGTTGTATTGGCTGCTACAGCTCGAGTCGTTGCCGGATCAAGAACTGTACCGTAGGGGATAGACCGGCCTAACGCGTCCGTGCGCGGCGCGCCATTCTGTCCTGTGATCAGGTCCGAGAGATTTGTGAACCCGCTGTTGCGCTCAGTCAACGTAGGCACTGAGCCGGTAAGAACCGTGCCCTGCACACGCCTCAGTCCTTCATAGTCGCCAAAGAAGAAGACCTTGTTCTTGATGATCGGGCCGCCAATGGAGGCGCCGAACTGGTTCATGCGCAATTCGCCTTTTTTTGTTCTGTTGTAATTTTCAAACCAGTCCGCAGCATCGAGCTTGTCGTTTCGGAAGAATTCCCACACTGCGCCGTGGATGCTGTTGGTGCCGGACTTGACGGTAGCGTTAAGCACTGCTGCCGCGGCACGGCCATATTCGGCGCTGAAGTTCGAGGTCTCGACCTTGAACTCCTGAATCGCATCAATGGGTGGCAGAATGGCGAAGTTGGTTCCATTGAGAAAATCGACAGCATTGGAATTGTTGTCAATGCCGTCGAGCATGTAGTTGTTCTGCGCAGGGCGCAGGCCGTTGGCGGAAAATGCACCGGACGCAGCGTTGCCGCGCGTGTCCGCCTGCGGAGTATTCACGCCCGCACTCAACTGGGCAAGAAACGTGAAATTGCGTCCATTGAGAGGCAGGCTATTGACACTTCGCTGGTTGACGACTTGCCCCACGGAGGCCTCTTCGGTCTGCAATAGAGGCGCGGAAGTGTTTACCTGAATAGTTTCCGTGTTGGCGCCCGGCTTTAACTGCAGATCCACCGTCAGATGCGCCTGCACGGTCACCTCAAGGTTCTGCTGCGAGGTGGTCGAGAAACCCGGCGCGGTAGCTGAAACCGTGTAATGCCCGATTCTGACAGGCGAAAATGTGTATTGACCATTGGCGTTGGTCGTGGCCTCAAGCGTGAGGCCCTGGTCGGTATTCACCAGCGTGACATGTGCGTTCGGGACAACGGCGCCGGAAGGATCTTGAATAGTTCCGGCAATCGACCCTTCGTCTACCTGACCGTAGACGCACGGGCTTTGCGTGAGTAGCAAGCAAAAACACGCAAGAGCAACGCAACCGACAAACCCAAGTCGGCTGAAAAACTTCTTAGCGATGGCCATCCCCAAACCTCCCTTGCTGTGCGCTTTTTGGCTGCATAGCGGAGCAAGAATCCAACAAATTTACTTCATAAAGTAACCGCTTACTTCGGTTGTTGAGAAACCGATTACATTCACTCAGCGCGGAAATTTAGTACTCGCAAATAAGCTTTGTCAAGGAGAAAGTGTGGAGGAAGAAATCGACCAAAAGATGGATAACAAATTTCGCCAGTTACGACCTGTTTTCTTCTCATTCATCTCATGAAAATGAGCGGCAAATAAACATTGTGCTAGGATGCTTTCTGCTAGCCACTACCGGAAATTTCTCAAGGATGCCGCGCAGTAACAGCCCCAACCCATTCCCTTCTCGCCGGGCATTTCTCAAGAAGATGGGACTTGCGCCTGTCCTTTTTCATCCATCTCCTTTCCGGGGGGTGCCTTTTCTCTTCGAACTTTTGGGAAGAAATCAGGCACCGCCATTGCCGCTCGCTGATTTTCGCTTCACGCCGCGCTATCCGGCAAAGTCCCCGCTTGAGGATGTACTGCGCCTTGTCACGCCGGGCACAGATGAATTTGTCACCGAGAAGTATGCCTTCGAAATAGATCTGCTCCTTCAGGACTGGAGCCACTCTCTGAAAACTTCGGCGCGCGATCTTTCCGTTCTGGAAAAATTTCTGGCGCCTTCCATCGAAGCTACGTCTTTTAATACTGCGAAAGAAACCACGCTGCGCTCCGGAAATGGCATTGATATCGCAAAGAAGCAATTTTCAACAAACACTGTTTTCGGACGAGAGCAGCTTCTGCGCGAATTCCTCGACTATCTTGGCCCGAACTCTCAAATAGACACGGCAGAGTTTCAAATTACCGGAATTGAAGAGGCGGCAACCAACCCACTGAAACTCCGCCTCAACATTCGCTACAACTTCGTGATCCGATATGGTGACCGTCGCGAAGAGCGCGTTGGCTATTGGCATACTGAATGGTCACATGAGCCGTCGGGCGGCTGGAAGGCACAGAAATGGCAGGCCGGCGAGGAAACTCGCGGAAGCGCGCAAGGGCCTGCATTCATCGACGTGACGCATCAGGCGCTCGGCGCAAACGAGTCCTACAGAAACCAGATGCTGCACGGCTCTGACTACTGGCGCACAGTCCTCGATGGCGCATGCGGTATTGACGTGTATGGAAACAACGGCTTGGCAGCAGGCGATTTCGACAATGACGGATTCGATGATCTCTACATCGGCCAGCCGGCCGGGCTTCCGAACCGCCTCTATCGCAATCGTGGCGACGGGACCTTTGAGGATGTGACAGAGAAGGCCGGAGTCGGCGTGCTCGATAATACTGCCTGTGCTCTGTTCGCCGATTTCGAGAACAAGGGTGTGCAGGATCTTCTGGTAGTCTGCGGCAGCGGCCCTCTGCTCTTCCTGAATCAAGGCAATGGAACTTTCTCTATCAAGCGCGATGCCTTCAAGTTCGCGCGCCCGCCACAAGGAACATTCACACACGCAGCAATAGCCGACTACGACCGTGACGGCCATCTCGATATTTATTTCTGCCTCTATAACTACTACCTGGGCCTCGATCAGTATCACTATCCGGTTCCCTACTTCGACGCGCGTAATGGTCCACCGAATTTTCTTCTGCACAACGAAGGCAACGCGACGTTTACCGATAGGACAGAAGCAGCAGGCCTGAACGCAAACAATGGCCGCTACAGCTTTGCCTGCGCATGGGGTTGCAGCACCTCCAACGGACTGCCTGATCTATACGTGGCCAACGATTTTGGACGAAGCAACCTCTATCGCAACAATGGTGATGGCACGTTCACCGATATCTCGACCGATGCTCATGCCGAAGACGTTGGTGCAGGAATGAGCGCTTGCTGGTCTGACTTCGACAACGACGGGAAGCAGGACATCTATGCAGCGAATATGTGGTCGGCGGCAGGACAGAGGGTTTCTGCGCAGAAGATCTTTCATGAAAAGGCTCCTGAGAATATCCGCGCCTTCTACCACCGTCACGCCCGGGGCAATTCGCTCTATCGCGACCAGAGTGATGGAAAGTTTCAGAACATCGCCGAGCAGACCGGAGTGGAGATGGGCCGCTGGTCTTGGTGCTCTGACTTTTGGGACTTCGACCACGACGGCTACCCCGACCTCTATATCGCAAATGGTTACATCTCCGGCCCCGAGCGAAACGATCTCTCGAGTTTCTTCTGGCGGCAGGTAGTGGGGAAATCTCCGGAGGACTCCACTCCTTCGCAGACCTACGAGCATGGCTGGAATGCGCTGAATGAATTGATTCGGTCGGACAGTTCGTGGAGCGGTTATGAAAGAAATGTGATGTTCGCGAACAACCGCAACGGAACTTTCTCTGAGATTTCAGGAGCGGTTGGCCTGGATTTCCTTGACGATAGCCGCTCATTTGCTCTCGCTGATATCGACCACGACGGAAGGCTCGAAGTCATTCTCAAAAACCGCAATGCCCCCCAGCTGAGAATCCTGCGCAACACTATGAAGGATCTTGGTCACTCGATTTCATTTCATCTGCGCGGACAGAAAAGCAATCGTGATGGCATTGGCGCAGCAATCACGCTTGAACGAGGATCGTTACGACAGACGAAGTATCTACAGGCCGGATCAGGGTTTCTGGCCCAACACTCTAAAGAAATTTTTTTTGGCGCTGGAAAGCAGGAAGAACCGCTTCGGGCAACAGTCCTCTGGCCCAGTGGATTGACCCAGCACTTTGAAGACCTGCCTGTGGATCACCGCATCGAGATTGAGGAAGGCTCGCCTAAGTTTTCTGCAAAACCTTTTGCGGCATCATCTTCGTCCTATGCGCAGGCAGGACCTCCGCTGGAATTCGAACAGCTGCCTTCAGTGACAGATACGTGGCTTCTGCAACCGCTGAAAGCCCCGGAGTTTTCCTTGCCTGATCTTGCGGGCAACACGCGAGAGTTACGGTCGTTCCTCGGTGGCTTCACCCTTCTCTATTTCTGGGCGGCAAAGGCTCCGTCTTTGCGCGAAGAACTGCTCCGTCTCCAGCAACATCAACCTGCGTTTGCAGCGAACAAGCTGAATACCGCAGTAATCAACATTGGCGATGAGGCTGGTGCGAGTGCAGCGAAATCGCTCGCGACACAACTAAGGCTGTCTTTTCCTGTTCTTCTTGCTACGGCGGATGTGGCCGGCACTTACAACATCATCTATCGATTTCTATTCGATCGCCGAAGAGACCTGGGACTTCCAACTTCTTTTCTGCTCGATCACGACGGCATGATCGTTAAGGTCTATCAGGGACCGATCGATCCAGCTCGCGTACTTGCTGATATCAAATCGGTTCCAACCTCAGCAACAGAGCGAATGAAAAAGGCGCTTCCCTTCCCTGGAACGCTCTACCAGGATGCGTTTCAACGCAATGACTTCACTTACGGAGTAGCCATGTTCCAGCACGGCTATCTCGACGCCGCTGCTGCTTCATTTCAACAAGTGATCGCCGAAAAACCGGGTGACCCGGAAGCCTATTACAATCTAGGCACTCTTCATCTGAGAAGAAACGACCTTGCCGAGGCGCGCCAGTATCTTGAGCAGACACTGAAGCTCAAGCCCAACTATCCGGAGGCATGGAACAATCTTGGAATGATTGCCGCGCAACAAGGACAGGCCGATGAGGCCGTTCGCAATTTTCGGGAGTCGCTGCGCCTTAGGCCGGACTATGCCATCGCACTCCTCAACCTGGGAAATTTCTACCGCCGCGAGAAACAATTTAATCAGGCGGAGGAACTTCTCAACCGAGCACTTGAAGTCCAGCCGGACGATCCGGAAGTTAATTACAGCTTGGGAATGTTCTATGCGCAGCAGGACCAGTCTCAGCAGGCGTCAGACTATCTGGAGAAGGCAATCGCGCTTCGTCCCGACTATCCAGAAGCTTTGAACAACCTCGGTGTCCTCTTTGTTCGCGGAAGAGACTACCCTAAAGCAGAGGAACAATTCAAGACCTGCATTCGCCTCGCTCCAAATTTTGATCAATCCTATCTCAACCTCGCACGCCTCTATGTTGTTCAGAACGACATAGAAAAGGCTAGAGAGGTCCTGCAGGAACTATTGCGCCTGCAGCCGCAGCATCGCGGAGCGCAACAGGCACTCGAAATGCTGCAGTGACCGTAAACGCAATCTGCTCTCTATAATCGCAGTCAAATGAATCTACAGCGGCGGCGACTTCTCGGCTCTTCCCTATTCGTCCTCAGCAATACGTTGCTCGAGACGTTAACAACTCCGCTCTCGAGATGGGGCAATCGCGCGCTGGTGCAAGCTGCCATATCAGATTCCGTATCCCAGGTACAGTTTGTGGATGTTGCCAGACAGGCTGGACTGACCATTCCGAACGTGTGGGGCGGCGGCGATCACAAGCGATCCATCATTGAGGCTAAAGGCAGCGGGTTGGCCTTCTTCGACTATGACAATGATGGCTGGCTCGATATCTATCTCACTAATGGAAACCAACTCGATGCACATTGGCCTCCGGGAAAAGCGCCGACTTCACACCTCTATAAAAACAATCGCGACGGCACGTTCACTAATGTCACCGAAAAATCAGGGCTGGGACGCACTGGTTGGCAGACCGGCGTCTGCATAGGTGACTACAACAACGATGGATGGGATGATCTCTTCTGTTGCTTCTGGGGACACAATATTCTCTTTCGCAACAACGGAGACGGCACATTTACCGATGTCACTCGCAAGGCGGGCCTTTATCAGGAGCAGCACCGCTGGGGCGCAGGCTGTACTTTTCTCGATTATGACCGCGACGGGCATCTCGACCTCTTCGTCTGCAATTACATCAGGCTGAATCCTGAAACCATTCCGTCCGAAGCTAATACGAAGTACTGTCAGTGGAAGGGCGTACCCACGATGTGCGGCCCGCGCGGCCTTCCCGGCGACACGAACATCCTCTACCACAACAACGGTGACGGCACGTTCAGCGATGTCGCGGAAAAATCAGGCATCCTGAAGCCAGGCCCGCGCTACTCGATCACCGCAGTCTCCTACGACTTCGACAACGATGGCTGGCCGGATATTTATGTCGCCGTCGACTCAGAGCCAAGCATCCTGTTCAAGAACAATCATGACGGCACCTTCACCGATATCGCTGTGATGGCCGGCTGCGCCTACAACAACGATGGCCACGAGCAGGCAGGGATGGGCGTTGCCGTAGCCGACTATGATTGCGACGGCTGGTTCGATATTTTCAAGACCAACTTTGCCGATGACACCTGCAATCTCTACCACAGCAATGGCGATGGAACATTCAGCGACGTAACCTTCGCCGCGGGCACTGCCGTGAACAATCAATATGTGGCGTGGGGATGCGGCTTTGTGGATTACGACAATGATGGCTGGGCCGACATCATCCAGGTCAATGGCCACGTTTATCCAGAGATGGACAGCCATAAAATGGAGCAGACTTTCAAGAACCCGCGCCTGGTGTACAGTAATCTCGGGAATGGCCGCTTCAAAGATATTTCATCAGAAATGGGTCCTGGCATCAGCGCACGGTTTTCAAGCCGAGGCGCCGCATTCGGAGACTACGACAACGATGGCGATGTTGATGTTCTCATCCTGAATATGAATGACCTGCCGTCGCTGCTTCGCAATGACGGAGGCAATAGACAAAACTGGATCAAGATCAAGCTGATCGGTACAAAGTGCAATCGCACTGCAATTGGAGCGCGCGTGCGGATAACTACCGACAAGCATGTGCAAATGGATGAAATCCACAGCGGATCAAGCGTCATGTCGCAGAGTGATCTGCGTCTTCACTTCGGTCTCGGTAAAGCCGACACTGTGGATCTGATCGAAGTAAAGTGGCCCACCACAAAAAAGATTGAACAATTCACGAAAATCAAGGCAAACCAGATACTCACCATCCGAGAAGGCGATGGAATCATCAGAAGCGCCAAGCCTGAGTCTTTGTAGTTATTGAGGCGAAGTAGCTGCGGGCTGGTCTTTCAGCACCACCATAAATTGCTTCACTCCCCTTCTCTGGCGTTCGACATCAGCGGCCTGCTGCCTTTCCATCTCATCGTGCAGCTGGAACTCAGCTTTGGCCTTGGCCGGCTCACCCGTTCTCTGATAGGCCAGGCCCAACCGGTAATGAGCATCGCAGAGCTGTGGATCTGCTTCTAATGCTTTCCTGTAAAGCTCGACGGACTTTGCAAAATCACTCTGCGTGTATGAAAAGATCCCGAGCTGCAGGTAAGCATCGGCAAACTTTGAATCGATCTTTGCAGCCCTCTCAAGTAGCGCTTCCACCTGCTGCAGGGTCTGCGGATTTTCCAATTCTTTCTGGCGTTTCCAGATCGCCATTGCATAGTAATAATTTGCAAGAGCATTGTCCGGCTGCTGCTGCGCAAAGCGTGCCAGCTTCTCCTCGACGCAGTTCAAAGGCATAGGTGCAGCCATTTCAATCTTGCCCAGAAAAACATATGGAGTAACATCTGACGGATCCAAATCCGAAGCCTTGCAGATGCGGAGTGCAGCTTCATCATCGTGCCCTGCGGCAAAAAGCGCAGCCCCTGATGCAGCCAGCATTCTGGCCGATTTTGGATATGCGCTCACACCTCTCGCGAAAACCTCGACTGCAGGCTGCACGGCACGGTGCAGCAGCAACTCTGCCCCCCATGCAAAATAGTTCTGCTCACTCGGATCTAGCCTGGCAGCCTGCTCATATTCATGTTCTGCCGCCAGGGAATCTCCCCGCGCTTCATCACGATCGCCTAGCAGGCGGTGTTGTCCTGCGCCGGCTGCTTCTGATGAAGATGTGCTGCGTCCAGCAGTCTCCGGCTTCAGTGTTGCAGTTTCACGGGTAAGAGCTTCACTCGTCCTCAACGTGATGTCAGAACCATGTCCACCGGCAGCTGTCCAGTCCGTGATCCCGGCAACGGTGAAATTTGGTTGGTCCGCGAACTGCATGGCAGCAGTGTCTCCCACTGGCTCAAGAACCAGATCAATGTTGCGGTTTCCATCAGGCACAACAGGAACAGAAGCAACACGACTGTGCAGCCCTGACCTCTCTGCACTGATCCGATATGTGCCGCCCGGAACGGCTCGAAATATGAAGACACCCTTCGAATCAGTTGCAGTCTTGATGCTTGAACTGCCTTCGTGCTCAAGCTGTACAGAAGCACCCTCCACAGCTTTACCGGATGGATCGAGCACAGTGCCGTGAATGATAATCGTACTCTCCTGCGCAAATACCGCAGCCATGGACAGGACAACGCAGGCCACGCCAAACAACATCAAGCGCAACTTCAAAAAACTATCCGAAAGAAAGCACGACTTCAGCACTTCCGGCATTTTACTCCGTCGCTTACTGGCATTTTCTATCATTCCTCGTTATGCATGCGCAGGAATCGACCGAGCAAACCATAAGCCCCTCCCGAGCTGTCCCGCAGGCGAAACTGCCGGCATGAAGATCATCGATGCCGCTCATTAACCGGCGTGCACCACCTTATGCTGGCTCACACTCATTCCATCACCGCTCTTCAGCCGGCGAAAGATGATGGTGGAGAAAATTGTGAAAGCTCCAAGCGCAAAGAATGCCTTGTGAATGCCATGCATGAACAGCGTGTGGTCCGAGCGAAGAGTATCAGGCACGAAAATTGCAGTCGTGAGTCCAGCGATGGCAACACCAAAGCTGATCGACATCTGCTGCATGGTACTGGCGATGGAGCTGGCGCTGCTTGCCTGCTCTTCCGTAGTGTCTGCATAGACGAGGGTATTCATGCTTGTGTATTGCAACGACGTGAACGCTCCGTAAAAGATGGCCTGCAGCACAATAAGCCAGATTGGCGTACGCAATCCGATAGTGCCAAAGAATATGAGGATGAAGCCGATGATCACAGTGTTCGAAATCAGCACACCGCGATAACCCAGACGGGTAAGCAGGCGCTGCATAAATAGCTTCATGCTCATGGAAGCAATGGCCTGTGGCATAATCAGCAGCCCCGACTGAACGGGCGTGTAACCAAGACCGACCTGATAAAGCAGCGGCAGCAGGAAAGGCACCCCGCCAATACCAAGGCGAGTGAAGAACCCTCCGCTGACCGCCGCGCGGAAGGTGCGGATACGAAACAGACTGAGATCAAGCAAAGGGAATTTTGTTTGCAATCCATGAACGCCATATCCTGCTATCAATGCAAGGGCGATGATCAGCAATCCGATAATTTCTCCGATACCTAACATGTGTTCGCCGAAAATCTCCAGCACATAGGAAAGTAGTCCAATACCGGAACCGAAGAGAATCAAGCCGACGATATCGAGGGGATGCGTCTGCTTTTCTCTATAGTCAGGCAGGTGGAGATAAACCAGAATGAGCCCGACAATACCAATCGGAATGTTCAGGAAAAATATGTATCGCCAATGGAGATATCGCACGATAAGCCCGCCCGACAAGGGCCCAAGCAATGGACCGATCTGGGCCGGGAGAGCAACAAAGCTCATGGTGCGCACCAGCTCTGATTTCGCGAAAGCCCGCACAAGCGTTAGGCGTCCTACGGGAACCATCATGGCTCCGCCAAAGCCTTGCAGCACGCGGCAGAATACGAGCACATGAATGTTGGTCGAGATACCGCAGAGCAAGGAGCCCAGCGTGAAAATTCCTATAGCCGAAGCAAAAATTCGCCGCGTGCCGAAGCGATCCGCCATCCATCCGCTGATAGGAATGAAAACAGCGAGACTCAGCGTATAGCTCGCGAGCACCGCTTTCATGCTGAGTACGGTCACGTTAAGCGCTTCGGAGATAGCAGGCACAGCCGTATTCAGAATCGTCGTATCGAGCGACTCCATGAAAAATGCAACCGCAACGAGCCATGGCAGGAGTCGCTTGGCTGCATCCGACGGCGGACCGGAATAAGTAGATTTGGCAGGAATCATAGAAAGCTATATCAACTATATGTGGAGAATAATTGTGATGCCGACTATGCTCAACCGCCGCAGCTTTCTCAAGACCGGACTCACCACTGGAGCCGCTGTTGCACTGAATACCTTCGATGTGAATGAAGAAGCTTTCGCGGCTTCCGCAGAGGTTCCATCGCCGAAGCTGGCAGCGTTGCCGGATCGCATGCCTGCCAGTGATCCAGCATCTCTACCCTGGCAGCACAGGGTGCGGCGTGTGGGGCAAACCAACATGACCGAACACGATCCCGCGGTTATGAACATTGAGAACTGGGCCGATTACTGGCACTCAGCCGGAGCCGACCTCGTCTTCATCAGCGTCACCGGCATCCTCGCCTTCTATCCCTCAAAGGTCCAGTTCCACCGCCATGGAAAGTATCTGCATGGCCGTGACTTCTTCGGAGAATGTGCCGCCGCGGCAAAAAAGCGCGGCATGAAAGTAGTCGCACGCATGAGCCCTGACCTCAATTGGGGAGATGCGCTCGAAGCACATCCTGAATGGGCGATGCGTCATAAAGATGGATCAGTACAATTCAGCGGTGAAGAGCCACGGCTCTTCAAGACCTGCATGTTTTCAACATATATGGACGATTACGTGCCCGCCATCATGCATGAGATCAACTCGCTCTATGATGTCGACTGCTTTTACACCAATGGCTGGCCTCCACTCGGCAGCCTTCCCGACTGTCACTGCTCCATCTGCAGCAAGCTTCCACTCTCGGGAACACCGGCCTACTGGCGCGCCTTCACTGACCGTGTTCTTGATCTTTGGCAGAGATACGACACCATCGCCAAGGAGAAGAAACACGACAGTTTCTTCTTCGCCAACTCCGGCGGCAACGTGCGCGGCGGCCCGAATCTCGATCGTCTCGGCAAAGTAGCTGCATGGTTTCAGGCCGACAATCAGGGTCGCACCTATGAAGAACCCGCCGTGTGGGGATGCAGTCTGCAGGGCCGCGTCTGCAATGCAGTCCTCGACGGCAAGGTTGCTGCAAACGTCACCGCCGCATACTCAACTGGCAATCCCGGCTGGCGCAATCTCTCAAAGAATCCAGAAGAAGCGCGAATGTGGCTCAACGAATCCAGCGCCAGCGGCATGTTGCCGTATTACCACTTCGTCGGCGCAGAAAACGGATTCGGGGAAGATCACCGCTGGCAGAAAGTGGGCGCCGACTACTTCCATTGGACTGCAAAGCACGACGCACACTTCACGACACGCCGGTCAATCGCCAACATCGGCGTAGTGATCGGGCAGAGCACACAGCTTCTTTATCCCGGCCCATCTTCAGCACATTCCCGCACCTACATGCGCGAAACTACAGAGGGCATCTATGATGCCCTGCTGCGCGGGCGCTTTACATTTGATTTTGTTCACGAAGACCGGCTGGAGCCAGAACGCCTCAGCAAATACCGAGCGTTGCTGCTTCCAAATGTCGCCATGCTCAGTGATCGCCAATGCCAACAGCTGCGTGATTATGTACAGCATGGCGGATCGCTCATGGCCGGCTTTGAAACCAGCCTCTATGATGAGGAGCTGAAGCCGCGGCCTGATTTCGGGCTTAGCGATCTATTCGGCGTAAGCAAGGCAGGCGAGGCCGTCGGCACCAATGGCAATCCGTATTACGCGCGCATCGAATCGTCCGGCTCGCATGCTCTCATCGAGGGCTTCGTTGATACCAACTGGATCCCCGGCGCGCAGAATCGCATTCCTCTCAAGCCGGTTGAGAAGCCTGTGCTCACCGTCGTTCCCGGATTTGTGCGCTATCCACCGGAGCTGGCCTACCCGGTGCAACCGCACACGAATGAGCCTGCCGTGGTTCTGCGCGAATCCGGCTCCAGCAGACTTGCCTGGCTTTCTGGAGACGTGGAGCGCACCTACTGGCTCACCGGACACGGCGATCTTCTGCGTCTCCTGCATAACACCATCCGATGGGTCACTCACGATGAGCGAGTAGTTCACACTAACGGCGCGGGATTCGTCGAGATGTTCTGCTGGGAGACTGCTCCCGGTTACGCAGTACATCTGCTTAACTATTCGAACCCCAATGCTCATCATGGTTGGCTGCAGTCAGTCGAGCCTTTGGGGGCGCAGCAGGTGACGATGAAGCTGCCGTCAGGTGTCGGAGTCAAATCCGTAGAACTGCTGAAAGCCGAGCAAACCGTGCGCTTCCGGGTACAGGACCAGGTGCTTCGCTTCACCATTCCTTCCGTCAGTGATTACGAAGTCGCAGCTATCACGGTCGCATAGTCCGCGCATGAAAAAGCTTTCAAGAATCTTAGCCATAGTGCTCTGCAGTTCGCTGCGCATTTGTATGGCACAATCTCACGACTGGCCCGTCTATGGCGGCCAGCTTGCGAATGATCACTACTCGCCGCTTACGCAAATCAACCGCGGCAACGTCGATAAACTGAAAATTGCCTGGACCTTCGACACGGAAGAAAAAGGCGGCCTACAGACCAGCCCACTTGTTGTGGAACGTATTCTCTATGCCTGTACTCCATCGCAAAAGGTCGTAGCGCTCGATGCTGCGACCGGCAAACTGCTTTGGGCATTCGATTCCGGCATCAAGAGCTCACAACCGGTGCGCGGTCTGAGTTGGTGGTCGAATGGCTCTGAGAGCCGGCTCTTTGCCGGCGTAATGAATTTTCTCTATGCTCTCGATCCGGCCACGGGTAAACCCATTCCGTCGTTTGGTGAAGACGGGCGCATTGATCTGCGAAAGAATCTTCGTGGCGACTACAAGGAACAGTCAATCGCATTGACCACGCCGGGGATCGTTTACAAAGACCTCATCATCATGGGTGGACGCAATCCCGAAGCGCATCCTTCGCCACCAGGTGATATACGCGCTTTTGATGTCCACACTGGCGCGCTGCGCTGGAGCTTTCACACCATTCCTCATCCAGGCGAGTTCGGCTATGACACATGGTCGAAAGATGCCTGGCTGAAATCCGGATCGGCCAACAACTGGAGCGGTATGTCCATCGATGCCCAGCGCGGCATCCTCTACGTTCCCACAGGCTCTCCAGTCGATGATTTCTACGGCGCTGACCGAATCGGCAATGACCTTTTCGCCGATACTCTGCTCGCGCTCGATGCGGAGACAGGCAGGCGCATCTGGCACTTCCAGGGCGTGCATCATGACATCTGGGACCGCGACTTCCCTTCTCCGCCCTCTTTGCTCACTGTAATGCACAACAGCAAACGCATCGATGCAGTAGCCCAGACAACCAAGCAGGGCTACCTCTATCTCTTCAACCGCGCCACAGGCGAGCCACTGTTTCCAATCGCCGAGCAGCCATACCCGGCAAGCACCGTAGATGGAGAAACAACCTCACCCACACAGCCGAAGCCGCAAATGCCCGAACCCTTCGCCCGCCAAGCGCTGACCGAAGAGATGCTGACCAATCGCACTCCCGCAGCACATGCGTTTGCACTTGAGAAGTTCAGAACCTTCCGCAGCGCGGGGCAATTCATTCCCTTCAGCGTGGATAAGCAGACCATTGTGTTTCCCGGCTTTGACGGAGGCGCCGAGTGGGGAGGCTCAGCCGTCGATGTAAAAACAGGCGTGATTTATGTGAATGCCAACGAGATGGCCTGGACCGGTGGCCTCACCGAAAACAAAGGCGCCGCCAGCCCCGGCGAAGAAGTTTATCAGAATCTCTGCGTCACCTGTCATGGCGATCATCGCGAAGGCTCACCGCCGGCATTCCCCCCTCTTATCGGCATCGAAAAGCGCCTCTTGGATAAAGACCTCGTCAGCATCATTCATCAAGGCAAAGGGAGAATGCCGGCATTCCCCATGGTGAATGACTCGGCGATGCAGTCACTGCTCGAATACCTGAAGACCACAGGCGACAAACAGGAGATGACCGCTCGCTCCACCGCAAGCCAATCAACGAGCGCTGCCGATCCAGCCGGAGCAAAAAGCTATGCAACTCACTGCGCGATCTGCCACGGCGATCAGCGCGAAGGCATTCCTCCATCCTTTCCTGCGCTGCTGGGGATCGGCGCCCGCATGCCCCGCCCGCAGATCCTCGCATTGATTCACCAAGGCAAGGGGCGCATGCCCGGATTTCCCAAACTTCAGGGAGACGAACTCCAGTCGCTGATGCGCTATCTCGGCATAACGGAAAATAATTCTACTCTCGCCAGCACACGTGGCAACGGGCTCAAATACCGCTTCACCGGCTATCGCAAGTTTCTCGACTCCGATGGTTATCCAGCCATCAGCCCTCCCTGGGGAACACTGAACGCCATCGATCTGAATACCGGCAAGTATCTCTGGAAGATTCCCTTCGGTGAATATCCGGAGCTTGCTGCAGCGGGCATGAAGAACACCGGATCAGAAAACTACGGCGGCCCCATCGTCACAGCAGGCGGCCTCGTCTTTATCGGAGCTACAGTCTACGACCGCAAAATGCATGCCTATGATAGCCGCACAGGCAAGCTGCTCTGGGAGACTCTGCTGCCGTTTTCCGGAGTGGCAACTCCGATGACCTACATGATCGATGGCAAGCAATACGTGGTGATCGCAGCCGGAGGAGGCCGCGATCCCAAATGGCCTTCCGGTGGCGAGTACGTCGCCTTTGCATTGCCATGAGACAACACTTTCACTATCGAACGCTGATCAGGCGGATGCGCGCAGTAAGTGCTCTGCCCAGAGGCTCGGTAAAAGTCCCGTATGCCGGCGAATCGACGACATTGTTCACGACTGATGGATTTCTGCTGTCCGTCGCATTTTCCATCACGCCGCGTAGTCCGAAATAAGCGCCATGAAAATGGAAACGCCATTCGAGCCCCGGGCTGAATGAAACATAATCCGGAAAGCGCCGCGATCCCGGCACTCCCACTACCTCATAGTTGGCATTGATCGATGTATAGGGGAATCCTGATTGCCAGTCCATGGTGTAGACGAAGTCCCAGTTCTTTTTGAACTTCGGCAGAAGAAAAGGCAGCCATCCCCAGGAGATCAAACGATTCGGTACATCCCATGCAAGCGGTCCCTTCTGCTGCGGCCCCAGAAACGAAATCGCCGGCACATAATCCACATCCGAGTTGGTACGCGCAGAAGAGCGCGTGTACGAAGCAAAAAGCGTGTATCCATGCGCGAAGGCGCGCCGCGCGTGGACTTCAAAGGCATCGTAATGGTCCTGTCTGCTGTTAGTGAGCAAGTATGATCCCGACAGCGAGCCAACACCGCTCTGATTTGCATAGACAAAGCCATCTCCGATGCGTTTCTGGAGGAAGCTTGCTCCTGCGTAAATTTCACCCGGCAGTTTTCTTTCAATTCCGATGCTCCAGTTCACAGCATGCGTTTGCGTAAGTGAAGCACTGCTGGCTGCAAAGCCAGTTGGCAGCGGTCCTCTCACCGGTGTCGTTCCATCGGCAGCATAATACGTATCAAAGCGGGCACCGGCGAGCGCGCGCGTGAGGTATTCCAGCTGCGTGTGCTCGTAATAGAGGCCGACACCGGCCGAAATCTTTGTATTGCCCTCTGAGCCGGGCGGCGAATATACCACCGCCAGGCGCGGCGCAAAGAGCGGACGACGGATGATCTCGTCCCAGTCAAAGCGCAGGCCGGGTTCGATAAGCAGGCCGTTACGCGCGAGCCAGCGGTCCTGAAAATAAGCACCCGCCTCAACATTATGGCCCGTAAATGCAGGTTGCGCAGGAAAGACGCTCTGCCGCAGCAGCGTTCCATCTTCACGCAGATAATTGACCGGCGCGCGTGATATGTCTTCATCAAAGCCGACATGATCGAGATCAATTCCCGCTTTTAGATCATGGCGCCCCACCCAGTAGCGCGGCGGCAGATAGAGCGTGGCCGTGCCTTGCACACGCTGCGAATGTGAAACTGCGTTCTCGAAGTAGCTTCCCTTCGAGAGCTCGGGCGTCAGTTCGTAGGGACTGTCTCCGTGCGGCTCATAGCTATCGCGAAAACGCACGACTCCAAAACCCAGGTCGAGCAGCGCGCCGTTGGCAAAACTGTGCTGGTCGCGAATGTATGGAAGCCACGCGATAGTGTTGCGCTTCGTCGTGCTCTCCTGCGGAACCAGGGACGAGATGCCGTCATAGTTCGAATGATAGGCATTCACCAGCAGGCCGCCTGAGAGGATATTGGCGGAGTTGAGGTTGACCTGCGCCTTGATCAGGTTACTGCCGCGAATGAGATGGTTCGTGTCCGCGTTATCCGGAAGCTCCTGTATATAGATGTTGTCGTACTCGGTCTCGAACCCATCGAAGAACCACGCGCGGTTGCGGACAATCGGTCCGGACAGAGTAACGCGCGGAACCACCTTGTCGAAGCGCAGGCCATTCACGTCATGATAGGAAGGCAGAAAGTCGGTCGCATTGAAGCGGAATCTGTTATCGCCCATGCCGGTGTAAAAAGCCACAACGCCGCCTGTGGCCCTGCCGAACTCTACCGGATAGCGCGTTGTCGCGGTCTCAATCGAGCGCACCGCATCCGAACTGACACGCATGGCAAGCATGCCGCTGACCGGTGAACGGATATCGAATCCATCCAGAAGATCGAGCGCCGCATAGGTCTCCGATCCCGCTAGATGCGCCTGCCCGGAAAAATCCTGCACCACTCCGGGGTTGAACGGCAGCAGATTGCGGATGTCGCGCGACGTCGGATAAGGCACGTTGACGATCTCCGGCGTGTTCATCGTGCTCTTATCGGTGGTCTGCTCAGGATCGATGCCGATAGGCGAAGCGGCCACATTGACCTGCTGCTCGACCATCTGCTCGTGCGTCAGCACGATGTCCCTGTTCTTGAGACTTACGTCGGCGCTGGGCTCGAAGCTCTGATAGTAGCCGGGCTTCTCTACGCGAAGCTGATAAACCGCATTCTCATGCAGTATGTAGTTGCAGCGGCCAGCATAGTCGGTCTGCATCTGCAGAGGCTGGCGCCCCATCTCGGAAATGGTGACCTGCGCGCCTGAAACCGGCAGTCCGTTTTCATCAACGACAGTGAGGACAACGGGCGCGTGGAGGTCCGTCTGCCCTGCCGCAGCGGCTGCAATTCCAAGCAGGAGGCTAGCAATCACGCGAGATAGTGTGAGACAGAACATCTGGCGAATACGATATAACGCCGTCTGTCCCGTTGGATGCTATGTGCCTGTTGTGGTGAGCCGTGCTCTTCCTGTTGTCATCCTGAGCGACGTTGTGATCTTCTCTTGTTTCTGCGGCTGTGGAGGAGGAGGGATCTGGTGTTTAAGGTGTTGTGGGTGCGATCATCCTGCGAACCATCCACCCATGTGGCGGCTTCCACAGCCAGGGGGCTGTCGGATGCGGAGATTTCCTTCATCAACTTGTTAAGGGCTATTTCGTAGCCTTCGATGCGCGCGGGGGATAGCCTGGGTGGTTCTTTCTGCTCTCTTTGCTCGACTCTCGCTTCCGGTGGTTCAAACTGTGCTGGTGGGTCTTCCTTCTTTTCGGTGAAGTAGTGGCAGATGCCGCAGCGGCAGTCGGGGTGATGTGGGGAATCGGACTGCCGCTCTACGCAGGACCGGCACTTGCATCCGAAGATGTGTCCCTCAGTGTCATGTGGCTCATAAAGAGTATGAGGGATGGCCACTTCCTGTTCTTTTTGGTTGAGGACGATGCGGTCGACGGTGTCTTCTACCTGCCCGGGATCGAGGATGTGGGTGTCTTTGGGAAGACTCGATGCTGCGATCTGGATGCCGTAGAGGCAGAGACCGGCGATGCGCTTGTCGATTGTGCCGGAGATGAGGGCGTTCAGGACGCGGGAGACGGCCAGGGGGATGGCGAAGCGGTCTTCGATGGGCGGGAGTTCGAGGCTGGTTGACTGCTTGCGCTGGGAGTAATGGTAGAAACAGAAGTCGTGGCCTTCGATGGCGTTGGCGCGGCAGCGGCCGCCGCTGGGGCGGATGTGACGGCAGTATCGGATCATGGAGACCCCCTCCCCCCGTGTTTTGTACGGGGATTGTTTGTTTTCAGTGAATTAGCTGGTGTTTCCCTGGAAGTGTATTGGTTTGTTGGAGTTAGGCTTTTTCACCACAGAGGGCACAGAGCTATCACGGAGAAATAGAAAAGGCATGGCTTTCGGGCCATGCCTTTGTTTCTTTTTTCTTTCCTATTTTCAGGATAGCAAATTCAGGGGAAATTGCCTGCGCCTTGCTTCGAGTTTTATCTGCTTTGGATTGTTATGGTTGCGCGAAGGATGGTTACTTTGGGGACTTGACATGGGTTTTCGGCGGGGACACTTCCCGGGCCTTGCTCTCGCAAGGCAAAAAGCGCACCTGCGGTGCGGATCCTTCGACTTCCCCTTTCACTCCGCTCAGGATGACAAATCTATTGATTGATAGCTTTTGTGAATATGCTTCCTGCGAACCTCCCACCTTATCCCACCCCATTGCACGAACAGCGCGTGCAATGGGGACCCCGGTATCGCGCAAAAAAACCTGCGCGATACGATAGGGCACCCGGATTTTACTGCAGGTTCTTCGACTTCGTTCTGCATTCGATCAATCTGCGGGATGCAGTACGCGGAAGACACTTCCTCCGTTGGACCACACCAGCACGAGAGCGTCCTGCCCGGCCGGGATGCTCGACAGCATCTGAACGGCTTCTGCGGCGGAGCTTACCGGCTTGCGGTTGACCTGCACCAGGACGTCGCCCGCCTGCAGTCCAGCGTTGTCCGCAGGGCTGCCTCCCTTCACGTTTCCGATCAGCACGCCGTTTACGTTTGCGGGCAGCTGCATCTGCTGCCGCAGCGACGGTTTCAGGTCGCTGAGGCCTAATCCCCATTTTGCTTTGCCATGCTCGGGGCCGGATGCTTCCTTCGTCTGGCTGCCGCTCATGGATTCGAGCGTGACGGGTATGTTGATGGTCTTGCCGTCGCGAACAACCTGAAGCTGAATGGTGTCGCCGGGCTGCTTCTGTCCGACTTCCATCTGCAGCTCTCCGGCGTCGCTTACCGGCTTGCCATTGAGCTCGGTGACCACATCTCCGGTCTTGAGGCCGGCCTTCGCGCCGGACGAGTCGGGCGTCACGTCACTGATGACGGCTCCGTTGGCATTCTTCACGTCGAAGAACTTCGCGTTGTCGGGGGTGACATCGGAGATCGATACACCGATGAATCCGTGCTGGACCTTGCCGTACTTGATCAGCTTGTCGACTGTGGGCTGGACAATCTGCGTGGGAATGGCAAAGCCCATGCCCGCGAATGAGCCCGAGTTAGAGACGAGGAAGGTGTTGATGCCGATCACCTCGCCGCGTGTGTTCACTAGAGCGCCACCGGAGTTGCCCTCGTTGATGGCGGCATCGGTCTGGATGAACTGGCCGGGCTTGCGGCGGTCTGCAAAAGGATTGCTGCGGTTGAGCGCGCTGATGATGCCGCGCGTTACGGTGAAGTTGAATCCGAGAGGATTACCGAAGGCAAGCACCGTCTGGCCGGGCTTCAGATTCGATGAGTCGCCCCACGGTACGCTGGGCAGATTTTCGGCATCGATCTTGATGACGGCAAGATCGGTCAGAGGATCGGTGCCTACGAGCTTCGCTTTATAGATCCTGCGATCGGTCATGGTGACGCGAATATCGGTCGCGCCCTGCACGACGTGGTTGTTGGTGACGATGTAGCCGTTGGGCGCGATGATGACGCCGCTGCCCAGGCCATGCTCAATCACCGGGCCCTGTGGCTGCATCTGCCCGAAAGGCGAGCCGGGGCCGAAGAATTGCCCGAACGGCGAGTTGGGACTGAATTGCTGGCGCTGCTGCGGCTGGCCGTCCTCATCATCCTCATCGTTTCCCGTGGTTTCCGGAGTGGCCTTGGCGGTAACGGTAACATTGACGACTGCGGGCCGGACACGCGCTGTCAGCGTCTCCATTGCCTGATCGAGCGTCAGCAGGGGCGCGACGCTATTGTCATCGAGCGCCGCTGCCGCCGGAGCCGGAGCGGGCATCCCGGAGGCGGCGTGGACGCCGCGTGTGAGCTCATAGGTTCCGAACGAGAGGACTACTCCTGCGGCGACGACTGGTATGACCACGCGCCGCTTGAGCATCGATTTCACTTTCAAGAGGTTCATTGCTTTGCTTCTCCTTGCAACTAATTAATTAGTTAATGCAGGTAAAATTTTTCGCTAGATGGTGCTTCCCTTCACGCTGGTCTGCTGGGCTTGTGCCGGAGCGATCCATACCAGGCGCAGGATGTGAATCGTCCAGACTGTGCCATTGGGGTCTTTGCTTTCGGCCTGGGCGGGCTTGCGTGGAGAGATTTCTGTCTGGGTCTCCTCTGTGGCTTCCGAGATCATTGTTCCGGTTTCTGTCTCGGTTGTGCTGACAAGCACCAGCATCGACGGCGCGTTATGAGTCTGCTGCTTCGCGCTGGCTAATATGGTCCTGGGCTTTGCGGTTGTTATGGCCGAGCGGGATGCAGCAGGCACAACAGCTGGAGCTTTCTTCTTTTTCGCAACATGCTTCGCCGTTGCCGGCGTATCAAAGCGATACGCCGCGGGAATCACGGCGGCCGGACGGGCTTTCTCTGTCGCTCCACCTGCTGGGTATTCGAAATTTGCTGCCGGTGTTTTCGCTGCGGTTGTTTCGGGCTGGAAGACTATCAGCCTTGGGGTGTACAGCAGTACTCCGATGCAGGCTATGGAGAACATGCCTGCGAGTCCGGGCGCCAGCTTCCAGATGCGCGTGGTTGCCGGACGGCGCGGATCGAGGATGCGCGCTACCCGCAGCGAAGCTTCATGCGCGCGATGCACTGCGGCCTGCGCCATGGTCCATTTACGGCGCTCGCAGCTTTTTTCAAGCAGACTTACAAGGCAGCTTGCATAGGCACGCGGATTGCCGGTCTTTTCGAGCACGGCATCGTCGCAGGCCATCTCGCGCTCGATTGAGAGGCGCGCATCGATCCACCACACTGCGGGATGAAAGAAGAAGATGGCGCGGACGAGCTTCTGGAAGAGGTTAGTCCAGTCATCGCGGCGGCGGATGTGGGTGAGCTCATGAATGAGGATGACATGGAGCTCGTCCGGTGGAAGCGTATGCAGTGCCCACGATGGAAAGACGATCATGGGCCTGGTGAAACCGACGGCGGCAGGCACGCGCACCAGCCCGGATTCGGCGATGATAACGGGCCGCGATACTCCGGATTCTGCAAAGGCCTTCTGTATGCCTTCGAACTGCGCCGGATCAATGACGGTGCAGCTTCTGCGGATGGATCTTACCTGCCATAGTCCGGTTGCAAGGCGCGCTAAGGCGATGCATGCTCCGGCTGCCCACAGGGTGAAGATGGGGATGATCCAGAAGAGCGGAACTGCAACTCCAGCCGGGAGCAGCGAATGCCCTTGACCGATTACGGAGTGGAAGCCCGCAATGAATGGCAGCGCTGCGACTGCGAGCAGTGCGGTGATCCAGACAGCGAAGCGCGTACCGGCATTCTGGCGCCCGATGATGCGCAGCAGCAGCCAGGCGAAGATGGCGATGAGCAACCCTTCCGGCAGGGAGTTGAGTACCCGCTCTACTGAAGGTTGCGCGACGCTTTCCAGAATGCTCTCGAGCTGGGTCCAAATCATTTCTCTGCGCTCCGTTCCAGCATCAGCCGCAGCCGTTCGAGTTCTTTCTTGTCGATACCGCGGTCTTCGAGAAGGTTCAGCACGAGGTCTTCATGCGAGTTGCGGAAGAAGCGGCTTACCAGGTGGCGAATCTCCGAGCGGGTCGCTTCCTGCTGCTCGACGATCGCCATATATATATGTGCACGGCCGTCTTTCGAGTGGCCGACATAACCCTTTTTCTCAAGGACGCGGATAGTGGTCAGCACGGAGTTATAAGCGAGCGCCGGTTTTTCGCTGAGGCTGTCGAGAATCTGCTGCACAGTGCCGGGCCCTTTTCCCCAGAGCACATTCATGATGCGCAACTCGGCTTCAGTCAGCGTCTCAGATGGCTTCCGTGGCACTTCCCATCCTCCTGCTCTATTGGACGTGGCAGTGTCCAATAAGTAACTAATAATTTAGTTGTAGCAGATTTTTGTCACTTTGTGGGATCGGAGACCGTGCCGGTGAAAAGGAGCTGGCCGCTGTGCTCGTCGCGGATGACCAGGAAAAAGGAGTGGTCGACAACCATATGAAACGGCGGCTGCTCGATCCGCATGGCCAGTGCGCGAAGGCCAATGCTGGTGGATGCGGCTGCTTCGGTTCCATCTTCGTCGACTTTCAGGAACGAAGCATGGCGCACTTCGCTGATCTGCATACGCGGCGGGCCCTTATGGATGCCGTCGAAGTTGGCGCTGCCGCCGAAGGCGACCCCCATGCCCAGTTTCTTGAGGATGGCATTGAGCGTCGCGTCGTAGGTAATGGTGAAGCGTGGGAGCTCGATGGTTCCCTTCTGCTTGCGCAGGGATGAAGCGAGAGTGGTGAATGTATCGGAAGACAACTGATCGAGGAAGGACTGCATTCCCTTCGCATCCTGCGGCAGAACAACGTACATCGCGAATGTGCCGTCGGCGTATGGGAGGCGGATGGCTTCAAGCCCGTTGGCGTTACCGTAGGCGTAGTCGGCGGTATGCTTCATCATCGGCACCTTGAGCGATGCGCCGCTGGCGGTTTTGAAGTCGTGTGCCTGCGTGTCTTTCGGATCAAAGGGGAGCGTCCATTTGCCCTTGAAGGCAATGGCGTTGGTGAGCATCGCAACGGTTGAAGGATCGACCTGATCGACGATCTTCTGAATGCGGTCATTCGTATGTTTTGCAACCCATGCGTTGATGGCCTGAGCAGCTGCGGAAGCGTGAAAGTCAAGATTCCCGGCTTGCGCGCTGAAGGATGACTGCAAGGTCTGGGTGAAAGCTGGATTTACCGGGAAACTCTGCTGCAACCACAGCGCGTTCGCCATGGAGAGCTGCACGGCCTTTGTGTTGGCGATCTGATCGACGAGAGCGCGATTGGCGGTATTGAAGGCTGCGATGGATTGTCCGTCGGAGTGCAAGGTTTTCAGGATTGCATCGCGGGTGGTTCCGTTCGCGCCATTCGAGGTCATGGCCAGAGCGACGGCGATGCTGGTCGGCGAAATAAATACGTTTGCATCGGGCTTCTGTGTACGCAGTTCCTTCAGTACTTCAAAGCCAAACTGACCATAAGGCCGCGCCAGGGCGTTCTCTGCGCCTGATGGATCAGCGGCTGGACGAGCACCGGTTCCGAGCATCGCGCAAAGCATAGCGGCAGCCAGGCATTTCATCATAAGACGCCCTTCTATCTTTTTAGACCCGCCAGGACGTTGGAGGGAAGCCTGATTTTCTGCTTACTTCTTTTCCGTCTCCGCCATGAACTTGATTAACTCATCCTTCCAGATAGCTGCCATGGTGTGGGTTCCATGACCGCGGGTGGCATCGGTGATGGGAAGAAGGACAAATTTTGTCTTTGGCATTTTGGGGAGCACACGGGCGTTGATGATCTGCTGTGCAAGTTCCGGAGGGTTGATGAAGTCATCCGCAGAGTTGATCCATAAAGCAGGCGCGACGATAGTCGAGAGTTTGGGCTCCGGATTGTAATGGCGCGACGCGTTGACGTAGTAAATGAGATTGTTTGCGTCGACGCGGCTGATGGTGCGGGCCATGTAGTCGTCGACGTATTTTTCCGCCTGCTCCCGGGCGGGATAGTTCTTCTGCATCTGCAATGCAGAAGAGCCCATGATGAGGAGCATGGCTTCCGCGCCGCGCAGACCTTCGACAGGCTGGCTGGTGTATTCGCCATTCTTCCATGCTGGATCGTGTTCGATGCTCTCGATGGCGATATAGCGGGTCATGCGATTGCGCCCGGCCAGTTCAACCGGGTAACACGCGAAGGGCGCGAGGCCATCCATGAAATGCGGATAGGTCTCGCCCCAGACCCAGGACTGCATGCAGCCCATCGATGTCCCGAGAATCAACCGCAGATGGTCGATGTGCATGCCCTCGGTAAGCATGATGTATTGCGAGCGAACCATGTCGTCGTAGTCGTATTGCGGGAACTTCATATGCAGGCCATCCGATGGCTTCGATGAATCGCCCTGCCCGATGTCATCCGGCAAGATGAGGAAGTACTTCGTGATATCGAAGGGTTGGCCCGGACCGAAAAGGACATCGGAGAAGACGGGATTCAACAGCGTATGACGGTCGCCTCCGGTGCCATGCAGAAGGAGGATGGCGTTATCGACATGGCCGTCTGCTCCGCGATGCGGCTGGCCAAGCGTGAGATAGTGCAGGTTAAGCTCAGGCAGAGTCTCACCCGTGCCGAAACGAAAATTCTTAATGACGTAGAGATTATCTTTAACAGGCCATTTGGAGGCATGAGGATTCTGAGCAGCGGCGGCAAGCGCGCAGGACAGAATAAGACCGGCTATCACTGCTGGACGCATCATGGATTCCCTCGTGTGAGCGCGGAATTTTGTGTAAGGATCAATTTACACTGCAGCTACTTCAATGACACTTGCTCGCCCTGGCGGGATGCAGCAGCTCCCTTGCGGTCCTGTTTCTGCTTTTCAACCATGGCGGCAACATCGGCAAGCAGCTTCTTCGGCTCATACACGATGCCGTCTTTCACGACGTAATTGATGCCGCCGACACGCTCTACCTTGCCGGTCGCGTCATTCAGTTTCATCCATCCGGTGCCGTATAAAACTTTCAGGTTCTCCAGAGGATTCTGATCTACGATCACAAGGTCTGCACGTTTGCCGGGACGAATAATGCCGAAATCCGAGGCCTCGCCTTTGGGATCCATCAGCTCTTCGGCTCCATAGAGAGTGGCTGAGCGAATGACTTCGAGAGGAGTAAGGCCAGCCTCGCGCAGGAGCTCCAGCTCTTGAATGTAGGCGAACCCGTATGTCTGGTAGATGAAGCCGGCGTCGGTGCCTACTGTGACGTGGCCGCCCATCTGGTTATAGTCCTTAATCATCTGGCCCCAGACACGGTAGTAGTTCTTAAATGCAATCTCGTCCTCTGTGGTCCAGTAATAGTAGAACGATCCGTGGTTGGTGCGATTCGGCTGATAGTAGTCCATCAGGGATGGCAGGGTGTATTTGTCATGCCACTCCGCTGAATAGGCGCGCATGAGGTCACGGCCTGCAGAGTAGATCACCATGGTGGGGTTCATCACAGCATGGTGTGCCTTCAGATCTTCGAGAAATGCATTCCACTCCTTGCTGCCCGGCGGATAGATCTTGTCCCAGTTTCTGGCTACCTGGCCAAAGCGCATGTACTCGTCTGAGTAGTTCTGATTGAGGGGATAATCCTGTATGGTCGAGTCCCTTAAAAGCGACTCAAAAAGACCGTAACTGTGCGTGACGGTACCGAGTCCGAGATCGACTGCCTGCTGAGCATTCAGGCGCGACTCATAGTTCTGCGCCAGGTGAGCCACAGTGCCCAGCTTCTGTTTTTTCGCTTCGTCGAAGATAGCGGCGGCAACATCGGGGTCGCCTCCAAAATACTTCACGCCATCCGCGCCCTTTCCTGCCAGGTAACGCACCCATTCGCGGCCAAGCTCGGGTGTGAGCGCCTGCTGCGGCTTCCATCCATCACCTGTGAAGGCAGGCTGATAGACGAAGATATGCGGAGCGACGATCTCATCCTTGTTGGAACGATCGCGCTCGTGCAAGGTCCAATCCAGGCCTCCGCCAGGGACACCGCGGACGGTGGTCACTCCATGAGCAAGCCACAGCTTGTTCACATATTCGGCTTCAGGCGCCTTTTTGGGATCACCGTAATGCGTATGGGTATCCACGAAGCCAGGCATCAGATACATGCCTGCAGCATCGATCTCGTATGTTCCTTTTGCGGGCCTGTGTTTGGGATCGATCGGCACGTGCGGGGCACCGACTGCATCCACCTCGGCAATCCTGTCGTGCTCGACGACGATATCTACCGGACCGAACGGCGCAGCTCCTGTACCGTCGATTACAGTAACGCCTCGTATGACCAACCGGTCATAGGGGCCCAGGCCTTCTCCAGGCTTACGATCCGGTGCGGCCTTGACCCCGGGGCGTGCATCCCGCTGCGCATAAACCGTTGTGAGAGCTGACAGTAACACTACACTACTGAGCGCAAGAGCCCAGCCGCGGCGCATCCCAAGCATCCTTACATTCCCCTTCCAGTCAGACAGGACAACTTAAGGCCTCCGGGTGGATTGGCCTGCCCCCTCTAAGTGAGCTCATAGTTTTCTAGCGGAAAGATATATGCATCAGGCCACAATATGAACGCCAAGTCAAGAACGTTTTTGAATCCCTAAGCAGGAAATTATCAGGTATACGATTTTGTATGCTTACCAACTGCCACGCTCTCCGAACAGATCGATAAGCGCATAAATGCGCTCCGCCCCCTTTCTCCAATTATTGGCGAGGGCGCGCTCAGCCGCCTTGGCGTTGCCGCTGGCGATGGAGGCAATAATCTCTTCGTGCTCTGAAACAGAGTGATGCAGGTCCTGAATGATGGAGTGCGCATAAAGCCGCCAGTAGCGCTCGATCTGCGGCTTCATCATATGGTGGATAGTCTGCAGGCGGGGCCCTGCGCTCGCCGCGATGATTTCGTAATGGAACGATGTATCCAGATCGAAGACGCTCCGCAGCTCAACGTTTTTTCTGGATGCTATCCCATGGATGCGCTGATTGATCTCCTTCAGCTTGGCGCAGAGCTGTTTACGCTGGCTGGCAGAAAGCATTGCGGTGAGGCTGCCGGCCAGGGCCTCGATCGTGCCGACAATCAAGTAAAGCTCACGTGCGTCTTCCTTGGTGAGGGGCGATATGCGCAATCTCGATTTCTTGGAGCCCGTGCGGTGCTCGACGATGAAACCCTCGCGTTGAAGCAACTGCAGGGCGCCGCGTACCGGCGTCCTGCTGAATCCAAGTCTGTCGGCCAGCTCCGCCTCTACTACCCAGGAACCGGGAGCGATCTGCCCCTGCACGATCAGATCGCGCAGTTTCAGAAATGCCGCAGTAACACTGTCAAGGCGCTTCATCTCACGCTCACTCTTCTCTACTTGCTTCTGTGCCTTTGCCATTCATCACGCCTTTCCTCGAAACCTTATCGTATCTCTGAATTTTCTTGACAGTATTCTAAATTGCGTACAATCTTGCATCATGAAATCAAACATTATCAGACGATTGCGGTCCCGTTTTGTGACTGCCAGAATCCAGTTCTGATAAAGCCAACTCCATCCATCAAACAGCTTTGATGCCGGGGAACAAATGCAGAGAGAAAGTGTGTGCAATTTCAATCGTAGCCTTGCATTGCTTTTAGCAGTAGTAACTTCCACGCTCCCGCTTGCGGCGCAGAGACGCACCGGCCCACAAAATGGAAATGAGCCGGGCGGCATTCAGCCTCTTGCAGCGCTTGAGCACAAAGGGGAGCCGCCTGCTGAACCTCCAGTAGTCACGCACCATACAATCACTGTGCATGGCCGCACGTTGCAGTACACGGCTACGGTTGGGCGCATGCCTATCAAAACCAAGACCGGTGTGACTGACGCAATGATGTTCTATGTTGCTTATACGCTGGACAATGCCCCGGAAAAACGTCCGCTGACCTTTGCATTCAATGGCGGCCCTGGTTCGGCTACGATCTGGCTGCATATGGGGGCCTTTGGTCCTCGGCGTGTAAAGCTGGAGTCAAATGGAGCAATGCCGCCTCCGCCATTTCAGGTTGAGGACAACCAGGATACTTGGCTGGACAGAACAGACCTCGTCTTCATCGACGCTATTGGCACCGGATATAGCCGCGCTCTTACACCGGAAGCCGGCAAGAAATACTGGGGACTGCTCGGAGACCTGGATGCATTTGGGGAATTTATCCGCTTATACCTGCAGACGAATTCGCGGTGGAAGTCCCCGCTCTATCTGGCGGGAGAAAGCTACGGCACAACGCGCGCGGCAGGCTTGTCGAGCTGGCTGATTGATCGCGGCATTGCTCTGAATGGCATCGTGCTGATCTCAACGATTCTCAATTTTCAGACGACTGGTTTTGCGGTTGGAAACGATCTTCCCTATATAGTTTTTCTTCCGACATATGCGCTCACCGCAGCCTACCATCATAAGCTTGCGCCTGAGCTGAATAATGATCCCGCTGCTCTGAAGCATGAAGTCGAACAGTGGGCCGCGAATGAATATCCCGTCATTCTGCAGAAGGGCGATTCCATCAGCCCGCAGGAACGCCAATCGGCCATCGATCATCTGGCACGGTACACGGGATTGAGCAAGGCATTTATCGACCGGAGCAATCTGCGCGTGGACCTGTCTCACTTTGATGCTGAGCTGTTGCGCGATGAAGGAAAAACCGTAGGACGGCTCGATGGGCGATTTACCGGCGTCAATGCTTCCGGGACAGAGCAGTCTACAGACTACGATCCCAGCGAAGCAGTGATTCGACCGCCGTATACGTCAGTGTTTGGCGACTATGTGAAACAGGAGCTGAACTACAACACTGATCTCAACTACTGGGTGCTGGGCGGCGGCATTGGCCCGTGGGAGTACCCGGGCAATGGGCGCGGCTTTCCTGACGTAAGCGATATGCTGCGGAATACTTTTGCCAAGAATCCCTACATGCATGTGCTGGTTGCGGAAGGTTTTTACGATGCGGCCACTCCTCTGTTTGGTGTGGAATACACTCTGGACCACATGGGCCTGACAGCGAATGGGCACAAAAATATAACCCGGGACACTTTTGCCGCGGGCCATATGGTCTATATAGATGAGCCATCATTGAACAAGCTCAAGAAGGATGTAGACGTACTGTTCGACACAACCGCTCCCCGATGATGATGATATGCCGCGCGACTGTTCACAGCCACGCGGCACGGAGAACAGTTTAAGCCATTACCAGTTCCTGATGAGGCGGATAATCGATATAACCGCGAGCATCGAAAGTGTAGAATGTGTCGCGATCGTATGGCGCCAGTTCAATATCCTTTTGAATGCGCTGCGGCAGATCGGGATTCGATACGAAGTGACGTCCGAAAGCAACAGCATCGGCATCGCCACTCTCAACGATTGCTTCCGCGGTGTCTGGTTCAAATCCGCCCGCCGCGATGATTTTGCCTTTAAATATCTTTCGCAATTGTTGTGAGGCGATAGGAGCCTGCCCTTCATGGACAACGACGTTGCCCTTCACACGCGGCTCGATAATATGCAGATACGCCAGCCCAAACTGGTTGAGTCGTTCGGCAACATAACTGAAAAGAGCTTCCGGATTACTGTCCGACATGCCATTCCAGGAGCCATTCGGTCCGATGCGTACTGCTACGCGCTCACCACCCCAGACGGATGTAAGCGCACCCACTACTTCCAACAATAACCGTGAGCGATTCTCAATTGAGCCGCCGTACTCGTCTGCGCGCTTGTTGCTGCCGTCCTGGAGAAATTGATCAATAAGATAGCCGTTAGCAGAATGCAGCTCGACGCCCTCAAAGCCTGCGGCTTTTGCCCGCTCTGCCGCCTTTCGATAGTCTTCGATAATTTCTGAAATTTCCGATACCTCGAGCGCTCTGTGCGGAGATGGCTGTGCCCAGCCGCTCGGTATCGAAACTAGATGGGATGCATCCTGCCAATAATCTGGATTCACTGAAGCTGAGACTGGTGTTTCACCTCCAGTCATCTCAACATGCGAAGAGCGGCCTGTATGCCAGAGTTGTGCGAACATGTGGCCGCCTTTCGCATGTACAGCATTGACAATCTTTTTCCATCCTTCCACCTGTTCATCGGTATATAGTCCGGGAGCGCCGAACCATCCGCGGCTTGTGATGGATATATTGGTCGCTTCACTGATAATGAACCCGCCATCAGAAGCTCGCTGTGTATAGTACTCAGCCATCAGATCGCCGGGGATGGAACCAGGCTGGATGGATCGAGAACGCGTGAGTGGGGCCATCACAACACGGTGCTTCAATTGCATGGGTCCGAGTTGAACTGATGTAAACAACTTCTGTTGCTTTGTAGCACTCATTTCATATCTCCTGTCGATGTCTTTTCACGAAATTACGCCCTTTCAGGTGCTCATCTTCTGATAAGCCTTGATTGTGAAAACTCAGATTCATGAAATGAGCGCATATTGGACGTATGCAGAACCTGAAGGTCTTTAACAATCTGAGCAAAATCTCTTGCTTCATTTTGATTGCAGAAGCCGACCGCATTTTTGATTTGCCTTCGGCTCCTGCATTTTAATGCCAGACCTTGCATCGGCGGTGAACTAATTCCCGCCACCGCTGTAGTTGATTAAGGTTGGTTGTACCTGTGCCTTATTTTCCTGCCACCGCTTCAACAACTGTGCGCGGTTCTGCCGCAGATCAAGGCCACTGCGCACTGTCGGATAGGGGACATCATCGCCCTTGATGCCTTGCCACAGGATATGGTTGAAGGCGTCAGCATCGATACGGTCTGCGTCAGAGAAATCGAAGCCTTTGGTTTTCTCCGCCCACCACGCAGCGTTGTGCAGTTCGTGTACCTGTGGGGTAATCTTTGATGCGCTGCTCTGGCATGCTGGAACAAGGTTAGGATCGACCGGTGCGGCGCAGAGGTCTCCCGGAACGATCGCATGATACGGGGTGAGGTTCGGCGTCCGCATGAACAGATCGGACATCGGCGCTGCATCTGCGGTGCTGAAATTCAGGTGGTTAATCCCGAGCAGGTCTTCCATCGTGCGCAGAACATTTACCGTGTTGTAGTTCGTCGAGACGGTCACACCGCGCCGGCTGTATGCCGAAATAGCATAGGCAAACGAACGGTGTGAATCAACGTGATCCGACCCATTCTGCGCATCATCTTCAAGAATAAAGATGGCCGTGTCTTTCCAGTATGGCGAGTGGCTGATGATATCGACGACGCGTCCAATGGCATAATCATTATCCGATATCTGAAGAGTTGGAGTTCCCAGGCCGGCGATTGCCGTCCCGAAGCTGCCATTGTGATCATGCGGCAGGCGAAGCAGCGTCAGGTTCGGCAGGCCATTGATCTGCATATCTCGCTGCCATTCATTTACGAGATAAGTGTCTGCGTTGTTCTGGTCGAATCCGCGGAAGTAGAGATCAGTATTAGGCTTCAAAGGGCGCTGAACTACGACAGCCTGTGGAATGTTTGCAGTGAATGGCGTCGGCGAAACTGGAATATAGGTTGGAAGCACGGGATCTGGCTTTGTCGGATCGCCGCCTGTACTGACGTAATAATTCTGATCAAGGAAGAAACCATAGTTGCGTACGGTTTTATGGGCGCGAAGAGCGGAGTCCCACAGATATCCGCCAACGGCTTCAGCATTCACATCATCATCCGTACCTTCAGGGCTCGCCACATTCTTCGGTCCAGGAAGAATGTTGGAGCTGCCCGTAGGATCGAGTATGTCTGTCAAGCGCGAGGTGAAGGGCGTCGGGTTGTTCGTGTTATCAGGCACGCCCATGCCGATGAGCCGGCTGCTGCCTTCCGTGTCATAGGTAACGCCGCCGCTGCTCCCGTTTCCATAATTTACGGCAATCGTCTTCTCTGTATATTCGGTGGCGTGTCCATAGGTGGACCAGGCCCATCCTGAACCACTGACTTCCCCAGTATCATAAAAGTTGTCAAGCAGACCAAAAGTCCGCGCCAGGTTATGGTGATTTGGTGAAACCTCCTCCGGGTATTGGTTCAGCGAAGGATCTCCATTGCCTTTTTCAAGGTCGCCTAGTATCTGATCGTAGGTCTTGTTTTCTTTCACGATGTAGATGACATGATGAATTCTGGTGCTCAGGAAAGCCATCAGCGGATCGATTCGGCGATTCACAAGACCGTTGTTCTTGTCGACCTGCCGGGTAAGTTCAGCCAATACGCCATAGCTCGGAACTGGAATGATGTTCAGCTGTGCTTTTTCGAGCGGATAGGAACGCTGCGTCTTGAACTCCGGATTAGCCTCTGCGTTTCCGGGATTTGGCCCCGAATTGCTCCTGAAGGTTGAGACGTACAAGGTGTTTCCATTCGCGCTTACAGAAACCGAAGTTGGATACCAGCCGGTTGGAATGCGGCCTTCTACCTGCCCCGTCCACAGGTTCACGACTGCTACGGAGTTCTCAGCTCCCAGCGTTACATACATGGTGTTTCCATCAGGGCTGATGGCAGCAGCGTTAGGATTCAGGCCTTTATACCTGTCTCCGGGGCGGGAAAGTGAAATTGTCCGTACGACGCGTTCGAGAGCTATATCAATCACGGAGATGCTGTCGCTGTTGCCGTTGATCACATACAGGTTCCGCTGATCTCGTGAAAGCAGCAGCCGATTCGGCTGATCGCCGACGCGAATAGCAGAGAACCTGCCGCTGGCAATATCCACCGCCATCACTTGATCATCACGCTGGCTGCTTACAAATGCTGTTCGCGCTGTGCCGTTATAGTTGCTAAGAATTGCAGCATCATATGGAAATTCACCTTGTGCCACGGTGCCGCCAGGAGAAAAGAAATGCACTTCGTTCTTCACCGTACGGCTAGCCGTGTCGACGATAGAGAGAGAATCATTCTCATAGTTCGTCGCCACCAGCGTTTTGCCATCGCGGCTGACAGCGATTCCTGCGACTACCGCCCCGCCTACAAGGATAGGGATTTCATTGCCAACTTTGGTGCCTTTCAGAATGCCGCCGTCATAGTTTGTCAGCGGAGCAGTCTGATTGGAGTTATGTCCAAGAAGAATGAAAGGAACATCAGGCACATATTGGCTTCCGCTCAACTTATAGACATAGACGCGATCGTCATTTCCGCCAGAAACATAGAAGCGCGAGCCATCCGGCGCCCAGGTCAGGCCGCTGTAGGTATCAGGAATATTGATCTGCTGCAGTTTGGTCGCCGTGCCGTTCGCTGCAACATGAAATACGAAGACCCATTCCGCATTGCCGGTCGTTCCGACTGCCGCTCCCGTCTTGGGATCAATCGTAGGAAATGTAATTGCTGTGCCGTCCGGAGTTCTATTGCCGTTGTTCCAGCCGCTGGTGAGCACCAATAGCGTTTTGCCGTCAGGGCTCAACGCTGTATTGACTGCCTCTGCAGCATCGGCATTGCCATCCGCACGTAATCCTGTAGCGAGTACCTGAATGGTCGATCCCGGCGCCGCGGTCGGCGTGATGAATCGCCCTGTGGGTAGAAGTGAGCCATCGTCAAAATCACCGACCGGGAGCGTCGTCCGATTGCTCCTGGACTGTCCTTCCATTGCTGCATGCGGTATCAGGGAGAGTACCGCCAAAGAGGCGACGAACCAGCATGTTTTTTTCATGCGAGAGTTCTACTCTGCACCTCTCGCGCCCATGGTCAATGCGGCATGAACACGCCGTTAAAACGCATTAGTTTTGTACTACGTCAATCTATGTTTGTGTGTGGCGCAATGCTCGCTAGAAGCCGGCCCGACGGCAGGAATTCCCATAATTAGCGAATTGGCGATTTCGTACTCATTGAGATTCAGTCATCTCGGCGCCTCTTGGCTCCCCTTGCTATGCAATTACGCAAAGGCCATAGACAGTTGGAATCTGCACTCAAAATCGCAAACGTGCTTCAACCGCGAGCCAGCGCGAATTTCCTGGCCCGCTCGATGCTCCATCCGAGTTTATCTGCCCGAATTGTGTCGATGTTGGGGTTAAATTCGGAAGGCCCAGGTACTGGCGGTTCAATAGGTTATAAGCATTCACGCGAGCATTCAGCTTAAATCTTTCACTTAGAGAGAAGGTCCGCTGCAAATTGGCTTGGATACCATCTACCGCTGGCCCACGAACTCCATCGACGTGAGTCGGAAACACGCGAAGATTAATTCCATTTGGTTGACACGAGGAATTTGTTACGAAACCAGTCCCGCTATAACTGCATACTCCATTGCTATAGGTAGTAGAGACGTTTCCCGGATTGAGCCATTGAACATACGCAGACCCACCCGATGCCAGATTATTCACGTAAACAGGATGTTTGAGTTTGATATCTTTACCGGGCTTGCCAATATAAAACAGGTTGCCGAATGTTAGCAGCCATCCAGATTGCCGTTCATATGTCCCAGCAAGTTGGAATCCACCGAAAATTTTTGATTCCCACCCCGAATTCGCCCATGTGTGACCTGCGCCAAACGGAAGTTCATAAATGACCTGCCCAGTGACCCGATAAGGCGTGCTGTTGTTTGAAGATTCCCAGCTCGGCGAAGCATCGAATGAATTCGCGAAATAGTCGCGGTCATGCTGATCATTGAGCTGCAGGCCGGCTATAAATGTAAGGCCGCTGCTGTATCTCTTGGTCACATTTACCTGAACTTCCTGAAATTTCGTTTCGCCAACAGATCGCCAGAGCGACAATCCACTCATTTGCGGATTGCTTCTCACCAGGTTTGAGACTGTTATGGTACTGGCAGTGAAATAGCTGTTGTGCGACATCAATTCATAGGCCGCCGGGTTGCTGCCGGCGATGCTGCTGAAGTTTCCGATCGCAAATGGGTTGGGCACCTTGCTTGCAAGCAGTGAGTTCGTGGCTGTGTTGGGTTGCGTGCCGCCGGCATAAAACGAACCGGGGATACTTGATGCGGATACACTGAGGGGCAATTTCGTTGCGACCTGCCCAAGGTATGCTACTTCAACGAGAGTCGATGTCCCGAATTGATGCTGCACACCCACATACCAGCGCTGAGCGCGCGGAGGTATCATGCCGTGATCGTATGCCGTGACATTGGACCCGACATAGTACATGGCTCCCGCAGCATTTCCAATGGCCTTATTGAATCGACTCCCGTTGGCTGCAGGAAACGGGTCGCTGAGAGGTGTTGTGCCTGCAACAAAGTTGGTGCCGTATGTGGTCGAGGAGGCCACGCTCGTCGAAGCACTATATCCATCCTGGTCAGTGGCGAATTGAACTCCTCCCCACTGATTCGTCCCGCCAATGTTTGCGGCACTTGGATGGGGAGTGCCGCCGCTTCCCTGGCCGTGGGCGTTGATCGTATCGAAGAAAATTCCGTAGCCAGCTCGAAGCACTGTCGTTGGAGTAATCTGATATGCCGCTGCCAGCCGGGGAAGGAAACGATAGCTATTCACAAACTGGCGCGCAGGCGCCCCATTGACGCCAGCATAGACAGGACCTCCCTGAATGGTAAGCGAGGCAGGCAGGACAGCTTTTTCTGCTGGAGTTGCCGCGGCGAACGTTGCGGCGTACGCTGCATTGGCAGGCGCAGAAATTGGAAGACTTGCGGTTGAATCCCATCCGACAATCTGAGCATTATTTTTTTCGGACGGACCGAATTCATATTCAAAACGAAGCCCCGGATTCAATGTCAGTTTTGGCGTGATCCGCCAGGTATCGGCTGCATAAAGCGCATAGTAGGGTGTTCTGATGGATGACGGAGCACCCAGCTGTACAGACGAGGTGGTCGGGATGCCAAGCAGCAACGCTGCGTACGATAGCCCCGTGTTGCTTTGCGGATAGGTATTGTCCGTGCCGTTGTTCTCCGAGGTATAGGTATCGTCAAAGGTATATGTTCCCGCTGCGTTGCCCTGGGCTGCCTGCGAGAAACTCTGCTGCTCCCACGCTGCGCCAAAACGCATGGTGTGGCGTCCCTGCACGTGCGTCAGAACCCCGCTAAACGACAGGTGGCGGTAGATCTGCGGGGTATTGTCCATCTGTCCAATCTGCTGGTAGCCGCTGGCATTGAGGATAGGCAGAGTGGGAGAAACTGCGGCATAGCTCTGCAGATAGTCAGGCAGACCTACGGAGCTGGGAGAATACGTGTCATATCCGGGATAGGTGCAACACGCCGCATTGAAGTTGGTTGCTCCGACGGTGACGTTAAGATCCGTATTTGCATTGAAAATGTGGTTCCAGCCGACTGCGCCAAGTTGAATCCATTTCTGCTGGAAGCGATTCTCAGCGCCGCCTGTCGCAAATCCATTTACCGTTTGTGTAAGGTGCTCTCTCGTCCACCGAAAGTAAATGTGGTCGTTGTGAGACAACGCATAGTCCATGCGCAGTGTAAATTGGCGGAACGTCTGAGGCGTGAGCGTTGTGTAAGTGTAGTTGCTGCCCAGCGGGCTGTTTGTGGTGGGAGTCGGCAGAAGTTTATTGTAAACGGCCGCCATCTTGCTATTGGCACTGAGCAGGTTAGCCGGGATCACGTTGCCGCAGAAAGGCTGGCGGCGCGGCACGCCATTGCTATCGAGGGCGACAGTAAATGGGTTATAGAGCTGGTACTGGCCGTAGTAGGGAGTACCAGCACCACAAGCGGAAGTATAAGAGGCAGGAATGGCGCTTGTCGTCGCAGGCAGGTCGCTGAAGTCTCCCGAACGCTCCTGCAGCGTGGGTATGCTGACGGTACCGACTCCTGCAGTATTCTGATTATCATCATCAACGAACACGAAGAAGAAGAGCTTATTGCGGCCATCAAAGAGTTTAGGGATGAAAACGGGCCCGCCGAAAGAAGCTGAGCCGATGTTCGTGTACACACCGGGATTTCCATACTGATATTTCAAGCCAAGACAATCGGAAGGAGAACCTGTACCGTTATCGCAGCCATGCAGAGACTGTTGATACTTGTAGGTCAGACCCTGGAAATGCGTCATCGCCCGCCAGGCATTGGTTTGATAGAGGTCGTGTATGGTTCCATGCCAGTCATTTGTTCCTGCTTTTGTTGTCTGGGTAATCATGAGACCCATCGTATGTCCAAACGCCGCATCGAAGGAGACAGGATCCACCTTCAGCTCATCTGTTTCTTCTGATGAAAGGCCGATGGCATTTCCCCGGGGGTTTCCCATATTTGGGACTCCATCGATAGTCCACGCATTTGCGTTCAGAAAGCCGAAACTCCCAAACTTGGAAATCCCGGGCCAGCTCAATGTATCGCCCATGGTGTAAGTCTGAGGGTATGGAGATTGTGCTCCAGGTGCCAGGGAAACAAGTTCCATGGGATTTGAACCCACTGCCGGCAGCTCTTCCAACTGTTTGGTTGTAAGCACCTCGCCGGTAGAGCCGTTCTCTGTGTTGAGCAATGATGCATCCGCGCTCACGACCACAGTCTGCGTGGAATGACCCACCTGCAGTTGCAATGGCACGTTGATATGTCCACTGGCTTCCAAAGTAATTCCTTCTCGCAGCAACGTTTCAAGGCCCCGGGCGGTCACCTCGATTTTGTAAGTGCTCGGATTCAGACCGCTAACTTCAAAATAGCCGCTCGAGTTGCTCACAGAAGCAATGGATACGTTTCGTATAGCATCTGTGATGGTTATCCGAGCGCCGGGGACAACAGCCCCGGAGGAGTCAGTTACGGTTCCCGAAATTACTCCGAGACCTGTAATCTGAGCCATCGCCGTCGCGCCCAGGAAAAGAGCTGCAGCCAAAACGATAAGCAGCGAGAAAAGCAAAATCGAGTGAAAGCGGAGCATCCGCCTCACTTCGCGAGCGGGCATGCTCGTTGTCATTCCTGTTATTGTCCGCATCGGATCGATTGTCTGGGTAGAGCAATCTTGAGTGCCGTCTTTTGACCTATTGGGCTTGATGTCGCCTGTTTCGATCATGCTGTTGCCTCCAAGGAATTGTTCTTTGGACTGCGTTGTGGTCAAGTCCTGCTTTTCCATGAGACCTTCTGAGAGGAATAGGTACCCATCTCCCCATAAGTGCACATTCATAATGCAATGCCTTATAAAAAGGCATTGCTATCTACAGAGACCGGTTTCTCAAATTCGTGAGGAATAATAGTCACACGACTGGAGCATTGGCAACCTTATTTGCCATGAAACGGATTTTTTGTACCGTTCTAAGGGACTCCCGCCTGAACTGGTATTGATGAAGGTAGAGGCAGCCTATGACACTGCTGTCGGGCTGCGGTGAGTCAGTGGCAAATCACGAGGAGCAACTTGAACTGATCAGTACCGCAGTGAGGTACGTTGAGTTCGACAGGGAATATCGAGAGGGGGGCCGCATGGGAAGCAGAGACGATTCGCCATGCGGCAAACAATACTCGCTAATTCCAGCTCCGGTCCGTCTCCGAGAATGGCGCGCGCAGGGCGCGATGTGACCACTCTGCTTCTCTTTCGTTGCTGAAGATAAATCTCAGCTCTCCTCCCTGCATAAGCTCTTCATGAGTCACATAGCTCCGGTTCAGCGATTTGCCATTGAGAAGAACATCCTTCACAAAACTATGTTCCTCACTCATATTCACACTCTCAACAGTCAGCAGCTTGCCGTTGGGTAGATGAATTCGCGCGCGATCGACGAACGGTCGCCCCAGAATATATTGGTTTGACCCCGGAGCCACCGGGTAGAAACCCAGAGAGGTGAAGATGAACCACGCGGACATCTGACCCAGGTCGTCATTTCCAACCAGACCGTCGGGCGCAGGCTTGTACTGCGTGCTCATAATTTGTTTTAGCCGCGCCTGGGTCTTTAGCGGCGCACCTGCATACATGTACAGGTAGGCAAGATGATGACTGGGCTCATTACCATGAATGTACTGGCCGATCATTCCAGAGATATCTTCTACGCTGGCATACTTGGCAGGATCCACCTTCTGATCGAACATCTCGTCTAGCTTGGCAATCAGCTTTTCCCGGCCGCCGAGTAAATCAATCAGTCCCTGCTCATCCTGCGGCTGATACCACGAGTATTGCCAGGCGTTTCCCTCGGTAAAGCCACTTTCCGCGCCCGCTTGGGCAGGATCGAAGGGTTTCCGATACTCTCCGCTTTTCAGGCGAGGCTCAACGAATCCATCCGCTGGATTGAAGTTATTTCGCCAGAATCCAGCGCGTTTGGCAAACGTTGCAGCCACTTGCATATTGCCCATGGCCCTGGCCATGCGTGCGATGCTCCAGTCGTCAAAGGCATATTCCATCGTCTTGGAAGCAGCCTCATCATCGTGATCGACTGGCACATAGCCAAGCTTCATGTACGAGTCCAGATTGCCGTAGGGACCATAGGTGGCGCTGGCAACCATGACATCCAATGCAGTCTGCGCGTCATAACCCCGGATTCCCTTCATGTAGGCATCGGCGATGATCGGCACAGAGTGATAGCCGATCATGCACCATGTTTCCTGCCCTTGAAACTGCCATATTGGCAGAATTCCGAATGGGCTTTCCTCAGCTGAAGCCACCAGCGAATGAACCAGGTCGTTAGTACGCTGTTCCGGCTCGAGAATAGTCATCAGCGGTTGTTCGGCGCGATAGATGTCCCACAGGGAAAGCGTCGACACGAAATGGAAACCTTCAGCGCGATGGACCTGATTATCTGGACCGCGATACTCCCCATTGACATCCATGCTGATGCTCGGCGCCATCAGGGCGTGATAAAGAGCGGTATAGAGCGATTTCTGCATTGGGGACGAAGCCTCGAACTCAACACGCGTTAACTCATCGCGCCACATGCGTTGTGTTCTGGCGCGCACCTGATCGAAGTTGAACCCGGGCGTCTCAGCATCCATGTTTTCAATTGCGTTCTTCTCACTCACGGATGAGAGTGCCACCTTGACAATGAGCGGATCGGATGAAGGCGCAAAGTCGAACACTCCTTCCAGCCCTCGTCCCTCGATGCTTTGTGTATCCTGCGGCGATCTTCCAGGCGTTTTGAAACCATGGTACGGTGGCGGCTCCTCTTCCCTGTTGTAGAGTGCGTGACCTGTCATGCCTGCGGAGAAGCGGATCGCAAAATACAGCTGCCGTCCGGGTGCCCATCCCCTGGTCTCGCGCATTCCAGTGATTGTGCCATCTTTGTGGATGCGTATGCGCGACCACAGGACTTTACCGGGGTAGTTATAGATACTGCTTTGCAGATCGAGCAAGATGTGGCGTTGGGTATCGCCGGAGAATGTATAGCGGTGGACACCGACACGCTCGCTGGCAGTCAACTCCGCATGCACTGCCGAGTCCTGAAGAATGACGCTATAGTAGCCTGGTTCAGCGTGCTCGCTGGCGTGGGAAAAATGCGAGCGATAGCCGGAATGGGGAGTCTCAAGGTCGCCAGGCTCCAGCGGAACACTAGCACCACTGATCGGCGTCAGGAGAACGTCACCAAGATCGCTGTGTCCTGCGCCGGAAAAGTGCGTGTGTGAAAACCCAAGAATGGTTGTGTCTTCGTACCGATATCCAGCAGCCCACTTGTAGCTTTGCTTAAATGGCCGGATCTGGGTGTCGGGTGAGAGTTGAACCATGCCGAATGGCGCCGTCGCTCCCGGGAAGGTGTGTCCTTCGGGACCAGTGCCAATCATCGGATCAACAAATTTAAGCGGGTCGGAAACCTGGGCGAACGAGATCGAGGCGGCAAGCAGCACACCAAAGCCGAGAAATTTCTTCATAACTCAACGGTAACAGTAGCCTCTTTGGAGCAGATGCCTGAGGGTTTATCGTCCTACAAGTTCAATGAACATCCTGCAGGTCAGCGTCTCGAACACAACGAAATCCCACGGTTGCAGAACGATCGTAACTGGGCGACATCATCAACAACTTGCCATGTTCACTGTTCTTATATGCCTGCGGGAAGTACCACATGGAGCCTTGCGGCTGATAATAGCTGCCTCCGCGCAAAATGCCTGCGCGAGTGTGATCATCCATGTACTCATCGGTCCATTGCCAGATATTGCCTACAAGATCCATGACGCCAAAGGGGCTCGCTCCATCCGGATGGGCATCGACATCATCCGGGCCTCGCATTGTCCGTCCCTGGTCCGGCGGAGGTACGACTTTTGCTTCCCAGTTGTTTCCCCAGGGATAAATACGTCCGCTCATTCCTTGGGCTGCAAATTGCCACTCCCATTCGTGAGGCAGCCGTTTGCCCGCCCACATTGCATAGGCCCGTGCGTCTTCAATGGAAACCCAAGTTACCGGCTTGTTATCCCAACCTGCAGGAAATGAGCCATTCTTCCAATCTCTCAAGAAATTTAAGTCATCCTTCGGATGATAATGGGCTGCATCCAGGAATCTTTTGAATTCGCGATTGGTCACCGGATACTTGTCGATGTAGAAGGGCTTCATCTCCATGCGATGTTCATGGAAACGTCTGGGACTATCTTCCCATGGATATTGCACGTCTACGCCAATGTCATCTGAGCCTTCTACTTCAATTCCCTGCACACGAAAGACGTAGTTGCCACCAGGAATCTTTACCATGCCGTCAGGTACAGACGAGACGGGCTTCGTCGCGGCAATTTCCACTAATTGCTGAGGAAGGACCTTCCATTCATGCGAGAAACTTGCTAATTGGGCACTGGTTAGTTCCTTCATCTTGGTCATTAGCTGCTGAGTCGCGGCATCTGGCTCTCCCATGGTAGCCAGGACCATTCCATATCCATGCGCCTCCAGATCAAAGGAAAGAGCAGCATCGGTGCCTTCAATTTCGGGTGTCAGTTCCGATCCATGGTAAAGATCGAAATACCGCATGCCCTGCTTGAACGGTACAGTCATTTGGCGGCCATGCACGCCGTACTCATTACGGTTCACGATTGTCCAGACCGTCTGATCTTTCAGTGGCCAGCGGCTTGCAAATACTCCATACATATGTGTGGGATAAAAAGGCTCCCAGTCTGCACTTACAAGAAAAGGAGCGACGCCTCGTTCCATTGTTGCGACGCGCCTCGTTGCTTCCGCGTCACGAGGCGTTACTCCATTCCATATGCCCCAGACATTTTCCCAACTCTCCCAGCCTTCACCATTAAAGAATGCGTACTGCAGATCATCTGTTTTATCACGGTTCCATCGCCCCTGAATATTCACCTGATGGCGCGGCTCCAGCCAGCGATATTTGTCCACGGTCGGTGCAAATTGGAATTTGTATTGCCCCCAGGTCAGCACATTCCAGGCAAGAGCTTCGTCAGATGGCCCCATTTCCGGCTCGAAGGCCAGAGGGTGCCCGATCTTATCCGCGGCGAGTGAAAACGCGAGGGGAACGCCATCCTGCGTATCGCCATTGATGCCATCTGCTCCGATTTCTTTCATGAATTCGGCAGTAGCATCCGGCCAGTCTTTTCCAGGATCGCGCGTTCCCTGATCCCACATCATGATCGGAAAGAGCACGCGCACATGGCGGCGATGAAAATCCACAACCATCTGTTTAACTCCTTCCACACCGCCAGGCATGGAGCGGACCATATCCTGCTGATTGCGATTGTCAATACCCATATTCGGATAAGTTGCCCAGATCAGAACCGCATCGATGCCGCCATAGCGTTTTTCGAGATCGTCAAGATAGCGATCAACCGTATATTTTCCGGAGACAGGATCATAAAAATAGCTGTCATGCACCATCATCTGCGGCTGGATAAAACTCGACTGCGTCCACTTGAGCGCAGGCATATCGTAGCGTGCTCCGTTATAACCCACACGGATACGGCGCTCTGTACGCCAGTTCGTCACCGCCTTCAACCATTCTTTATGAGTTTCATCACTGCACGGAGCGCTTCCCCCTTCCCAGGGAAAATGCATCGTGAGACATGCTGGAGGTGGAATTTGCTGATCGTGCGGTATATAGCGAAAATCTTGTGCAGATGTCGAGAAAACTGTACTACATACGAAAAGAATGGATACTACCGCGCCCCCTATCCCGGCAGGTAAGCTTTTCACGAATTTGCCCTCCGCGCTATTTGTTGCCAGATTCTTTGTCGATTGCTGCGCCGTGCAAGATCTGCGTTACTTCCGCCATGCTCGGCATCGAAGGCTGCGCACCATTACGGGTAACAGAAACAGCCGCGGCAGCGGCTGCAAAACGTGCGCTCTCCACAGGTTCCATTCCCAGAACAAGCGCAGTTGCAAATGCGCCGTTAAATGCATCTCCGGCAGCAGTCGTATCTACTGCCTTCACTGGAAAGGGATGAAGAAATTCAGCTAATCCCGTAGTAGATGCGAGAAAAGCCCCATGCGCTCCCAGTTTGAGCACAACTCCATGAATGCCTTGCGCCATCAGCGTCTGTGCAGTAGCAGTAGAATCCTTCCCGTCATGGCCGTTTTCTGTATGACCGGTCAAAAACGCGGCTTCCGTTTCATTCGGAGTAAGCCATGCCACGTGATGCAATACTTCGGGAGGCAACTCTCGTGCAGGTGCAGGGTCTAGAATCAGCGGTACGCCTTCACGGGAGCAAATCGTCGCCAGGTGTTGCACCGTCTCTATTGGGATTTCAAGTTGTGTCAGTACAAGACCAGCTGACCGGATGATCTCGACATTTCTATCCAGGTCGTCGGGGGTGATTTGTGCATTGGCTCCTGGCGTGATCACAATGCAGTTTTCGCCACTATCCGCAACAAGAATCACAGCAACGCCGGACGAACCTGGAACAGTTTTGATTCCAGTAATGTCGACTCCTGTGCTCTCCAGATGACTTCTTAGCTGTTCGCCAAAAGCATCATCGCCAAGGCAGCCAATCAAGCTGACTGGATATCCCAGTCGTGCGACAGCAACAGCCTGGTTCGCACCTTTGCCACCTGGATGGATCTGAAAGTCACTTCCCGTGACTGTTTCACCCTCTACGGGAATGCGTTCAGTACTTGCGACAAGGTCAATGTTGATGCTGCCCACAACAACGATTGGTTTTCTTTCCACCAGCATGGGTTTTTCTCGATTCACAGAACCATCCTATTTCCCAACAATCGGAGCCAACGCAATCGCACTTAGTCCGCACAGAAAGAAAACGAACATCCATGTCAAAAAACGTCTTGATCGTGAGGGAGCAGTTGCAAATTCCCGCCAGATAAAAACACCCCATGCAGCTGAAATCATCGTCGCCCCCTGCCCAATGGAATAAGAAACAGCAGGTCCGACCATATGTGCACGTGCCGCTACGAAGTTAAGCACTGCTCCCGTGCACCAGATTGCGCCGCCAATCACTCCCCATACATGCCACGAGCCACGAACCCGCCAATATTCCTCCATCGCAACGGGCACGCTTCCATCCAGCGGCTTTCTCATCAACAGGTAGTTGCATGGAAACGCACACAGAGCAACACCGATAACGAAGAAAAGAGCGATCGCATATGGCCCCGGAGCCCTATCACCAGTCATGGCTTTTGACACGAAAGGATAAAAGCTGCCCATCAACAAACCTGCTACTAGACTGATCACGACGCCACGTGTGGTTAGGGAGCGCCTCTCTGTCTCTCTAAGGCGGTAGGCAACGGCATCAAAAACCACTGCCGCTAATACCAAGGCAATACCGCCGAATAGCAGTAGAGGGTTCCCGTTGGGAGACAATACATAATTGCCAACTGCGCCAACTACCAGCGCGAGTCCAATGCCGACTGGAAAAGCAACCGCAAGCCCGGCAATTTCGATTGCAGCAACGAGAAGCAAATTTGCAACATTGAAAACCACTCCACCAATGAGTGCAAAGATAATGTGGAAGCTATCCGCATGATCAATGTCGGCAAGAAATGGATGGCCTGCATTGCCAATGCTACCCAGAGTGAAGCCCCACAATAACGCCCCTGCAATCAGACCGGCTACATAATCCCAGTAGAAAAGCTGAAACCTGTAGCCAGAACACAGCTTCAATGTGTTGGCCCATGATCCCCAGCAGACCATGCTGACAATCATGAATAGAAGCGTAAGCAGGTATGTTTCCGGCTGGAACAAATATCAGCTCCCCATATTCCGACAATACAGATTTCCGCTGCATTGTTTTGGCACATTCTTCACTGCAAGCATCTCGAACCTATCGAACAGACACATCAGCTAAAGTACATTTTAAGAAATGAAAGCTTTCAATCTGAGCTGATGCAGAATAGAAAGACCCGCGAGCCATTGTCAAGATAAGTTTTAAGCACATGCCATGGATATGCAAAACTCAGAGATAGCGCAACTGAGAGCAGAGAGTAAAGCATGGCGAACATGAAAGAGATCGCGCGGATTGCTGGCGTATCGCTTGGCACTGTATCACATGTGTTAAACAACTCCGCCGTAGTTCGTGAACCCTTGCGCAAACGCGTGATGGATGCTGTACATGCACTGGGATATCAACCCAGCCAGCTCGCGCGTGGACTGCGCCGGGACAAAACCAATATGATCGGGATGATTATTCCCGACGTTACCAACCCCTTTTTCCCCTCGGTTGTCAGAGGAGCGGAAGATGTAGCATTTTCGAATGGCTATCGGTTAGTCCTCTGTAACACAGACAACGACCATGCCAAAGAAATTGTTCACCTAAATGAGCTTCGAACCTATCTGCCTTCGGGGCTGATTGTCATACCGTCGAACTTCAGTGATCTGACTACTCAGGCTGAATCCTATCGGAAGTCTGGCACAGCAGTTGTTTGCGTAGATCGTCTGCCGAAAAACTGGGATGGGGACAGCGTTACCGCCGACAACGAGCATGGCGCCTATGAAGCGACGAACTACCTGCTTCGGCAGGGGCATAAGCAACTTGCCATTATTACCGGGCCTCGCCATCTGACAAATGCGCAGCAACGCTTAAGAGGTTTCAAGCGTGCTCTCCTTGAGAAGAAGATCCATATCCATCCTGAATACATTCAGGAAGCGAGCTTTGATCACCATGGAGGTCATGCCAAGACCCTGCTGCTGTTAAGCATGATTCCCAGGCCCACTGTTATCTTCGCCGGCAATGACATGATCGCTTTTGGCGCACTCATGGCATTCCGCGAGGCCGGGATACGCTGCCCGGAAGATGTTTCTCTGATTGGATTTGACGATCTCGATTTGGCACAAATGACCAGCCCGGCCCTGTCGTCTGTATCGCAGCCTGGCTATCAAATGGGAACAACTGCTGCGACCCTCCTTATCGAGCGGGTGCGGGGGGATAATGGCGCGGCAAAACATGTTGTATTAAAAACAGCTCTCAAGATCAGAGACTCTGTTATCCCGCCGCGCTCTTCGAACAAATCCCCTCTCGATGGATCAAGACGTGCCCGGAGAAAGAGTTCGAATCTCTGAGGCGGCCCTTTGTGCAGCCATAAGCCCTCTCCGCAACCTTGATTTCCCTGTCGTTATATTTTCCTGTTGACAACTTTCCAGGCATGCTACTAGTCTTCTCGCCGAATTAAATGAAAGCTTTCAAATAAGCAGTTGACCGCCATCAGAAATGGAGAAACTGGCTTTCATTTCAATGAGGAGGTTTGAGAGATATCTATGCAGGAAGGAAGATTAAGGCGCAGTTTCTGGACCAGAGCGCTTTGCCTTGCAGCTCTCATTGCCGCCATGACGGCATCAGCCAGAGCTCAATACAGCAGTGGTATTCAGGGAACAATCGTCGACCAGAACGGCGCAGTCATCCCGAATGCTCAGGTTACACTTACCAACCAGGAAACCCAGGTAAAGCAAGCAGCAACCTCGAATGATCAGGGCTTTATGCAAATTTTGCATTTGCCTCCGGGGCGTTATTCCATTAGCGTTTCGTCGCCCGGATTCAGCACATGGCAACAAACGGATATCGATATCGAAGGCACCGATATTCGCTCTATCTACCCCAAACTCACTGTAGGTGCGACGCAATCAACGGTTGAGATCACAGCAAATTCCTCAGCCGTCGAAACTACAAGCGGCACAATCAGTCGCGTCCTGGAGCAGCAGACGGTGCAAACAGCCCCACTTGTTGGGGAAAACCTGTACGCAAGCGTAGCCACATTGGCTCCGGGAGTAACTGGCCTTGGCGGATCATTTGGCGGAGCAAGCAGCTCAGGTTCTCAAGGCACTAACAGTTTCAATGCAGAGCCAGGATTTCAGATTATTGGCGCGGGGCAGCGTCAGGAAGCAAACGAGTATCAGGTTGACGGAACGAGCGTAAACGGTAACTCGCGTGATGGCATCACTAACCTTACGCCTGAGCCAGACAGCGTCGCGCAGATGAAGGTCAGCACAAATGTTTTTTCAGCAGATAAAGGACGTCAGAGCGGAGCTCTCATAGAAGTATTTACTAAACCGGGAACAAATAATTTTCACGGCACTCTCTCTGAGTTCTATACAGGATCAGCACTCACTGCGCGCACTGAATTTCAGACGAAAGTCCCTCGCTACCTGCGCAATGATTTTGGCGGTTCTGTTGGTGGTCCCATCCTCAAAGACAAGACATTTTTCTTTGGTTCTCTTTTCTGGAGCAGGAGCAATCAGGGCGTCACGTTGACCCAGACAATGGAAACAGCTCAATTTGTAGATTTCGTGAACACGCATTATCCCAACTCCTTAGCCGCAGCGTTTTTTAAGGGAGCCCCTTCAGGCGGCGTGCCGACGAGCGGTTTTCAAACCGTCAACCAGATTGAGCAGTCATTGATAAGCCCCTATACGCCACCTGCTGATATGCCGGGCGACCTCGTTGCTCTCGGCAACGTATCGATCAACCAATCGCCAATCAATAATGGATTCCAGGGCCACGTTCGTATTGATCACAATTTCAACAATAGTAATGACAAGCTTTTTTACAGCCTCTTTCGAAATACTACGCAGGGAGGCGTTGCCAATGCACGTCCAAACCTCGCATACGTGAGCCCAAATGCTACTTGGTATCACAAAATCGATTATGTCCACACCTTTTCCCCGAAGCTTCTCAACGAAGCCAGCATGTCGTACGTGCGGGCGGATGGAAACCAACCGGTAGCTCCCGGAGACTTGCCAACGCTGCCGAATGCCTATCCAGGCGGACTTGGCACGGGTTTTTCATCGTGGGGGCCATCGGGATGGGTGCATAACAACTGGAATTGGCATGATGTTCTGACATACGTGCAGGGATCGCATAGCATCCGTGTCGGCGTTGATGTTGATCGCCAGCAGGATCTTGATAATTTCACTGCAGGACTCGACCGTCCGTCTTTTAACTTCGCCAATATCGTCGATTTCGCAGTCGACCATCCCAGTTCGCAAAGCGGACCAGTAGTCGATGTCGCTGCCGGAGGCACCGCCCAGAGCTTGTATTCGCGTGTGCTCATGCTGCAAGCTGCTCCTTTTGTACAAGACGATTGGAAAGTAACTAACAAACTTACGCTAAATCTTGGCCTTCGCTGGGACTATTTCGGACATCTCGGCACAGTCACCTATGGTAAAAATCCTCTGGCACTTTTCACTCCCGCATCTGGGGCACAAGGAGAGGCCGCTATTGCCAATGGATCGATGCTGGTACGCGGCTCAACTGGTCAAGTCGTCGACAATACACTCTGGCGATTCGCTCCACGTTTCGGATTTGCATACGATGTTTTTGGAAATGGCACGACCTCGATTCATGGAGGATGGGGCCTCTTCAGCAACAAAATCGGCGACCTTTCTTATGTAGACGGAATTCGCACCAATCCTCCGCAGTTTGCTTCTCCCAGCATCAGCATCTATAACGCAGGCACAACTCTTGCCAACTTTTCTTATGGAACAAGTAGTTCTGGTCCTACCGGCTTCGCACCACCTCCAGGTATTTCTTATCAGGTAGATGAGCATGGTGGACTTGTCGGTACCCGCATTGGTGTCGGGGGCCTGCAATCCAGCCTTTCTCCTCCATTGGTTCAAAATTGGTCAATTGGCGTGCAACGCAGCATTGGCAGCAGCGTTGTGGTAGAGGCCGACTACTTTGGAACATCGGCTACACACCTCTATTTCCAAACCGATGCAAACCGCTTTGCCGGCGACTTGATGGTCAATGGCGGAAACCTGGCGCGTCTCAATCCTAGTTTCGGGGCAGTTGTTTATGGCCAGGATATTGGAGTTGCAAATGCGGAAGTCGGCGCATTCGCGATCTCTAAGCGTTTTTCAAAGGGCTGGTCTGTACATGCGATTTATAACTATGGCAAAGCGCTCGACTATACCAGCAGCAATGACAATGGCGTTGGCGGAGCTGAAAATGTCATCGACGTAAATCATCCAGAGCGAAATTATGGGCGATCAGATTACGATGCTCGACACCGCATTTCGATCGATGCAGTGTGGAATATTCCCGGGTTCTCTAATGGCATCCAGCATTGGATCACAAGCGGATGGGCGCTTTCCCCTGTTATTGTGCTCGAATCAGGGCAGCCATTCACGGTGTATACATCCGCAGCATTTCCTTCGGGCGACTTTAACGCTGATGGCTACAACTATGATGTGCCGAATATTCCAAGCTTCGGCAGTACCAGGAGCACTAGCCGCTCCGACTTCTTAAAAGGCGTTTTTACCGCCAACGATTTCCCCTTGCCCGCATCTGGCACTGAGGGCAGTTTGGGGCGTAATACATACAATGGTCCAGGGCTTGCGAACGTGAATCTCGCTGCACAACGCACTTTCAGACTTCCGTTTCTCGGTGAGCAGGGAGGATTTCAGATCCGAGGCGAGATACTCAATCTTTTCAATCGCGTCAATCTTACAAATCCAGTTAGCGATCTAGCGAACGGCGAATTCGGCAAGTCCACCGACCAGAATCTCCCCCGCAATATTCAGGTCTTAGGCAAGATACGTTTCTAGTTGTGTATTTCTCAGCGATTCAGTGTCTTTTATATTGAATCGCGCTAATTCTGATTAGCGAATTGCCTCAATGGATAAACGGTTTGTCATCGCATCACTTGGTTTGATTCTTATCTTTGCTTTACCTGCATACGGTGAAGATGACACCGCAATTCGCCGACAAGCTGCTGACGCTATTTCAGCGCATCAATTCAATCGCGCCTTGCAGATTCTGGATGGGCTGCTTAAAGAGCATCCCAAAGACCCTTCTCTCTGGACACTACGCGGTCTTTCCCTTAATGGCCTTGGAAAAGCGAAGGAAAGTCTATCCAGCTTCGATCAGGCACTTCTGCTCGAAAAAACTTATGAGCCTGCTCTCGAGGCAGCTTCCCAGACTTCTTATCTTCGCCACGATCCTCGGGCGATGGAATATGTGCAACGCCTTCTCGTAGTTATGCCGGGAAACGAAATAGCCAATGCCATGGCTGCGGTACTCGCGTATGAAGCGGTCGATTGCACGGCTTCCCTTCACTACTTTGAACAAAGTAAGAATGTGGCCTATCAATCACCTCGCACTCTTGGAGAATATGCAGATTGCTTATTGAAGAATGACAAGGCTTCAGAAGCCGTCACGGTTCTATCGCACGGAGCGCAACTCCATCCAGATAGCATCCAGCTCAAATACAATCTTGCCGTCGCAGAGATGCGGGTTCACGATCCAGATGCCGCAATTGTTACTCTCGAGCCTTTATCGGGCGAAAAAGATTCAGAGCTGCTGAATCTTTTAGCCTTTGCATATACAAAAGTGAATAAGCCCGATGACGCATTCCGCACTCTAGAGCGCGCGGCCGAAATCAGTCCCAAAGATGAAGCAAACTATCTTGATCTGGCGATTCTCTGCCTGGAACATAATCAGGAAGACCGCGCGATTGCCGCCGCAACAGCAGGAATAGCGCGAATTCCGAGCGCTGCCTCTCTATATCTCATTCGTGGTGTGGCATATGCTCAGCTGGCCCAATACGATCATGCTGAGAGCGACTTCACCCTGGCAGCCAACCTCGAGCCCAACCAGTCGCACAGCACAATCGCCATGAGCCTTCTCTATTCGCAGAAGAATGATTTAGCCAAAGAAAGGGAACTGCTGACAAATCAGCTCAAAGATACTCCAAACGATGCTGTTGCCAATTATCTGTTTGCTGATCTGCTTATTCGTTCTGGAGCAGCACTTGGCCAGCCAGAATATGACGAAGCAAAGGAACACTTGGCAAAATCGCTGGCAGCCAAACCTGACTCTGTCGAAGCACAGGTGCTGATGGGCAAGCTGCTGGAACAGCAGAATGATTTGCCCGATGCACTCGCTCATTTCCAAATGGCTCTAAAGGTGGAGCCTGATAATCATCCCGCGCTAAACCGTGAGTTCATTCTCTTGAAGAAGTTACATCGAGACAAAGAGGCTGATATGGTACTGATCCATCTTAAGTCCTTGCTCAACGATGAACTTAAACAAGAGACAGCTCCTACCCAAATGCGAGTGGACTCTCGATCGCCAGGTTATTAACCATACGCAGCGGCCAGCAGCATGTGTATCTAACAGCAAGCCAGTGATCGCCGAGTGGGCGTGTACCTGACGAATCACAGTGAAGCAGCAGGTTACTCACAGATAGGCAAGCCACCAATCCCGGCGCTGGTTTTTGAGGCGGTTAAACCATGCGCATGCGGGGTAGAGGGCCAGAACTACCGCAATGCAGACCAGGTAAACAACCGGCAACGGATAGCCCCAGCCCGGCAAATGGCTGATGAACACGACATCCGGAGTCACCCAATATCTCCAGTTGGCTTTTACCGTAATTGCGACAATGAGCGCGAGTGCGTGAATGAGGAAGATATGCGCGATATAAAAGAAGAACGGCACGCGCCCATACACGTTGACGAAAGCCCGAAGGTGAGGCACACGCGCATGCTCGACGGCCTTATCGAAGATCGCAAACAGCAGGAACACCACTCCCAGAGTGGCGAGAAGATAATGGAGCGAAGGTGGATATTTCTGCACGGAAAAGAACGACATGACGGTTTGAGCGGGAGTTCCCAGCTGCTGGAAACCCGGCCCAGGATCGCCATAGCTGTGCGTGAAGCGCAGCAGGGCGAATAGTGCGAGACTGGCTGCGCCAAGCAAAGCTGAGATGCGCTGGCGCTGCTGTGGAGCCTGCGCAACAACTGTGCCAAAGCAGTATCCGAGAGCGATGACGCCAACCCAGGGGATGACCGGATAGCCGTAGAGTGCGATGGGATGTCCATGAAAAGTGAGCCAGCCGAATTCATGGAGAATCCGCCAGGCGTCTGTCCAATTACCGAGAGTGGCGGCATGGATGGGATCAAGAAGATTGTGCCCGAAGATCACGACGGCAGCGAAAAGTCCGATGACGGACAGGGGCAGCCATTGCAGTCCGGCGAGAACAATCATGCTGGCGCCGATGACCCAGATGACCTGAAAGATAGGCGCACCAAAACCAAACGACCAGCCGAAGGTGACCACGGTGATCTCGATGAAGATGAGCCACAGGCCGCGAAGAATCAGAGAACGGGTAAGCGTGGCTGCGCTTTTGCGCTGGCGCTGCAAAAAGGCGCTGGTGCCCGCCAGCAAAATGAAGCCAGGTGCGCAGAGATGTGTTATCCACCGAGTTGCAAAAAGGGCAGGCCAGGAGTGGACGGGATCCGTTGGATTGATCGAAGCGCTTGAGAAGTAGTCGCGTGCGTGATCGAGCGCCATCAGGATCATGAGCAGGCCGCGGAGCACATCAACGGACTCGACGCGATAGCTGCGGTGGGAATAGTGCGGCTCTGTTACGACTTTCTCCTCGGGAATAAAGGCGCGCTGGGATATTGTTGTCATATTATTTGGTTCCATTGCCAGACATATCGTTTCGACCCGCGTTTACATGACGCTATCGATGGCAGTAAAGGCTCAATGAATTAAAAAGATGAGATCAATCGAAAATGCTGATCGCTGCGACGGGGGTGGGGAAGCAATGCTGTGCAGACCCTGTGGTCCAAAGTCGGACTGATAACAAAAAAGCGTGGTTCCGCAATTACTCCGTGTAGATTTTCTTCAAGTCGCGATTAGCGACATTTGAATTACCAAATCCTGACAAATTCTTGATCATCTCTTTGTTAATAACTGATGTATATTACAGCCTAAGAAATCGATTCCCGGCAGCGCCCTGATTCCAGAAAGTTCCATCCCTTGTCATGCGCTGCCATTTCATCGACGGCTTAATCACGAACGTGCCGTTTTCTGTACTGGATTTTAAATACATAAGCAGTCTGTAGAGGAGGTCGACTTTGAAGTACTTTCTGAAGGCGATACTTATTACAGTAGTACTGGTTTCTACAGCCGGTAATGTTGCATATGCTCAATCTACTGCCAGTGTTTCTGGCATTGTTACTGATCCGGCTGGTGCCGTAGTGCCGGGAGCGCAAATAACTCTACGTGGAAACGCCACCGGCATCACGCGGGCCGTGTCTGCAGATAAGGATGGCAGTTATACCATCCCCTCTATCCAGCCCGGGGATTACAGCATCGAGGCAACAGCGGCAGGCTTCGGACGGTATGTCCTCAAAAGCGTTGTGTTGGAAGTAGATCAGAAATCAACAGTAAATATTCAGCTTGCCATCGCGTCTGCCGGAGAAGTAGTGCAGGTGCAGAGTAACGCACCCATTGTAGATGCGCAGACTATGACTGTCGGGCAGGTAATCGATAAAGTCACCGTGCAGCAGATTCCACTCAATGGCCGTCATTTTCTTGACCTGACACAGCTTGTGCCCGGCTCGGTCGTGCCTCCAGTCGCGGGCAACCTGACTTCGGCCAGCCGCGGTCTGGGAGCCAACTCATTCATTACGGCAGGCGGCCGGGAAGATTCTGCAAACTTTATGATCAACGGCATCAACCTGAACGATATGTCTCAGAACCAGATCACATTTCAGCCGTCTATCAATACCACTGCCGAATTCAAGATCTCGAATTCCACTTACAGCGCTGAATATGGTCGCAGTTCGGGTTCAATCGTAAACGTTGCCACGCGCTCCGGGACGAACGACTTCCACGGAGAAGGCTTTGACTACCTCCGCAATAACTATTTCGATGCGCGCAATTTTTTCAACCGTAAGCCAAATCCGATGAACACGCTGCGACGCAATAATTTCGGCGGAGCCTTTAGTGGCCCGATCTGGAAAGATCACACTTTTTTCTTCCTGAGCTATGAGGGATTGCGCCAGTCGCAGGACATTTTGTTACGCAGCAACGTACTTACACCCACGCAGCGCACGGCGCTAATCAACAGTCCGGCAGGACCAGCTTATGCGGGCCTGCTAACCTATATCCCTGCGGGAAACAACAGTGATGGGAGCGTCTTTGCCGGCTCATCACCAGGACCTGTGAAAATCGATCAGTTCAGCGGCGATCTCTTCCACAAGATTTCTGACGTGGACAGCCTCCATCTCTACTATGCCTGGCAGCAGGACTCCCGCACAGAGCCGAATTTGCAGGGCAATACTATCCCTGGCTTCGGGGACCATCGCACCGCACACCGGCAGATCGGCACCATCAATGAAGTACATGTATTCTCGCCAAATACGGTCAATGAAGCGCGCATCGGCTTCAACCGCGTTTCGATTGCGTTCGCTCCCAACACCCTGCTCGATGCTGCAAACTTCGGAATCCAGAACGGAGTTGCCGCCCCGATTGGACTGCCGCAGATTACGGTATCTGACATCGGCCTCAATTTTGGCGGCCCTTCCGGATTCCCTCAAGGCCGCTTTGATACCACTCTCGTCGCATCCGATTCACTGACCAGGATTGTTGGCAATCATACCTTTAAGGTAGGCGGTGAGTTCCGCCGCTTTATTGGCAGCAACTTTGCGCAAACACCGGGGACACTCACATTCACCACTACCAACAACTTCATCGCAGGTCAGGCAAATTCATTCACAGTGACTCCGACCAACGTCACCAACCGTGTTTTCGTCTCCTCTGTTGCCGGCTTCGCATCGGATACATGGAAACTGACACCAAGACTGAGCGCAGAAATAGGATTTCGTTATGAATGGAACGGCACGCCAGCGGAAGGCGGCCATCGCTTTGTCAATTTCCTGGCGGCTTCCAGTGCATTGCAGAACGTGGACGAGCCCTATAATCAGAACCACAACTACGAACCGCGCGTAGGCTTTATTTGGGACGCATTCGGCAACAGCAAAACAGTACTGCGAGGAGGCTTCGGATTTCTTGCCGACCAGCCCGTATCGAATGCTGTCACTGGCCTTGCCAGCAATCCACCTTATGCAAATCCGGTCAGCCTGACTGCAACAGGCGCCGGTTTGCCAGTAGGAACGCTCTACGAGAGCGCTTCTGCCAGTGGTCTCGCTCCGAGCGCAATCAATCCGCTATTCAGCAATGCCTACACGGAATCTTACAACCTGAATCTGCAGCAAGACATTGGTTGGGGCACAGTCATGGAGATGGGCTATATCGGCTCGGTGGGACGCCATCTTCGTATCCAGCGCAATCTCAACCAACTGATTTATCCCGCTGGCAAACAAACGCGCCCATTCCCAAGTATTTCAACGGCAAGTACCATACGCCCCGGCTCTGCGCTAGGGAATATCGCTTACATCGATTCCGACTCGTATTCTGACTACAATGCGCTGTGGGTCACAGTAAGAAAGGCCTTGTCTCATGGAATTCAGGTGAACTCGACCTATACATGGTCGAAATCCATGGATGTAAATTCTCTGGGCTCACAGGGTGGATACAACCTGCAGAATAACTTCGATCCTCACGGTAATTATGGGTTGTCCGATTTCGATGTACGCAACCATTTTGTCTTCAGCGGCACCTGGGAGCTCCCATTTCGCGGCAATCGCTTGAAAGAGGGATGGCTCCTGGCAAACATCACTCAATTGCAGACCGGCAACCCTCTGAATGTAACGACCACCTCGACATATAACGGCGTTGCCAACACAATTCGTCCCACGATTCTTCCGGGAGCACAATTCTCCACCGGACGAGGTGCAGTCCTCGCCTCCGGTAATGTGCCGTTTATCCAAGGCTCGGCTTGCACAACAATCGCTCCAGGTTGTGCCTTTTATGCGCAGCCTTCAGGATTCGGCAACCTTGCCCGCAATGCTCTCACCGGGCCAGGATTTGCTGACACGGATCTTTCACTACAGAAAACCACAAAACTGGCTGAGTTCGTCTCACTGGTCCTCCGCGTAGATGCTTTCGACCTTCTTAACCATGTGAACTTTGGAAACCCGAACCTCTCAGCGACTGGAGCAAGCACCAGCACGTTTGGACAGATCACACAAACGCGGAATGCAGTAGGAGACGCGGGATCTTCGCGGCAGCTGCAGTTCGCAGGCAAGATCGTATTTTGATCGACACTGACCCACTGCCAAACCGACGAAATCCTTTGGCCCCAAAGTCTGGCCGATTTTACACTTGTTCACTTATCGCTCAAAATAAAGCTATCCGCCTCCTTCGGATGAAAAGCAGGCAACATTCAAGCAGTGGTAAACACGCCCATTACGTCTCTGCCAGAAGCTTCTAAGCTTTCTGACCAGGAGAGTCAGCAACAGGTCGAACGCATCCTTCACTCCAATACTCTTCGTGGCTCAAGCACACTACAGCAGCTTCTCCATTATTTGGTCAGCCGCTCTCTGGAGGGAGCTGCTGATTCTCTGAAGGAATACACAATCGGGCTGGAGGCATTTGGCCGCAAAGCGGATTTTGATCCCAGGACGGACACGATTGTTCGTGTCCAGACACATCGGCTTCGTCAAAAACTTAAGGACTACTACGAAGAGGAAGGCGTCCACGACCGCATCCTGGTCGAAATACCCAAAGGGCAGTACAGTCCTGTTATTCGATTGAGGAATGATCCGACCCATCCGGAGCATGAATCCCACAAACTCATCGCCCTTGATGGACACTCCGATGTTGTCCCTCTAAGTGAACCCGCTCAAAAGGCGGTGGCCGGTCAAGGTGTTTCAAGAACGTACCACGGGTTTCTCCGGCCAATGATGGTCACTGTGATCTTTTTCGCAGCGCTCATCGTTGGGTATTTCGTGGGGAGCTTTCGGACGAAGTCCTCAGCTGCAGCATCCGGCTTAGATGCAGTCAGCTACGCCGACCCCGTCAAGAAGTTCTGGGCAGCCTTTCTCGATGGCGACCGTACTCCGATCATCGCTTACCCCAACGCCGTATTTTTGCTCGACGACTCCAATGATCTTCTCCGCTTCCGTCAGGGGGCGAGCGACAGCCGTGGCGCTCGCGTCGAAGAGCATCTCGCCCAGCAATTTGCCTCGAACCCTACCCTGGTGAAGGATGCTGGCCCACTCTACTACGAGGATGGGTATACCGGAACAGGGGAGCTCCAGGGTGTGGCCATGCTCACCGAATTGTTCGCGCAGATGGGGGTTAAACCCATTATCAAGACCAGTCGCAACGTCACCCCAGAGGACCTGCAGGAACATAGCGTGATCCTTTTGGGGTCGCCTTTTCAGAACGTCGCTGTGGGCCAGCTCTTCGCAGACGGAGACTTCGCTTTCGACAACCCCGATAGCCATCGCGAGCAGTGGCGGGCTGTCATCCTGAACGCCCATCCCCAGAACGGCGAAAGCGCTACCTACCACACCGAGCGCGACCCCAAAACCCAGGTGCTCAAGATGGACTACAGTCTTGTTTCCATTCAGCCAGGAGTAGTCGAAGGCCGTCACATCGCCGTCCTCGGTGGATTAGACACCAAGGGTACAGAAGGGGCGACCAAGTTCGTCACTATGGCAAACGGGATAGAAACTCTTACCGCTGCACTGGCTGCAAAAGGTCTCAACGTGGCCCTCAAAGGAATCGGCCGCAAGGGAGAGACACCTTATTTTCAAGCTCTTTTACGCGTTCAGCTTGAAAAGGGTGACATGGTCTTAAAGACTGAGCTGACAGCTGTCCATCCTTTGCCCCGCTCGAAGTAGCGATCACCACCTCAGACAAGCAAAGTAGAAGTTGAGATTTCTCACTTCCCTGAGCTCGATAAGCTCGGGAGACCTTTACTCCTTCTCCCTGATCACCCCACACGAATTGCTCTGGCAGATATTTCGAGCGAGAGATCACGCCTTGTAACGCCCTGTAACAATGACGTAACCACCTTTGCTTCTTACAGATAAGAAGAAGCTTGCAGACTTGTAGCCGTACGGTATCGGCCTTTAGCTGGACGGTCGTTCATCCGACTTAATAGATTTCTTGCGCTATCGAAGGACTCCCTCGAACACCCGCTGATGATCCAGTTGAAAGCTGAGGAAATCGTCATGGAGAGGTGGGGTCATAGCAGCAGCTTAGGAGGCTGTATGTTCTCGCAAATCAATTGTGACCGGGATCAGAGCATGTCCCGACAATCTCGCAAATCCTTCCGTCAATTTCTTTTAGGCATTCTAAGCCTGTTTTTCCTGGTGAGTTCCTCTTTCGGACAGGGAGTCAGCGGACGTCTGCAGGGCACAGTTCAGGATCCGACCGGGGCCGTGGTGACCGGCGCCCACATTGTCATCACGAATCAGGATACTGGGCAGTCGGTCTCCCTCGTCTCGAATGACCAGGGAGCTTACCTCGCGAATCTGCTACCGCCAGGCACCTATCGGGTTGAAGTCGATGCTTCTGGATTTCAGAAGGTCGTCTCGAACGGAAATGTCGTGACGGTGGACAATGTCGCCCGGGTCGACATTACACTTCAGCCCGGTACCGCCTCGCAGTCTGTCGAGGTCACAGGCGCAAATCCCCTGGTAAACACCACCAGCTCATCTCTGGGCGAGGTTCTGAGTACACATGAAATCACCAGCTTGCCGCTGAACGGCAGGGTCTTCTCGCAACTCGTGCAAACCGTGCCAGGCTCGGTGGCTACCGGCTTTGGCAGTGCACCTGAAGCCGCGGCCGGAGCCGGAGCCGCCGGCCCCATCAGTGCGAGCGTGAATGGTCTACCCTGGGGCGGTACTACCTATACACTCGATGGCGTCAGCAATATGGAATTGCTCAATGCCTTTCTCAACGTCACTCCCGCTCTCGACTCCTTGCAGGAGATTAAGGTTTCGACCAACAATGCCGAAGCGACCGTCGGCACCTATGGCGGTGCCCAGGTCAATGCATTTGTCAAATCCGGCACCAACGAATTTCATGGATCGGCTTATGAGTATTTCCGCGACGACAGCCTGAATGCCATTCAGTGGCAAGCGAAGACCAAAGCTCCCTACCGTGCGAACGAATTCGGGGGCTCAATCGGCGGACCGATCATTCGCAATAAGGCATTTTTCTTCGTGGACTACCAGGGATTACTTCTGAATAACGGTATAGCCTACAATCTTACTGTCCCGACTGACCTCATGCGGCAAGGTCTGTTCCTCACCAGCCAGTTCCCGACAATCTATGATCCGACGACAGGAAGCCCCTTTCCTGTTGTCAGTACACCCCAGGGACAAGCCTACCAGATTTCAACAACTCGCTTCGATCCCGTCTCCGCCAAAATGATCAGCGGTGCGAACATCTGGCCTGAAGCGACAAATCAAAACAGCATCAACCAGAACTACCAGGCAAACACCTCCGAGACCGACAATAATCATCAATTCGACGTCAAAGTCGATTATCAATTAAGAGATAACGACCGCTTCTTTGCTCGCGAATCCTACCAGCGGCGCGATCTGACGGCGCCATCGCCCGGAACCCGCTTCCTCGAGATTAACGACGTGAATGCCATGTCGCGCGATCACAATATTGCGGTCGGCTGGGACCACATCTTCTCGGCGACCACGAACAATGAGCTTCGATTCGGCTTCAACCGTTTCTACACGAAGGATTTCGGCAACGACTTCCAGACGAATGAGAACACCACGCTGGGCATTCCCAATGGCAACAATTCTCAATTTCCGGGTGCTTCTGGTCTAGCCATCTTCAATATCGGCAATATTGCTCCGACCGGCTCACAGGATTGGACCAACTCCCACCGCATCACGAATGTGTATCAGATCACCGATAACTTCACGAAGATCATCGACAAGCACACCCTCATCTTCGGCGAGGACTACCGCAGGCTTCAGGCCTCGTTGACCAACGCCAACGCCAGCCAGAACGGCAGCTTCTCGTTTAACGCCGACTACACCAGCAGCTGCACCAGCCAGCCGAGCTGCACAACAAGCTCGGGCGGCAATGCCTTTGCCAGCTTCCTCCTCGGTATTCCCTCTTCTCTGTATCGCGGATTTGTCGATACCGATCCGGCCACGAGAGCACATCTCGCGGGCATCTATGCTCAGGATGAATATCATGTCGCGAAGAACCTTACACTCAACCTTGCTCTCCGCTGGGATGTCATCACGCAAGCCATCGACAAGTTCAACCGCCAGTCCAATTTCAATCTACAGACCGGTCTGCTCGACATCGCAACGTCAAATAACCGCGCGCCGAATGTCGACAACTACTATGGAAATTTCGCTCCACGCGTCGGATTCTCCTACTCGCCGAACAATGGGAGGACTGCGATCCGTGGTGCTTTCGGTATCACCACCTTCCCCGGCAACTTTGGGGCGATCGGCGGCAACCTCGAGCGTAACTTCCCGTTCTTCCAGCAGTACTACGTAAACCAGCAGGTTGCTTATACGCCCTTCTGGCAGGTGAGCACGAACGGACTGCCCGGCTTCATCCCCATCTCGACCGATGCGCCGGTCACGCCCCAGTCAAACTCCTCAGTGACTTTGATACCGAGGAACTTCCGTCCCGACAACGCTTACGCATGGCATCTGAGCATCGAGCAGCAACTCACCGCGACCTCGGCATTCAGGCTCAGCTATGTAGGAACCCGCGGTATCCATCTCTATCGCGATTACAACATCGATACGCCCGTACCTGGTCCGGGAGATCTGACCACACGCCGGCCGTACTATGACATCGCCCCCGAGGTCACGAGCATCAACTATGCAACCTCTGACGGACGTTCCATCTATCACTCTCTGCAGGCTGAGATCTCGAAGAACTTCTCGCATGGACTCCAGGGCCGCATTTCCTACACATGGTCCAAGGAGGAAGACAATATGAATGTCTTCTATCCTCTCGATGACCGGTACAACTGGGCACCGGGAACGAGCCAGGCCCCGGATGTTCCTCAAAACTTCATCGCCAACTTCGTCTATCAGCTTCCTTTCGGAAAGGGACGTCAGTGGCTCTCGAATAGTGGTCGCACAACGAACCTCCTGCTCGGAGGATGGCAGCTCAGTTCGATCACGATCCTCCAATCAGGTCAACCGCTGTCCTTCGGCATCTCGAACGACAACCTGAACAGCGGCTTCTCGAATCGCGCGAATCTGGCCTGCCCTTCGATTCGCAAGATCGGAAAAACATCGGAGTGGTTTGACACATTCTGCCTCACGACTCCGCCGCAGTATGTGCTCGGAAACTCGGGCGTGGGGAAAGTTCGCGGACCGAGCTATCGCAACTCAGACGTGTCGCTCTCGAAATCCGTGAATTTCCGTGAACACATGGCCGCAACTTTCCAGGTTGATGCCTTCAACCTTACGAATACGCCGCATTACGCAAACCCCAACACTACCTGCTGCTCTGCGCAGAATCCAACCTTCGGCCAGATCACAAGTACGAACGGAACGCCGCGTGAGATTCAGCTGGGTGGACATTTCACCTTCTGAAGTCGCTTTTTGCCTCCCTGGCCGGTGCAGTAACCTGCTGCGCCGACCTCTTTTTCGCCTTGAGTTGTCACAGATCAAAAAGGACTTGGATGGTACTTAGTAGAAGACGTTTTTTAGCCCTTTCAGCAGCTGCAGCAATCGTTCCGGCACTCTCCGATTACGCTCGGGCCGACGCGGGCATTGCGGTTAATCTTGTTCCACATGAGCCATCAGGCGCACCGAATTACTGGTGCACCTGGGCACTCCAAAACTACATGTACGGGCAGAACCTCGAAAGCCTTGACCCGGAGCGGCTCGAAGGCGATGCCGGTGCAGAGCTTGCCCGCACTGCGATGACAGAAGAGAATCTCCTCTCTGAACAGGGCTGGGCGAAGTCCTTCTATCCCAGAGTGCGCCGTGACCTCTATCTTCTTCTCGATGATGGATGGGAGAAGGGCGGCACTGCCACTTTCGAACTTGACACTGCGAAATTTCCTTCCTTCGAAGGCGATGCCCCCGCTCGGCTCACCAAATTGAGCAACGTCATTCAGAATTGCGGTTGGCGTGGCGTCGCTCTCTGGTGCCGCAATACACCGGAAGACGGCGGAATGGATCGGCTCGAAACCATGTGCGATCAAGCTGGCATTCGTTACTGGAAGATAGACATCGGTGATCCCGAGTTTGGTCTGGTTCGCGCACGCAATGAAAAACACATCCCCCTGACGCTCGAACATGTCCACGGCGAGTCGCCAGTCAACGGAGACTGGCGCAAAAACGGACGCTTCGGAGCGCAGCCCTGGGACTCACGTCGCATGACAATCCTGCGTAACACGGATGTTTATCGTACTTACGATGTGACATCGATTCTTTCGCTGCCAACAACGCTCGATCGTCTCGCCTCCATGCTCGAAGGAGCGCAAGGTCATCCCGAGATTAAAGGCCTGCTCAATGTCGAAGATGAAGCTTATATCGCTGCCGTAATGGGCTGCACGATAGGCATCATGCGTCATCCACTTTATGGGAAACGTCCAGGGATGGATGCCGATCTCTTCTTCAACGGTCCACGACAGACGAAGAAGCGCCTCGATGAGGTTGTTCGGGCCGTTCGCTGGCAGCGCATTGCGCCTCCCTTCTCTCCTGGCGAAGGAACGGTCTCCGTCGATCAAGAGATTCTCACTGATACCTGGACCTTTGCACGTACGCAGACCTGGCAGACCGACCTTCTCGGAACCACGGTTCATCAGGGAGCTCCTGCTCGTATCGCGAGAAATCTCTCATTGCCTGAGGTATCAACGAAAGGGGAGAAGCCATTTGTCTTCGCGACACGCTTCCCTAACGGTGCTGTTGCCATAGCTGCACAGGAGAGAACACGCGTTGGAGAAGCATGGTACATGCCAGCATGTGACCTCACTCTGTCCGTGTCGGACGCACCCGGTCCTTTTGGAATTTTTGGCAATCCCAGGAACGTCACCTTGGTCTTCGACAAGGTCGTCACTGGAAAACACATCATGGCGCAGGATCTGGCGGGCGACACTGCAGTCGATATCACTCATTCCGTGCGTGTGCGTGGGAAGACACTGCACATCCCTGGCGAAGTGATCCGAACTGAGGGGCTTCGTCATGCAACGCCGGGAGATCTCTCGGCGCCGGGACTGGTCATCGCGCTCATGTGATGGTGACTCTACAGGAGAACTTCGAGAAAAATGAATTGTGACGATATAAAAACCGCGACCCGAATTACACGCCGTCAGATAACCAAACTCCTCGGTCTTGCACCATTCGCCGCAAGCGCTTCCATTCGATCGCTGTCACTGCCTGCGGCTCCCAATTCGCAGCTCGATCTCATCTCCTCGGACGCACAGCTTGTCCGCGCTTTTCGCTGGGCAAAACAGCAGACGCTGGCATATGTCTTCGACCATGATCCTGTAGGCCCATGGTATGAAGCTGCACTGCCAGGGCGCCAAGCATTTTGCATGCGTGACACTGCACACCAGACCAATGGAGCTCAGGCACTCGGGCTGGCACGCTGGAACCACAACATGCTTCGCCGCTTTGCCGAAAACATCTCGGAATCTCGTGACTGGTGCAGCTATTGGGAGATCGACCGCCTGAACCGTCCTGCGCCGGTGGACTACAAGAGCGATAAGCAGTTCTGGTACAACCTTCCGGCAAACTACGACATTCTTGATGCCTGCTACCGAATGTTTCTGTGGACCGGAGATAAGTCGTACATCAACGATCCTGTCTTTCTGAACTTCTACGACCGCACCATCGTCGATTACACTGCGCGCTGGTCGCTCGGTCCAGACCGCATCATGCAGCGCACCAGCAGTATTGAGGAGCCACCTTACTTCCGTGGCGATCCGACATATGAAGAAAGCAGTCGCGACAATCTCATTGGCATCGATCTGCTCGCGACACAGTACGCCGCTTTTCGCGCCTATGCCGCGATTCAGGCGATCCGTGGAAATACGAAGACCTCCCATGATGCACTTCAAACTGCCGGACAGATCAAAACACTCATCAACACCACCTGGTGGAACTCTGCGCAAGGTTATTTCTACGCATTTTTCAACAAGCAGCACCAATTTACCGGACGGGCAGGAGCCGATGTGCTCTATCACGATGCGGCAAACCCAGGAGAAAAAACGCAGAACGCATTAGAAGCTCTCCTTACAACGATGCACACTGAGCCTGCGGATGCAGTAGAGGCGAAGTCACACTATGCAGAAATCCTGTATCGATACGGCAAATCCAGGGAGGGATATGAAGAAATTATGGATCTGAGCCGCGAAGGCCGGGCGCGTCGCGAATACCCGGAGGTATCCTACTCTGTCATTGGCGCACTCGTGACTGGACTCATGGGGATCAGCACTGAACCGTCCAATGCCGTCGCCGACCTCTCGCGAGCTTCTTTCAAGCAAATTGTGATAACCCAACCTGCTCTCAACTCATCCGCGGACTGGGTAGAGCTTCGCAGCCTGTCGATCCTCGGCGGAAGCATTGGTGTTCGTCATCAGGGCAATAGTAATACGCTGTTCACCAACCATGGAGCTGTGCCATTTCTGTGGAAACCGGTATTCCCCGGATCATTTCGCAGTTTGCAGATTGAAGGGAAACCCGCATCTGCCCATCTCGTTTCAAGGTTCTCGGGCCAGTTGCTGACCACAGAGGCGGTGTCAGTAGAACCAGGCCAGATGTTACGGGCTACTGCTCAATAGGAAGAGCTGATAGTCAATACGTGAATTCCCTATTTTTCGCAGGACTTCATTTAAGACCGGCTTATCTCGAGAGGAGCCCAGCGGGATGAACCGGTCGCTCAGAATCAAGCGTGATTATGCGGGATTTCGCAGGCAGATGTCATGCTGTCATCTTCGTAATTGAAGATTGCACTTGCAGAAAGCAGGACACAGGACTTCCCTTGGCGCACCTGAACCCATATGTGATATAAAAAATAAGGCGAACAAAGCCCACCCGCCGAGACACTCCTCAGTAGCTCAATGGCAGAGCATTCGGCTGTTAACCGAAGGGTTGTAGGTTCGAGTCCTACCTGAGGAGCCAATCAATTCAAGCACTTCCAGATACCTCCTTTCAAAACTTCGTCAAATTGCGATTGTGACCCGTGTTTCCGCACTCGTGATGCTGCATGGAAACTGCAGGCCTGCTTCAGAATGCAAAGCGCACCCCTAGCTCAACACGCCGCGCCGTCTGAGCAGCAACAGGTTGCCCAAGGGCCGATGACGACACAACCGTGTTCACAGCAGTGATATTTGTGTGGTTCAGCAGGTTGACGCTGCGTGCGTTGAACGTCAGTGTTCGGGGATGTTCCTTATCTTTCGGATTCAGCGCGAAAATGCGGCCCAGGTTCATATCCAGATGAATCACGCCCGGCATAGTTCCAAGATTGGCAGGCACATTTCCGTTGACTGTATTCGTGGTCAGCAGGCCAAATCGGGTGCTATAGACACCGGGTCCGGGAGCGGACGCATACGAGGGGCGATCCGTGAAATTCCCGTCGCCGTTGTTATCGGTGCCCGTAGTGATGTTATAAGGAAGGCCACCGCCGGCATCGAATTGAGCTGTTGCCTCAACTTTGTACGGAAGGCTGAGGTTTCCGAAAAGAGTGAAACTGTTTTTTCTTTCCCAATATATTCGCGAGGAGTCTCCTTTGTTCGAATAACTGGACTGTGGAGTCAAATTGGCCAGCGTGTCTGTCTTGATGTTCATGTGCGTATAGCTCGCCGAGAAGCCAAACCACTTATAGCTGTGCTGATTGAGGCTGAACGAAGTCACGTTGCCTGCTCCATGACCGGAATTCTGGTACTCAATCAAGTTCTCGTCAGGGGTAATCGGACGGGGTGCAAGCAGGGCCGTCGTTGCGTCGGGAGCGACGCCGATACTGCTGGGGACCAGCGGAGCGTTGATGTTCACCATGCGAACAATACTCCAGTACGAAGCTCAATAAAAGTTGCCTCTGGCATGCCAGTGATGCGCGAAATCGTGCTCAGCATTGACATAGACTCTGAATGTCATGTCTTGAACAGGCCTTGGCGGAAACAGATTCGTCGTGCCTACCTGAACGGATCCCGGAACCGGGGTAAGGGGATCGCTATAACTTGGTGAATATACGGTGGTCTGCCGCTGCAAGGTCCCATTCAGCCGATGAACTTCAGTTGCGTAGCTTTTGTCGAAAGCGCCATTGAAGAATCCTGCGCGTGCGTGAAACGCCCACGTTTGCTTTTTGTCGGGTGACCAGGCAAGACCCAATCTTGGATTGTAGTTGCCGAAGATTCCAGGCGTGGTCTGGAATTGATAGCGAAATCCGGTAACGAGAGACAAGTGCCCATTGAGTTTAAAGATGTCATCTGCCCATAGACCGACTTGCCACATGGTTAGCGGAACCAGCAGTGTTCCCGTGGTGACCTGATAGGTCGTCGGCGACCCTCCGGAGAGATTAAGCAGGGCTCGCCGGTATTGTTCGAGGGCGCTGATGGTCGTTGTCTCGCCAGTTGGGTTATTGTTCACATCGAGCACAGGAGCGCTCCCGCCACCAAAAACGTATGCGCCATTGAATGTGTCTGGATCGTAGTCATGTACGAAGATGCCTAGCGATTGTACGCCGAAGGCGACCGTGTTCTTCCCATGCACCACGGTCATATCGTCGTCAACCTCGAGATCGCGTTCCCGATTGTTGAGATTCTGGCTGGTTGCGCCTCCGCTCAGGAAGTACCCGGAAACCTGCAGGGAAGGAGTATTCGACACCGGGCGTTGCTCTGTTCGTTTCCAACTGTACCCGATGCGAGTTTCGTGCAGGATATTCGCGCTGATCGTCTGCGTGTTGTGAAACCGCAGGTCGTATTCGCTGACCAAGCTCGAATACCCGGCATCGGCGAGTGTGAGGCCGCCAACGCCTTGATTGCCTTCATTGTTCACATTCGCGGAGAACGAGAGGCTGGCTACGTTGCTCGGAGTCGCCTGCCAATCTCCACGCGCCGACGCAATCCAGAGCCGCTGTGGAGCCGAAACCGTCTGCTGTTCCGGGATGCCGTTTCCATTCGGTCCCAGGCCGCCATCTGCGTCGAGCGTGACCGCATTTACAACATTGAATTCGTCGATGTCGCGTTTTTCGAGTGCCAGCGCAAAGCCGCTCTTCTGCGAAAGGATCGGTCCACTCAGTTCAAAGCCGTATCGCCGCCTGCCGGCAGGCGTGGCGGTAACGGAAAACGGATCGGTGGCATTGAAGATGCCATCGCTGTCGGTGAAAAAAACTGCACCATGGAATGTGTCGGCTCCCGGCTTTGTTGTAATTTCGATGACCCCTCCTGAAAAAGGAGGTCTTCGATATCTGGCCGAGAAGAGATCGGGGTTGATGCGAATCGATGCGATCGAATTCTTCGGCGGGAGGGCGCTCGGGTTCTGGAAGCCGTCCACCATAATGATCGCCTGAGTTGGATCGCCGCCGGCTTCTGCAGCCAACACTTGAATCTCGCGCAGAAAATCATCCGGGTCATCGGCGAGCCCCTGTACAGCCTTCGTATTCAGATTTAACGTGTCGCCGTTACTGTCGATGTCTGAATCCCCGCTCACATGAACATCCGTCTGAACGGCTGCAACAGCCAACTGGATATTGATGTGGACCTTTCCTGTTGACTGAGCAGGTATGCGAGCAGCACCATCAGCAAATCCGTTGGCCTGCGCTGTGATGACTCCGTTTGCAGGAACACATGCGAGTGCGTAGTGTCCTGTTGCGTCGGCCGTAACCGCCGTCCCTGCTGCCTTCACTGTCGCACCGGGAATGGCGGCTCCAGTCTGATCGGTGATGATGCCGTCAATGAGCATGCCTACAGCACATGGCTGCTGGGTAAACCCAAGGATGGGAAATATCAGCAATAACAAAAGAAGTGCGATGTTGCGGTCGAGTCGCACAAACCATCCGTCGCGTTTGCGACGGTTCGTCCGCCATATTTGTCCATCGACCAGCAGAACATCTCTCATGCCCCTCACCATAGGCAGGGAACACGGTCCGGGAAAATCAATCGGGACGGATCGTAGCCAGAGGTTGCCGAATCGTAATCTCAACGTAAATGGGCTTTTCCGTGGTGTTGAGCGGACTTAGTATTTTCTGAGAGAGGCTTGAGTCAGGAGCAGTCTGTGCAGCAACCGCCATCATCGATCAAACGGCAAGCCATCCGCGCCGCGCAGCTTTTCGCTCTATGGACGGTAGTAGTCATCCTATTCGCGTTGCAGTGGTACAGCCACGACCTGCTTAAGGTCAATACTGTTCATCTGGCGCCATTTCTTCGCTGGTCGATGGAGCAGTGGTATACCTGGTTCATTCTCTCGCCGCCTGTACTTTGGCTTGCGGCGAAGTACCCCATCAATCCGCGCCGCCCCCTCCGCTCTCTCACTTTGCATCTGGCGGCCAGTCTCGTGGGCGCATTCCTCGCTATTTGCGTTCAGGCCGTTATGGCGCATTTCTTTGAGGCAGAAACGCAGACGATCCCGGGCTACATCCTGTTCTTTCTCAGCAAAGATCTAGCGATCAACATTGGCACGTACTGGACCATAACCGCCTTAGCCCAGACGGTGCATTTTTATCGGGAGAGCGGCAATCGACAGCTACGGGAAACACAACTGGAAAGGCAATTGGCGCAAACGCAACTGCAGGTCCTGCAGATGCAGTTGCACCCGCATTTCCTGTTCAATACTCTTCATGCCATTGGAACGCTGATTCGGGAGGACCCCGATGCTGCCGAGCAGATGCTGCTCGACTTGAGTTCTCTCTTACGGATCTTTCTGGAGCAGAATTCCTCGCAGCAGATCTCCTTGCGACGCGAACTGGCTTTGGTCGATCACTACCTGAACATTCAGAGGGTGCGATTCAGGGATCGCTTAACGATTCGTTCCCGCATCGCTCCCGACACCCTGAACTGTTCCGTTCCTGCTCTGATTCTTCAGCCAATCGTGGAGAACGCAATTGTGCATGGCGTGGCAAAGAACCCAGGCGGTGATGTGATCGAGATCAGAAGCTGGCACCAGCAGGCGGGATTGGAGATCGAGATTAGCAATTCCAACAGCGTCCTTCCCGATGCTGTAGGACCTGACGGTGCGGGGTGGGGGATCGGGCTATCCAACATCGAACAGCGGTTAATTCAGATATACAACGGCTCCGCAACACTTTCCATCCAGGCCCGGTCGCCGCAGGGAGTTGTGTGCAGGATTGGCTTGCCCTTCGAGATAAGCATGTCGGAGTCCCCGGAGACAGAGGCGCTGCTTTCGTTATGACTATCAGGACGATTGTGATTGACGATGAGCCTCTGGTTCGCACCAGCATCATGAGAGTCCTGCGTGCCGATAGGGACATCGAGGTAATACGTGAATGTGGGGATGGAGTATCCGCCCTTCAAGCCATCAAACAAGAGCGTCCTCACCTGATCTTTCTCGATGTGCAGATGCCGGGACTGACCGGTCTTCAGGTCATAGAAGCAGTGGATGGAGCCACGATGCCGGTCACAATCTTTGTGACGGCATACAAGGACTATGCCATTGAAGCGTTTGAAGCAAACGCTGTGGACTATATTCTGAAACCGTTTGGAAAGGTGCGCCTGGAAAAATCCATAGCGCGCGCAAAAGTGCGCCTTGTCCAATCCGTCGATGGCGGATATGCAGTTCAACTGTTGCAGGCGCTCACTGCGGTTCAAAAGCAACAGCAATATCAGGAGCGTATTGCAGTTCCCGTCAATGGGCGCATTTTTCTGCTTGAAGCCAAAGACATCGACTGGATCGAAGCGGACAAGAACTGCGCGCGGCTGCACGTCGGAAACATTGTCTATGAGCTGCGCAATACGCTCTCAAACATCGAATCCATGTTGAACCCAAAGCAGTTCACACGAATTCATCGCTCGACGCTGATAAATGTCTCAAAGGTTAAAGAGATTCATCCGTGGTTTCACGGCCACCATAAGATTATCCTACGGAACGGCAAGGAACTTCGCATGAGCCGTTATCAGAGCGAGAGCACGAAACTCCTTCTCGGTCAGTCCAGTCAATAATCTTCGTATGCCGTACCCATCCAGAGATAATGTTGCGTAAATGAATCAGAAAATTTTGACTTGACGAGTGCATTATCGCCATATCACTCACTGAAGCCGCTTCAATAAGACCAGAAATCTACCGTGTCAAAATTCGGTAATCGCTAACAGTTGGATTTACAAGGCACCGATCGCTACAGAAAGCCCCTGAAAACTATCGAGCTTCACAAGTTCCACCAAGTCCGGAAGCCGGAAAGTGCCCCTCTTCTGCCGGACGCTTGGCTTTCAGCGCCTCCGCGCGCAGTTCTTCCCCTGGCCGTAGCGGCGTAATGTGAAAACTCGCCTGTTGCACCTAGGCAGGAGTGACAGGGATACAGATAAGAGGAGAAGCCATCGGAGAGGCGTTAAGAACGCGCGTGGAATGCGAGGATGATCGAAAAGCTTTTAGCAGCGGTTCCATTCCATGGGCTCTGTCAAATTAAGTGCGATCGGATCGAATGTGCTACTCGTATGACCGATCCGAAAGCTGGGGTTTCTGGTAGCCGGCAAATCGAAAATTGCCAATTGAATGGTTATAGACCGTTCATTGCAGTCTTAAAAACAGAGAGGCTGCAATAGCAAATTTTCATTTGTCAATTTCACAGTATTGGTGTTTGCTTATTGCGAAAAGGAAGATAACACATGCAGGATGGTGAAGGTGCATCAACCGAAATGGCTGTGCGATGGGCACCTGAACTTCCTTCGCTAATTCATTACAATTCTTCGGGAGTCGTACAGCATTCTGCTTCTGAAAGATTCATCGATGCAATCCGGAGGGAGCTGGCTAGAGGATACGGTTTTATCCCCTTTATTGGCGCTGGCTTTTCGGTTTCTGCCGGTATTCCTATTGTCGAACAACTTCGGAACTATCTCAGGCGTTGCATCTGTGTTGCTCTTGGAGCAGAAGATGACGAGAGCGAGGGCGCACGAGAACTTTGGAACCCGAGAACGGATCAGTGGCCACCATTCATCGATCGCAAACGGCCTGAGCGCGGTCAGTGGCAGGACCTTGTCTATAAGAAATTTGAAACTGAACGCGAAAAAGGCAATAAAGGAAACTCGCTGGTGTTCCAGGAAGCTTTCGGTGCTATGGCTGAATGGCGCGCCTCGCTGTATTTCCTATCTCGCCTCATCCTCGATCCTACGCGCAGAAGGTATGGAGCCGAACCGCATCTTCTCCTAGGTCTCCCTCAGCGTGAGGTCATCGATGCCTGCTTCCGCGAGGTAATGAGAAACAAGAAACCCTCTCTCAACCACATGATGCTCGGCGCGCTCTCAGGGCCTTTGCGCATGGATCTTATTCTAAGCACGAACTTCGACGATCTTGTTGAACAGGCATTTGAGAGCAAAAGCATCCCGCTTCAGCCATTCGAGGTACATCTGGGTATTAATCTGCCTGATCTCTCTGCGGTTTCGCGAGTTCGCGCCCTAATCAAACTGCATGGCAGCCTATACTCTCTGCGCGCGGACTACAGCCTGGATGCCTCCCCCTCTGAAGAAGACAAAGACATCTTTCTCCAATACCTTACCGGTGAAAAAAAGAATCCATATGATCCTATGGCAGAAATTGATTTGCTGCAGAACAAATGCCATCTTCTCGTCATGGGAGTAGGTGCTTCTGAGCGCCGCAGCCTAGACTTCATCGAGCACGCATGGAAACACTCTGATTGCCTGCAGGTATTTTGGGTTTGCTACTCACAGTTTGGAGTCGACAAGGTAAAGGAATTCTACGAAAAACGCCTTAAGCTTTCAGCCCGGCATCATCGAAGATTTCATATCCTTCAGCATGGAGAGCTCGGACTACTGCTGCTTCATCTATATCAGGCGATACGGAAAACTCTGCCGCCGACCGGCGCGATATTCCCGTCAGTTACCCGTATTCCACTTCCTCCTCTACCACTGGACCTGCCCGAGCAACAACCTACCCCGCATCCACAGACGAAGGATCCCGATCCGCTCGATTCCCTGAGGGCTGCTCTCAAAAAGAGTGAGAGCATGAAATCCAAACTCGTCGTTGTCACCGGTGAGTTTGGCGTTACTTCAGCTTGCGCGCAGATTTTTCGCGAGAGCGAAGCAACGTATTCCTGCATTTGGATCGACCTGAACGATGTTTCAAGCGCAGATAACCTCTTCGAAGCCTTTCAGGAAGCTTCTTATTTCAAGCTTGGCCAGGTCGATTGGACGCCGCTGTATGCTACCAAGGATCATCGTCCGCGCGGAGATGAAATCGACCGAATCGGCAACTCTGGAACTAAGCCTTGGCTCGTTTTTCTTAACGCCAGAGAGCGCCCGGGCGCAAACAGGTCTGATTCTCCTTATCCAAACGGGTGGCTGGATGAAACTCCCTGTCCAAAGCAGGATCAGCTGAAGTGTCCTGAAGCTGACAAATTTGGTTGTCTCGAGTTTCACCAATTCAATGCGCATAAAACTAGCAGCTCCCATGCTGGGAGCGTGGTGAGCACACATTGCCCTAGGGCCGACAAGTCTGACAAATCGAGCTACAGACATCCGTTTTTGGACCTCTTGGACGAGTTATGTTCGCAGAGCGGGCGCATTACGATCGTTCTGGTTTGTCGAATGGAGAACTCAGATATTGTTCACGAACTGCATTCAAAAGCCATCTGTATAGAGCTTCCTTTGCCGAACAAGGCTGCGTCACTGAAGCGTGATAAGCAGGATGTCGTACGGCGTGTGTTGGATTGGATTGAAGAAGCGCCGACCAGAGAACGGGAAAGTCGACGTCGTTTTCTCTTCTCCCTAGTGTTAATGCAGCGTCCGAGATTCCTGGCAACTGCATGGGATGAAAGCGTAAATATCAAGGAATTCATCAGTGATTTCGACAGGCAGAAAAACAATTGGCTGAATAAGCTTCAAGAATGTGGTCTGCTGCGGTGGCTTGATGGAGGATTCATCTGGTTGCACTCTGATATCAGGCAAGAGATTCGTGCTCGTTTACGCGAGCGTGCTGGCGCGGCAGATGAAGAGCGCCACATCCATAAGCGGTTAGCAGTCTGGTATCAGAAGGTATTTGCCGCGACGGGAGTTGCTCCTGCCATTTTCGAGGCTATTGACCATTACTGCCTTGCGACCGCTTGCGTTCTTCGTCAAAGTACTGACTGCTCAAACGAAAATGAGAACAGGCGAAATCTTACACGTGCTCGCTTCTACGTGACTGCTGCCAGGCGGTTGCTAAGAGATCATAGTTTTCTTATCCAGACACATGGGCATCCGCGTAACAGCATCCGCCGTCTTGATTGCATTCGAGACTTCTGGCATAGCCCCGATGAAGCGTTGCTTCAGGTCCTTGATCGGCCGGGACTGGGTTCCAGTGCAATAGAGCTCAAAAGAGGAATTGCCAAACTGCAATGCATGGCTGTGGAAGTAGCGAGAGCAATTTTTAGAGAGATCGGCGAAGACGGCGAAGCATATGAGCGGCAACGCGAAGTACAGCAGCGGATGATTGAAGATCGTCCCCTTGCGTGGAAAAATATCCTGCCCTTCGTCAGCTATGCGAATCGCCGGTCCCGTATGGAAGTTATGGTGGAGAAACTGGCATCGATGCCAGGGAGCGGCGGCAGGGACTGCACTACGCCCAGGCCACAGGCCCTCGTTCGCTGGTGGCGATGGTGCGCCATGCTGGCTATTGCTTCCCGTTCTTATGACGAAGCAGAGCGGTCTTTATTTCGAGGACTTTCAGTGCCCATGAAAGGTAAGGCAATGTATGAGCACACAATAGAAAACAGCGACCTCCTTCTACAAAGCTTCAAGCTGTCTCAACTAAAGTATGTGCACGTTACAGAAGCCGAAGAAGGCATAGATAGTCAGCAATGGGAACTGAATCGGGAAGATCTTCATAAACTGCAACTGGAAATCCTCCATAGTCTCGAATTGTCCGTGTATCTCTTGCTCCTGAGAGCAAGTACTTTGGACAGGCTAAATTCCATGCTGGGGGGATTGACGGCAGACCCTCACAGCAACGAGCGGCAGCAATATGAAACCAATCAATTACGTATCCAGAAGTATTTGGACGTGGCGAAGAGGTTTGCTGGACGTGGGCTCAAACTTGCGGACCAACTGCAAACAAATGGTTCTTACGAAGGCAAACACGACTTTGACGCAATCTGGTGCAGGAGTCGCTTATTGATGCACAGTGCATTGTTGTCCGGACTGCTCGGAGAAGATAAGCACCATTCCCGGCACGCAATGAGCCATATGGGAGATGCTCAGGCATGTTTGAATATCCCAGATCCAGCACGCAATCGTGCAGACCTTTCGCTAATAGAACTCCATCGTGCCGAAATACGATTGCAGGAGGCATCTCATGTCAAGCTCCGCCTGAACACTCACGAGAGCCAAGAAGACCTTGCCTTTGAGCACTGGACATACAATCAATTGCGCGGATCATTGGAAGAAGCGACGAACGCGACAAGGCTTCTTATTTCGGATATGCAGCAGCCTCAATTACAAATTGCGGAAACATTGCGAGAGGTTAAATCACGGGCTACAGATGTGATGCGTTATCTCCATATTGCCGAGCCAATGCTTCTTGAACGACGACGGAATGTATGGTGGACAACATGGTTTTTTGAGCGCCGTCTGCGCGCAATGGCCCTAATTCTTTGGACCTCGGTCGTTGAATATGGCGTCCCCATACCCTTTCTCGGACTGGAAGCAACGATGCGTCTTGCCGAAACCGAAGCTGATGTACTCTTGAATACTTCAGTACGAATGATCCGCGTCGATGAGTACCGGCTGGCCACAGCCGTTCTTTCCTACGCCTCCTGCGCGCGGGCGTTACAGGTGCGGTTGGCAGTCGATACTGCCACAGTCCAACTTCCCGAACGGATAAAAGAGATGAGAAGTAATTTGGAAAACGCGATAACTGAATTGGAGCAGGTTGGGAATCGCAGGCGATTGGAGCAGGTTGGAAATCGTTGGCACAAAGACGGATTTGATTCCGGAACCTCTGTCGGAGGTAAACAATTGGCCCTGAAGGATGGCGTAGACAAAGACGCGTCTCGACTGGTCGAATTCGCGAAAAAGTTGGTACTCCCTGTTATTACCAGTCTAAAGAATTAGATCCTGATGAATTGTTGAGCATTCTCCCTATCGCATCTGGGTACATACAAGAAGCTCCTGCACTGCGCCCTATCAGGATTGCTCTCGTAAAATTCGCATTGCTCTCGCACTGAAGGCAGCCATTTGTATTCTCAGTCGGGCTAATATTATCTCTGTATTGAGTCGAGCCTCTCGTCGCTACATTGCCGCATGAAATCTTTTCGAACTGGTCGCAAACACAATCCTAAGCCCTCTCGGACGCCTGCAGCACGAAAACCTGTCACCGCATTTGACGTCGCGCGTGCAGCCGGAGTCTCGCAGTCTGCAGTCTCCCGGGCGTTCAGCCCGGGCACCAGTATCTCCAAACGCACCCTCTCTAAAGTCGAGAAGGCAGCTCGTGAACTCGGCTATCGTCCGAACGCCATCGCTCGCATGCTTTCAACCAGCCGCTCACAGTTAGTCGGCGTCGTCATTCCTCCGCTCGACAACCCCTTCTACCCAGCGCTGCTGGAGACTCTTTCCGCGGCGTTCGGCCGAATCGGCTATCGTTTGCTGCTGTTCACCTCGCAGGCGCAACAGTCCTTCGATCCTCTGCTGAGCGAAGTCCTTTCCTCGCGCGTCGATGCCCTCGTTATGGTCGCCGCTGCCATCTCCTCCAGCTTTGCTGACGAGTGCAAGCGAAGTGGCCTTCCCGTCGTACTGCTCAATCGCAAAACCGACAGCCACAGCGTCTCTAGCGTTGTCGGGGCCAGCCGAGTCGGCGCCGAAACCATCGCCAAGTTTCTCCACGCCGGCGGACACCGCCGCTACGCCTTCGTCGCCGGATCCGAGTCTTCGACCAGCCGCGATCGTGAAGCCGCCTTCACAAAGTACCTCAGCAAACACAACCTGAAGCTGCATGCCCGTGTCGATGGCAACTACTCCTTCGAGCAGACCAGGATCGTTATGCATGAGCTGCTCTCGATGAAACAGCGTCCTGATGCCATCTTCTGCGTTAACGACTACACTGCGATCTCCGCCATCAACGTGGCCAAGGTGGAGTTCGGCCTGGAGCTCGGCCGCGAGCTTTCTGTCGTGGGCGTCGACGACTCTGGGATCGCTGGCTGGCCCATCTTCGACCTCACCACCTACGGCCAGCCCATCGCCGTCATGGCCGAGCACGTCGTCGAAACCATCCGCATGCAGTTGGACGGCAATAGCGAACCCACAGAGGTGGTCGTTCCCGGCGAGCTCGTCGTGCGCGGCTCGGCGCGTGTGCCTAAATGGGGTGTTTCGGGACCACCCGAGCGACGCATCTGGACACCAAATAAGTAACTAAAAAAATCTTGCCAAACTTGCATACGCATGCGTAGACTTCCGGTTGCGTTGCATGCGTATGCAAAAAACGTAGGTAACGCGAATACTGTGAGGCCCCAACTCTCGACTTCGAATTTAGCTGCGGAATCTAAGGAGACACTTTCATTCCACCGCCTTTGCTTCGAAGCCTCGAGCGGCCTGCGCCACGATGCGCTGGAGAAAATCTATGTTTTTCGAACATCTAAGACTCTCCTCCTGTTCCGTAATTTCTGCGTCCCGAGCCAACTTCTTCCTTCCTCGAGTGCATCTCCGCCTGCGCAATTGGCGGACTCTTGTACTCCTGCTCGCCCTCATCGCTACCACCGTGACTTCTCTTTGGGCCCAAAGTTTTGGCTCCATCTCTGGTACGGTTAGCGACTCTGCTGGAGCCAGTGTCTCCGGTGCCATCATAACTGCCACCCAGACCAAGACAGGCCGTAAAACCATTGTCAACACAAATGACACCGGAGCCTATGTCTTTCCTGCCATGGTGCCGGAGCAATACACTATCTCCGCTACCGCGCCTGGATTCCAGCAGTACGTGCAGACCGGCGTTACTCTGCAGGCTAATCAGGCCGCAACCGTTAACATCACGCTCCAACTTGGCGCTATCACAGAGACTGTCAATGTCGAGGGAAACGCCGTGCAGGTTGATACCACCACAGGCACGCTTTCACAGGTGATCGATCAGAAACGAGTCAATGAGCTTCCGTTGAACGGCCGTAACGCCGCCGCTCTCACTACATTGGTCGCAGGTGCAGTCGCCGCGCCCAGCGACGGCACTGACAAGGGAAACACCAAGACCTTTCCCGCGGCCGTTCCTATCTCCGTCAACGGCTCGCGCTCCGACCAGACCAACTATCTTCTCGACGGCGGCAACAACACTGACGAGTACACCATGGCGAACGGACCATTCCCTTTCCCCGACGCCCTGCAAGAATTCAGCGTTCAGACCAGCAATTACAACGCCGAGTTCGGACAGAGTGCCGGAGCTGTCGTCAATATTGTCACCAAGTCCGGTGGCCAAGGCTATCACGGCAATGCGTTTGAGTATCTTCGCAATGGCGTCTTCAACGCTCGCAACTACTTCGCCACCAGCGTCGATCCACTCAAGCGTCATCAGTTCGGCGGTACCGTCGGCGGCCCCATTAAAATCCCCTACCTCATCAAGGGTGACCATACCTTCTTCTTCTTCGGCTACCAGCGAACCAATCTGAAAGATCAGGTTGGCGGCTCCAGCGCTTTCGTTCCCACACCGGCCAATCTCAACGGCGATTTCTCCGCGCTGTTGAATGCTACCAACCCCGCCAATCCTCAAGGCAAGGTTATCCAGATACTCGACCCGCTCACTAATACGCCATTTCCCAACAACCAGATCCCTGTCAGCCGGCTGGATCCCGCAGCGCTGAACTTCGCCAAAGACCTCCCGCAGGGCGGACCCAACGGCCTGGTCTTCTATGCCGTTCCTCTAGTTGAGTTTTTCAACGAGTATGTTTCGCGCGTTGATCACGATATCACCCCGCACGATCATCTCTTCGGTCACTACTACTACAACTACTTCCAGATCAATGGCACATTCGATCCGACCAATCTCCTCACCTATAAGGACGCCGCCAACATCCGCTATCAGAGCGCTCTACTATCAGAGAGCCACACCTTCACTCCCAACCTGCTCAACAACCTCATCGTCAACTACACCCGGGATATCGCCGCGCGCCAGCCGGAGAGCAATGCCAAGAGCATTGCCGACTATGGTGTCAACATCTGGCAACCTAACGAAAAGGCCATCCAGCAGGTCTCTGTCTCCGGCTTCTTTTCGATGGGCGACGCTCCTACAGCTGTCTTTGAGCGCAACAACTATACTCTCGCCGACGACCTGCACTACGTCCACGGCAACCACAACATTGCCTTGGGCGTGCATCTCGAGCTGACGAAGAACGACATCAACAATCTCTATCAACAGCCCGGGCTCTTCTCCTTCAATGCGACCAACACCAACTATGCTGCAGCCAGCTTCGTCCTCGGCTACTTAAGTTCCTTCACTCAGGGCAATGGCCAGTACTTCGGCAACCGGGCTACCTTCGTTGGTTACTACGCGCAGGACAGCTGGAAGATCAACCATCGCTTTACCCTCAATCTCGGTGTTCGCTACGAGCCGTTCTATCCGTACAACGAGGTCTTCGGCCGCCTCGAGCAGTTCAATCCCGACAATTACCACTCTGGAGTTCGATCCACCATCTATCCCAATGCTCCTGCGGGTCTGATCTTCTCCGGCGACAAGGGCATGCCTAAGGACGGCGTCAATCCCGTTTACACCAATGTCATGCCGCGCATAGGTTTCAATTTCGATTTCTTTGGAGATGGCAAGACTATCCTGCGCGGCGGTGGCGGCATCTTCTACGACACTCGCCAGCCCGGTATCCAGAACACGCCAGCCTCCGACGTCACGCCGTTCAGCATCGCTCTCACGCTCACTCAGCCTAACGGTCCGTTCAGTAACCCCTACCTCGGCGTCACCAATCCCTTTCCGGCTCCCAGCCCACCTCCGTCGAACACCACTTTCCCTCTTCCGGTCACGGTATTCACCTTTAACCCTGACTTTCCGATTCCCGTCACCTATGGCTGGAACTTGACCGTCGAGCAGCAAATTACCCATGGCTTGGTCTCGCGCATCGGCTACGTCGGGTCTACCTCCAGTCACCTCTTCACCAGCGTGGAGCTCAACCCTGCTGTTTACAATGGCACTAACACGAGTGCTGACACCCGGCGCCTCTACCAAAACTTTTCAAACATCGTCGAGACCAACATGGGCGGCAACTCCAGCTATCACTCCCTGCAGGCGACACTCCAGCAGCAGCTCTCGCACGGCATCTCGTTTCTGTTCAACTACACCTTCTCGAAGGGGCTCGACAGCCTGCCGTATCTGACCAACAACTCCTTTGCTCAACCTGGTCAGTCCTATGTGCTGCCGGTCTACATGTCGAACTATAAGAGGCTCGACTACGGACTGTCGGACTTTGACCGTCGCCATAACGTGATCTTCTCCTATGTCTGGACGCTCCCATCCTGGCGCTCCGCTCCACGTGGTATCGGGCTCATCACCAACGGCTGGAACACAACCGGGATCGTCCAGCTCAGCAGTGGTCAACCGCTCACGATGACGTCCTCGGCCGACATCTCCGGCACTGGTCTACTCAAGGATCGCGCCGTTTTCCTATCGGGCACCCACAACCCGCGCGGTCCTGGTGCTTGCAGTGCCAGTTCCGGTTCCTGCGTCAACTGGATCAACCCGGCAGCCTTCACTACGCCAGCTAAAGGAACCTTCGGTAATGTGCAGAAGGGCTTCCTCCCAGGTCCGGGATACGCTGACTGGGATACTGGTCTCCAGAAGTACTTTGACATTACCGAGCGGTATCGCTTTCAGTTCCGCGCAGAGTACTTCAACGTCCTCAACCACACCAATCTGCTCGCTCCCGTTACGGGTGTCTCATCTGCGGGATTTGGAAGCATTAAGAGTGCGTCCGATCCGCGAATTGCGCAGTTTGCGCTTAAATTTCTTTTTTAGAGAGAACTTTTGGCAGGACGGGAGTAAGAACTCCCGTCCTACGAAGGGAATGAGGATACGGAACATATGAGCATCGACCACGGCACCTGGAGCAGGCGCACCTTCATTAAAACTGCCGGACTACTCACCACCTTGGGCATTACCGACTCGCTTGAGCTTCTCGCTGTCGAGATGAAGTCTGTCACTATCGTCCTTGACCCCAAGGACACCATTGCCTCGTCGGAGCCATGCAAATGGGCTGCCATCGAGCTCGAACGCGCGATCTCCGAGCAGCATATCCGCGTTGGCCGCGCTGACACCATCGCTTCTGCGCCGGCAGGCGATCTCTGCGTGCTTATCGCTTCGGCGGCATCACCCGCCGCCATATCGATACTGCAGTCCACCAGTGTCAATCCACCCGCTGGGCCTGAGGCTCTGGCCGTCGTCTCTGGAGCCAAACTGTCTAGCCATCCGGTCGTCCTGGCCACCGGAACCGATATGCGCGGCGTCGTGTATGCCGTGCTCGAAGTCATGGACCGCATTCGCTGCAGCGACTCTGTCGCCGCGGCACTCACCGCCGCGGACACGATCGTCGAAGCTCCCGCCAACAAGCTGCGTTCGATCAATCGCTGTTTCCAGTCCGACATGGAAGATTCCCCATGGTTTGAGGATAAGGAGATGTGGTCATCCTACCTCACCATGCTAGCCACGCATCGTTTCAACATGTTCAACCTCTCGATGGGGCTCACCTACGACTATCCTCAAAAGGTCTTCGACTCTTACACCTACTTCACCTATCCATTCTTTGTGAAGGTCGCAGGCTACGAACAGGTGCGCGCCGACAAGCTCTCAGACGAGCAGCGTGAAAAGAACCTAGAAACCCTCCGCTTTGTCAGTGCGCAGTGCGCTCAGCGCGGCATGGACTTCACCCTCGGCCTTTGGAATCACGCCTACGTCATGCCCTCCGGCTCCAATCCTACCTATCCCATTCTCGGCCTTACTCCTGAGACCCACGCACCCTACTGCCGCGATGCTCTCCACGCTCTTCTCGAATCCTGTCCCGGTATTACTGGCATCACGATGCGCGTTCACGGCGAGAGCGGCATACCCGAAGGCCAGTTCGACTTCTGGGAGGTCGTCTTCCAGGGCATCGCCAAACTTGACCGCAAGATCAACGTCAATCTCCACGCCAAGGGAACCAGTCAGCGCATCATCGACATCGCGCAAGCCACTAAGATGCCCGTCAGCCTCACGCCCAAGTATTGGGCCGAACATCTCGGTTTACCTTATCAGCCCTCCTCCATCCGAGAGACCGAGAAGCCCCCTCGCGGGCCAAACCAGAACGGCGCTCTCTTCGAGCTCAGCAACGGTACCCGCCGATTCATGCGCTACAGCTATGGCGACCTCTTCAAGAAGGACCGTACCTATGACGTCTACTTCCGCATCTGGCCTGGCACCCAACGTGTTCTGCTCTGGGGCGATCCCAAATTCGCCGCGGGCGACGGTCGTGGCTTCTCAATGTGTGGCAGCCTAGGCGTCGATCTCTTCGAGCCGCTCTCCTTTAAAGGACGCGCCAGCTCCGGCATCTCCAGTACTCCTGGAGGGCGCTGCTCCTACAAGGATCAGTCCCTCGCACCCAAGTACGACTGGGACAAGTTCGCATACAGCTACCGGGTCTGGGGACGTTACATCTACAATCCCGATGCCGACCCCAAAGCCTGCAATCGCTACTGGGACAAGCAACTCAAAGCTGACGGTGTTCGCATGGCCGAAGCTGTTGCCCTTGGCTCCCGCATCCTGCGCATCGTCACCACATCACAGGACCCCTCCGCCGCTAATTGGACCTACTGGCCGGAAATCTACACCAATATGACTATCGTCGATGAGTCTCTCAATAAGCTCTATCGCGATACACCCACGCCTCGCGTCTATGGCACAGTCAGCCCCCTCGATCCCCAAATGTTCGTCGCCATCAACAGTGCTGTCGACGAAATACTCGACGGTAAGAGCAACCCTCGCTACAGTCCCATGGAGGTTGCCCGGTGGCTCGATGACTACAGTTCCACCATCAACCGTGATGTCACCCAACTCTCCAGGAGCAGCAACTCTTCCTCGCCCGTCGTCCGCCGCGCCCTGCTCGACATCCAGATACTCAGCGGTCTTGGCCATTTCTACGCCCAGAAGATTCGTAGCGCTTGCTTCTACCGCGTCTATCAGCGCACTGGAGACGACGCCGTCAAGCAGCAAGCGGTCGCCTCCTACCGCAAATCTCTTGAGACTTGGACTGCCCTCGCCACCCTGGCCAAAGGCAAGTATATGGATGACATCACCTACGGCCAGATCCCCAACATGCGCGGCTGTTGGTCTGATCGTTGCGCAGCGATCGCCGCTGACATCGACGCTATGGAGAAAGCCCCGGCGCCTACGCCCGATACTCGAGTCAACGATCTAGCGAAGCAGACCGTCCTTCGCCAGATTGTCTCTGCCACACCGCGGCCTTCCATCGCCTGCGATCACCGACCCCAGGATGCCTTTCATCCCGGTTCCTCGATGACCGTCCGGATCAAGGTTCCCTTATCCGTCACTGCTGTCCGGCTCGTCTACCGTCATGTCAACCAGGCCGAGTATTACGAGACCGTCGGCATGGAACTCTCCGGCGACGTCTACACTGCCGTCATTCCGGCTGATTACACCAACTCGCCTTACGCGCTGCAGTACTACTTCGAGATCCAGCAGAGTCCCACTTACGCCACTATGTTTCCGGGGCTCGGCTCCGATCTCACCCAACGGCCCTACTTCCTCGTCGAACAGGAGGTCACTCACGCCTGAGGCCATTCCAGACATCTGCAGCCTTCTGTCCATTTACCATCTACCGGAGAATTAGAGAACCACGGGATGCAGTTAAAAAAAGCCATCGAGCATATACCGGGCGGCATGATGATCGTCCCCTTGCTATGCGGAGCCGCACTCACCACTTTCGCTCCGCATGCAGCCCCTTTCTTCGGATCATTTACCAGTGCCCTTTGTAACGGTGCTCTCCCCATCCTCGCCGTCTTTTACGTCTGCATGGGAGCGCGCATCTCGGTGTCCGGACTACCCCAACTGCTCAAAAAAGGCGGCGCTCTTCTCGGCACCAAGATCAGCCTTGGCTTTCTTGCCAGCATCGTGCTCGGTCACCTTATAGGTATCGAGCCCATCCACTCTGGCATTCTCGCCGGACTCTCCACCCTCGCCGTCGTCGCTGCCATCAACGACACCAACGGGGGACTATACATGGCCCTGATGGAGCAGTACGGCCACCCCGAAGAGTCTGCTGCCTACTCCGTCATGTCGCTTGAGTCCGGACCCTTCCTCACTATGGTCTCTCTCGGAGTCGCCGGCCTTTCCGGCTTTCCTTGGCAGACGCTCGTCGGCGCGATCCTTCCGCTCGCCGTCGGCATGCTGCTCGGCAATCTCGATCGCGAGATGCGCGACTTCCTCACTCGCGCTGTCCCCGTTATCATCCCCTTCTTTGCCTTCGCACTCGGTTGTACCCTCGATCTTCACCAGGTTCTCCGTGCCGGTCTTCTTGGAATCGTGCTCGGTCTCATCCTCGTTGCCGTCAGCGCGGTCGCACTCATCACCGTCGACCGTCTCGTCGGGGGCGATGGCACCGCCGGAATCGCCGCCGCCAGCACTGCTGGCAACGCCGCCGCTGTCCCTACACTGGTGGCCACCGCCAACCCCGGCTACGCTCCTGCGGTCGCAACCGCGACCATCCTTGTCGCTGCGTGCGTCATCGTCAGCAGTCTTCTGGTCCCTCCACTCACCGTGCTATGGAAGTCGCTCGTCCGAAGAAATTCAGAAGGAAAATCCTATTCCAATCCGGGGGCAGAGATCGATGCGGAAACTTCTCATTCTCGCTGACGACCTTTCAGGTGCTGCCGACTGTGCCAACGCATGCACCAGTTCCGGCCTCAACGCCGTCGTCAGCTTTGAGTATCTCGATGAAAACTTCCAGGCCGAGGTCCTCTCCATCGACTGCGACACCCGGCATCTCTCATCCACCGAGGCCGCCATCCGCGTCACCCATATCATGCGGAGCCCTCTGCTACGCAAGCCTGACCAGCTCGTCTTCAAGAAAGTCGACTCCACTCTCCGTGGTAACGTTGGTTCCGAGCTGCGTGCCACCATCAATGAGCGCCGTGCAGCCTCTGCCAACCGCATTGTCGCCATCATGGCGCCCGCCTTCCCCGCAGGTGGACGCACCACTATCGACGGTTACCAACTGCTCCACGGCGTCCCCCTCCACAAAACCGAGATCTGGCACCACAATGGACTCTCCGGCGGCGCTCATCTTCCCACCATGCTCCGCAAGGCTGGTCTTTCCACCGCATTGCTCCCGCTCAGCCGCGTGCGTGGCAACTTTGCCTCGCTTCGCTCCAACTTGCTCCAACTCGCCACCGAGGTCGACGTTATCATCTCCGACGTCGAGAGCGACAACGACCTCAGAGCCATCGCACACGCCTCGTTCGTCCTTGGTCGCGAGACTATCTGGGCAGGATCTGCCGGTCTTGCTTACCAGTTCCCCCATGCCGCCGGACTCTCCGCGACCCGCCTGCGCATCGAACAACCGGAGTTCTCTTTTGGCCCTATTCTCTTTGTTGTCGGGAGCATGTCCAGCGTCTCCCACCGCCAGGCGCGCGCGCTCGAAAACGCCACCACTATCACGCCTATCCACATCCTCCCCAGCGTTTTGCTCGAAGGCCCCTCTCAGCCCACATGGAACATCATTACTGACCGCATCCATGCCTCGCTCCAGTCCGGCAGCGATACCCTCGTTGTCCTCGATGCCAACGAGTGGGTTGATCTCCAGGAGCGCCGCAGGCTCACAGATGCGCTTGGACTTATGCTCGCTCCATATGCTTCCCTCGTCGGCGGTCTCGTCGCCACCGGTGGAGAGACCGCCCGCGCCATCCTCGATGGCTGGGATATCGCCTCGCTCTTCATGCTCGGAGAGCTAGAACGCGGCTTGCCTTTTTCCTTCGCTCGCATTGATGGCCGCTCTCTGCCCCTGCTCACCAAGGCCGGAGCCTTTGGCAACGAGGAGACACTGGTATCATGCTGGCGTTTCTTCGCCAACCTGCTGCGAGAGCAGGACTATGCCACCGAAAGGAAGCTTCTATGACTCCTGTCATTGCCATCACCATGGGCGACGCCGCTGGCATTGGACCAGAAGTTATCGTCAAGGCTCTTGCCCACTTAGAAATTTACGATGAATGCCGCCCGGTCATCATCGGTGATGCCGATCGCCTCCGCCAAGCTCAGGCCATCACCGCGTCCCCCGTTCAAATTCGCCCTATCGGCCCTGAAGCTGTCATTCACGCCGGCTGTCTGCCGGGCACTCTCGACTGCATTGATCTCGCTCTCATCCCCCAGGACCTGCCTTGGGGTAAGATCTCTCCCCTCGCCGGCGATGCCGCCTTTCGCTATGTTGAGTTGGCCACCCAACTTGCCATGCAGGGGAGGATTCAGGCTATTTGCACCGCTCCTCTTAATAAGGAGGCTCTCCACGCCGGAGGACACTACTTCCCTGGCCACACGGAGGTTCTCGCCACGCTCACTAACGCCGGTGAGGTCTCGATGATGCTCTCCACCCCTCGTCTGCGCGTCGTTCATGTCACCACCCATGTCGGTCTGCTCGACGCCATAGAGAAGATTGAGCCTGGGCTGGTCGAGCGCACCATTGCACGCGCCCACACAGCACTCGTCCGCAGCGGCATCGCCAATCCTCGCATAGGGGTCTGCGGTATCAATCCTCACGCCGGTGAAAATGGCCTCTTCGGCCGCGGCGAGGAGACATCCAAGATTGCTCCCGCACTCGAAGCCTGCAAGCGGCGTGGATGGAACGTTGCCGGTCCTCTCCCCGCCGACACCCTTTTCTTCCTCGCCCAACGCGGAGACTTCGACGTCGTCATTGCCATGTATCACGACCAGGGCCATGGACCTATTAAAGTCCTTGGCCTCGAGCTCGGCGTCAACATCACTCTCGGCCTCCCCGTCATCCGTACCTCGGTCGATCACGGCACCGCTTTCGACATCGCCGGAACCGGCAAAGCTGACGAACGCAGCCTTCTCGAAGCGATTCATCAGGCCGCCCAGCTCGCCGAACGCACCTCCTGAAGCCACACTCATCCAGAGCTCAGGGGTCCCATCGCTGGAAGAATCAAGCTCTTCTTCTCTTTGGGGGTGTCCAGATGGGATATTTCTCTTTTATGACAGAGCATACTTGAGTCGTCTGCTCTCTTCCGCATCTTTCCGGAATTGAAACCAGGTCTCCCATCGTGTGAATTTCTGTCGCAGCAATATTGAGATCGCGGTATCTATCGATCACGCTTATGATAAGTGAGGATCAAAGAACGAGAAGAGCCGCGGTTCATCGCTATCGTGGAGCATGATCCCACAAAGCCATTGGACGCGTAACAGCTATCAGTCTTTGGAACGACCCCATCCGCCTCCACCAGGAGTCTCGATCAGCAGGATGTCTCCCGTGCAAAGATACTGACTGCACTTTCCAGGAAGCTCAATCTCCTCACCCGTCGCCGCCTTGAGAAGGCGTGTTGCGCCCGTCGCTCCGTCCTCTGCGCCCTGGAGTCCATAGGGCCGGAACCTCCTCCTCTCGGCCAGCAGTGTCACCTGCGCATCGGCCAGCAGTTCCACTTCGCGGATCAGGCCATCGCCTCCCTGGAACTGCCCTCGCCCGCCAGAACGCCATCGATATCCATAACGCCGCACTCGGAAGGGATACGCGTACTCGATGGCTTCAATCGGAGTGTTCAGTGAATTTGTCATATGGGTCTGCACTCCGGAGATACCGTCGATCCCCGGCCGCGCGCCCATACCGCCTGCCATCGTCTCGTAATAAGTGAACGGCTCGCCGCTGCGGGGATCCGTTCCTCCAATGGTGAGATTGCTCATCGTGCCCGCGCTGGCAGCAGGCACGCGCTCCGGAACCGCCCGCGCCAGTGCCCGGAGCAACACATCCACAATGCGCTGCGAAGTTTCGACATTACCTCCAGCCACCGCAGCAGGAGGAAGGGCATCGACTATGCTGCCTCGCGGTGTATCGAGCGCCAGTGGCCTCAGGATCCCCGCCGTCGCCGGAGCATCCCGGGCCATCAGACAGCGTAGGACATAGAAGCACGCCGACAGTGTGATCGCACGGACGGCATTCACGCTACCGGCAACCTGCGGCGATGACCCGGAGAAGTCTACATGCACAGAGGCGGCGTCGGGATTGAACCGCAGTGCCGCACAGATTTTTCGAGGCTCGCCGGTGACTCCATCGTCATCCATCCAGTCCTCCGCCCGGAACTCGCCGGCAGGCATGCTGCGCAATTCAGATCGAACCAGTCGTTCAGAGTAGTTAAGCAGCTCTTCAATGAGGGTCTGGAGCTTTTCTGCGCCATACTTCCCTGCCACTTGCCGAATGCGCTGCTCACCGACGCGGCACGCACCAATCTGCGACTGAAGGTCGCCCTCGCGCTCTTTCGGCGTTCGCACATTCAGAAGAATGAGATTCAGCATTTCACGGTCAAGTTCACCGCCTCGTACAATGCGTATCGGAGGAATCCGTATCCCCTCCTGGAATATCTCATCTGCTGGCCCCATTGATCCGGCAAACGTCCCGCCCACATCGGCATGGTGAGCGCGGTTTGATATGTAGAAAGCAGGCTCGCTGCCGCCCGGCAGAAAAACAGGAAGCACTGTCGTGATGTCTGGAAGGTGTGTCCCGCCTGCGTATGGATCATTGAGTATGGCAATATCGCCCGGAGCAAACTGAATCGCAGCGACTGCCGCCTCGACCGACATCGGCATGGAGCCAAGGTGCACCGGCATATGATCGCCCATGGCAATCACTCTTGCCCTGCCGTCGAAGATCGCGCAGGAATAGTCGCGCCGCTCCTTGATGTTGGGCGAGAGAGCAGTCCTGCGCAATGCAGCTCCCATCTCTTCGGCAATCGAATGGACTGCGCTTTGAAAGACCGCCAGTTCAACAGGATCAACCGATTGAGTCATGAGTTGAGCTCCGTCAATGTGATCACGATATTTCCAAACCGATCCACTTCCGCAACACAGCCGGGCGGTAACAAGGTCGCAGAAGTGTATTCAGTAATCATGGCCGGCCCTTCGATCACGGCACCCGCCATGAGTTCCCCCCGCGCATAGATGAGCGACGATACAAATTTTCCATCAAAGTAGATCTCTCGCTCTGCCTGGGAAACAGCACTGATATTTTCTTGAACCTTTTCATCGCATGGCGGCACATACGGCTCAGCGGCAGCAACCATACGCAGACGCAAATTCACAATCTCAATTGGTTTATCTCGATCGCAGAATCCATAACGCTGCTGATGTAATGCATGAAAGGCGTTGATAGCGCCTATCGGGTGTATTGCATCGTAGGGAACATTCAGCTCGTAACCTTGCCTGCGATACCGCATATCGACTGTGCGCTCTACAACACCCTCGAGATGTTCTTCAGTAAACTCAGAGATTGCCAGCCGCTCCAATTCGGCGAATCTGCCATCGATATGCTCTATCGCATCTCCGGGCAGCATCACTGTACGCGAATAATCCCGCACGACATCAGCCAGAAGAATACCTATTGCCGATAGAGCGCCAGGCATCGCGGGAACCATGACCTTCGGAATGCGAAGCACGCGGGCCAGAGAGCACGCATGCAACGGTCCGCCACCGCCAAATGCCACAAGGGTAAACTGACGCGGATCGTATCCGCGCTCCACGGAGACGACACGGATGGCTTTCTCCATCTGCGTCTCAACAACGCGCAGAATTCCCGACGCAAACTCCTCGATAGTTTGGAGTGGCCCTTTCTCAGCACGCATGATGTTTTTCGTCCGTTCGAGATCAAGCTGCACGACACCGTCAAGAAAACTCTCTGCATCGAGCCGCCCCAGCAGCAGGTTCGCGTCAGTTACGGTTGGCATCAAGCCGCGCCCGAAGCAGATCGGCCCCGGATCAGCGCCAGCCGACTCTGGGCCAACACGCAGCATCCCTCCTGCATCGAACCGTGCGATAGAGCCGCCGCCTGCACCGATTGTATGAATATCCAGCATGGGCACACTCACCGGCATTCCTGCCACAATGGACTCGGTGGTCCGAAGCATACCTCCCAGAAACACATCGGTTGATGTGCCCCCCATATCGAATCCGATAATGCGATTGAACCCCGCCATTTGTGCCATCTTCGTCGCACCGATTACACCTCCCGCAGGCCCGGAAAGGATTGTGCGCACAGGCTCTCTCGCCGCAATGCGGGCAGAAACGATGCCTCCTGACGACTGCATCACATCGACGCGGCTGCCCGAGTTCTGCGTGGTGACCTGCTCTTCCAACTGCAGCAGATACCGCTGCATCTTTGGAGACAGATAGGCATTGACGACCGTAGTCGAAGCACGCTCATATTCGCGGAACTCCGGAAGAATGCGATGCGAACACGAAACGGGAAGTCCAAGCTGACCCAGAGCTGCTTCGACACGCCGCTCATTCTCAGGATTCGAGAAGGAGAACAGGAGCGAGATCGCAACAGCCTCTGCTCCACTGACTGCCACAGCATCCACCAGATTCTCGAGCTCCTCGGCAGTTGGCGAGCGAAGAATGTTCCCCTCTGCGCTGACACGTTCCGGCACTCCAAAACGCAGCTCACGCGGAACGAGGCACACTGGCAACGGCGCAAACCAGTCGTACAGTCTGCTCCTCGTTTGGCGCCCAATCGCAATCGTGTCCTCGAATCCAGCAGTGGTCACAAACGCAACGCGGGCACCTCTGCGTTCGAGCATTGCATTGGTACCCACCGTAGTCCCATGCCGCACATTGAGCATCTTACCCCTGGCAATCTGCTCCAGCGCGCTGAGCACTGCCTGCGAGGGATCGAAGGGAGTCGATAAGAGTTTCAGCACACGAATTCTGCCGTCTGCGAGGTACACGCAATCCGTAAATGTGCCGCCTGTATCAATTGCTACTCGCAAATCTCCTCCACTCTCGTATGGTAGGTAGTACGCGGCCGTCATGATGCCGTTGTAACTGAACTCTAAATCAAGAGGAACTTCTTTGAACGGAATCTATGGCTGGCTGCTTGACGCCTCTCGTGATCAGAGGCGTAACCTGCTCGCGGCATCTTTAGGCTGGATGCTCGACAGCATGGATGTGATGCTGTACGCACTGGTGCTGGGCGAGGTACAGAAGGAGATGCATCTTTCCGCTGCCCTGAGCGGAGCCATGATGTCGGCTACGCTCCTCGCTGCGGCCATTGGAGGTATAGCTTTCGGGTGGTTTGCCGATTTCGCCGGGCGTGCCCGCGCACTCACCTGGAGTGTTCTCATCTATTCCATCTCTACTGGGCTGTGCGGCTTTACGCATACTCCCGTTCAGCTCATGATTTGCCGCGTGCTTCTGGGACTTGGAATGGGAGGAGAATGGGCATCGGGTGCCGCACTCGTCGCTGAGACATGGCCGGCTCAACATCGCGGCAAGGCTCTCGCCTTTGTGCAAAGCTCATGGGCCGTGGGCTATGCATTAGGAGCGGTTATCGTGGCGGTCATCATGCCCCGTTTCGGCTGGCGAGCCGTCTTCTTTGCCGGAGTGGTTCCGGCGCTCTTGACCTTCTGGTTTCGGCGCGGAGTACACGAGCCTGAAGCATGGAGAGAACAACGAACTGCTCAGCCACAAATGGGCCGGCTCTTCCGCAGCTCACTGGGGCGCAACCTCGCAATCTGCGCCACCATGAACGCGGCGACCCTTTTTGCGTGGTGGGGGCTCTTCACTTGGGTGCCCCGATTCCTCTCGATGCCCATAGCAGAGGGTGGCCGCGGGCTCGATATCGTCAAGACATCGACATGGACGATCGTGATGCAGATCGGGACCTTCTTGGGCTATGTGATCTTCGGATATCTGGCCGATATTTTCAGCCGGAAGTACACCTATATCGGATACCTGTTGTTGGCCACGATCCTGGTGCCGCTCTTTGCATTCGTGCGCAATCCGAATGTGCTGCTCATCATCGGCCCGCTAGTCGGCTTTTTCGGAACAGGATACTATAGCGGCTTCAGCATTATCACCAGCGAGCTCTTTCCTACCTCATTGCGTGGTTCTGCCATGGGCTTTGCATACAACCTTGGCCGTATTCTGAGCGCTGCTGCACCCTACATCATCGGCCGTGTGTCCGAGCATGCAGGACTGAACTACGCGCTTTGTATTACTTCAGCTTCGTTCCTGCTGGCAGCTCTGATTGCAACGCGGCTGCATCTTCCGGAAAGACAATCGGCATAAAGGAACACGTTACGGCATCGCCAATTCCCTGCGGATAGCCAAGATGACCATCGCGATCTTGTAGAGGCAGATGGCCTGTTAGTTTCAGAGTGAAATCGTTCTCGATACAGCAGGCGTCGCGAGCTTGCCCATAAAATTTTCGGCTCGATTGATAAGGCCATTGGCGGTCATTTCAAGATGCGGGCAGGCACGCGATTGAAAGTCGTGGGCGTTATCGAAAACAGAAAATACGAAACGCTGACAGAGTATCCCATGCCGGCAACGTTCTTTTCCTTTCTTCAGCAGCCCAACAGTAATACATGGATCATAGTTCAATCCAGGATTCACTACCCTGATTGCGCACACAGGTATCTAATGCCGAATTGGCAAGTGCTCCTGTAGGATATGCTGGACTCCGCCGTTTCGGTTACACGCTCTTTAGTGGGGAATCCGATGACAAAAACTCTGTTGGCTGCTTTTCAACTCTGTTTCTGCTCTATGGCCTTTGCCGCATCCGTCATTACCACACACCCTGACGATCCCAAGGCAATTTATGTCGACGCGCCCGATGCGAACACCGACAGTTCTCCGGCACTACAGGCCGCCATCGACAAGGCAGCAGGCACAGCGCGTGAAGGCATCGTCTTCGTCCCCGCAGGCCGCTACACAATCACGCGAACCATATATATCTGGCCCGGCGTGCGCCTCATCGGCTATGGAACCACGCGTCCCATCTTCGTCCTTCCGCCCAATACGCCTGGCTTCCAGAAGGGCATGGGTGTCATGGTCATGTTTACCGGCTCCGCGCCCAGCATATCCGTTCGCGGCACCATCGCCTTTCCACCGCCCGGTTCTGTTCCGCCGAACAACAACGTAGCCGATGCCAACTCCGGCACGTTTTATTCGGCGATGACCAACATCGATTTTGAAATCGGTGATGGCAATCCCGCCGCGGTGGCCGTACGTTTTCACGTGGCACAGCACGCCTTCCTCACCCACATGGACTTCCACATTGGCTCTGGTCTGGCCGCGCTCTACCAGGTAGGCAACGAAGCGGAAGATCTTCACTTCTACGGTGGCCGTTATGGCATTCTTACTGAGAAGACTTCGCCCGCCTGGCAATTCACCCTAATCGACTCCACCTTCGAAGATCAGCGTGAATCCGCCATTCGCGAGCACGAAGCCGGCCTCACACTGATCCGCAACACTTTTCGCAATGTGCCGAAGGCCATCGATCTCGACCCCGGTTATCCTGATCAACTCTGGGTCAAAGACTCTCGATTTGAGAACATCGCTGACCCCGTAGTCGTTGTCAGCCTGGAGCAAAACCCACTCACCGAGATTGGCTTCGAGAACGTGATTCTCAGCAACGCACCTGCTTTCGCCAGGCTGCGTGAAAGCGGCAAAACCATCGCCGGCAAAGGCGCACTCTATCAGATCAAAACTTTCAATTATGGCCTCATCGTTCCGGGCGAAGGCCGGATGGGCGAAATCGGTATGCGATATGAAGCCGCACCCCTCACGTCCCTGCCCGCTGCACCTCCGCCTGCCATCCGCGCTCTTCCGTCCAGCAGCGAATGGGTCAATGTGCACACTCTCGGGGTGAAAGGCGACGGCGCCACCGATAATACTTCAGCTATCCAGCAGGCCATCAACATGCACCGCGTGCTCTACTTCCCCAGTGGTCATTACGTAGTACGCGACACTCTCGCGCTTAAGCCTGACACTGTATTGATCGGCCTTCATCCTACGCTCACACAAATTGATCTGCTCGACGAAACTCCCGGCTATCAGGGCGTAGGCGAACCTAAGCCTGTGGTCCTCGCGCCATCAGGAGGAACAAACATTCTCAGCGGCATCGGCATATTTACCGGAGGGATCAATCCGCGTGCCGTAGCTGTGCTCTGGAAAGCCGGCGAGCAGTCACTCATCGATGACGTGCGTTTCCTCGGCGGTCACGGCAGTGGCACCAATCCCTATAACAACAATCACACCGCCGACCCCGATTTACGCAAGCGTTGGGACGGCCAATATCCCAGCCTCTGGATCACTGATGGTGGGGGCGGCACCTTCGCGGACATCTGGACCCCCAACACCTTCGCCCAGGCCGGCTTTCTTGTCTCAAACACGAAAACACCCGGCCACGTCTACGAGCTCTCCAACGAGCACCACCTCCGCAATGAGATCAAGTTTGACCACGTCGAGAACTGGGACATCAACGCCCCGCAGACGGAGGAAGAATCCGGTGAAAGTCCCGAGGCCCTCTCGCTCGAAATCAACTCCTCTCACAACCTCACTTTCGCCAACTACCATGCCTATCGCGTCACGCGTTCGCGTGCGCCGTTCCCCACCGCTGTCCGCATTTATAACTCATCAGATATTCACTTCCGCAACGTCCACGTGAATGCCGAGAGCGGCTACGCCGCCTGCGACAGCAATGGTTGCGGCACTTTCCTGCGGCTCAGTAAATTCCCTTACGAGAACGCTATCGAAGACGTCACGCATCATCTCGAAATACGTGAGCGTGAGTTTGCCGTCCTTGACATCCCGGGTAATCCATCGCAGCCCGTGCCGTCTGATGCATCCACAGTGCTTGCTCCCGGAGCAGTCGTGAAGAAATTAGAAGATGGTTTCTTTTCTATCTCAGGAGCAACAGTCGACGCAGCCGGCAAGCTCTACTTCGTTGATCATCACGACCAATGCATTTACTCCTGGTCGAAAAAAGAAGGCCTGGCTGTCGAGCGCGATAATCCACTCGATCCCGTCAACCTCGCCGTCGATGAGTCAGGCAATTTGCTGGTGCTCTCCTCTGCAGGCCCGGAAGGCACGGTCTACACCTTCCATCCCGGCAGTTCCGCTGAAGAACTCGCCCTTCTGACACCCAAACCCGCGCAGCCTCACGCTGACGCGTCCGTCATCCTTCCCGTCAACTGGTGGAATAACGGCGAGTTCAAAGACCAGCTCAATCTGGATACGATGCGGTTTACGACGCTGGCTGAGATGTTCGCAGCAGATGCGACCACGCCCAAAGCGCGCGAGTATGTCTCGGCGGATGGCAGCGTATTCCTGCCTGCAGGGCGCGTCTTTCAGCAAGGTCCCGCGACGGATACTTCCGGGTGGCGCTTCAGCGACAATCTCGATGCTTATGGTTTCCTTATCGCCAAGCCGGGCCAACATATCTATGTCAGCAGCGAGTCCGAGGACATCACCTACAGCGCAAAAGTAAATCCTGACGGCACGCTCTCAGACCTCAAGCCGTTCGTTCAGCGCGGCGGTGAAAGCGTGGTCGTCGACGGCCGCGGCAACGCCTATGTCGCCAACGGACAAATCTTTGTCTACTCGCCGGCGGGCAAACGAATCGCGCAGATCGACGTCCCCGAGCGTCCCTTGCAACTCATCATCGGCGGCGCAGATCGCAAAACCCTCTTCATCCTTGCGCACCACGCGCTCTTCTCGGCACGGCTGCGCTGATTCTTTCGCGTAAACATCAACGGGGTACTCGTCGAAAGGCATCTAGTTTTTAGCTGGACGCATTCGGCCGCGCCCCGTTTTCAATTTGACATCAGTATATCGATGTAACTATAAGTCTCTGCGAGTATCCGGGCTTAAGAAATTATCAGAACCAGGCAGTGAAATAGTTGTTCCTCATAGACGACCGCGGCAGTTCTCTTCTGAAGGAGGCAGCATCGTCATGCAGGTCTACAAAGTACACCGCATTACTCTCGCGCTTGTCGTTTGCCTTATCTCTTACTCTCATGGACCAGCCCAGGTAACTACAGGCAGTATTCTCGGAACAGTGCGTGATACAACCGGTGCCGTAGTTCCTGGCGCAACCGTTCTTCTCAAGGACATCGGGAAAGGTACTGCGGCAACGACCCAATCCGATCAGGATGGGAATTACAATTTTCCATTCCTGATTCCTGGCACATACAACCTGTCAGTCCGAGCAACCGGTTTCAAGCAAAGCGTCTTAAACGATATCGTTCTGGACATCGATCAAAAAGCACAACTGGACTTCGCACTTGAGCCAGGCGGCACCAGTGAGACCGTCGAGGTTACGACGGCTCCACCACTGATCCGCACCCAGAGCTCAGAGCTCGGAGAAGTTGTTGGCAAGCAGCAAGTACAGAATTTGCCGTTGAATGGCCGAAATTTCGCGCAGCTGGTCTACCTGGTTCCTGGAGTCACGGCGGGCCAGGCAGGAGAAAATCTCTCCGGCTCAAGTTCTTTTAATCCCCGCGCCGCATCCAATTTCAACTCGCTTGGCAGCCAGGCGAACACAAATGCCTTTCTGGTTGACGGCATTATCGACAACGAATGGACATTCAACACGGTCATGGTGCAACCATCGGTCGAATCTATCGCTGAGTTCAAGGTGTTGACCGGGACCTATTCTGCGGAATTCGGCGGCGGTGCAGGCGTACTATCAGTGTCAACCCGCTCAGGATCCAACTCATGGCACGGCGAAGTCTTTACCTACTTGCGCAATAGCGCGGTCGATGCGCGGAACTATTTTGCTCGCGCTGGAAGCTCTGTGCAGAAGCCTGCGTATCGGCGCGGCCAGTTCGGTGGTGCAGTAGGCGGGCCAATCAAGAAAGACAAGCTCTTCTTCTTTGCTGACTATTATGGCCAGCGGTCCCTGAAGGGCATCGTCAACCAGAACAGCGTGCCAACTGCAGCGGAGCGCGCAGGTGATTTCAGCGGTTACACAGATGCCAACGGCAACTTGATTCCCATATACGACCCCCTCACAACCGTAGCCTCTACCAACAGCACCGGGGGAACGGCCTACACACGTACGCAGTTCATGGGCTGCGATGGAGCCCATCCTAATGTGATCTGCAGCGATCGGCTCAATCAGGTAGGGCTGAATGTCGCCAGCATCTATCCTTTGCCTCAGACCTCCGGCAGCTTCAATAACTATGTTTCGACTGCAAATCAGATCATCGATGACAATGGCGGAAATGCGCGTGTGGACTATCACATCAACGAAAAAGACTCTGCTTTTGCCCGCTTCAGCTACGAAAAGTTCATTCAGGCATCACCGAATCCGCTGGTCGGTGCTCAGGGAACCTGCTGCATCCCGACACCATCATCAGCAGCTGCCGAGTTTGATCTGGGACCCTATGTTGCAGGCATTCAGAACACAACCCTGGCCGCACAAGGCCTTTCCGTTAACGAGACCCATCTTTTCACTCCCACTCTGTTCAATGAATTTCGTACCGGCTATGCGCGCACCAATCCGTTTACCACGCAGTCTGACTTCGGGCACAACTCCTCGACGTCTCTGGGCATTCAGGGTCTGAATATCTCGCAGTACACAACAGGATTACCGAATTTCACGATCGGAAGCGCTTGTGGCAATGAGTTCACTTGTCTGCAAGGCGGAACAGCGTTCCTTCCTGCGCGTCCCGTCCAGACAGATATTCAGGTTGAGGACACTGTCTCGTGGACCCAGGCAGAACATCAACTCAAGTTCGGTTTCCGGTTCGTTCGCGTATATGCCTCTCCGTTCACGAATACAACGACACGAGGCGGTCTAACCTTCAACGATAACTTCACAAATAGTGGAAGCACCAGCATCGGAGGCTCAGGTCTTGCCGCGATTCTGCTTGGGTTTCCGAATGCCGGGAGCCGCAATTTCCTTGAGGCGCCGTATTACATCACGAACAATCAATACGCGGCTTTTGTGCAGGACGACTGGAAGGTCACGCCCCGCCTGACTCTGAATCTGGGCATACGGTATGACGTCTTCACTCCCGACGTCGAGAAAGACAATAAGCTGGCGAATTTTGACTACAACACCCTGACCTTTATTTATGCGGGTGCGAATGGCATGAGTCGAAGCGCGGGCATTCAGGAACGTTTCGGAGACATCGGGCCGCGCATTGGATTCGCCTACAATGTCGACGGAAAAGGATCAGTTGTAATCAGCGGCGGTTTCAGCATCGCATATTTCCCGGATCCGTTCTCCGCATCGGACGAGCTCGGACAAAACCCGCCGTACACCGTTTCGCAAACCTTTGCGAGCCCGGCGACTTATCCTCTTCCCAGTGCCTTTGCTCCCGGTAATCAGTGCTCTCCAACCAACACTTCGGCAAGTTGTCAGCCGGTAATCAATAACCCATTCCCTCAGGGAGCAGCCACCCTGCCCATCTCCACGCTGACAAATACGGCCCTGCTGAACGCCGCTGCGCCGGCCATCGTCGCGCATTCACTCAAAAACCAGACTCCGAACATGCAGACCTACACCCTAAGCATCGAGCGCCAGACTCTCGGAGGAGTAGCTGAGTTTGCATATGCCGGCAGCCATAGTCTTCATCTGACCTATGCATACAACCCAAACGAGATTGGACTCATAAAACCCGGTGGCCCGACCTCCACTACTTTGCGGCGGCTCATCCAGCCGCTCAACAATATTTCGACATGGGTGCAGGAAGACGAGATCAACGCGTCGAACTACAACAGTTTCCAGGCGAAGTACACCAAGCGCTACTCGCACGGCCTGACGGCTCTTATCAGCTACACCTATAGCAAGTCCCTGGACTATGGCGGCTCCGCCGCATCGGGAGGCGGCTCCGCCGGCAATCCGCAAACGGTTACGAATCTGCGCGCAGGCTATGGTGCGTCCGGTTTCGACCAGAAACATCGCCTGGTGAGCAGCATCACCTACGAACTGCCTTTCGGCGCCAAACGGCAGTTCCTCAATACCGGCCTGCTTTCGCACGTCGTCGGTGGACTGGAAGTCGATGCGATTACTACCTACGGCTCTGGACCTCCATTCTCGGTCTCACTGAACAATGGAGTAAATAGCGGAGCGCCGAGTTGGCCAAACAGGATTGGCTCTCGCGGCAAGATCGACCACGGTAACCCACAAAGGTTCTTCGACGCGACACTCTGCCCCACAGGACGGGTCAGCCTTGCTGACGGTGCACCCTGTGCCTTTCAGATTCCGACGGCGAACACATATGGCAATGTAGCGCGCTCCGTTCTTTACGGTCCGACAACGAAAGACTGGGACATCTCCGTGCAGCGGCGATTTCCGTTATTCGAAGATAAAAGCCTGAACTTAAAAGTAGACGCATTCAATACATTCAACACGCCAAACTTTTCTACTCCCAATACTGCGCTCGGCGCGTCAACCGCAGGCCAGATCACCGGTACAGTCAACGACAATCGCGATCTGCAGGCCTCGCTTACTTTTTATTTCTAACTTCGTCTGGGACCATCTCATGGGTGGTCCCACTTGACCCCGAAATCAGTTGCCGTACTCTTCCATTTCTATCGAGGGGAAAACGTGCTGAGTAGCCGTAGAGAATTTCTAAGAAACTTCGCAGCCGGGATCGCCGGTGCCTGCATATTTGCCGAGCCCTATCGCAGTCTCGCCGACGCCCTGCGCAGGAAGATCAAGATCATCGATGTGAAGTGCATGATCGTGCGTGGAACCTGGGACTGGAACCTGATCAGAGTTGACACTGACGCTGGAATTTCAGGCATCGGCGAGGCCTATTGGGGACCCGGCGTAAAGGACCTTGTTCTGCGGCAATTGAAACCGCTTGTGATTGGCGAAGACCCGCTCAATGTCGACAAGCTCTACACCAAAATGCTGATGATGAGTGCAGGTGCCGGGGCTATCGGAGGAGCAACGGTCACTGCTGCCAGTGGAATCGAGATCGCTCTCTGGGACCTGGCCGGCCGCATTCTGCAGACGCCGGTATGCAACCTGCTTGGCGGCCGTTTCCGTGACCGGGTTCGCTTCTACCGCACTCTGCAGGCGCCTTCCAATCCCAAGGAAGTATCGTCGTGGCGCGACCAGGCTGCCGAGGCGAAGTCCAATAATAAATATGGATTTACTGCCTTTAAGTTCCAGGGAGACAATATCCCCGTCAGTGCCGACCCAACTTATTCGGAGCCTGGTCACGACATCTTCGCTCGTAATCTGACGAATCGTGACATCACCAGAATCGTGACCAAGATGGAAGCAGTACGCAATGAGCTCGGCCCGGACATTGACTTTGCCATTGAGTGCCACTGGAAGTATGACACGCAGGACGCGATTCAACTGCTGAATGCGCTGGAGTCAGTCAAGCCGATGTGGCTTGAAGATCCGCTTCCTCCGGAAAATACCGACGCGATGGCGAGGCTCGCTCGCGCCACGCATACTCCTATCTGCACAGGTGAGAATCTCTACACCGTTCAGGGCTTTCGCACGCTCATAGAAAGCCAGGCCTGCGCGGGTGTTCACATTGATATTCCCAAGTCGGGTGGGTTATTACAGGCTAAACGTATCTCAGACCTTGCCGATCTCTATTACATCTGGACCGCCGCTCATAATCCTGCGAGTCCGATCGGAACAATCGCATCGGTGCATGCAGCCGCGTCCATGCGCGGATTCCGTATTCACGAGCTTGCAAAGTGGATTGATTGGTGGCCAGATCTGGTTACGCATGAAGGCCCATTCTGGACAGATGGCTACTTTACGATCGAGGACAAACCTGGGCTGGGTGTTGAGATCAATCCGGACGTGGCAAAAGCACATCTCATGCCAGGAGAGACTTGGTGGGGGTAAATCTTGTCTGGCATGCTACTCATCATGCGTGTCAATCCAAGCGCGCCGCGACGTATCCTCGAGAAAGAAATCTGGTTGCGAACTCGATAGAGACGGTCATGTCCTCCCAGTTGTTTTGGTGTGGAAGAACGCAATCAATAGCTGGAGCAGACCGTTGAGAAGGTACCATCGCGCTGCAGCAGCAGGAGGAAGAACTCAAGCGAGCGCGCGAGATTCAGCAAATGCTGTTGCCCGGCACATTGCCGCAGCCTGCATGAGTTCAGATCGCCGGAGCCTGGCAGCCAGCTCGTGAAGTCAATGACGACTACTTCGACGTGATTCAACTGGACAAAGATCGCCTCGGCATTTGCGTGGGCGATGTCGCCGGAAAAGGGATCACCGCCCCGTTGCTCATGGTGAATCTCCAGATATCCTTTGTGCCTTCGCTGCTATCCGCCGGGCTGGCACCGATGCCCCAGACACCTGCATCACGCCTTCTGGCAGTACGGAATTGAGTTTTTCGAGATCGCAAATAGATTTTTAGGCAGATTTTATGGCGCTCGCCATCGCCGGGCTCGACATTGCACGACGCGCTCCACGCTGAAACACGAGTGCTGCCGCACCACGGAGCCGGGCGATTTCGCCTTCATGCGTCGGCCGGATTAGTGGTGAACTTCCAGCCAGAGTGAGATTAGCGACTTCCTTCTGAATCACGGGACCAAACCTGTGCCATGCTGAAGTAAGGTCGCCTGCGATCAGGATTGTACTGGGAGAGACCCCGGCGATGATGATGCGTAATCCACGCCCTATCCACATGGCCTGTCTGATGAGGGCCTGTGCCGCCGCTGCATCACCTTCTTCTGCAAGATTGAGCAACTCCTGAAAGGAGACAGTAGAAGGCTTCTTCGGCCGCAACTCATGGTAATACCGCAAAGCGGCCCGGGAGGAACTGAACACCTCCCAGCATCCGTTCTTACCGCAGGCGCAGCGAGGCCCATTGGGATCGATGGGGACGTGGCCGAATTCTCCAGCCATCCCGTTATATCCGCCGACCAGCTGCCCATTGGTTAGAACGCATGTTCCAACACCTTCTGCGACCGCGACCAGTACCGCATCTCGAACTCCATCCATGCGTGAGAAAGTCATCTCGGCCAGCAGACATGCGGTTGCATCATTTTCCATCATTACTGGCAGCCCCATTCTGATTTCTATGACTTTCCTGATATCAAAATCGGGCCATTTCAGATTAGGAGCGAAGATCAACCGCTGCGTTGTGGGATTCACTCTTCCTGGCAGACTAATGCCGATGCCTTCGATCGATTTGCGCGGGACAGTCTGATGCATCCGCTGCATGCAGTCAATAATCAGCCGCATGGAGACAGCGGGATCAGAGGTGAGCGGCACAGGATAACGCGAAAGCAGCCGCCCATTCAGGTCCACCAAGGCAATGCTCGCCTGTTTCGGATGAATGTCGACTGCGATGGCAATCAGGTCTTCGTTTAACCCTACAAGTGTCGGTCTACGTCCGCGGGGCAGCGAACGCATCGCACCTTCTCGCACCCAATTTTCAGCAATGAGCTGTTCCACAATTTGTGAGATTGTGCTTCTTCCGAGACCTGAACGCCGCGCGAGGTCGGCGCGTGAAATTGGCTGGTTTGCTCGAATTAACTCGAGGACAATATCCCGATTGATGAGGCGCGCGGTCTCACTGGAAGCGAGTTGCATTTCCTCAAGGTCGATGAGCCTGATGCCATGCCTGTCGTTTCGCAACTTCGATAACCTCCACCGCTACAAATTACGAAGCATACCATTCGGGACGGATTTTCATGAAGCAGGGTGGATATCCGGAAAATTTGTTTTTGTCGGGAATGAAATCTGGACGGTAATTTTTTGAAAGAGCAAACCGGAGACCGACAAGTGGGAGCAGTAAATTGTCCCCTTCTCGGATCTATGTAATAGTAGCGATTTCATTCATTCAACTCATTGGTTTTTAAAGTACGGTAGCAGGAGTAAAGGTGAGCCGGGTTGGGTACTCGCCTCGAATAAACGCACCTCACAGATTATTTTGATGTGGATTACAAAAGAGCGCAAACATTTGTCTAAATCTGACTTTTCCCTTGACAGTGCCGAAATCGTATTTCTATAGTTTCGGTCGCTAACAAAATCAGCGAGCAAGGACAGAGTAAAAAAGAACAACGGATTCCTGAACAGCAGCTCGCTTGTTAGCGGAGTTTCAGGAGGCAATTGGAGCATGAATTACGCATTCAGTATTTTTCCCCAACTAAATCTGCGGCAACTATCGACCCTGGGCTGGCAGCTGCTGGCGGCCATCGGAGCAGTGCTTGTACTTTTGTCCGGGTCTATGGCGCACGCGCAAACCACAGCCCAGTTGACGGGCATTGTGGAAGACAGTTCTGGAGGTGTGATTCCCTCTGCACAGGTGACGCTCATTGACGAAGCAACAGGAGTCTCGCGCTCCATACAAACCAACAGCGAGGGATTGTATGCCTTTCCTGCGCTGGTTCCGACTTCCTACACGCTAAAAGTCAGCGCGAAGGGTTTCCAGCCCAGAGAGATCACCGGAATCACGCTGCATGCCGGAGATGTGCGCGCCATTCCGGCATTGACTCTGGCGGTGGGCTCTGAGTCAACGACGGTAACTGTCAGTGCTGCCAGCGAGATGATCCCTACTGAAAGCGGACAGCGCACCAACGTACTGGACAGCAAGCAGATCGACAACCTTGCTCTTGTAGGACGAGACACCACGGAACTGCTGAAAGTGCTGCCGGGGGCGACAACCGTCTCCTCCGGCCTGACACAGAACAGTCCGATGTATAGCGATCTAAACACATCAGTACAGCAAAGCGCGATTGGCAATGGCATCAATATCAATGGCGCAGTCAATCGCGGCGGAAGCGCACTGCTGGCTGATGGCGCCAACATCATTGACCCGGGCAACATGGCGTCATCGGTCTCAATCGTCAACCCGGAGATGACTGCTGAAGTCAGCGTGCAGGCATCAAACTTCGGCGCAGACACTCCGTTCGGCCCGGTGGTAGTGAGCACCATCAGCAAGTCAGGCGGCGATCACTATCACGGCGAGGTCTATTTTGACGCGCGCAATAGTGTTCTGAATGCAAATGACTGGCAGAGCAACCATCAGGGAATCGCACAGGGGCCGCAGCACTATTACTATCCTGGCGGAAACTTTGGAGGCCCAGTGCCGGGCACTAACAGGAAGCTGTTCTTCTGGGGAGGCTATGAGCGCTGGCTGCAGAACCAGGGTAATTCGAATGTGTTGAAGTCATACATTCCAACTCCGGAAATGATGGCAGGAGATTTCACCACCGATAATCCGGACAACCTGGCCCTTTGCCCCAATGGTTTCTATGCAACTCCTACGTCCAGTTATCCGCAGGGCGCCTGGTGTAATGACCTGTCCGGCACCGTCTTTCCGGATGGCAGCAGCATTCCTGCCAACACATCTGCTTCTGCGAATTCCGGTAACAGGATACCTTCTCAGTTCATTGATCCCGGCGCAGCCGCCCTGGCGAAGATCTGGCCTAAAGCCAATGCCAATCCTGCGACTACACCTGGCGGGTACAACTACTATCAGCCAATCGAGAACATCAACAACGGATGGATCTATCGTGTTCGGCTCGATTATCAACTGGGCGACAATACGAAGATCTATGGATCCTACCAGCAGGCGTTCAACTCACAACTGGCGCAGGGCAATGGCGCGCACCTCTACTGGACCCCGGGCAATGCGATCCCCTATCCGGGAGGCGGAGAGTCCGAAGCCTTCCGCGGCAAGTCGATCGCAGGACACTTTGTGCACAACTTCAACTCCACAACTACGAATGATTTCATGGCAGCGTGGGCTTTTGGTGATTTTCCATTCGTTCAGCCGGACCCCTCTGCAGCCTCTCGATCCACACTGGGTTATCCCTATGGCAAGGTCTTCAAAACCTCCTCAGTCAATATCCCCGCCTACGCCAGCGCAGGAACAGCCAGCTTCCCGGACTTTTCACAGGCTTCTATTTTCGAGAACCCTCCAGGGAAATATGCTGTCCGCAAAGAAGCTCCGCAATTTAATGATGTGCTGACCAAGGTGTGGGGCGCGCACACAGTAAAGATGGGCGCATTCACGCAGAACACAGACAACTATCAGAGCACCTTCAGTACATACCAGGATGGCAACCTTACTATCGGTGCGGGACAGAACCCAAATCTTCTTACTGGGAACACGATGGGCTCACCTCACAACCCCGTGGCTAACTTCACCATGGGTATTCTTAATGGCTACAGCGAAAATAATGCGTCTCCTATTGCGGATACTGCTTACCAGGCCACAGCGTTTTTTGTCGACGATACCTGGAAAGCGAATAGGCGCCTGACTCTGTCGCTGGGCGCACGCGTAGAGCACATTGGCCACTGGTATGATCGCGGCCGAATTGGAATGGCAGTCTTTTATCCTGACCGTGTATTACCTGACTTCAATGCCGGCAAATATGCTCCTGGATATTACTGGCATGCTATCGACGCGGGCGTTCCGCTCAGCGGGCAGCCGAACCGTTTTGCTTATTTCGATCCGCGTCTTGGCGTTGCCTATGATTTCTCCGGGAACGGTGACACGGTAATTCGTGGCGGATGGGGCGCTTACCGCTTCGTTACCCAGGTGAATGACGTTTCGCCGCCACTGGTGACCGCGCAGCATGTCCTCAACTACAACATGCCCGGTCAGAAGACACTCCTGCTTTCGCAACTCAACCAGCTGGCATATGTTCCCTGCACCTCTCAGTGTGTGAGCGGAGTTCAGGCGGGCTTCGATCCGGCTGATTACAGCCAACCTCTCACGTATGCCTACAGCCTTACAGTTGACCAGAGGCTGAAGTGGAACTCGGTGCTGGATATTGCTTACGTCGGAAGCAGCACCAGCCAGCTTTCCGACAACAGCGAAGGCATTGAAGGCAGTAATTTCGCGGCTCTCGCCGATATGAACAAGACTCCTATGGGAGCCTTCTTCCAGCCTGATCCAGTTACCGGTGTGCTTTCCACCAATCCGGAAAACCTGGGAACAAACCCCGGTAACGGTGGCGGGACCTCGACCGGCAATAAAGCATCGGATTATCACCCGTACGGTTATGCATATGGCACCGCATCCGCATATATGGATCAAGGCATCTCCTACACCAACTACAACGCGTTGCAAGTCGCCTGGATCAAGACAACGGGACGGATCACCTTCAACCTGAACGGCACATGGTCGAAAACGTTAGGCACAAGCCTGCAGGAGAATCCGTATAACATCAACCTGAACTATGGACCCACTTCTGTGGACAGACCGTTTGTCTTTAATGCTGCCTACACTTATCAGACAGGGAGCATTCATAATTTCAACCGGCTGGTCAACGGTCTCCTGGGAGGATGGACGATCTCCGGTATATCCACCTGGCAGGCAGGCGGATACATTCCCGCTGCGCTGGGAAATGGCGTGCCGAACTTCGGCCTGGGGCTGACATATACAGGACTGCCGGCGGATGCAAAAGCCCAGGGCATCAGCAGTGGTATCGGCGCTGCAACTTACTTCGGCACGGATGCACCTGTCCCAATTCTCCCCACGCTGACCTGCAATCCTACTGCAGGCCTGAGACATTACCAGCGCCTGAACGGTAGTTGCTTTTCAGCGCCGGCAGTAGGCACACAGGGCGGCCAGAACTTCCCCTATATGAGCGCCGGAGCCTATTTCAATAACGACCTGGCGATTTACAGAACGTTCCACATTACGGAGAAGCAGCAACTCCAGTTCAGAGCCAGCGCCTTTAACTGGCTGAATCATCCACTTCCGGGTTTCAGCACGCTCAGTGGAGGACCACTCTCATTGAGTTACAACGTGGACTACGCCAGCAAGGCCATCACACCTAACTACAACACCAGCACCTTTGGCGTGATGGATACCAAAACAGCGGCTCCATACCAGCGCATTATTGAATTGAACGTGAAGTACTTCTTCTAGTCGGCCTCCCTTACCAGAAGGAAGGTGAGCGAATAGTTCACCTTCCCTTTTTTTAAAGGCCCGAATTTTTCAGAAAGCCGGCTTTGTGTGCTGTAGTGATACGATGTGAAACCGACAGTCCTTAGCTCCACCATGTTTATCCCATCCAGACCCTGTGGCATATGCGTTGTTCTGGTACTTCTTTTTGTCACGGTCTTTCGTGGACAGACACTCGAGAACAACTCCTCTGGCAGAGGATTGCAGCTGCAATACAACAACGCCCAGAAGCTCCAACAGGCAGGCAAACTCAGCGAGGCAGCAGAAGAATATCGCGCCTTTCTCCCCAATGCATTGGGCGGGTTGGCGATTGGGTATGCGCTTGCGCGGGATTACGCGCAAGCGGCTCCATTGTTCGACGAGGCCCTGACCCTCGATCCCGATTCTCCGTCTCTTCTTCTTGATTATGCGCGGACGGCATGGATGCTTGGTGACCTCGATCATGCAAGAACGCTGGCGGCAGAATTCATACAGAAATATCCTGGCGATCGCGAAAAACTCGCCCAGGCCCATCAGGTGCTTGGCCGAGCGCTCCTGAAACTGGACCGGGACAAGGAAGCAAGAAAAGAACTCGAAGCAGCCGTTGCCCTGGACCCGACTTTCCCCAATGGCTATGACCTGGCCGTGGCCTGTCTTGATTTGGAGGACGAGAATTGCGCTGTCCAGCTTTTCGATGAACTCGAAAAATCGTTTGGGGACACTCCTGAGATCCACATGGCGTTCGGCCGCGCTTATGGTGAATCAGACTTCCAGGCCCGGGCCATCTCTGAATTCAAGCGCTCCATTGCAGAAAATCCTCGCCTGCCGGGTGTTCACTATCTGCTCGCTGCAATCCTGCTGGCAACGGGCGGCGATGAAAGCCATGTGGCAGACGCGGAAGCAGAGTTGAAGAAAGAACTGGCCATCTCGCCGCACGATGCCATGACATATGCAGCACTAGGCAAGATTGCCGTAACTCGCAAAAACTACTCTGAAGCAGAAGCCTATCTGAAGAAGTCGACATTACTCGCGCCACAGAGTCCTGATGCTTACCTCTACCTGGGACAGATGTACTTCAACACGAACCGCTTCGCGGAGGCCAAAGCCGCTTTTCGGCAGTGCATCCGTCTTACGACGGACATTTCACGAAATCGATACCAGGTGCAGAATGCGCATTTTCTTTTAGGCAGAATTCTTATTCAGCAGGGAAAGCAGAATGAGGCGCGGGCAGAGATGAATATCGCCCGCGAACTGTCCAATAAGACACTGGAGCAGGACAAAAGCAAGCTGGCAGCATTGCTTGATGTGTCAGGTCCTCAGGATGGTCAGGCTCAATTCTCTCCTGCTCACGATGCTGACCCACAGGCGTTGGGTAAGGCTGAAGCAATGAAAGAACAATTCGGTCCTGTCGTAGCCGACAGCTATAACAACCTGGGCGCTATCGCGGCAACGAAGGAAGATTACGCGAAGGCGGTCACATATTTTGAACACGCCGCGCTGTGGAATCCGTCGCTCGACGGACTCGACTATAACTGGGGGCGAGCGGCATTTGCGGGGGCGCAATACGCGGATGCCATCCCGCCGCTGTCGCGTTATCTCAAGTCATACCCGGATGACACCGGCGCGCGTAGCGTCCTGGGAATCAGCCAGTTCATGACCGGGGACTACCAAGGCTGCATCGAAGTACTCCAACCCGTGATAGGAAAGGTCGATCTCGCCCCCCAGGCAGAGTATGTATATGCAGGCTCGTTGGTGAAGACTGGGAAAGTCAGCCAGGGCGCAGAGCGATTGCAGGCACTTGAGAAGCTGCATCCGGATGTTCCCGAAATACACCGTTCCCTAGGAGAGGCGCTGGCAATAGAGGGAGAGCAGCAACAGGCCCTTGCAGAACTTCAAGCCGCGATCAAGTTCAACCCACGTGACCCTGAATCACATTATGATCTCGGCAAAATAGAGCTTGAAAGAGGGAGCGCAGCCGAAGCAATTCCGGAACTTGAGACGGCGGTGCGCCTGTCGCCGGACAGCGAAAAGTTTCACCATGCACTGGCCGATGCGTATACCACAGCCAACCGGCGGGATGACGCGCAGAAAGAAATTGAAGCCTGCAACCTGCTCAAGACGCGTGCGCAAAGCAAGCGATAAGGATAAGGCGATTAATATGCTGAATGACTATTGGCTGAAAGCTGGTAGTGGTTAAGTGCTACGGATTTTCAACAGTGCTTTTCGCTAACCGGGTGTTCATTGCTTCGACTTTGATTTGCCCTTTGTTCTCTCTGCCAAGAAGGCAGCTTCCACAGGGCCGCAATAAAACTGGGTGTGGCCGCATCTCTCCTCATGCGTAATATCGATCGACTGGAATTTGACTTGGTGTCAGACTCTTTGATCGCAGCCCCACCACATTCTCAGCAATAGATGCAGGACGATTATTTGTTCAGGAAATTCGTGAAGCGACCACCACATCACGCATGCCTGAAATCTTGCTCGCTATTCAGGCCAGGATCGAGCAAGGGCAGGACAACTTAGGATGTTTAACGGATCAAGCACATCAGGAAACAGGGCCGGGAGGAAGGCCGGGCCTGTTTCCTGCGAGTCTGTCAACTATTATGACCTTCAGTTGGGCATCACGACTGTGTCGATCACGTGGATCACACCATTGGATTGAAAAACGTTCGGGATCGTTACTGATGCGGTGTCCCCTTTTTCGTCCTTCAGCATGATGTGCTGGCCATCCTGGGAGGAAGCCCACAGCTTGCCGCCTTCTACCGTCGTGAGCACTGCCATTCCTTGACCTTCTCTGATCTTTTTCTTGAGATCAGCTGCACTCAGCCTTCCGGCCACAACGTGATAGGTAAGGACTTTGGTCAACGTCCCTTTGTTTTCCGGCTTAAGCAATGTTTCTACCGTTCCGGCAGGCAACTTGCTAAATGCCTCATTGGTTGGCGCAAAGACGGTAAATGGTCCCGGCCCTTCCAATGTTTCCACCAAGCCAGCCGCTTTAACAGCGGCAACGAGTGTGGTGTGATCCGCGGAATTGACCGCGTTTTCGATGATGTTCTTCGTCGGATACATCTCCTTGCCACCGACTACCGGATTATGCATTGCGGCAAATGCCGTTGCGACGGCACAGAATACCACCGCAATCAGAGCGAGTTTCTTGTCTTTCATGATTCCGATTCTCCCGGATTGAATTTGTAATTCCTGTGAGGTTTACGCCGGAGCCGGCAAATTGGATTTACGAAGTTTTCCAGCGATGAGCATCCAGGGTGAGGCGCCACGCGTACTAGGAACAGGTCGCCATCAATGACAGGTATGAACAAACAATCCGAGAAAACACGGGACGGTTTCGACGAGGCTGATGTTGTGGAACAAAGGATGTTCCGGCGAATGTCGCGGCGCGATCTGCTAAAGCTGTCGCCCACCCTGGCTTTGGGTACAATTCTGATTCCCAGGTTCAGGGACTCAATCCTGCGGGCAGGTGTAGATCTCAGCGATCGAGCGTCTGAGGTTTCCTTCCGCGGGCAGCATCTGGAAGACAGCTTTGCCGATCGTGAAGTCACACCGATCGAGAAGTTCCCATTTAACTACTACGACGTACTTGATCCTGAAATTGACTTAGCCACATGGTCTCTGTCGGTCACCGGTCTGGTGAAGAACCCGGGAAATTATCGTTTGCCGCAGATCCAGTCACTTCCCAAGATCGTGCAAAATACGCGTCATGTGTGCGTGGAAGGCTGGTCTGTGATCGGCAATTTCGGCGGAGCGAGGATTTCGGAGTTCCTGAAGATGGTTGGCGCCGATCCAAAGGCTCGCTTCGTGGAAGTGGAGTGCGCCGATGACTACTACGAGTCGATCGACATCGGGAGCGCCATGCATCCTCAGTCTCTACTGTGCTATGAAATGTACGGTCAGCCTCTCGCGCGTGGCCATGGCGCTCCGTTGCGCCTCCAGATGCCTATAAAGCTCGGGTACAAACAGGCGAAATACCTCACCTCCTTCAAAGTGACAAACATATTGAGCGGCCGCAAAGGCTTTTGGGAAGATCAGGGCTACAACTGGTACGGAGGACTCTAGTATGAATCGGACGTCTGTTGCTGCCGGCAATCAAAGGTTTGTCCTGTTTCGCGATCAGAAATCGAAATTGGTCTGGTTCGCTCGTTACGAGCATCCGTACCTTGTTCGCGTTACGCACTGGGTGAGCGCCCTCTCAATTACCGTCATGATTTTGAGCGGAATTGGGATTTTTCGGGCTTTCCCAAGCTTCGGAGCAAAGATTCCTGAGAAGGATTTGGCAACCATTCCCGCCTGGCTGGGGCTGGGTGGCTGGCTTGGCGGCTCCCTGCAGTGGCACCTCACATTCATGTGGCCCTTGATGGCGAGCGGCATTGCTTATTTGGGCTATCAACTGTTTTCGGGCAATTACCGGCAGGTACTGTTCACTCCTAAAGATTTGCCGGGAGTCTGGCCAATAGTCCGGCACTATTTTCTGGGCGGTTCGAAACCCGGGTTGAAAGAGTCCTACAACCCCCTCCAAAAACTCGCTTACACATCCGCAATCCTGTTGGGCTGGCTGGCTGTGGTAACTGGACTGGTGCTCTATAAGCCCGTGCAGCTCTCATCACTGGCCTGGCTTATGGGCGGTTTCGGGATGGTACGCATTTGGCACTTCTGCGCAATGCTTTTCCTCGTAATTTTTATTGCCGGGCACCTGATCATGGTTGCCCTGCACGGTTGGAACAACTTCTACTCAATGCTCGCAGGCTGGAAGAAAGAGCCGGCCCGTGAATCAGCTAATGAACAAAGCCATCAAGAGCTTTCTCATCCAGCGCGATCCGAAAGAACGACGCCTGGAGGCGAATGCGAAGATTGGCCACAGTAGGCTATGTGCCGACCATATGTTGCGGCTTACTGCTTTGACGGTGATGTGGTTCGTATCCTGCGAGTGCTCCATGGTGCGCGCATCCATGAACGTCCGGACTCTGATGCAGCAGAGGCACTGGGGCGTCAGTGAGTGTATTCTGTGCTCGTGTCGAAACCAATCGGAAAATTGCCCTCTCTGAAAGCTCCTGAGACCGTCGTACTCTCGCGTGTCGACCGTCGTGAATTTATCAAAACGAGTTCCCTGGCCGCTGGTGCGCTCGCGTTTGGCGTGCCTACACTTTTGCGCGGACAGAATCTCAACAGCAAGTTGAACATCGCCTGCATCGGAATCAGCGGGAAAGGCCGGAGCGATACTGATGCCTGCGCCGGCGAGAACATCGTCGCGTTGTGCGATGTGAATTCGGGTTCTGAGGCCTATGAGACTCAGACAAAAAAATATCCGAGCGCGAAGTTTTACAAAGATTTCCGCCAGATGCTGGATCAAATGGGCAATCAGATCGATGCGGTGACAGTTTCGACGCCGGATCATATGCATGCAGTTGTGGCGTCAGCGGCAATGAAGAGGAACAAGGCAGTATTTTGTCAGAAACCATTGACGCAAACGATCTATGAGGCACGCTATTTGCGGAAAATGGCCCACGAGAGAAAACTCGTTACGCAGATGGGCAATCAGGGCAGTGCCGCGGACGGTTTGCGCCGCGCGGTGGAGACAATTCAGGACGGACTCATCGGACAAGTACATGAAGTTCACGTCTGGACGAACCGCCCGGTTTGGCCGCAGGCAATGGAGCGTCCAGCCGGAGAAGACCCGGTTCCTGCGACATTGGATTGGGATATCTGGGTTGGGCCGGCTCCAATGCGGCCATATAAGGGCAGCCGCAAGCCAAAGGACCGAGATGGAATTTACGAGCCGTTTAACTGGCGTGGCTGGCAGGATTTCGGCACCGGTGCGCTGGGCGACATGGCCTGCCACACGGTCAATATGCCATTTCGCGCTTTAGATCTCGATTACCCGACGGAGATTGAAGCGATGCCTTTCGGCCAGATGAACAAGGAATCGTATCCTGTCGGCTCCAAAATTCGCTTCGACTTTCCCAAACGCAAAGGCCGCATTCCCCTCGAGCATCCGCATCTTTTCCACCATTACAGAAAGATCGAGCACGATGCGGTGACACTGTGGTGGTACGACGGCGGTCAGCCTGACCCGGCAGCCCGTGGCGGTCATGACCTGAGCAACAAGCCGCCGATCGAATTGACTGCCGACATCATCGCGCTGCAGGGCAAGGTTCCCGATAGCGGTTGTCTGCTGATTGGCGACGGAGGCACAGTCTTTTCACCGGACGATTATGGAGCAAATTTCTTCGTGAAACTGAAGGGCGAAGAAAAATTCCTCCACTACCTCAATCACCCGGCCATGGCGCAATATCCGGAGCGCATTCCGCGCAATCATCATGCCGGGAATAGTGTTTTTGCCCATGCGCAGGAATGGCTTACTGCCGTCAAGGAAAATAAGCCGGAGATGTGCTACTCGCGTTTTGACATCGCTGCGCGTTTCACGGAAATCATGCTGCTGGGCTGCGTGTCATTGCGTGTTGGCCAGAAGATCGAATGGGACGGACCGAAGATGGTTGCGAAAAATTGTCCTCAGGCGGCGCAGTTTATACGGCGACAAGACCGTTCCGGTTGGGCTCTTTCCTGATGTACTTAAGCGGAAGCCGCAGCAGAGTGCAATGCCGGCCAAAGCCGCCTTGCGGGATTCCAGAAGGCTCTAAGACTACGGCAAACAAGCGATAAAAGTTGGGCCTGGATTACAGTCATCCCGTTTTCACCGCCTGTGCCGTTTCATCCCTTGGAGACTGGGGCCGGATGGCCATCCTCCCCAGCCTCCTATTGAGTGGGTTGCCCAGAGCACCCACGAGCTCTGAGGGTTATACTCCACTCGCTTTTCAGGGAAAGCTCCCCTTCACTGAGAGCATCCCTGAACTGTTCATGCTTGTTATGACTACTGAACCGTAAGAGTAAAAGTAGTTGAAGCAGCGATGCTTGATGTTGCTGTATCGGTTCCATCCAGCGTCAAAGTGTATGTTCCCTTTGCTACATCAGTTGAGTTATCAGAGCTGCTTGAGCTACCTGAACTGCTCCCGCATCCGCTGGAGAAACCGAGAACGCCCAGGAGCACAACAAAGCTCAAAATGGCCCATAATCTTGATCTGCGTTTGCGAATACCCCAGCACAGAAACCCTGTAAGGACGGTGGCGCTAATCGGAACTGCTTCGCGGGAAACCGGATCGCCTGGAAAGGATGCGCTGGCCTTTGTTCCTGTGTGGACAAAACTGTGCCTCGTCCCCTTCCGTACAGATGAAGTTGTACTGCACGCGCTTTCTGACGTGTAGATCGTAAGCGTGTTGGTTGCCGTACCGTTCGCACCAACAGATACATTGTTTACGTCGTAGCAACCATAGGTTGAAAGGGATGAACTGCTCGTGGAAAGCGTGAATCCAACTGTGCCTGCATACGAATTTTGCGAGGTAACTGTGATGGTTGAAGTTCCGGAATTGCCTTGTGAGACAGTCACGTTAGTCGCGGCAAGAGTGAAGCTTCCGTTAGAGGAAGTGCCGCTCGATCCGCCGATATCGACCGTTACGGAGCCGTTGGAAGCGGCGAAGGTCGAGTCTCCGGAATAAGTAGCGGTGATAACATGCGCTCCAGATGTGGTAGAAGAGAAGCTATAAGTCGCCGAGCCATTGGAGAGTGCAAGCGATGAAGTCTCAGTCGTGCCATCTACCACAACAGTCAGCGTTCCTGTTGGCGTGGTGGTGATGGAACTCGATTGTGGAGATACGGTGATCGTGATCGCGTCGCTTGCGCCGGAAGAAGGCGTACTGCTCGCCGCGGTAAGCGCAGTTGTAGTCGCCTGGAGCAATGATGAAGAGCCTGCAGACCATGACGTAAGCAGATTATACAAATCAACCGAGCCGAGGCCGGTGGCTTCGTCGTAGCCGGTTGTCGCCGAGTATTCAGATGCTCCTGCTGAAGAGCAGTAGCTTGAGCCTGCAGTACAAGCATTGCTGCCGCTGGTGATGTCATGAAAGGCCGAGGCATAGGTGCTGGAATTTGCGGCCAGCGTATACAGCGTTGAGTTGATCACCCCCTGCCCGGTGGAATTTTCCTTCTGATTGATGAGCGCGAGCATGCCTGCAAAGATAGGGGCAGCAAAGCTGGTGCCTCCTGCCACGGTCAGATACTGTGTGCTCGAATCGCGGAAGCCGCTGTTGCAGCTGGCCTGCTGGCTGCTGCTCCAGGCTGAAGTGTCGCTGGTGCAATAAAGATATCCGGCATTCTCAGCTGAAGAATCCAGCGAGATGTCCGGCACAAGACGATAGCCCTTTGAATAATCCGGCGCAGTAGAAATTCCTGTCACGCCGGTCTGCCAGCTTGGCCTCTTTGTGAGCGTGCTTGTGCCGCCGCCACCTGCCGAAAGCGCGTATTCTGCGCCATATTCCTGGCCGTAGGTGGAGCTGTCATCATTCCAAACCTGCTCTGGAATATACGAAAGTGCAGAAGTGGTAACGTCGCTGCCGCTGGCTGATTCCCAATAGGTTGTATTGGAAGAGGAAACATCCGCAGAGGGAAATTCAGTACCTCCCAGGCCTGTGACATAGGCGCTGCTGGCGGGATAATCTACTGCTAGTTCTTCCTCTGTCGCAGTCACGGTATTGTTGCTGCTACTGCTGACATCTGCATAACAACCTGTTGAACCGTCATCGCCTGAAGCCACGATGATGCTCTGCCCCTGGCTGGCTCCCTGCTCCAGAATAGATTCAAGCGTCGAGTAGTCGCTGGAGCTAAGATCAGGCTCACATGCGCCGTAACTCATACTGATGATGGGCGAGATTTTAGTATCTACGGCATATTGCAGAGCGTCCCATACACTGTAGTTCTGGTTATTTCCTACATAGACAAAATAGATCGTCGCGCCTTTGGCGATGCCGCTGGTGTATTCGAGATCAAGATCGGATTCGGCCTCGTCGCCGGAAGAAACCGCTGCGGTCCCGGAATCAGGAACCAATACGAGGGTCGGATCCTTGACGGTCAGTCCGGCTGCGTTCTGGAACGCTTCAATATCCGATACTTCAACCTCCGACTGGCCAACGACGGCAATGGATTGACCCGTTCCGGTGTAGCCTGCATTGTAGGCTGCCTTGATGTCATAGATAACTGCTACATCTCCAGGCTGGAGATAATGGTTACTGGACTGGCTGGAAGTGAAGTTCGGCTTTGTTCCACCGGATGACCCGCTCATCTGTTGCTTGTGAAATCGTACAAGCGGCTTCGGCCGGAAGTCATCCAGGTTGCGCACAGACTGGACCACTCCGGATAAGGCCGCGGGTATCGCAATCTGGGTGCTGTTGGCGAAATGCTTTTCACCGTCAAGTTGATAGTTATGAATCTCTGTCTTAAACGCCGATTCTGCCTGTGCGGCTGTTCCTGAGAAAGTGATACTGTTATGACTGTTGGAAACCCGGTCAACTGTAAAGCCCTGCTCCTCAAGCCAGCTTTTGACTTGCACAATGTCACTATCAGTCAACCCAAAGCGGCTCGCATATTCGGCAGGAGTGAGCCATTTATGGTAATTTGGCGAACCCGGCGTCTGTTGCTCTTTTATCAATTCGTCGAGCTCGGCCTGCTGCTCTGCTGTGGGTTTGAAGTGCATGGTGATACCGCTGAGACGTGTACCGCCATTTACCCGCCCGGTATCAAATTGCGCTTTTGCATTAGGATTTACGGACCCTCGTAACGATGTCGCAGAACTGGAGGTGATCTCCTGGTTTATACGGCTTTGGGATGTCTGCGCCGAGAGAACACCACATCCCACACAAAAGATTGCAACCACAATGAAACTTAGGAACAGATGACCGACTTTCTCGCCCACGATTAACCTGCTTTTTTGTTGTGCCTCTAAAGAACAGTTTTGAAGACCCTGATTGTAGTCATTACTATCTATCTATCTATCTTTCTTTCCGAAAACTTCGCGGGCCCCAGTAAAACCGATAGCAATTGTTGCAGCGCCACGGATAAAGACCGAACCACCTTGCAACCAACGCAGTTACAGTACGACGGCGGGCGCGGACAAGCGAATTGACAGCGCCGCAGCTCTCGCAGCTAAGAAACTGGATACGCCACTTGTCAGTCCCCATGGCATGTGGCTACTCCTTACGTCTATGCAAGTCAAAATAGCTTTCCAACCATATGCCTGCTTGCTGAAACTTCCTGAATGTCAGACGAATTTTGAATTGGTTTGCTTGTAAAGAAGCGTAACAATTTGTAACGAGTGCAGCTCTGCCCTGTTTCCGAACGAAGTGACCGTTATGCGCGTCTGGCTACATAAGAATCAAGCCGCGCTGAGCCTGATTACCGCGGCGATCTATCCAGGATGAGTTTCTGATGACATGCTTCCGACAACCCATAAGTCGATTTGTTGTACTGCTGCTGGTTGTGTCCTGCTTGACGCAAAGCGTCCACGCTGCATCCGCGAACGGATACTACAAAAAGGGGCGCTCTGCGGAAGAAGCCGGCGACATCATCTCTGCCTATGAGGCTTATAAGACAGCTTTCAATCTCAAGCCGAAAGAGATCAAGTACCGCACAACTTATGAAAGGGTTCGTGTTGCCGCCGCCGCTGAGTACGTAAAACAGGGAGAAAAATATGTCCAGGCTCATAGTTTGCCTGCGGCGCTCGCGGCGTTTCTCAGAGCCCTGGATATCGACTCCACCAATGAAGTGGCTGAAGCCGATGTGCGAAAGCTTCAATTGGAGCTGGAACACAAAGATCATGCGGGTGAAATCCATGATGACTCAGAGCATGTATCGCATGCCGCGCCGCCTCCTAAGCTGGACACGTTTAATAACGAGCCAATTACGCTGCACATGGTGCAGGACAGCAGAGTCATATACCAGACTGTAGGCAAAACCATCGGCGTCAACGTACTTTTCGATCCGGACTATACCTCCAAATCGGTTCAGATTGATCTGAAAGAGGTAACTCCGTACGATGCCTTGCGCATCATTGGCGAGATTTCAAACACATTTTGGAAACCCGTCACTCACAATACGATCTTTGTTGCGCAGGACAACCGCACGAAACGTCAGGTACTAAACCAGCAGGCAGTCCAGGTTTTTTATCTGAAAAATGCGTCGCAGCAGAGTGACCTCAATGATGTTCAGACGGCGCTGCGCCAGGTGTTTACCACGGCAAGGCTGTTTGCAGTTCCCAGTCAGAATGCCATTATGATGCGCGGCACTCCGGATGAACTGCAATTGGCGAGAATGCTGATTTCAGCCCTGGACGAACCGCGGCCTGAAGTATTGGTAGACATCACCGTTATGGAAGTCAGCCGCGACAAGGAGCGGAAAATCGGCCTATCGCCTCCAACTTCGCTGACAGTCAACTCCGGCTCTTCGCAGACTCTGAATCAGATCGGCAGAAGCTCTTCTTACAGCATTTCAGTCGGCCAGGCCGCGGTAGACTTTCTGCTTACGGATTCTGATACCCGCATACTTCAGAGCCCGCGCCTGCGTGCGGTGGATGGGCAGAAGGCGGTACTCAAGCTTGGCGAGAAACTTCCTGTCGCTACGGGCAGCTACACGTATGCCACCAGCTCCACAAGTGCAGCAGCGCAAACTCAGTTTCAATATATGGACGTGGGGGTGAACGTGGAGATGACGCCGGCAATTCATAGCAATCTGGACGTAACGCTGAAGCTAGCCGTAGAGATCTCGGCGCAGAGCGGCACATCCACCATCGATAATGTCGATGAACCAATCATCAGCCAGGAAAGAGCAGAACAGGTCATCCGATTGAAAGACGGAGAAACGACGATCCTTGCGGGCCTGCTCAAGCAGTCGATTAGTCATAATGTGAGTGGATGGCCCGGACTCGGCGAAATTCCCGGGATGAAGTATTTGTTTACTACGCAGGACCATCAAGTCACCAATGATGAACTTGTTTTCATGATTGTCCCTCATATCGTTCGCGCTCCGCAATCAGACGTAAACGCTGCCCACCAGATTGACAGCGGAACTGAGCAGACAATTCAACTCCGCGAAGTTATGCCTTCGCCAGTTTTGTCGAAGCCAGGTGAACATCAATAAGCTTGTGAAACATTCCGATGAGCGCCGAAAAAGGACGAACTAAATTTCGCTTTGGTCCACCGGGATCGATGCGCGTAAGATGCCTGGCCGTAGTTCTCTGTGTGCTGATCGCACAAACGATAAATATAGCGGGGCAAGAAGCCACAATTTCCGCGCCTACAGTAGCGCCAGGTACGAGTGGCACTCCTTCTGATGCGATGAGGCCGGCAGCGGTAAGCGCGAATAAGACGAAGAATATTTCGCGGCGCGACCAGCGTAAGGCGAAAACTAAGTTCCTCCAGGGAGCAGAGGCTTTTGCGAAGGGCGATCTATCTGGAGCTGAGGATGATTTTCTCAAGGCTCACGTACTTGATCCTGACAATACTCAATATTTCCTTTCGGTAGAAGTTGCGCGGCAATACCAGGTAGCAAGGCTCATCCATCAGGCATCCGAGGCGGAGATGTATGGCGACAAGAAGAAGGCAGCGGCCATTCTTCATGAGGCCTTGCGTCTCGATCCTCATAGCCCTATGGCGTCCATATACATGAACACATTGAAAGCCACCTCAACGGTTGCAGCGACGGACGTCCAGAATCACGAAACAACTGCGGCCGGTCCCATCGAACTGAAGCCCCAAAATATACGCTGTTCGTTTCATCTGCAATTGGATAAGCCGGACCTCATCCGGCAGGTGCTGAAAGCCTATGGGATCGAGGCCACGATGGACTCATCTGTAAATAGTACCGCGGTACACTTCGATGCAGATGATGTGAGCTTTACAGATGCCATCGATCTTATGAAGCTGGCCACTGCGACCTTCTTTGTTCCGCTCGACCCGCAGCATGTGTTGGTCATATCTGACACGAAGGAGAACCGAAACAAATATCAAAGATTGGCAATTGAGGCCATCAATTTTCCCGGACTTACTGCTGCGGAAGTGACAGATCTACAGAATATCGCCCGGACTTTGTTTGGCTTGGAACATGGTGTGACACAGGATAAGCGAGGTAATGTCATCCTTCGCGCTCCTGACTATGAGCTGCAGGTCATCAACCAGGCTTTTACAGAGTTGCTTGCAGGACGAAATGAAGTACAGCTCGACATCCATGTGTACGAGGTAGATAAGAACAAAGAGGCGAATGCTGGTGTAGTCCTTCCCAACTCCGCCACCCTGTTCAATGTGCGCTCGGAAATCAACAACGTCATCGCAAACAATTCGAGCCTGGTAGAGGAGATCATTTCAAGCGGTCTAGCCAGTGCGGGAGACTATTCGGCTATCCTGGCTGCTCTGCTTGCTTCAGGAGAGTTAACCGGCACAGTGTTCAATAATACCTTTGTGCTCTTTGGCGGAGGATTGACGGAGACAGGTGCAGAATGGAACAGTGCGACTGCGAATATGCTGCTGAGCTCTTCCGATGTGAAATCCCTGAACCAAATAAAACTCCGTGTTCAAGATCGAGAAGAAGCCACTTTTCGCAGTGGTGAGCGCTACCCAATCATGACTTCCAGTTACACAGCAGAAGCCAGCACTTCATCATCTTCCACACTCTCAGTGCCCAATATTCAATACCAGGACCTGGGGTTAACGCTAAAAGTAAAGCCTGCAGTAGAGGGCGAAAATAAAATGCTGTTGAACCTGGATCTACAACTCACCGCGCTTGCAGGTTCTACGCTCAACAACATACCAGTGCTCTCACAGGAGCAGTACACCGGAGTTGTCTCGCTGCGTACGGGAGAAAGCGCATTAGTGGTGAGCGCTATGTCGAAACAGGACGAACGTGAGATCACTGGCATCCCCGGGTTGAGTGAGCTTCCTGGACTCCGCGATACAACCAACAGAACAGATACAACGAACAATATGGAGTTGGTGGTTTTGATCACACCTCACATCGTTCGATTGGCGCATCTTGAAGATGCTGGAACTATGTACCTGCTGCCAATGTGAGAATGAGGGAATTAGCAGCCACAATATCCATCAATTAACCTGATGCGGCAATTGCTTTTCCATTTACTGAGGTGGTGGCGGCGGTTCCCCCATCCCATCAGGGCCTGGTTGACGTGCCATCTGTTCCTGGTCCTTACGATATTTTGCCTTTTGGTCATCGTTCAGAATTGCAGAAACTTTTGAAGTTTCATCGTCGTGGATGGTCCTCATAGAGTCAAACCGCTCTTCTTGAGACAGGGATAAATTGTGGAATAAGGCACCCATCTGCTTTTTCTCTTCAACGAGGATCGGCCGGATCTGCGCCTGTTGTGCGTCTGACAACTTATATCGCTTTGTCCATTTGGACAATTGCTTATCTACATTCATCGACGGTGGAGCATCCATCGCGCCAGGAGGTGGCGGCGGTCCTGGCTCCTGGCAAAATGCTGTCTGATGCGTTGCAATTGATACGCATACTGCCGTGCCATACAGTGCAACTAACATTCCCCGGACTAGCTGTTTCATATCAGACTCCAGATGGTTCGGTGTGCTTTCTTAACGGGATCATAGTCATCGCAACGGTAAAGATGTGTAACAAATGGTAAAGACATCCTAAATCGCACACGCGATGACCTGCACAGACATGATGCAATGTATAAACTGGCTTGCATTATTTAGATACACGGATTACAACAACTCCATGTGCAGGCACAGTGGTCGAATATGAATCTGTAATTGTGCCTAGATCAACATGCGCCCACAGATCACGAACCTTATGCTTTCTTTTCCAGCCGAACTCTTTCCGCCGAATGACTAGTCTCATTTCCTGCGATCCGCGATTGAATAGACCGATGGCATAATCTCCTGAAGACAGTGGCTTAGTCCAGATTGCAGTCTCTCCTTGTTCCGCAACTTGCGTTCCCGCTTTCCCAAGAGAATCCTGATCAACAGCAACGATCTCGTTGTTCAGCAGGATGTCCTTTATCTCTGGAGCCATGTTGCGCAAGTCATTGCCTGCAATCAATGGAGCGGCAGCCATGGCCCATAAGCTGAAGTGTGTTTTGTACTCATCGATGGACATGCCGCCATTTCCGATTTCCAGCATGTCAGGATCATTCCAGTGCCCTGGCCCCGCATGCGGCGCCAGTTTACTTTGAGCAAAGCCAATCTCGGCCATTGATTCGTAGCGGTCGCGAATATCGCCTGTAGTCCGCCATAAATTCCCACCCACCTGCGCTCCCCAACTCTCAACATCAGCCTGCCCATACTGGCATAGTGCATACACGATAGGGCGTCCAGTCTGTTGAAGGGCATCGCCCATCTTCTGATATGCCGCGCGCATGTCGTTGTTCTTCCATACTCGAGATGCGCTGCACCAGTCGTACTTGAGATAGTCGATTCCCCATGCGGCATACATTTGGGCATCCTGTTCTTCGTGTCCATAGCTCCCAACATAGCCCCCGCATGTCCGTGGACCCGGTGAAGAATAGATGCCAAGCTTCAATCCTTTCGCGTGGACATAGTCCGCCAACACCTTCATGTCAGGAAAATTGGAGTTAGGCTTTAAAGTTCCGTCTGGCTCACGCTGTGAGTTTTGCCATCCATCATCGATGATGACGTAGCGATAGCCGGCGTTCAGCATTCCGGAAGCAACAATGGCGTCAGCTATTTCCCGTACAGTTTTGTCATTGATGTGTGTCTGGAATTTATTCCAGCTATTCCATCCCATGGGCGGCGTCTTCGCTAATCCGTTGTATGGAACTGAATGCAGTGCAGGAAGGATCACTCTAGGTAAAGCTGCATAGTCTACGGGTGCCGCGCGGAAAGAGGGTGTTGGAATTCCACGTTTTGCTACAACTGGCCCGATGTGAAATCCTCCGCCGGGACCACCCGGGCCAGGAGGTCCGGCACCCGGAGGTGGCGCTGGCATTGCAGGCGTCAGCACCAGCGTATCGTCGACAATTTTGCCTGTAACTTCACGATTCTGGATTTGACCGAAGGATTCAAGGGCAACAGTGAAATGAAATGTATCGCCTGTCACTACCCCATCTACAATCGGAGAGTCACCGAAAGGAAGCTCTTGGGTGCCGGTAATCTTTCCATCGATGATTTTGAGATGGTAGACCAGCTCCATCTCTCCCATAGGCGACTTCATTTGGGCGACCCAGGTCCCCGATACTCTATCTTCCTTTTTGTTGCTGTCGTCTACACTCTGCCCAACATACTGAATAGGAACAGCCAGAAGCCCGATGAATGAAAGTACCCTGCCGAATTCTTTCAGTTTCTGCTTTCTAAGCATGCGATTCCTCACAGACTAAACCTGGTAAACGAGTCCTCCATCGCGGGCAGTAGGATTAGTCTTTCAAAGACCTATTCCTGCTCTCATTTGTACGCACTCGCTGGTCCTGCGTTCCGCAATGTCCATGCTTGTACAAAGGCAAACGCTTAGGGGTAAAGAAAGGTAACGATTTGTAGCAGTGCGTAACGACACAGAGTGCCACAGTATCTTCTAACAAAAACTACATTGCATGGTTGAGGACTTAATTGCAGGGTCACTAACTTGCGAACTGTTAGTTCGGCACCTTGGCATTCATGCGAATTTCCGAATACTATCTGTGGGCATTCATTCGAGGCAGGAGGATTTGGACGTCAAGGCCTTGGCCGGGACGATTGCTCGCCATGATCTTTCCTCCATGAAGATGCACTGCCCGCTCGGCGATTGCGAGGCCAACGCCGAATCCTCCGGAAGACCCAGAGCGGGCCATATCTACCCGGTAAAATGGCCGAAAAACCTGCGAGAGGTGCTCTGCTGGTATTCCCGGTCCGGTGTCCCGAACCGAGACCCTGATGCAGCGATCGTTCATTCCCGCAGCCGCTGCTTCATTTTCGTCTGTTTCGCCTAGTTCGACCTCGATCAACCCGCCCGAAGGTGTGTATCGAATCGCATTCCTGAGTATGTTCTCAAGAGCGCGTCGCAACATCTCCCGCTGTCCGGAGAACTGAATGTCGTTGATCTTCGATTCGAACTGAATCCGGCAGCCGCGAGCGGTGGCCTCAAAGTTTGCATCTTCGAGTAATTCGTCGATCAGCTCACGCATGCTGAATTTGTCAGCACGCGGCGGCTCTCCAAGACTTTCAAGAAGGGTGAGGGTGAGCATTTCACCGATAAGATCGTTCACTCTGTCCGCTTCGCGCTCCATCCTTTCGAAGGCTGATTGGTCCAGTGCACTATCTTCTCTCGCAAGTTCAAGCGCCATACGCAATCGAGCTAAAGGAGTGCGCAATTCATGTGAAATGTCGCGCACGAGCAGCTTCTGGGCCTCGATCAATTCGGTGACCCGATCCGCCATGCTGTTGAAGTCGCGCATGAGCGTCCGAACATCGGCGCTATCAAATTGGCCCCAACGGGATCCTTCGGACACCGGCAGCCTGGTCGAAAGATCACCGACAGTAAAACTACGGAATGCCTTTGAAAGGGCGCGGAGCGGCCGGGTCAACAGGTAGGCAAAAAGGAACGTCACCAGAATCGAAATCGGTAATGCGCTTTTGGGGAAAGGGGGGAACCACCGCGGTGGTTGGAAGGGCGCCCTCAGTATGAGATACCACTTCTCTCCAGAATCAAGAGTAACGGGCCGCACCTGCACCCAGTCCTCATGATCTCGCCTACCTATAATGTTTCCTTTTCTGATCACTCGATCCAGCAACGATTGGGTAGATGGATCTATCGAACTTGAGCACAAGAGCCGGCCATGCGAATCGGCGACCATCATTCGAGGATTCGATATTGCTGGCGACGTGCAGCCGTGCACACGATAATCGGCCAGAATCATTCTGAGCGACTGCTCTGCGGAGATCGCGTTGATTGCATCTGATGCGGCTGGCGGTCCCGGATCATCCCCAGGAAGGAAGATGGTTGCGCCGATAAAAATCCCGATCGTGGCTATCCAGAACGAAAGGAAGAGTTGCAGGAAAAACGTTCGCATTCCTTGGTTATTCCTCTTCCATGCGAGCAGCCTGACGAGACGGTGAGAAAAGATAACCGCTACTTCGCACGGCAATCAAACCACCGTTAAATTTAGGCAGTGCCTCAAGCTTTTTTCTTAGACGAGAGACATGCATGTCCAGGCTTCTGTCATACGCGCGATGCGGTCTCTGAAGAGCTTCCATGCAGAGCATATCGCGATTGAGCACTTCGCCTGGGTGCGCGAGAAACAAACGTAACAGAAGATACTCAACATCCGTCAGGTCGATAAGTTGGTTCCTGAACATGATCTGCCGGTTTGGAGCATCGATGGAGAAGTCTGCAAGCGATTCTGTAGCTCCTGATTCCCAGCGATGCACAACATGGGAACGCCGGATCACTGCTCGCATACGAGCAAGAAGTTCTCTGGGATTGAAGGGCTTGGGAAGATAATCGTCAGCGCCCATTTCCAGCCCTACGATACGGTCAATCTCCTCGCCCCTCGCGGTCAGCAGGAGCACGCATGGGTTCATCTCATGCTGAAGTCTGCGCAACACCTCAAAGCCATCTAAATCCGGCAGCATCACATCGAGCACGATGAGATCAGCATGCATCGCTTTTGCTGCTTCCATTCCTGTCAAGCCACTGTGAACGGTGGTCACCTCCCAGCCGTGACGTGTCAGATAATCCTGCAGCATCGAACAGAGCTCGACATCGTCGTCAATCAGCAGCACACGCTCTTTACTCGCTGTCTGTGTATCCACTTGGTCTTCCTTGGTCTTCCTCTCATCAGTGTGCCGCTAAATGAATTGCTACGGGCGATCCAGTTACAAATTGTTACTCAGATGTGACCCTTTGTTACGTGCGTGAGCGGTTCTCTGAAGTCTCCTAGTAAAGAAAGATGCTCCTTCAGAGAGGCCGATGCAACAAGCAACGAAACCTGCCCCCATCGAAGAATCAAATCAACCGACCCGACGCAAGAGACGTTGGCTTGCCTGGCTCCTGGTCTTGCTGGTATGCGGAGTTCTCCTGCTTCCACTGCTCCACCGGGCCATGCCGCCTGCTGGAATGGGGCCAGGTGGGCCGCCGGGAATGCCTCCGGGTGGGCCAATGGGCTCTGCCCGCGCAAATGCCGGGACTCCCGTAACGGGCGCCAAGGTCCAGACGGGCCAGATGAATATTTACCTCGATGCGCTTGGAACCGTAACGCCATTGGCGACAGTGAACGTGTATAGCCAGGTGAGTGGACGTGTCCTCTCCGTGAATTACCGCGAAGGGCAGATGGTTCATCAAGGGCAGGTCCTGGTGGAAATCGACCCAAGCCCTACTGAAGCGCAATTACAGCAGGCGCAAGGAAGCCTGACGCGCGATCGCGCCACTCTTGAACAGGCGCGCATCAATCTTCAGCGCTATCAGGAAGCTTTGAAGGACCACGCTATTGCCGAGCAGACAGTTTTCGATCAGGCTGCGACAGTCAAACAATATGAGGGTACAGTCACCAACGATGAAGGACAGGTGAAGTATTACCAGGTGCAGTTGGGCTATTGCCACATCATTGCGCCGATCTCCGGAAGGATTGGCCTCCGCCTCGTCGATTCAGGCAACACGATCTTCTCCGGAAGCTCAACAACCATCGCGACGATCACCCAACTGGACCCCATTACAGCTGTCTTCTCTGTTGCAGAAGATCATTTGGCAAAGATAGAGCAGAAGGTCAAATCGAGTCGCGGCGGATTAGCAGTTGTGCTATACGACCGTTCTCAGACTACGAAGCTTGCAACGGGAAAGCTGTTGACGCTGGATAACCAGGTTGACACGACCACAGGAACTGTCCGGCTGCGGGCGTCGTTTAATAACTCCTCCGGCGCGCTCTTTCCCAATCAGTTCGTGAATGCGCGTCTCGAGGTGGACACTCTCGAAAACGCGAAGCTGATTCCCACAGCAGCTGTCCAGTACAACGGGCAGCAGGGTTTCGTGTATGTCGTAAAGGCCGATTCCACAGTAGCGCTGCAAAATGTAACAGTCCTGAATACAGAAGGGGGTCAGTCCGCCGTCGAGGGCCTGGATGTGGGTGAGACAGTAGTCACGAGCAACTTCGACCGCCTTACCGATGGCGCGAAGGTAACTGTTGGCACGGGCCAACCAAGCATGATGGGGCCTGCCTGATGACGATTTCCCGGCCATTCATTATCCGGCCAGTTGCCACAATCCTGCTGATGATCGCGATCCTTCTCGTTGGAGTTGTGGCGTATCTTCAGTTACCGATCTCTGCTTTGCCAGAGGTGAATTACCCCACGATTCAAGTGCAGACTCTCTACCCAGGCGCAAGCCCGGAAGTGATGAGCTCTACCGTCACCGGCCCGCTCGAGAAACAGTTTGGGCAGATGCAGGGGTTATCGCAGATGACCTCGACCTCGTCGGGCGGAGCCTCGGTGATCGTTCTGCAGTTTGATCTGAGCGAAGACATCGACGTGGCAGAACAAGAGGTGCAGGCGGCCATCAATGCCGCCACGTCGTACCTGCCAAGCGATCTCCCGATTCCTCCGACATACAGCAAGACCAACCCCGCTGACGCACCTGTTCTCACCCTCGCACTTACATCGAAGTCCATGACGTTAAGCCAGGTGCAGGATCTCGCGGATACGCGTCTGGCCCCCAAGATCTCCCAGCTGAGCGGTGTCGGTCTGGTCACGATTCAGGGCGGACAGAAACCCGCAGTCCGCATCCAGGCCAATCCCACTGCGCTTTCCTCGTATGGCCTGACGCTTGAAGACCTTCGCACCGCCATTACCGGCACGAGCGTCAATACGGCAAAAGGGACCCTGAATGGACCGCAACAGGCATACACGCTCGATGCCAACGACCAGCTGACATCTGCCGACCAGTACAAGCAGGTAGTCGTTGCATACCGGAACGGCTCGCCCATTATGCTGCCTGAGGTCGCGAGCATCACAAATGGGGTCGAGAACGCAAACCTTGCTGCCTGGATGAACACCACACCGGCGGTCATTATAAATATCCAGCGTCAGTCGAATGCAAACACAATCAAGGTTGTCGATTCCGTTAAAGCCCTCCTTCCACAACTGCAGGCAGGCCTGCCTGCGTCTGTAGAGGTCCACACCCTGACAGATCGCACCGTTACAGTGCGCGCTTCTGTCGAGGATGTTGAATACGAGTTGATGCTGACCATCTTCCTCGTTGTGGCAGTGATCTTCCTGTTCCTGCGCTCATGGCGCGCAACCATTATCCCCACAGTGGCGGTTCCCTTATCGCTGATCGGCACCTTTGCCGTGATGTATGCGCTCGGCTACAGTCTCAACAACCTTACGCTGATGGCGCTCACCATCTCCACCGGTTTCGTAGTGGATGACGCAATCGTCATGATCGAGAACATCAGCCGGTATCTCGAACAAGGCATGAAGCCCCTGGAGGCGGCTCTCAAAGGAGCTGAGGAGATTGGTTTCACCATTCTCTCCCTCACATTTTCGCTCATCGCCGTGCTCATCCCTCTCTTATTCATGGGCGACATCACCGGACGCCTTTTCCGCGAGTTTGCGGTCACGCTGGCGGTAACGATTGTGATTTCAGCTGTGGTTTCGCTCACGCTGACGCCGATGATGTGCTCGCGGCTGTTGAAACACATTCCACCTCAGGAAGAAAGCCGTTTCTACAAATGGTCTGAGCACATATTTGAGCTTGTGATCAGATTTTATGGCCGCACCCTGCAGTGGGTACTCGCACGCCAGCGCACGGTGCTGGCGATAGCGTTTTTGATGATTCTTGGGGCCGGACTACTGTACTACTTCATTCCTAAAGGATTTTTCCCCATACAGGATACGGGCATTCTGCAGGCCATCACTCAGGCTCCTGAAGCGACCAGTTTCCAGGCAATGAGTGACCGCCAGCAAAGGGTCGCTCGCGTTCTTTTGGAAGACCCGGCGGTTGAATCTCTGTCCTCATTCATTGGAGTCGATGCTTCCAATCCCACCATGAATACAGGACGGATGCAGATCAATCTGAAGCCGCTCGCAACGCGTAAGGTAACAGCGAGCGAGGTGATCCAACGGCTTCGCCCGAAATTGAACCGCATCATCGGAATACAGACATATCTGCAGCCGGTGCAGGATCTGACCGTAGAAGATCGTGTCAGCAGGACGCAGTATCAGTACACCATTGAAGATCCCGACAGTGCGGAACTGAAAGCATGGACGGAAAAGATCGTTGCCAGGCTACGCGCCCTTTCTCAATTACAGGATGTAGCCACCGATGAAGTTCCAAATGGAAATGCAGTTTCACTCGACATTGACCGCGTCACAGCTTCCCGCCTGGGCGTCACCCCACAGACGCTTGACGACACGCTCTACGACGCATTCGGTCAACGACAGGTCAGCACTCTTTATACCCAGACCAATCAGTATCACGTAATTCTGGAGGTAGACCCTCATTTCCAGTGGAAGCCTGAAAACCTGGAAGACATCTACCTGCAAGGATCGTCCAGTACCAGCTCCACCAACAGCAGTGGCGGAGCCGGTTCATCGGGCAGCAGCACATCGAGTTCACAACTGACTGCCAGCAGCACCAGTGGAGTCAGCGCTACCACGTCTAACAGCTCCACCCTGGCTATGACCTCTTCCAGTACTCAGCTGAGCAGTTCGTCCCAGACTGGAGCCATCAGCAGTACAAGCTCAAACAACACTGTACTTCAGACCTCAGCTACGAGCGGCAGTACCTCCGCCCAGAACAACTCTTCGAGCAGCAACGGAAGCAGTGCGACAAGCGGCGGAGGTAGCGGTAGCGGCAGCAGTAATACGATTTCCCGCAATCCGATACCTCTCGCGGCATTCGCCGTCATGAAGAAAGGACTGACGCCTCTTACGATCAACCGGCAATCGCAATTTCCCGTTATTACGGTCTCTTTCAATCTGGCTCCCGGAGTTCATCTGAGCCAGGCAGTGGATGCCATCAACGGGACAATACAGAGCCTTAAGCTGCCGATCAATGTTCAGGCAAAATTCCAAGGCACGGCGGCAAGCTATGAGAACTCTCTCACGAATGAAGGCCTGCTGGTTCTTGCAGCGCTTGTGACGGTATACATCGTTCTCGGGGTTCTCTACGAAAGCTTTATTCACCCACTGACTATCCTGTCGACGCTTCCTTCTGCTGGTGTCGGCGCATTGCTTGCTCTGATGCTGTTCAAACAGGACCTCGGCATCGTCGGCATCATTGGAATCGTACTTCTGATCGGCATTGTGAAGAAGAACGGCATCATGATGGTGGACTTCGCTCTTCAGGCAGAACGGTTAGAGGGTAAAACACCCGAAGAAGCGATCTACAACGCGAGTCTTCTGCGCTTTCGTCCGATCATGATGACAACTCTCGCTGCTCTGTTTGGCGGCCTGCCGCTCGCTTTAGGGCACGGTATTGGGGCAGAGCTTCGCCGGCCTCTTGGCATCGCGATGGTCGGTGGTTTGTTGTTGAGCCAGGCGCTTACCCTTTACACCACGCCTGTAATCTATCTCTGGTTTGACCGCATTGGCCGGCGGTTGCTGCGTCGCAAAACAACAGAAGCAGCTACACAGCTTGATCTTCCATTAGGCGGTGAAGCGTGAACCTTGCCGCGCCCGCCATTCGCAGGCCCATCGCTACAACCCTGCTGACCGCAGCAGTCGCTCTGGCTGGAATCCTGGCTTTCCATGTTTTGCCGGTTTCGCCGCTTCCACAAGTGGATTCACCGACGATCAGCGTCAACGCCAGCTTGCCGGGTGCAAGTCCCGATGTCATGGCCGCCTCTGTCGCAACGCCGCTGGAGCGGCAATTCGGCCACATCGCGGGAATTACGGAAATGACCTCCCAGAGCTCTACTGGCAATACAAGTATCTCTCTTCAATTCGATTTGAATCGCAATATCAACGCTGCCGCGCGCGATGTACAGGCAGCCATCAATGCCGCACGGACGTACCTGCCGACAAACCTTCCTGCCAATCCAACATACCGGAAGGTCAATTCCGCAGATTCTCCAATCGCCATTCTCGGAATTGAATCCGACACTTATCCGGTTGGCGCTCTTTATGATTCCGCATCAACGGTCGTTCAACAGAAGATTTCGCAGATTCAGGGCGTTGGACAGATCACGATTGGCGGCTCAACTCTGCCCGCCGTTCGCGTGGAGATCAATCCGCTCCAGCTGGAGCATTACGGGCTCAGTCTTTCCGATGTCGCTACATTTCTCAAAAATCAAAATGCACATACGCCTACCGGCAGAGTGGCTGACGGACAGACGACCAGCTACATCATGGTCAACGACCAGCTCTCAAAAGCCGCCGACTACAAGCCTTTGATTGTGAGCGTGAAGAATGGCGCCGCGATCAAGCTTGGCGATATTGCCGATGTTGTGGACTCGACGGAAAACCTCAGGTCGAGCGGTTATGTAAACGGACGCAAGTCAGTGGACTTGATTATCTTCAAGCAGCCGGGCGCGAACATTATCGAAACCGTCGATCGAATCAAAGCTCAGTTGCCTGCCCTTCGAGCTGCCATCCCTGCGGGCCAGATCATTACGCAGATTATGGACTCGACAACGACGATCCGGGCGTCCCTGCACGATACCGAGCTCACGCTCCTCCTCTCTATTGTTCTGGTGATCATCGTAGTCTTTGTCTTCCTGAGGGACTGGAGGTCCACCATCATCCCGGGGATCGCAGTGCCGATCTCGCTTATCGGTACATTCGGCGCAATGTACCTGCTTCACTATTCGCTCGACAACCTGAGCTTGATGGCGCTGACGATTTCTACCGGCTTTGTAATCGACGATGCCATAGTGGTGATGGAAAATATCATGCGTTACATCGAGCATGGGATGGATCCCCTTGAAGCGGCATACAAGGGTGCGCAGGAAATTGGCTTCACCGTGCTCTCGATCACTGTCTCTCTGGTCGCCGTATTTATACCCATCCTGATGATGGGTGGAATCATCGGGCGGCTCTTCCGCGAGTTTGCTGTCACGCTTTCTGTCGCGATTCTCATTTCGATGGTGCTTTCCCTCACGACAACGCCCATGCTTTGCTCGCGCCTGCTGAAACTGCGGAGCGAAGACGAGCATGGCCGTCTTTACCGAATGGTAGAAGGCTGGTTCAACCGTCTGCTGAGGCTCTATGAAAGGAGCCTGCGCTGGGTTATCCGCGATCACGCTGGTTTGGTTCTGCTGGTGTTCTTGTTCACGATTGCGTTGAATGCCGTTTACCTGCTGCGTGTTCCAAAGGGACTCTTTCCCCAGCAGGATACAGGTCTGCTCATGGGCGGTGTGCAGGGAGCGCAGGATGCTTCGTTCGCAATGATGGACGCCTCGGTACAGAAAGCGGTTGCAATCATCCGCTCCGATCCGGCAGTCCAGAACGTGGTCGGTTTTACCGGAGGCGGGCTGGGGACCTCCAATAATGCCTTTATGTTCATCGTGCTCAAACCGCTGAAGCAGCGAAAAATCAGCGCAACAGATGTATTGAATCGGCTTCGTCCAAAATTGATGAGCATTAAAGAGGCCCAGACTTTCTTGATGGCCGGACAAGAGATCATGTTAGGCGGGCGGCAATCAAATGCTCAATATCAATACACGCTGCAGGCGGACTCCACAGCTGACTTGAAGAAGTACGTTCCACTGCTCACGCGGGAAATGAAAAAACTCAATATTGTCGCGGACGTGAATTCAGATCTGCAAACTGGGGGTCTTGAAGCTTATCTCACATATGACCGTCTCACAGCGGCACGTCTCGGGATCATGGCGTCAGATATCAACAATGTCCTGAACTACTCGTTCTCGCAAGCGCAGGCATCAACCATCTATAAACCTCTGAACCAGTACCATGTGGTCCTGGAGGCGCAATCGCAGTTCACACAGGCGCCGGAAACCCTTCGAAATACCTATGTGCAGACATCGGATGGATCGGTGCCGCTCAGCGCCATCAGCGCCTACCGACCGCTGACGGGGCCCTTGTCTGTAAATCACACCGGTCTCTACCCTTCTTCAACCATCTCCTTCAATCTTTCTCCAGGCACATCCCTCGAACAGACGACGGCTCAGGTACATAAATTAGAAGAGCAGTTGCACATCCCAAAGAGCGTGCACGGAGCGTTCTCCGGGACAGCACAGCTGTATCAGTCTTCGCTCGGGTCGGAGCCCATCCTGATTGGGACCGCCATCTTCGCGGTCTATATCGTGCTCGGCATTCTCTATGAAAGTTTCGTGCACCCGGTTACCATCCTGACGACGCTGCCTTCGGCCTCATTAGGGGCTGTAATCACGCTGGTTCTCTTCAACGCGGAACTCGATGTCATCTCGCTGATCGGCATCATCCTTCTGATCGGCATCGTCAAAAAGAACGCCATCATGATGATCGACTTCGCTCTCCAATTAGAGCGCGAGCAGAATCTGCCGACGGAAGATGCGATCTTCCAAGCCTGCATCCTTCGTTTTCGTCCAATCCTGATGACCACGATGGCAGCGTTCTTCGGTGCGGTCCCTCTCGCCTTCGGCACAGGGATCGGCTCCGAATTCCGAAGGCCTCTCGGTCTCACGATCATGGGCGGCCTTATCGTCAGCCAGGTCCTTACTCTTTACACCACACCGGTCGTTTATCTCATGCTGGATCGTCTGCGCCTTCGCATGAAACATCGCGGATCAAAGCACATCTATCCCGGCCGTCCGCAGGAGGCACTATGAAACATCGTCACACGACATTACACACAAGCGTGGTCACGCTGGTTGTTTTTCTCGCCTACGTCTCCTTTGTCGGCTGCCGCGTCGGACCTAAATATGTGCGTCCGAATATACCTGACGCTCCGCCTGTCACCTATAAGGAAAATCAGCCGGGGAGTCCCGAAGCTCAGTCAAATGGCTGGCGCCAGGCAAATCCTCAGGACACGATGCTGCGCGGCAAATGGTGGGAGATATTCGGAGACCCCGAACTGAATGCTCTTGAAGAGCAGCTGAACATCAACAACCAGAACATCAAGCAGTATTTTCAAAACTACATGGCCGCCATTGCCGTCGTTCACAATGCGCGCGCTTCCCTCTTTCCGACCATCTCATTTGCGCCCAGTCTTAGCGCTCAAGGAACAGGAAGCGCGAGCAGCGCAACCGGCTCTACTTCATCCGGCACCCTCGTCAGTAGCTCCAATCAAAGCTATTCGCTTCCAGTCAGCGCCTCCTGGGAGCCGGATCTCTTTGGAAAGATCAGAAATACGATTCGGGAACAGGCCAATGCAGCGCAGGTAAGTAATGCAAACCTCGCGAACGAGACTCTGAGCGAGCAGGCGAGCCTCGCGCAATACTATTTCGAACTCAGAGGTCAGGACAATTTACAGGAGCTATACAGCAAAACCATCCAGGCTTACCGCGAATCACTGCACTTAACACAAACACTCTACCGAACAGGAGTTGATTCCGAGCAGGACGTGGCTCAGGCTGAAACGAATCTGCGAACAGCGGAAGCAAACGCATCCTCGGTAGCTACTACACGCGCTCAGTATGAGCATGCAATTGCACTGCTGGTCGGGCAGGCTGCAGGCAATTTTTCCGTACCTGTGCGTCCGCTTGATGCCCGGCCTCCTTATGTTCCAGCAGGTGTACCCTCTCAACTCCTTGAGCGCCGTCCTGATATCGCCGCGGCAGAGAGAACTATGTCGGAAGCAAATGCTCTGATCGGCGTAGGCAAGGCAGCATACTACCCGGATATCTCGATCAGCGCGAGCGGCGGAACGCAAAGCTCCGATATTACGAAGCTCCTGAATATTTCAGCTGGCTTTTGGTCTTTCGGAGCAAGCGCAACAGAAACAGTGCTCGACTTCGGTGCCCGGCGGGCCACCGTTCGGCAGTACAAGGCACAATACGCCGCGGATGTGGCAGCATACAGGCAGACCGTGCTCAATGCCTTCAAGGAAGTAGAAGACTACCTCGTAGCCAGTCGCCAATTGGCTGAACAGGAACAGAAGCAACAACTGGCAATCCAATCAGCACAGAGGTACGAGAAACTTGCCATGACTCGATACAAAACAGGCGTCGACACCTATCTCAACGTGCTGACGGCTCAGAACAATGTGTTCAGCAGCCAGCAGACTGCAGTAACGCTCGAGACCAACCGCATGACCACAGCAGTACAGTTGATCGCTGCTCTTGGAGGCGGCTGGAATGCATCCGATCTACCTTCGGAAAAGGAGGTAAGCACGAAACGCTAATCTTTGCTTCAAAAAGCCAGTCAACAATAATCCGCAAATGCTGGCCGGAGTCTGCTTGTCGGGTCATGGCGATGAGAACTTCGCGCGCAACGATCGTCTCCATGGCGCTGCGTGAGCACTGGTTCAGTCTCTTGGACTTACGCCTCTGATACATAACGCGATAAACCTCAAAAACACCCAATTGTGGGGACTTTTGTGGTAATTTCCTTCAAAAATCCGCTAGTCTTATCTCTTTAAGGAGCCTGCATCCATGCTCAAGACAGCGCCTCGCATTTCCCGCAGAACTCGCAAGGACGTTCCCGAACCCGTTGCCGCCATCTATGACCGCTATATGCGGACGCGCGGCAATGTGCCCAACATGTTCCGCACCATGGCGCACCGGCCTGAAATCTTCGAGACGATGATTGCGCATTTCGAGGCCATCCTGAGCACGGGCACGGTTCCATTGAAACTCAAGGAGCTGGTCATTGTGCGCACCTCGCAGATCAATCGCTGCGAATACTGCCTCGGCTCTCATACACAAATCGCGCTAAAGCTCGGCTGGTCGAAGGAGCAGATAGACAACCTCGCCGATTTTGAAGTACGCAGCGACTTCACTGTTGCCGAAAAAGTGGCGCTGCAGCTGGCCGAGCAGATGACGCTCGACTCGAACCACGTGCCCGACGAGCTTTTCGACGAGCTGCGCTCGCACTACAACGAGGGCGAGATTGTCGAGATCATGGCTGCCATCGGGCTCTTCAACTATTTCAACCGCTTCAACAATACCTTGCAGATTGAGCCGACGAAACCGGGCGAAGGCGCCGAGTAGCGGTACACTGTTTGGTAGCTATCCCTTTAAGGACGAAGAATGAAGCTGTTCCGATGGCTTTGGGTAATTGCCACGCTTGGCCTGCTGGCTCAGGCTTTTTATGTGGCCATGTTTGTCGTTCCGCCTGACCGCGACCAGGGCGATATTTTTCGCATCTTCTTCTATCACATCGGCTCCTGGGCTGGAATGGCAGTTTTCTTCGCTCTGAATCTCATTGGATCAGTGGCCTACCTTGCCTATCGAAACAAGAATCAGCAGCGTGCCATGAAGGCGGATGCGCTCGCTGTCTCGGCAGCGGAGATGGGCGTCGTCTTCTGCACCGTCGGATTGGTCACCGGCTCGCTCTGGGCGCGGCCGGTGTGGGGCATCTGGTGGACATGGGATGAGCGGCTCACATCGACCACCGTGCTCTACCTTATATATGTTGCGTACCTGCTGCTGCGGCGTTTTGCCGCTGGCCCGCAAATGCGGACTCTGGCTGCGGTCATGGCTATCTTCGGTTACGTCGATGTGCCGATTGTCTACATGTCCACGCGCTGGTGGCGGACACAGCATCCCGCCCCGGTTTTCTTCGGCGGTCCTAATGCAGGAGTCGATCACAGAATGCTGCCCGCGGTCTGGTGGAATCTTGCGGCATGGCTCGCCTGGGGGATCCTGCTGGTGGCTTTCCGTTATTCGATTGCTTACCGTGATCAGCTGAAAGAAGAACAGGCAGCGTTGCGCGCTCTGGAGGTGACTCCATGAGTCCGATGTTCCATCGCCACCTGGTGCTGGCCTATGCCCTTACCTGGGTGATCCAGCTGGGGTATCTTGCCTTCATTGTCTACAAGTGGCGCTCTGGAAAAGAATAGATACCGGTCCCTCCCACAGAAACCAACATCAAAAAATATCTGAACAGTCGGCTCCCCCACACCGTCTTTGCGTGTGAATAGGAGAGTTGAGCCAGCTTGGCACGGCCGAATGAGGCGGAATTCGCAGAGTTCGTCGAGCGCCAGTCCCGCTTCGTATTTCGCGTGGCCTATGCCGTGCTGCGCAACTCCCATGACGCTGAGGATGTAGTGCAGGAGGTTTTTCTGAAGTTGTTTCGCAACGGCGCATGGACCGCGGCACGTGACGAGCAGGCCTTTCTGGCGCGAACGGCGTGGCGCATGGCCGTGGACCGGCTGCCGAAGCACGCAGCTCCAATAGAAGATGAGTCCGAATTGCCTTCGACGGCCCGCAATCCCGAACAGGCAGCGATGGATTCCGACTGGCAGAACAGGATTCACCGCCTGATCGACGGTCTGCCGGAAGAACTGCGCCAGCCGCTGGCGCTGTCCACCATTCAGGAACTGACGTCAGTAGAAATCGCGCAGATCATGGGCATTCCCGAAGGTACGGTGCGGACACGTGTGCAGCGCGCACGACAGTTGCTGAAGGAAAAAATTCAGGCAATGGAGGGAAAAAACTGTGCCCCAAAACGAAGCTGATTTTGAACAGGCGCTGGCGTCGTATGCTGATCCCGGCCATGCGGGACATCCGCGAGTTCTTGCCGTGCGTGTGATGGCAGCGGTTGAGATGCTGCCGCGAAAGCGGCATTGGCTATTTCATCCTGTGGTCATTGCATTGGAGACAGCTTTTCTACTGATGATTGCGGCGGTGATTGTTCCGTGGCAGCCTGAACGCGCGCCTCGAAAAGCATTTGGCCCTTCTTTCACGCCGTCACAAGTTTCAGTGTTGCCATCCTCATCTTCGCCCATATCTGTTCAGCCTGCGCCAGCACGTTTCAGACAAGCCCGCACAGCCGCACGGAGCGAAGCCAGGAAGCCTCCGAAGCTCGATCAATTCCCTGCATCGACGCCCTTGACTGACCAGGAGAAATTGCTTGCTGCATTCCTTAACGAAACGCCGGCAGCACAGCAGCAGGCTGTTGCCAAAACAAAGAGTGAATCAGACAAGCCTTTAACAATTTCGGAATTGCGGATTGAACCTATCAAGCCGGAAATTCAGCCATGACAACAGGAGCCACTATGCGCAAGATCGTTCTTTTTTGCATTGCACTCTTTTTGATTGCGAAACCGACAGGCTTGTTCTCTCAACAGGAAAACAAGACGGTTGAAACACAAGGACATCACTATCGCCTATCGTTTGCCGTACAGGAAGTTGATGAAAACGGGAAGGTCACGAATAGTCGCACATACACAACAACAGTCGTCGTGAATGGTACCTTCGCGCAGATCCGAACAGGCGATAAAGTCCCAATTCATACAAGCGAGAAGGATATCCAGTACCTGGACATAGGCGTGAGCATTGACTGCCGAAATGCAAAGGAGATCAATGGAAAACTATCTCTTAATGTCAATGCAGAGGTCAGCAGCATTCCCAAAACACCAAGCGGAACAAGTTCTCCGATTATTCGCCAAAACAGATGGGGTGCTGATGTCCTGGTTCCGGTAGGAAAGCCTGCGGTCATCTTTTCTTCTGACGATCTTCAGAGCAAGGACAAGCTCCAGATGGAATTGACAGCAACGCGGATCGAATAAAAACTCTCGGTTTCTGTTCTCTCCAATCTACCCATCGATTCAACTGCAAAAACCTAATCTTTGCGTATTGCATCGGTTGGAGGAAACAAGGGTGGGCGCGGACTGGTAGGCACGGACTTTAGTCTGCGCATGACCCAACGTAACTTGAGGGGCTTCAGCCCCCGAGGTACGCTCTCGAAACTTCAATTCACCGCAGCAGGCAGCTTGAAATCGACGCCCGATTCCTGGTTGGCTTTTTCCGTAGCGGTCGCATTGATGCTGCTCAATGGAATCTCGGGCCTGCGACCTGAAGCCGCATCGTCCAGCACATAAAGTGTCGATCCTGTCATCGCGTAGTTGCGCACCTGCTGAGAGTGTCCATCCTTAAAGACCAGTGTCACTGCCGTCTGTGCCAGCGGCGCCGACGGCTCTGACGAGACAGCAGGCGGAGGTGGTGGCACATATTCTCCCTGCTGCTGTTGCTGCTCCTCGCTGCCGGAATCGGGCTGGGCCTGCTGGTCATATCCGTTGTTCTGTACAGCTGCCGAAGATGATTCATCATTCGCGTTGTAGTAGTCCGGATAATCCCAGTACGAGTTCAGCAGCCCCGGAACCAGATAAGTAGAGCTGGCAAAAAAATAAGGCCGATAGGGTGGACGAAAGCGATAAGGATAAGGAGATCGATAAGGCGGCCGATAACCACGCCGCCAGTCAGGCACACTACGCTGTGGGGTAGAAATAGGCCGTGCAGGCATACCCCAGTGATATTGAGGCAGTGAATTGAAACTGCGCGGAGCAAACGATGGAGCAGGAGCGGAGCGGAAACCGGAACCTCCACTCATGCGTGGCGCAGAGAATCCGTGCGGTGCGGAAAATCCACCCGCATGGCCCATCGCGATCCCTCGTTGCGCGCTCGCCTGGGCAACAATCAATCCCATCAGCAAGGAAGCCGTCAGAAGGCAACGCATACTGAACCCCTCTACAGTATTATGACGGATCAGGCCGCTCGGTCGCTCTCGCCGTCCCATAATTCTTGTCAAGCCCTCTCAGGCAACAAATTTCCATCTAATTGTCACATTTCAATAGATTTATCCAGACAGACATACCTGCAGGGAATTATGACTTAATTTGATATTCTGGAACTAGAGCAGTTTTTCAATCAGATGTTTTGAAGGGGTACGACTTTAGTCGTGTCGTAAGTAACATGAATCGGTGCGGCTTTAGCCGCCGAGGGATTGCCTTTCAAACGAAATAGACTTTTCAATCCTCGACAATTTATGCTCTTTAAGTTTACCTTCGTAAGGTATTGAAAATAAACGATCCCCGTAAGCGGCGACGATAACTCTACAAGCTAAGCAGCTGAAAATAAAGCATCTCCGTATTGAAGTTTCTTCCGTAATCTCCTGAAAATAAACGATCCCCGTACAGAAACCAGGGGGAGGGACCTGGGTGCCCCACATTCGCGAAGCTAATGTGGGAGGTTCGCAGTAAACATCTGTACTACCGCAGAACCAGCAAACTAAGAAGGAGTGGCACTGGCATAACAAGCGTCCCCATCTTCAGAAACTCCATAGCCGTGATCTCAGCTTTCTCCCGACGCAGCGCAATCAGCCAGAGAATGGTGGCCAGCGAACCCGTCACGGAAAGATTCGGCCCAAGATCAACGCCAATCAGCACCGCATGCATGAGAAGACCGGAGCTATGCATCTGCTGCAATGCCGTTCCGCCCGCCAGCCCCACCGGCAGGTTATTCATAACATTCGAAAGCAGCGCGACCGCACCGCCGGTTATGAATTTCCCATAGCCGTCAGGGGCATGCATCAGCCAGCCAAGACCTCGTAGAGTAAGCCGCAGCATTCCTGCACGATTGAGCCCCTCCACAATTATGAATAGCCCGGCGACCAGCGGCAGCACGCTCCATGAAACATCCTTCACAATCGTCTTTGGAGCACTGCGGTCCCGCAGTGCCAGCAGAACAAGCGCCAGGAATCCGACAGCGCAGGTAGGAGCGCCCAAAGGAATACCCAGTCCAGAGGCAGTAAGCAGCACGGCAGCGGCAATCGCAATTCCCGCCAGCGCGATCCGTCCCCCGGGAGTCAGCTCAACACGATGTGCAACCGCTTCGACGGTTCCGCCCAGATCCTTTCGTTCCAGAAAGCGCAGGCAAAGAAATGTAACGACAACCGACACAATAGACGGCAGCAGGAACATCCGCAGCCACGGCGCAAGCGACGGCAGCTTCTGACCAAAGATCACGAGGTTCGCCGGATTCGAAATCGGCAGCACAAAGCTGGCGGCATTCGCAATAAAAGCGCACGTAAGCAGATAAGGCCGTGGCTCAACCCGAGCGCGCCGGACAGCAGCAAGCACGGCCGGAGTCAGCACAACAGCAGTTGCATCGTTCGACAGTAGAACCGTCACCACTGTTCCTGCCAGGTAAATCAGCAGGAACAATCGCGCAGCGGAGCCATTGGCATGATGGACAGCAACATCGGCAACCCAGTCGAAGACACCCTCATAACGAGCCATCTCCGCCAGAAGCATCATTCCGGTCAAAAAGAGATAAACATCGAGCCCCTCATAAATAGCGTGTCCTGCATTCTTCAACGGCAGCTGGCCTGTGACGATCAACAGAAGAGCAGCACCGCATATCCAGATGTATTCGGAAATTCCCTTGGGGCGGATAAGCATCAGTGCGATGCCGCCAAGGGAAATGCCCCAGGCAAGAAAGGTCATTCAGATAGAAATCCTCTATTTAGCCTTCGACGCAAGCGAAGCCGCAGCCCGCATCGCCTTTTCTGTGAGAGGCTGGTTCAACTTCACAAGCTCCGCCCATGGATCATGAGCAAGGCGCTTCTTCCATTCGCCAAAATTTACAACTGTGACTTCTACCGGATTGCCGCTGCCGATTTCGTCCCACCGAAGCGGAATCGCAACCCGCACGCCCTTTCTAGCGCGCGGAGAATAGGGCGCAACCGCGGTGGATCCGCGCTCATTGCGCAGGTAGTCGAGAAAGATGCGCCCCTTGCGCGCCGACTTGGTCATCTTGGTCAGATAGCGGTCAGGTCGCCAGCTTTCGAGCGCCAGGACTACATTATGTGTGAACTCTTTGATGTCGTCCCATTCATGCTTCGGGGTCATGGGAGCGACAACATGCAGTCCTTTTCCGCCCGTCGATTTCACAAAAGATGTCAGGCCCAGTTCCTGCAATACATCGCGCACTTCACGCGCACTTTCGGCCAGAACTTTCCACTCGATCGCTTCATCAGGATCAAGATCGAAGATGATTCTATCCGGCGTTTCGAGCGACTCGTTCCTGGACCCCCAGGGATGGATCTCAAGAACGCCCATCTGCGCCAGGCCAACCAGCCCTTCCCTGCCCGGGACCGTAATATATTGCTCCACGCCGCTGCCCTTCTTCTCAGGAACAGCAACGCTCTCGATTCCCTTGGGAAGACCGGGACTGGTGTGCTTCTGGAAGAAGCAGGGCTTACCGCTGCCTTCCGGGCAACGCACAATGCTGAGAGGCCGCCCTTCGATGTGCGGCAGCAGGTACTCTGCAATGGCAGAGTAATACTCGGCCAGCTGCTGCTTGGTCAGGCCGCTGTCCTGATCAAGCACCTTGTCAGGATGCGTCAGACGAACACCAGGAATGGCCGGCGGGTCGTCAGATGCGGAAGACCGCACACGTTTCTCCGAACTCGCACTTTTTCTGGGAGGTTTTGGCATGGCTACCGGCTCCTCACGCCGCACTTCTTCCGCAGGCTTGTCTTCTCTTAATCCCAGGAAAGCAGCCTGCCTTACACGATGATCGCCGGTCCAGGTTGCGAATTGCACTGCCGCTACAAGCTCCGGCTTTACCCAGATAGCGTCTTTACCTTCCTCGGTCGTAACTTCTTTGAAAGAGTGCTTCGATTGTCTTATTTGGTCAAGCTTTTTGCGGAGCATGCGCCGCGATGTCTGCGTGAAACCAGTCCCTGTCCGCCCGGCATAGATCAGCCTCCCGCCCTGATAGTACCCGAGCAACAGCGACCCCACTCCATAGCTGCCATCGGATGGCGGCGTGAATCCGCCAATGACGAACTCCTGCTGATGAACACATTTCGCTTTCACCCAGCTTCTGCCGCGTCCGGAACCGTATTTTGCATCAGCGAGCTTGGAAACAATGCCTTCAGCTCCGAGCTTGCACGCCTTCCGGAACGTCTCATCTCCTCGTCCACGAATGTGCTCGCTGTAATGGAGAACGCTATGGTCATCCAGCTCTCCAAGCAACCCTTCAAGGATTGCTTTGCGTCGTTCAAGTTTTAAACCGCGGAGATCATGTCCATCGAGATGCAACAGATCAAACGCAAAATACGAGAGACGCGCCTGCTTGCCCTCTTCAAAAGCAGCCTGCAGCGCGGCAAAGCTTGTCTTGCCGGACTCATCCATTACCACCACTTCCCCGTCAATCAAGGCACTCTTAACCGGCAATTGCGCAGCCGCCTGAGCGATGTTCGGCATCCTATGCGTCCAGTCCAACCCCTTGCGTGTATAAATGACTGCCTTGCGCTTGCCAGTCGACTGCTGCTCAATATGCAGCTGGATGCGATATCCGTCAAGCTTCAGCTCATGCAGCCACTCGTCGCCCGCAGGCGGAGCAGCTACCTGGGTCGCCTGCTCCGGCGGAATGAACTTCGGCATCTTTTCTTTGGGCGCATCGTGCAATGCGCTCTCCCGGTCGGGAACTTCTTTGACTTCCGTTCTTGTCCTCGTCAACCGTGATCGATTCTGCTGCTTCTTCCCTTCCTTGTTCGAATGCCAGACATGATCTTCCTGCGCGGCAATGGCTTCTATATCGCGGCCTGTAATCACGCTGTCAGGAGCGCTCTCCGTAATCGGCGTGTCATTGGCTGTGGTTTCGTATTCATCGTGCTCTTTAATCAGCAGCCAGTTTGGCTTGGACTCGCGCGCCGCCCGGCCACCCATACGGACCAGCGTCCACTTCCCTTTCAATTTCTGCCCATGAAGCAAAAACTTCAGCCGTCCGGTCTTGAATCCCTCTTCCGCATCTGTACCGGCTTGCGGCTCCCATGTCCCCTGGTCCCAGATCATCACCGTTCCGCCGCCATACTGGCCTTTGGGAATCGTGCCTTCGAAGCCGCCATACTCCATCGGATGATCTTCCACCTCGACGGCCAGCCGCTTGTCTCCGGGGTAGTAGCTCGGCCCCTTGGCAACAGCCCAGCTCTTTAGCACGCCATACCAACCAAGCCGGAAATCGTAATGCAAGCGCGTGGCTGCGTGCTTCTGAATCACAAAAGGCAATTCGGCTGAACCAGCTTTTTGAGCGCCTCCACTCGGCTCGGCAGTCATCGAGAAATCACGCATGGCTCGATAACGGGCCAGCTGCTCGTCTACGGCATCAGAAGGAGAGAGCTGCTTTTTTCTGCGCTGAGGCATGAATACGCTCCCTTAAAGAATAGATTCATCATCTCATCTGTAAGGCAGCTTGCCACATACCCTGCCAACGTTGTCTACTCATCTTTCCCCTCAGAACGCGGACAGAACGCGTTCCGTGGGGCCCCGGTTTGCCAAACTATGCCCTATATTCTTTCTCTTGACCAGGGAACCACCAGTTCGCGCGCCATCCTCTTTGCCCAGAACGGCGAAATTGTCGCGCAGGCACAGCAGGAATTTCGCCAGATTTATCCCAACAGCGGCTGGGTCGAGCATGATCCTTTTGACATCCTGACCTCACAGCTCAGTTCTGCGATTGAGGCGCTGGCGCACGCAGGGGCGCGACCGCGAGATGTCACCGCTCTTGGAATAACGAACCAGCGGGAGACGGTCATCGTATGGGACCGCGAAACCAGTAAGCCGATTCACAATGCCATTGTCTGGCAGGACCGCCGCACAGCCGCAGCATGCAAACATCTTATTGATGATGGGGCAGAAGAAATGGTCCGCAGCAAGACCGGCCTGCTGATCGATCCCTATTTCTCCGCCAGCAAAATTGCATGGCTTCTCGACAATGTCCCCGGAGCGCGGGAAAAAGCAGAAGCTGGCAAGCTGGCCTTCGGCACTGTCGATAGCTGGCTGATCTGGAACCTGACCAGCGGCACAAAGCACGTCACCGACTACACCAACGCCTCGCGCACCATGCTCTTCAATATTGTCGAAGGCAAATGGGATGATGATCTGCTGAAGCTGTTCAATATTCCGCGCCGGATGATGCCTGAGGTCGTCTGGTCGAGCGAGAAGATTGGCGAGGTGACCACGACCCTTGGTCTTGGCTCTATTCCGATCGCCGGAATTGCAGGCGATCAGCAAGCAGCGCTTTTTGGCCAGCTGTGTCTGAACCCAGGCGATGCAAAGAACACCTATGGGACAGGATGCTTCCTGCTGCAAAATATCGGCGAGACATTTGTGGCCTCGAAGAATCGCCTTATCACAACATTGATATGCAGCCTGAACCGTAAGCTCGAATATGCCTTCGAGGGCAGCATTTTTATTGGTGGAGCCGTAGTGCAATGGCTGCGCGACAATCTCAAAATCATCCAGAACTCATCGGACGTAGAAGAGCTCGCTGCCACCGTAAAAGATTCAGACGGCGTCGTGTTCGTGCCAGCGTTTGTCGGCCTCGGCGCGCCGCACTGGGACGCGCATGCCAGCGGTCTTCTGATTGGACTGCGCCGCAGCACACAACATGGACACATCGCCCGCGCCGCGCTTGAAAGCATTGCCTTTCAGGTTGCCGACGTGATGGATGCGATGAATTCCGAATCAAGCAATCCTTTCACCGAATTTCGTGTTGATGGCGGCGCTGCCGTTGACGACCTGCTCATGCAGTTTCAGGCCGATGTCTCCGGAATCCCGGTCCTTCGACCAGCGGTTACCGAAACAACTGCGCTCGGAGCGGCATATCTCGCCGGCCTCGCTGTGGGATTCTGGGAGAGCACAGAGCATATTTGGTCGAATCGCAAAAACGACACACGCTTCGAGCCAAAGCTTGACAGAAAAAAAGCTCAGGCCATGCGCCAACGCTGGCATAATGCCGTCGAGCGCTCCAAACACTGGACACAGGATGAAATAGCATGATTCGCGAACAGATGATCGCACAGATCAAGCGCCGTGCTACGCCCTGGGACATTGTTGTCATTGGTGGCGGAGCTACCGGCGTGGGAATCGCCGTCGATGCTGCAACGCGCGGCTTTGATGTGCTGCTTCTCGAAGCGAAAGACTTTGGCAAAGGAACATCCAGCCGCAGCACCAAACTCGTTCACGGCGGCGTCCGCTATCTGGAGCAAGGTAATGTCTCCCTCGTCATGGAGGCACTCAAAGAGCGCGGCCTGTTGCGCCAGAATGCGCCGCACCTTGTCAGCGATCTCGCCTTTATCGTGCCGAACTATTCCTGGTGGGAAGCACCGTTCTATGGCATCGGCTTGAAACTGTATGACATGCTCGCTGGAAAATTTGGCTTTGGTAAATCGCGCCTGCTTTCTTATGAAGAAACACTGGAGCAACTTCCCACTCTGCAGAAAGAGGGCCTGCGCGGTGGGGTGATTTACTACGATGGCCAATTTGATGACTCACGCTTGTTGATACATCTTGCCGCTACAGCTGCCGATCACGGAGCTGCGCTGGTCAATTACATGCCCGTCACTGGGATCACCAAAGACAGCGAAGGCTATGTAAACGGTGTTACGGCGCGTGATGAGGAAAGCAGCGAACAGCATACGATTCCAGCGCGGGTCGTCATCAATGCAACGGGAATCTTCACCGACCAGGTCAGACACATGGCCGATCCTGATGTACTGTCCATGGTGGAACCAAGTCAGGGCATTCATCTCGTCTTCGAACGCTCCTTTCTTGAAGGAGACACCGCCATCATGGTTCCGCGCACAAGCGACGGCCGTGTGATGTTCGCAATCCCCTGGCATGAACACACTTTGGTCGGTACAACCGATACGCCAATCGAAGAGCCCTCCTACGAGCCGCGTCCGCTCGAGGAAGAAATCAAATTCATCCTGGACACCGCAGCGCTATACCTCAGCCGTCCTCCGAAACGCAGCGACGTGCTGAGCGTATACGTCGGCATTCGTCCGCTGGTGAAAGCCACTAGCGCAGCGGGAAACACTTCGGCACTTTCACGTGACCACACCATTCATGTCGACAACTCCGGCCTGCTTACAATTACAGGCGGCAAGTGGACCACGTATCGCCACATGGCCGAAGATTGCGTCGATCATGCGATAACACTGGGACGGCTGCGCGAAGAGCCCTGCGTTACCAGGACTCTCAAGATTCATGGATACAGAAAACACATCGACGACCTCGGCAGCCTCTGGGTCTACGGCTCTGATGCAGAAGCCATTCAGCAGATTGCTGCGCGCGATCCCCACCTTGGCACACAGCTTCATCCGGAACTTCCCTACATTGGTGCGGAAGCTGTATGGGCCGTGCGCCAGGAGATGGCACGCACTCTCGAAGACGTGTTAGCGCGCCGTACCCGAGCATTGTTCCTGAATGCAAAAGCGGCCGGTGAAATGGCGCTTCCTGCTGCTCAAATCATGGCGCAGGAGATGCAGAAAGACGATGCGTGGATTGCACAGCAGGTCGCGGACTTCCAGGCGCTTGCACGTCAATATAGCCTTCAATGACATTCACAACATCAGGTGAGAAGCAAAAAATGAGAGCGCCATTTTTCGGTGAATTTATGGGCACGCTGGTGATGATTCTGCTTGGCAACGGCGTAGTTGCTGGTGTTGTGCTCAAGCGGTCAAAGGCTGAGAACAGCGGCTGGATGGTGATTACAACCGGCTGGGCATTTGCCGTGCTCTGCGGCGTTTATGTTGCCGTGCTCTGCGGCAGCAGCGATGCGCACCTGAATCCCGCTATTACGTTAGCCATGGCAGTCGAAACCGGAAGCTTCAGCAAATTTCTACCTTACGTAAGCGCACAGCTGCTGGGCGCTTTCACCGGCGCCGCTCTGGTCTGGCTGCATTATCTTCCGCATTGGAAACTCACGGAAGATGTTGAAGCCAAGCGCGCTGCATTCTGCACAGCTCCGGCAGTTCGCAATCTGGTGGCAAATTTTCTGTCTGAGGTGATTGGGACTGCAGTGCTGGTGTTTGTCGTTGGAGCAATGACATCAAAGCTGGTGCTTTCCACGGGTCCTGCAGCCGGACTGTCTCCCTATCTCATCGGCTGCCTTGTGTGGTCAATCGGCCTTTCTCTTGGAGGTACCACCGGCTACGCCATCAACCCTGCGCGTGACCTGGGTCCTCGCGTTGCGCACACTGTTCTGCCTATTGCCGGCAAAGGGAACAGTGATTGGAGCTACGCTCTCATCCCGATATTAGGACCATGTGCAGGAGGCGTTCTCGCAGGCTGGTTGCTTCGTGCTCTCGGGGCCTAGAAGTGATGAAGTTTTTCTTCTACCTGCGGTTCGCTCGGACGGGCTGCTTCGCGCTCAAGAGAGCGGCTCACAAGATCGCGTGAGCCAAGCCCGACAGCCAGCGCAAGAGCCAGCACAATTCCACCGAAGAGAATGCCAAAAGCAAGATCGACGATTTCTCCGCCGATCGAAAGATGATCGAGCACCATCGCAGCCGTCAGCACAAATACCAGCCAGCGCACACCAGTGGCCAACAGCCGTGCATATTGCAGATTCAGATTGACCGCAGTAATCAGCACACTGCGTGAAAGGAACCGGCCAATCACTGTGCCAAAGAACAGGAGCACCGCGGCGCCCATCACTCGCGGCAGGTAGGCGAACACATAGGCAGAAATGCCTGATTCGGACGAAGCAGCCTCAAATGCTGAAACTCCAACCAACACGCCGATCGCAACAAACGCCCAGAAGACAACGCGCGTGGCGAGCACAGTTGGCGTCTGTCGCGGAGCAAGCTCTGTCAAGGCGCTCGCAGACGTCATGGTGCGCTCGTCAAATTTGATCGCCTTCAGAAAACTCCGGACGATCGTAGCCACGATCCACGCGATCAGCAGAAAAATCAGCAATGCGAGCAGGAACGCGAGAATCCCCGGCAACAGTGTGGCGACCTTGGTAAATACCCGCCACATGGAATCGTGCAATGACTGTTCAACTTGCTGCCACATTACTTATCTCCTTCTTAAGGATTGAACCGGTCCGGCCATCTCCATCGCCGCAACAGATAAGGCTTGTTCTCTTCATAGGCGCGCGCAAGTTTCTCCAGACGGTCCTCTGCAGCCATGGGAGTTAAGGCAGAAACTTCCTGTACGTAGGATGCCACCCATCCGAGATACAACGGAGTAAGAGCACCCAGCAGATGACTCCGGCTGATTGTGCGCAACCTGTGCGCCAAAGCAAAATCGTAAATGATTCTTACCCACAATTCGTCCGGCATGCGAAATGCGGTCGGCTCCAGCCGTGTCAGTTTTTTCAGTTCCAGCAATGTGACTGGCGGCAAAACCGTCCCCCACACTTCCTGCAGGTTATGTGCCGCAAGCAGGAATGACTCGATCAGCGGCTTTACATCGACGCTTTCTTCCTCACTTGCCGACCTGACAACGGAACCCGAGGTGGCCGTCGCCTGTGTGCTGCGCATGCGCTGCCACAAAGCTGCATATCTTTCCATCTCGCTGTAAACCGAACCCACCAGGCTTGCCAGCGCCGTTCTCAATTCAACGCCTTCGGCCTGCCGTGCATGACTCGAGTCAATGTTTATCTGGCTGACTCGCTTTTCGTTCACTGCCGCCACTGTCGCTGGCCATATCAGATCATCGGCAGTTCCATCGAGTGCGGGCTTCGCTTCGCCGATCAGGGTACACATATCGGCAGAACAGCTGAAATCCTGCGGTAGAGGATATTTCACACGCAGTCCGTAAAGCGCACGAGAAACAGGTGAAAGCACAGCATGGTTCAGTAAGCCATCGAGTTTTCCTGACGGATACACCGGCAATATAAGATCGCAGCGCTTATCCATAATGGGCTGCACGAATGTTTGCAGCAGATCCGCACGAAGCATCATCAGGTCGCTTTGGAGTAATACGCATACATCTGCCTGCATCTCGACTGCGAGCGAACAGAGTATTCGCTGAGCAGCAGATGCTGCAGTCCACGGTAGGCTTCCTGGATCAGATGTCGGTGGCGAATAGCTTCGCAAGATGGTATTTGGCTGTTCTTCTGCTGGCCCGGGATAAGCCACCACCACATTTACATCCAGCGCGGATTCAAGACCCTGTACATGCTGTTGCAGTTCCGGTAACCCGACAGAGCCGGTCACTCCCACAAGGACATTTACACGGCGGGTTTGTTTGGTATTGACTATAGTCTCGGCTGCTTCGCTGTCTTGCATTTTGTGTTCCTTTATTAGTTACGACAGCAGTGACACAATGCCTGCCAACGGAATCCGCACCCAATCCGGACGATTATTCAACTCGTAGCCAAGCTCATACAATGCCTTGTCGAGAACATATGTTTCAAGCACAAGACGGAAGTCATCAGCGTTCCTGGGCACGACTGCAGAAGCATCAGAGGCCGATATATAAGCACGCAGAAATTCATCTGAAATTGCGGCCTCCCATAGTTTTCCCCATACTTCCATCTTCTGAAAATCTGCATGCGTCCTCGTGGTGTATTTCGTCAGAGCAGAATAAGCAGCATAACTGAAAGACCGAAGCATTCCGGCAACATCCTTTAGAGGGGGCTGCTTCTTTCTCCGTTCAGCAAGCGAGCGTGCCGGCTCTCCTTCAAAATCCAGAATGACAAAATCACTGCCCACGCAAAGCACTTGCCCCAAGTGATAGTCCCCGTGAATACGCGTGCGAACGAGTTGAGAGTTCACGGCTGCTAATCCGTTAAAACGGGCAAGAATCTTCCGGCGGCGGCCTACGACAACGCCTCCGAGTTCCACGGCATCATCAGGCAGATGTGCCAGGTGCACTTTCAGTGTTTCAATCGCGTTGGCAGCATGTCCGGCAAATTCCTTGCTCAGTTCTTCTACATCTTGCAGAGTCATGGTTTCCGGAACAAAATCAGGGTTATCTGTAGCAGAAGCCAGAGCACAATGCATCTCGGCAGTTCTACGCCCCAGAGTGCGAACTGCTTCCACATAATCTCTCAGGTACTCACGAACTGCAGCCTCGGAGGAGGCAGCTGCGCAGTATTCGTAATAGCGGTCGAGTTCGTCAAGCGTCCAACTCCACCCATCACCTTGATTGGCTACCATGGCTTGCAGCATGGCCAGGGTGGAAGGCTGCTGCTCGTTGCAGCAGTATTCGATGGATCCACCAAATGGAGCAACAGCCTGGAAAGACGTGCGCTCAGTAAGAAATCTTCCGATCTCCATGTCAGGATTCGGGCCGGGGTCCTGTCGGCGAAAACACTTCATAATGAGGCGATCGCCGAAGAAGATGGAAGAATTGCTCTGCTCCGCGGAGCTCTTCCGCGCAGAAAGCGCAGCATTCTCTGTCCCGATCATTGTGGGCAGTGCACTGCTGGCGGTGCCACGAATGGTTCCTTCACCGGCTTGCCACATTTCCTCATTGCGTAACAACGAAAGCAGCGATTGGCATGCACTCTCGCTCATCAACGCATCGCACAACACGCCTTCTCTGCGGGCACTTCGAACTGGAGCTACAACTGCATTTGCCTGCATCGCCTGCACCTGCTCGGCCTCATCTCCGAAGAGCAGCGTCAATGGCATCAGATACGACTCCTCCGCACCTGTGTCGTATCGCACAGCAACTACAAGATACGCCGACTTGCCCTCATCGAAAACGCACCAGTCAGTAATAGCAACTGACCGTATTTGCTTCGACTTGCCGCCAAACCATCGCTGCCCGGCAATAAAGTCGGGCAAAATAGAATTTCGCATCCGATCGAGATTTGTTCCCGTGAAGACAGCCTGCCAATCATTCTCTTTTCCAATCTCGATGAGGTTAGATTGCGTATCTACATCATCTTCCAATGGCGTCAGCGCGGACTGTAATTCCAACCACAAAAATGCATAGGGTCCCAGCGTGAGCGAATATGGAGCGGTTGTGATCTGCGGAAACTCGACATAGCCCAGCATCTCAACCGGCAGCATACCGTCAAACTCCGACAAATCAAGCATCACCGGCTGAGCAAAGCGTGAAAGGTTCGCAAGACACAATACGCTCTGGCCATCATCCTGCCGCACATAAGCCAGGACTTTTCTGTTAGCGGAAGGAAGAAACTTCAGTGTTCCCCGGCCAAAGACGCGAAACAGCTTGCGCAGCGCAATCATGTTGCGCATCCAGTTCAGAAGCGATGAAGGATCGCTGTGCTGCGCCTCTACATTGATGGCCTGATATCCCCACACCGGGTCCATGATCACCGGGCTGTAAAGCTGCGCAGGGTTCGCGCGGGAAAACCCTGCGTTGCGATCCGCTGTCCATTGCATGGGCGTGCGCACGCCGTTTCGATCGCCAAGATAAATGTTGTCGCCCATGCCAATCTCATCACCGTAATAGAGAATGGGCGTTCCCGGAAATGAGAACAACAGACTGTTCAGCAATTCAATGCGGCGGCGATTATTATCGACCAGCGGCGCAAGCCTGCGGCGAATACCGATGTTGACACGCATGCGCGGATCGGCACTGTACGCCAGGTACATATAATCGCGCTCATCGTCCGTCACCATTTCGAGTGTCAACTCATCATGGTTGCGCAGAAACAAGCCCCACTGGCAATTCGGAGGAATCTCCGGCGTCTGTGCCATGATCTCGGTAATAGGCAAACGGTCTTCCTGCCGCAGGGCCATATAGATGCGCGGCATCAGCGGGAAATGAAAGGCCATGTGGCATTCATCGCCATCGCCAAAGTACGGACGCACATCGGTCGGCCACTGGTTTGCTTCCGCGAGAATCATTCTGCCCCGATAGCCTTCATCCATAGCGGCGCGAAGTTTTTTGATAACCGCATGTGTCTCCGGAAGGTTCTCACAATTCGTGCCTTCGCGTTCCACAATGTAGGGAATCGCATCCAGGCGCAGCGCATCTACACCCATATCCAGCCAGAAATGTAGGATCTTTACCACCTCGTCAAGTACCAGCGGATTGTCGTAGTTCAAATCCGGCTGATGCGAGAAGAAGCGGTGCCAGAAATATGCCTTGGCTACCGGATCCCAGGTCCAGTTCGACTTCTCCGTGTCGGTAAAGATGATGCGGGCGTCCTGATACTTCTTGTCCGAATCGCTCCAGACATAGTAGTCGCGCTCAGGCGAGCCGGACGGCGCGTTCCGTGCACGCTGAAACCAGGGATGCTGGTCAGAAGTATGGTTAATGACCAACTCGATCATCACCTGCAATCCGCGATTATGCGCTGCCGTGAGAAATTTCTGAAAGTCTTCGAGGGTGCCGTAGTTCGGGTGCACCGTCATGTAATCGGAAATGTCATATCCGTCATCGCGCAGCGGAGAAGGAAAGAACGGCAGCAGCCATAGACAGGTCACACCCAGGTCCTGCAGATAGTCGAGCTTCTGTATCAGGCCGGGAAAATCGCCAATGCCGTCGTTGTTGCTGTCGGCAAAAGCACGTACGTGCAACTCATAGATAATCGCATCTTTGTACCAGAGAGGATCGCTGGCGCTGCCGGGACGCTTCATTTTGCTCTGCGGAATCGTATGCGTGCTCATCTTTCCTGCCCGCTCTTATAAGTAATAATCGAAATCTTTTTCCGTACGCACTCTCCGCAATACGTGGAAAATGTGCGCCGGTATCTCATGCGGAGAAAGCTCGACGTAATTCCGCGGCCCCTCCCACAAAAAGCGTCGATCCGTAAGCTGATCGTGCACCTGAAAGGGCTCATGCGGATTCAAACTCAATCTTTCCATATCCAGGTTCACCCATCCAGACTGCTTATAAACCGGATCGAGATTCACCACTACAAGAACTGTATTCGTATCATCGATGCTCTTCTTGCTATAGCAAATCAGATACGGATTGTCCGTCGCATGAAATCGCAGTTCGTGGTTCGTCTGCAATGCGCCATTCTCGCGTCTGGCATGGTTGACCTTCGCAATCAGAGGCGCGATGCTTTTTGACGCATCCAGGTCCCACGATCTTAATTCATATTTTTCTGAATTAAGATACTCTTCGCTGCCTGCCTTTACCGGAACATTCTCCAGCAATTCAAAGGCTGGTCCATAGATCCCATAGCTTGTTCCCAGAGTAGCCGCGAGCACCAGACGCGAGATGAATGCTGGCCGGCCACCAACCTGCAATGGCTCGGGCAGGATATCGGGCGTATTCGGCCACAGGTTCGGCCGCAGGTATTCGCGGACCTGGGTTTGCGTCAGCTGCTCGAGATATTCGGTCAGCTCTTCCTTGGTATTGCGCCAGGTGAAGTAGGTGTAAGACTGCGTGAACCCGAGCTTTGCGAGCCGCTCCATCACCCGCGGGCGCGTAAAAGCCTCTGAGAGAAAGAGCACATCGTGATGCTTGCGCTTGATCTCGCCAATCGCCCACTCCCAGAAGGGAAAGGCTTTTGTGTGCGGATTGTCGACCCGAAAAATGCGCACGCCCTGCTCGATCCAGAACAGAAAGACGTCCCGCAGCGCGTCCCACAAGCCAGTCCAATCTTCGCTCTCAAAGTTGAGCGGGTAAATGTCCTGATACTTCTTCGGTGGATTCTCAGCATACTGAATCGAACCATCAGCACGCTTGCGAAACCACTGCGGATGTTCTTTCACCCAGGGATGATCTGGCGAGCACTGAAACGCGATGTCCAGCGCGATCTCGATTCCGCAGCTCTTCGCTTTCTCCACCAGACGGCGGAAATCTTCGAGAGTGCCGAGTTCAGGGTGGATGGCAGTGTGGCCGCCTTCTTTCGCGCCAATCGCCCATGGGCTGCCGACATCGCCGGGCTCGGCGGTTACTGAGTTGTTCTTCCCTTTGCGAAAACTCTGCCCGACAGGGTGGACCGGCGGTAGATAGAGAACGTCGAAACCCAGGCGCGATACATATTCCAGACGGGCTTCTACATCGCGAAAGGTCCCGTGCTTGCCCGGAGTGGGTGAACACGAACGGGGGAACAATTCATACCAGCTGGAAAAGCGCGCCTTCTCGCGGTCGACCTCGATACGAAGCTGGGGCTCGTAGTGTGTTTCAAGAGCTGTGTCCGCATATTGCTCCATCATTGTGGCGAGTGCCGGATCGAGGGCAATAGCCTTGGCATCTTCCTTTGCCGCCTTCAAGGCCTTGGCCCATTTATTCAGCTGGGTGGCGTCTTGGCCGGAGGCGCGACGGGCGGCCTGTTCCACCAGCAGACCGCCCGTCTGCAACTCCAGTCCCACATCCTGCCCTGCTTCAAAACGCTTCACCATGTCGCTGCGCCAGGTGTCGAAGTGATCGATCCGGCCTGCAATGGTATAGACGTAATATCCAGCTTTTGTAAGCTGGAATGAAGTACGCCAGCGATCATTTCCGAGCGGCTGCATTTCGGCGCTTTGCCATTCGGACTCGTCCTCATACCGGTAAAGCGCCCGGCATGACACATGATCGTGGCCGTCGGCGAATACGTCCGCCTCAACCTGGACGACATCACCAACGATACGATTAATAGGGAATCTTCCTGCGTCGATCTCTGGATCGACGTGCTCAATGACAACGCGCTTTCTTCCGTCTGCTGGTTTCGTCATGCGGAACTGGTCTTGCTGAGCTAGACACAATCAAGACAGATGCGAAATTAGCGAAACGCGTTCGTTTCGAATATGAAGAAAAAATTTAAGAAGTTGCGATGAACTTGAATCTGCCGCTAGTTTTCCTGCAGCAGGCTTGGCTCTTCCGGAGAGCGCAGCCGCACCAGACGGTCGATGGCGTAGGGAGCGCGATGTGTGTTGGTGTGATAGTGCCGAACCTGCAGCTCCCCCAGCAGCCCAATGGCGAGCATCTGGATACCGGCCAGAATCAGCACACCAGCAATCACGAACAGTGGTCCGTGCTGGTCCATCACATGCTGATGGGTGAAGAGTTTCAGCAACAGCAGGAAGAATGAAACCGCTCCGCCGAAGAACATGCTCAGTGCTCCGAAGCTGCCGAAGAAGTGCAGCGGGCGGGTCATGTACTTGAGCAGGAAACGAATCGTCAGCAGGTCGAAGAAGACGCGGAAGGTACGGCCAATGCCGTAGTGGGACTTCCCTTTCACCCGATTCACATTCTTGATTGGAATCTCACAGATGCTGGCGCCATACCATGATGCCAGCGCCGGGATGAAGCGATGCATCTCGCCGTAGAGCGGGATGTTGTGGATCACTTCACGGCGGTAAGCCTTAAACGTTGTGCCGAAGTCATGAATATCCACGCCGGAGAGCTTCGCCATGAGCCAGTTGGCGCAGCGCGAAGGAATGCGGCGCATCACGAAGTTGTCGATGCGTTCTTTCCGCCATCCGCTGACCACGTCGTAGCCCTCTTCGAGTTTGCCCAGGAATTTGGGAATCTCATAGGGGTCATGTTGCAGGTCGCCGTCCATGGCGAGGATGAAATCGCCCTGGGAATGATCAAACCCTGCGGCCAGCGCCGAGGTCTGCCCGAAGTTGCGGCGCAGCTTTACCACCAGCACGCGGCTGTCGACCGCAGCGATCTCTTCAAGAAGCTTATAGGTGCGGTCGCTCGATCCGTCGTCGACAAAGACCAGCTCAAAGCTGTCGCCCACCTGCTCCATGACGGCCTTCAGGCGGTCGTAGAGAGCGGTCACGTTGTCTTCCTCATTGTGGAACGGTACGACGATGGAATACTTCGGCATATCTCTCTATTATAAGCCGTTCGCTCTCAAAATGGCCCTTTTATCCCGATTTGGCAATGCTTAGCGCACATTCATGATTAATAAACTAGAGAATACGTCAAAGGGTGCTAGTATCATTGCGGTTCGGTTCCTCCCAGGATCGGCCCCTCCCATAATTGAACTTTTCCACCTCCTCCCCGTCAGGAACCGCACCTTCGGGAGGTTCCCATGCTTAAAGAGTTCGGTTGTTCGTCTGACTCCCTGCGGCGCGTAATTTTTCGCCGCGCGCCTGTTTATTTACTTGTGCTATGCGGATGGAACGCGGAGCGCGCACTCGCCGCAGTGGTTCCGACAGTCACCGTCATGCAAGTTTCGTCGTCCACTGTGCAATTACAAACCTCTGTTACTCTGACCGCGACAGTGACGGCCAGTGGCGCGCCGGTGACACCTGGACAAGTCCTGTTCTGTAACGCATCCGCTGCAAGATGTACGGACCTGGCGATTCTTGGCTCTGCACAACTCACCAGCAATGGAACGGCCAGCATCAAACTGAGGCTAGGCCCCGGCAGCCATGGCATCTATGCAAAATTCATGGGAACTATGACGTATGCAGGCAGCACGTCACAATCGGCAGTCCAGACTGTCGAGGTAACGGGCCACCTGCCCAGCACAGCCACTATTTCGAAATATGGCAATGCAGCTCCTTACACTCTTGCCGCGTCCGTCACGGCCTCCGGTCCTGCGCCGCCGAGCGGGACTGTTTCCTTTCTGGATGCCATGACCAATCGCCAGATCGCATCCGCTTCTTTCGACAGCTATACACTCAAATCCGGCTTTGCTGCACCGGTTGTATACAGCACGGGCACGTGGCCAAACGCGGTTGCGGTTGGCGATTTCAATCATGACGGCGTGCCGGACCTCGCTATTGCAAACTACTTTGTCGGTGAATCGGTAACTATCTTACTGGGAGATCCCCGTCATCCCGGACAGTTCCTGCCTCAGCAGACGTATGCGGCAGGCGTCTGGCCCATATCCATTGCAGTAGCGGACTTTAACGGGGATGGCGTTCTGGATCTGGCCGTTGCGAATGAGAACCAGGTAACTGGTCCAGGCTCAGTAAGCATTCTGTTAGGGGATGCCACGCACCCGGGGCAGTTTCTGTCCCAGGTTACATATGCAACTGATCTGGGTACGGATAGCGTCGTTGCGGGGGACTTTAACAGAGACGGTTTGCCTGACCTCGCGGCAGCCAATTATTTCAGTGGCGACCTGAGCATCCTTCTTGCAGACCCTGCACATCCCGGGCAATTCCTGCCTCAGCAGGTCATTCCTTTGAACGCTGCTAACCCGATGTCCATAGCGACAGCAGACTTCAATGGCGATGGAGTGCTTGATCTCGCCTTAGGAGGCAACAGTGACAGCGACAATATCAGCATCCTTCTGGGAGATCCTGCACATCCAGGAAATTTCCTCACCCAGGTGCAATATTCAGCCGGATTCACTCCTTACTATGTGGCAACCGGAGACCTTAATGGCGATGGGCTGCCAGACCTTGCAGTGGCAAGCTTTGAATTAACGTCGGGGGCGGAGATGCTGCACATATTGCTTTCTGATCCAGCTCATCCAGGCACGTTCTTGCCCCCAGTGAATTATCCGGCCCCTAATGTAAATTTCAACTCTATCGCCACTGGAGACTTCAATGGCGATGGAGTAGTCGATATCGCTGCCTCGATTCCTGATGCTTACCCGGGCATAGCCATCTACTCCGGAGATCCAATGCATCCGGGACTCTTTCTGCCCGCAGAACTCTTCCCGATTAACTGGGACGGCTTCAACATTCCCGGTTCCCTGGCGGTCGCGGATTTTAATGGTGATAGCTTAGCTGATGTTGCACTCACCCAAACTGCCGACGAAACCACGAGTATCTTCCTTGGCGCTTTTACCGCTACGGCAACCGCTCTGAACGTCAATCCCGGCAATACCAGCTACGTTTATGCCAGCTACAGCGGAGACAACAACTACTATGGCTACCAATCCTGCGAGATCAGTTTGACGGCCGGGTACTGGCCGGTCCAGCCGACGATCAGTGGAGTGACTGTGTCCAATATCACGCAGAACTCAGCCACCATCAGCTGGACGAGCGATGCCGCTACCTATGGCGGAGTCAACTATGGGACCACGACCGCCTTTGGGAGTAAAACCAGCTGGGTGAATCCGGTATCGGTGACACATTCCTTTGTCCTTTCGAATCTGAAGCCGGGAACTACGTATGACTATCAGGCCTGGTCGGTTGCATACTTCACAGGCTGCACCCACTGGACCGCTTTTTCTCCCACGGCCACATTCACTACAGCTGCGGCACAATAGGCAGAGTATTTTCCCGGACGAGATCATCCCTGCTGACACCATGTTGTCAGCAGGGCCACAGTACTCTCCTTTCATCCGTTGTTTTCGTCCATTAGAGGAGAGGACACATGCCGACAGAAACCGTCACTTCCACTATCGTCTGGTTTGAGATTCCAACCACTGACTTTCCCCGAGCCATCCGCTTCTACGAGTCGATTCTGGGCGTTGCTCTGCGCCACGAAGCGGAATGGCCCAACCTGGCTATCTTCCCCTATCAGCGTCCCGGCGTTTCCGGGGCCATTGCGTATGGCGATGGTCTTAAGCCATCGTCAGATGGCGTCACGATCTACCTGAACTGCGACGGCAAGCTCGACTCCGCTCTCAGCCAGGTCGAAAGCGCGGGCGGGGCCATCCTCGAGCCGAAGAACTTCCTGCCCGGCGTGGGCTGGGTTGCACAAATCCGCGATACGGAAGGAAACCGGATCGGACTGCATGCGACGGCTTAATATAGTCGCGTATGCGCCGTGCCGACCGGCTCTTTCGAATCGTACAACTGCTGCGCTCCGGGCGTCTTCAGACGGCCCGCAGCCTTGCCGAGAAGCTGCAGGTCTCTCCTCGAACGATCTACCGTGATGTGGAGGACCTGCAGCTTTCCGACGTTCCTATTACCGGCGAAGCGGGCGTGGGCTATACCCTGCGCCGGGACTTCGACATTCCTCCGCTGATGTTTGACCGTGAAGAGATCGCTGCCCTCGTTCTGGGCGCGCGTATGGTTCAGGCCTGGGGCGGCATGCAGCTTACCGAGGCGGCCAACCGCGCTATCCGCAAGATTGAGGCGGTGCTTCCGGTCGATGTGCGCGAACGGGTCGATGAGGTCCTGCTCTATGCGCCGGGATTCCGGGTCTCGACCAAACTCCGGGAAAAGCTGGACTCACTGCACGCTGCTGCACGGGAACGGCATATCGTTCTGATTGCCTATAACCGGGAGGATGGCGAGCCCAGCATACGCAGGATTCATCCGCTGGCTCTCTACTTCTGGGGAGGGACCTGGACCCTGGCGGCGTGGTGCGAGCTGCGCAACGACTTCCGCAGCTTCCGCGTGGACCGCATGCAGCACCTTGAGAACCTGGGGGAGGTGTTCACTCCCCGGGCCGGGCAGACACTGGCTGATTTTCTGAGAAGGGTAAGGGAAGAGCGGCCTGGATAGAAACTTCGGCAGGGGTACCCCCCTCCCCCTATGTAGCAGTTGGTTTATTTGTTTTCAATGACTTACGAGGGGGTGACCCCCTGCTATGTGATTGATTCTTCTATTGCTTGTGCACTACTCTAGTGTTTTCTTGTATTTAGCGGGGGGTCTGTTTTCTGGTTGTCCTCAGGCAGCGGTCTTTGGGCTTAGGGATGTCCGTATATTCGTGGAAGCAGGCAGCCGAACACTTGTGGTCCTCGATACTCTGTAGCGTCTCGATATGCATCCCGTCGGCCTCTGGCCGACTTCCCACGAGCTTTTCGATCCACTCAGGGCAGGTTTTTTCTGCTCGTGAGGGTCCTTCGACTCCGCGTTGCTTCGCTCAGGATGACATCTGTGGGAGATCTGTTCCCAAAAACATGAAAGCCCGCCCATAAGGCGGGTTTTTTCTTCCCTACTTTTAGTTTATCAATTTTGGCCGTAATACTATGCCAACTTTCTACTTTGAATTTTTACTTTAGTTTGTTAGTGTTACGGGATTTTATTAAAGTAGAGGGCTTGACAAGGCATTGAAGACATTCGGCGCGCTGCACGCGGACTTTCCGGTCCCACACTACATCCGCTCTTATGGTCCCTTCGACGGCGCTCAGGGCAAGCTATGGGGGCACCCTGTTCTGTGCCCCATCTTACATTTTAAAAAGTGAGCTTCAGGCTTAGTTGCACCTGACGCGGCGGGTTGGCGCTGGAGATGGTTCCGAAGTTTGTGTTGGAGACATTCGTGTTCAGCGTGCTGAAGTTGGTGCGATTCAGCGCATTGAAGAAGTCTCCCTGGAACTTGAGGACGAACCGTTCAGTCAGGGCAAAGTTCTTGCCGAGCGACGCGTCGAACAATGCCAGTCCCGGGCCGACGACTGTGCCAGTTCCGGCAGTGCCAAAGCGGCCTGCAGGAGCAGCGGTGTAAGGAGCGGTGTTGAACCAGTGACCGATGGTCTTCTGCTGTGCAACGCTGGAGGCGCCGGTAAAGTCAGCGCGGCGCGTTCCGGTGGGAGTAGAGCCGGTAATGGTGTAGTACTGGCCGGACTGAAGACGGGCGACGCCGCTCAACTGCCATCCTCCGACTGCTGTCTTCAGTGCGAAGTTGTGGCCTTCGAGTTTCGGCATCTGCCACACAAAAGTGCTGAAAAAGGCATTGCGGCGGTCAAATGATGTCGGGCCGTAGTTGTAATGGCGCACGGTCCAGTTCTCGCTGTTGTCGCCTTCACCGGAGGAGTCCGCCAAAGCTTTCGACCAGGTATAGCCGGCAGTCATTTGCAACGCGCCGGCGCGTTTGGAGACATAGGCCTGGAGCGCATTGTAGTTTGCAGTGGAATCGCTCCGTACCTGAGTGATGGAGGTGTATCCCGGGTAGGGCAGAAAGGCGTTGGTAGAAACGCTGGGATTGGCGGCAACCTGCGTGAGATCGGCGTAGTTGATGTTCGGCTGCCGGAGCATGTGGCGGCCTTCGGTGCCGACGTAGGAAATCTCGGTCAATAGGCCCCAGGGCATTTCCTGCTGCAGGTTCAGGCTGTACTGCGCAATGGTCTGGCTCTTGAGGTGGGGATCGATTGCAGATATGCCGCCGAGAGGAGCCTGCGACGTGGAGCCTCCGGTGATGTTGGAAAGATTGCCGTTGGTGTAGTTGGCAATCTGTAGAAATGGCGGAATGTTTACCTGCGAGAAGATGATGTTGCCTTCAGCGCGGTTGTAGAAGAGGCCGAAGCCGCCGCGGACAGTGGTCTTGTCGCTTGCCGAGTAGGCAAAGCCCACACGCGGGCCGACATTGTTCGATCCGGGATAGAGTCCGCGCGGCGCGCCTGCGGGAATGACGGAGTAAAGCGAGCCGTTGGCGCCGGGCACGCGGGAGACCTGGTCCTTGGGAACGCCGCTGCCTTCGCGAATCAAGCCGTTATAAGGATTGCCGGAGCCGGGGACGATCAGACCTTTGCTGTCATGCGTAATCTGCACGGCCTGCGATGGATCGAACCGCGAAGGATCGAAGTTGGTCATGTTGTTGGCCTGGGTGTAGATGGACTGCATGTACTGCCAGCGCACGCCCAGATCGAGGCTCAGTCTTGGATTGACGCGCCAGGTGTCCTGCACGAAGGCTTCCGGCTGCCAGAAGCGGAAGAATCCGGTGGGGTCGGCGCTGGCTTCAGAGTAGGAGCTGAAGTTGCCGAGCAGCGCATCGGCGAATGCGTAGCCCGTTGTATTGGGGTTGCCGCTGGAATTGAAGTTGATGTTGCCGGTGTAGTAGGAACGGCCGTTCTGATCTACGCGGTCGCGGATCAGCACTGCTCCGGCGCGGAGAACATGCGCGCCATGAGTCCAGGAAACCGTGTCGGCAAACTGAATGTCAGTAGTGGGAGAATGCAGGGCAAAGTTCGGTCCCTGGAATCCGGCAAAACTGGTAATCGTGACATAAGGAATACCGTTTGGATACCGCGCTCCGCCGAACAGCAGCGGATACTGGAACCCGTAAGTGCTGCGCTGCCACGCAGTGCCGTAAGGAACGATGTTTTGCGACACCCAGCTGGTGTTCACACGCGCCTCATTCACAAAGTTCGGCGTCGGAATCCATGTCTCGGCGAAAAGAATGCTCTCTCCCGGGCGGTTGCGCGTGGTTGGAGTGGTAGGCAGGATGCCGCTATTCGAGAATGTGCCGAAGGGATCGATGAGGGTATTGGCGTCCTGCAGCCAGCGGCCATACAGGAAGTTCTTGGGGCTGAAGACGTAGTCGAGACGCACGATGTCTTCGCGATAGTTCAGAGGGTTGAGAGGGTTGAGCGTCACGTTGTTGGCTACATTCGCATCGTTAAATCCTGCTCCGGTCTGCGCCATCAGGGCATAGACGTTGGCGATGGCCCGTCCGTCCGGAGTGATCATTTGCGAGATGTTGTTATTGGGGATCGGAGTCTTCGTGCCCGGATAAAAGAGCTGTGTCTTGGGCAGCAGGGCGCTGAGGTCGCCATTCTGAAACGCGGTGTCGGGAACGGTCATCTGCTGTGTGGTCTGGTTCTGGCGCAGGCGCTTCCATTCTTCGCCTACGAAGAAGAAGAGCTTGTTTTTGAAGATGGGGCCGCCGAAAGTGTATCCGAAATCGTTGAAGTGCAGAGCCGTATTTTTCTTGGCGAAGTAGTTGGTCGCATCGAGATCGTTGTTGCGGAAGTATTCAAATGCAGAGCCGTGAAACTGGTTCGTTCCGTTCTTGGTGACGATGTTGAAGGTGGGACCGGACATGCGTCCGTACTCTGCGGAGGAGTTCGATGTCTGCAGCTTGACTTCCTGGATGAACTCCGCGCTGATGTTATTCATCAGGCTGGTATTGCTGCCGGCAGGCATGTTGTAGCCGCCGTCAATGGTGAGGTTGTTGCTGTCGGCGCGGTTGCCATTGAGGTTCTGATTGTTCGCGGCAAGACTCGTGGTCACGCTGAACTGGTCAGGGTTAGTGACTACGGCCCCGGGAACAAGCGTCATCAGCTGAATGTAATTGCGGCCATTGAGTGGAAGATTGGCTACCTGCTTGGTATCGATGACGCGCGACAACTCGCCTGATGTTGTATTCAGCGATTCAGTATTTGTTCCCTGAACTTCGACGGTCTGGCTGGTGCTGCCGACGACCAAAGTGAAGTCGGCTGTCACGCGTCCATCGGCGACCAGGCCCAATCCGCTGCGCGCTGATTTGCTGAAGCCTGACTGGTTGATCTCGACGCTGTAGGTTCCGATGGGCAGCTCAGTGAAAACATAGAACCCTTGCGAATCGGTGACGGTCTGCCGCGTTAACTCCGTGTCGGCATTTTTGACCGTGACCTGCGCGCCCGCGAGCACGCTGCCATCAGGCGCGGAAACGGTGCCGGAAATTCGACCGAAACTTGTCTGCGCAATAGCGGAAGTGGAAATGACCAACACCGCACATGCGAAAACACACGCCAAGAAAAGCCTGTGTATTCTGACTTGCATATTTCTGTACTGCCTCCTCGTAAAGTAATCAAACGATTCAGTGCTCGCTCGATGGTGCGCGAACTACCATAGGAGTAAGTACAGGTCTCCAAAAATGACTGTCAATAAATGAGGCTGTCCACTATACCGCCAAGCGGGACGCATGTTTCTTTTCCGAAACCAAGGAATTGCTCAGCTTGACGAGGATCAGGAGGCGATGCTCCGCGTTGCTCTCTGATGGCCTGGGGCAGAACCGAAGTCCTGCCCCGCCGGAGAGTGTTGCTTAAAAAGTCAGTCGCGCACCCACCTGAATCAGGCGTGGACTCGCAGCAGATGTGATCTTGCCGTTGAGAGTTGACGCCAGGTTTGCAGTGGGAGTGCTGAGACTTACCAGGTTGAAGGCGTTTGTGGCTTCGCCGCGCAACTGCAAAGTGAATCTTTCAAAGCTGATGTTGCGGAATATTCCCAGGTCAATATCTCTGTAACCAGGCGCGCGGAGGTAATCGCGCGGCGTGTTGCCGTCGGCGCCATATGGACCGATGCCGAGTGCTGGGCCGTTATTCGCGAACGCATCGATATTGAACCACTCGGCTGCAGCAGCAGGACGGCTTCGATGAGGGTTGAGGAACGGGTTCTGTCCGTAGACCAGGTTGGGCCGGTTACTGTTCGCGCTGTCAAAATTCCTGTTTGTGCCGGTAGCAATGTTGACCGGCTGACCGCTGTAAAGAGTGGTGATGGTCGATACCGTCCAGCCGTTGGCGAGCTGCTTCATGAAGGAGCTCCCGCCCTTGTAGTAATTGAGATTCCAAATGCCGGAAATGGTAGCCATGCTGCGCCGGTCATTGTCGGTCGGGCCTCTCTCTTCCCACAGGTTGGCGAAGTCCTGCGCGTATGCCTGGCCGACAGCCGATTCATTTGCACTTTGTAATGAATGGCTCCATACATAGAAGCCGTTGAGCATGAAATTGTGCGTCAATCGCCTTTGAACAGAAACCTGGAGCGAATGATACGAGGCAGTCTGGTTGGAGATAAGAAAGACGTTCTGACCGAGGACACCAGGATCATAAGGGCGACGGGAATTGATGCTGTCCTGCGACGTGCTTGCTCCTGGCGCATAGGGAGCATAGTTGCCGTCAATCATCATGGGAAGGTGGTGCGACAACGTGCCTACATAGGCCAGCGTAGCTGTGAACTGGCCCGGCAACTGCTGCTGGACTGAGGAACTGAGCTGGTAAACCAGGGGCCATTGAAAATCTTTTGAAATGGTTTCAATGCTGGCCGCTGGGAGAAAGCGCGGATTCGACGGAGAGTAGTTGTAGGGGAAGGGGTCTCCGTTAGGGAAAGAAGCAGGATTTCCGTAGACGTTGGTGAGCGACGCGATGGAATTAAAGCTCTGACGAACAGCAAATGGCTGCGCATTCGCCGGTTGATTCCATTGGTTGCCGCTTACGGCGCCGTAGAAAACACCTGCAGCGGCATGGACTGCTGTTGTGCCATTTCCGAATGGGTCCCACGCCAGACCGACACGGGGAGAGATGTGGTGCCAGCGTGTGTCCACGATGCCGCGAGTCACTCCCTGGTCACCCGGGAAGAGCATGCCCAGAGGCGCGCTGGGCACCACGGTAGATTGCACGTTGGGAACAAAAGTCGCGGTAAGATTTGAAGACTCTACCGGAGGGAGATCAAGGTCCCAGCGCAATCCCAGGTTTGCTATGAGCCTTGGAGTAAGCCGGTAATCGTCTTCAACAAACAATGCCGTATGCCAGTCGCTCAGGAGCCCATGATAGGGCGTGTCCTGCTCCATGCTGGCGACCTGGCCAGTGACGAAATCAGCGAGGGCATTCCCGGTTGTTGTCGGTGCGGAAGTCTGAAAGCTGAGCACGCCGAAGTTGCTCAAGGTTCCCACAAACATGTTCTTGTCCAACGCCAGTTCCCCGCCGAAGTTGAGCGAGTGCTTGCCTCTGGTCATCGTGACCAGGTCGCGTAGGGAGTAGAAGTCCGTGGTGGACACCGGTCCCGCAAGCGCTCCGCCAACGCTGAAGTATCCTGACACATTCAGCTGCGGCAAAGACTTCGGCCCCTGAATCGTGTAGCTGGATCCAAGATCTCCAAGGGAAACTTCCGGAAGGTTCACACGCCCGCCTGCCACTCTCGTAAAGTTGAACCAGGTCTCGTTGGCAGTTGTGGGGCCGAAGGTGTGAACATCGCTGATGTTCGCATTCTGCTGTGTGGAGTAGGACTGATTGATGCTCCAGGGCAGATTGCCGCCGCCATAGGCATTCTGCTTGGTGTTGAGATAGAAGTAGGTCGCGGCCAGATGGTCCTTAGTGCCGAGGGCCTGGTCGTATTTCCCAAGATATTCATCCTGGTTTGTCGGACCGGTGAAAAATCCTGTCCAGGCATTATTTGCGCTGTTCGGCAGAGGAATGTATTTGCCGATGATGTTTGCCGCCGTGGGATCGAGCAGAGCAGAAGGAACGCAGCCCACCGTGGCCACCTGGCAGTTAACCGAACTGTTGGTTCCCTGCACCGGAGTCTTCGTGCCCGGATAATTCGGAATCACCTTCGACTGCGTGAAGTCGCCCTGGCGCTCGAGCGCAGTAGGCACGACACCGCCGCTGAGGAACTGGCCTACTGTTTGACGTAATCCGGCATAGCTGAAAAAGAAGAAAGCTTTATCACGCATGACTGGGCCGCCAACCGTACCGCCGAACTGATTGCGATGATATGGCGGATTCAGAGTCGCATTCCATGGAGTCGCGTTCAGCGCCGTGTTGCGCACGAATTCAAACAAGGATCCGTGAAACTGGTTTGTCCCCGAGCGAGTAACAGCAGTTACGACAGCGCTGGATAAGCGACCATACTGCGCCGAAAAGTTGCTGGTCTCCACGCGGAACTCTTCGATCGCATCCGGATTGGGCAGCGGGTTTCCGTAGTTGCGGATGCCGGTCATGTTGATGCCGCCATCGAGATAGAAGCTGACCATCGGAACACCGCCGTCAATGCCGCCATTGACTACTACCTGCGTAGAGGGCACGCCAATCTGGAAGTTGGGGGTACCGCTGGGATTCGTGTTGGGGCTGGCACTATTGGATTGCACGCCCGGCGTGAGGGAAAGCTCCGCATATGCATTGCGATTGACCAGCGGCAGCCCGATGATTTCTTCCGGCTGCACCGTTCTACCCAGTGTTGCGGAATTGGTATCGAGAATGGGAGGAGCTTCTGACACTGTAACCGTCTGTGTTTCTCCGCCGACGGACAGAGTGATGTTCAATGCCTGCGTTTGATCCACCGTCAGGACAATGTTCTGCTGCACAAATTTCTTGAAGCCGGACTGATTCACTTCAACGTTGTAAATGCCAACAGGAAGATACTGGATGTAATAGCTTCCTTCGCTGTCGGTTACAGCCTCGCGTGAGAATCCGGTAGCAACATTTGACGCTTTCACTGTTGCTCCAGAAACTACTGCACCCTGCTCGTCCTTTACATTTCCCCGGATAGCACCGGTAATCTGCTGGGCATAAGACGGAGCGACAACCAAATTAACAAACAGAAACACTGCTGATGCGAGAACGCACCTGGAAAAAAGAACAAGAGTTCGCATGTACTGCCTCCCGGGCTAAATCAAGACAAGCAACTGCCTTCGTCCGCTGCAACTCAAGCCATGCGCAGACCATATTAGGAGTAAGTACAGGTCTCAAAAAATGACTGTCAATAAATGTGCCAGTCGACTATACCGCTCGGCGGGACATGTGTTCTTTTTCCGGAAATTGTGGTTCGCTCAGCGGTACGCGCACTACATTGCAACAGCTACAAGTTGATGGACATGCGACGGGCGTTCGACTTCCTTCAACATGAAATCGGCAACGTCGGCACGAGAGATGAGGAATCCTCCATCAGGAAGACGGCCATCGACTATGCGATATTTCTGCGTGCGCTGACCATTTGTAAGGCGCGGCGGACGCACGATGGTCCAGTCGAGAAAGTCCTTACTGACGGCTGCTTCCATGCCAGCAGCATCGGGAAGAATATTTTTGAAGATAGAGCTGCGCAGAATTTTTCCAAGAAAGAACATCTCCGGATAAAGAAACGATGTGGAAACCAGCAGCACCCGCTTTACTCCGGAGATGCGCATGGCCTCCGCTACTGCCTTGCCGAAATCGCGGCGCGTTGTTGTGACGCGCAGCGTTGCGGGCCCGAATGCTGAGAGAACGGCGTCGTGCCGTGCCATCACCTGCGCGAGCTGATCGGCATCGAGCAGATTTCCCTCGATGATATTCAGGCGTTCATGCGTGAGAGTGATCTTTTGCGGAGAGCGGACGAAGGCTGTCACTTCGTGTCCGCGCTCCAGGGCAAAGCGGAGCAGGAATTGTCCGATTCCGCCAGTCGCGCCGAGTATGAGCAGTTTCACGGATTGCCTCCTATCTTGTTTGCGGAACTGGTGCGGCGCCGATCTGCTGCAGCACTCCGAGGCGATCCATCTGCGCCCAGCCTTCGGCAATCTTTCCATTCTCGAAGCGGTAGATCACGATGGCGCGCTGCTGAATGCGCCTGCCGGTAGCGGGAACATTTGCGAACAGTCCACCGTGAGTAGCGTCCATGGTCCAGCGCACGATGACGCGGTCATCAGCGGCGATCAGATCGTTGAGGGTGAAATGCATGTCGGGGAAGCCGATACGCAGGCGCTCAGCGAGAACTTTGTATGCTTCGATTCCGCGGTCTTCGGTGAAGGAGTGGAAGAGCACGTCTTCGCTGAGCAGAGCGGAGAGCAGATCGGGACGCTGCTGGTTGAGGGCTTCTTCATAAAGGCGGCGGACAGTTTCGACGTGAGATTTTTCCTGAGCGGTCATGGCGATTCCTCCTATACCCTGCTATTCAATATAGATACTTCTATCGAATAATTGAGTATTCTGCCAATGTGAAAGTTGCAAAAAAACGGGCGTACCAATCACCCATCCGGCAGCAGCAGGCGGATGAGACCCGGTCGAGGATCGCTGCTGCCGCACGTAAGTTGCTCGAAGAACACGGATATGCGGGCATGACGATGGAGGCCGTGGCCCAGAAAGCCGGCGTTGCCGTAGCTACGGTCTATGCGGTTTTTGGATCGAAGACCGGGATTCTGTCGGCGATTCTCGATGCTGTGCGCTTCGGCAGCCAGTTTCAGGACCTGGTGAACGAAGCGATGAAGACACCCGATCCGCGGGAAAGACTGAAGTTCGCGGCCCGCATTTCGCGACGCATCTATGAATCGGAGAGCTCGATCACGGACCTGCTGCGTGGCGCGGGAACCGTATCACCGCAGCTGGCGCAGGTAGAGTCAGGCCGCGACTGCCAGAGGTATGAGTCGCAAAAGGTGATGATTCAGTATCTCGTGCAGACACGGAGTTTGCGGACGGGAATCACTCCGCAGCGCGCGCGCGATATTTTGTGGACGCTCACAAGCCGCGATCTCTATCGCATGATGGTTCGCGACCGCGGATGGACAGCGCAGGATTTTGAGGACTGGCTGGCAAATACTATGGTGGAGGCGCTGATCGGACCGGCTAGGAGCCGTTAGGCCGGTTTGGTCGTGGGTGCTTTTTGCTCACCCACCCTATCGCAAAAAGCGCGATAGGATGGGGCACCCTTTTTCGTGTCAGTGCATAAGAAAAGCAGGTCCTTCGCTACGCTCAGGATGACATCGTCTTATCTACGAATGCCTGGGCTCAGCTCTGCATAACTTCACGCAAAGCGGCAGCGGCGATGCGAAGCTCTTCTTCGCGGGTGAGGCAGTCGGGGCAGAGGCGCAGCCATGTGCCGCGGGAGTCGGTGATGATGCTTCGCGCTTCGAGTTTCTTTACCAATTCTGCTGCTCTTGCATGATGGACGGCGAGGAATGCTCCGTGCTGGTCATTGCCACCCATGGCCTGGATGCCGGCGTTGGCGAGATGGCTTTTCAGGCTGCTCAATTGTTTCAGGCTGTATTCGCGCAGGCGTTCTACTCCCATAGCCAGTGTGAATTGCTGGCCACTGCGCGCCTGATACCAGGTAATAACCGGCGGCGTTGATTCGAGGTAAGCGTCGCCTCCAGCGCGCAATCGCGGAGGATCGGCACGCTCATACTCAAATGTGTCTTCGCGAGCAAACCATCCGGTATCGAGCGGGCGCAATCCGCTCGCCAGGATTTCAGGAGAAAGATACAGGAAGCAGGCTCCGGGGCCTCCGCGCAGATATTTGTAACTGCCGCCGATCATAAAGTCGGCGCGCATCGCAGCCACATCGACGGGAAAGACACCGATGGCATGATAGGCATCGACCATGAGCTTCGCGCCGATGCTATGGCATGCATCAGCCAGCTGATCGAGGTAGTGCACGACCTGCCCGGTCATGAACATGACCTGTGAGACAACGACGAGATCCATGCCTTTGCGCAGTTGCTCGACGATTCCCTGCACCGTGAAGTTGCCTTCCGCATCGGGCTCGACCCAGGTGATGCTGATGCGGCCCAGCGACGCATACTGTTTGAGAATGAGGTCGATCGAGTCGAACTCACCGCGCGTGGTCAGAACGTGAGGCTTTCCGGGTAGCGCATTCAACACAGCACGCAGGCCCTGGCCGGCGGATGTTCTGGGTACGATGCAGTCCGGGCGCGGCGCGTGGATGAGCTTTGCGACGCGTGCGCGAAAAGCCTCCTGTTCTGCAAGCCACTCGTCCCATGCATGGCCAAGCTTTGTCTCCCACAGCGCTGTAGCTTCGCGGATATCATCGGCCACTCTGTCTAACGGGCGGCCCAGCGAGTGATTGGCAAGATAGATACGGCCGCTCGCAAGCACGCGAGAGAAGAGCGGCGCGATGTGTTTTTGGATGGATTCTTCGGGGAGCGGGCCTGGGCCGAGGGCAGCAATCGCATCTTCTATTGTTCTCATTTCTGTTTCAGCCCTGTGCGCACGGAAAACAATTCAGGGAAGAAGGTCAATTCCAATGCCTGCTTCAGGAAGCCGACGCCTGATGAGCCTCCCGTGCCGATGCGGAAGCCGATGATGCGCTCGACGGTCTTCATGTGGCGGAAACGCCAGAGCTGAAAATACTCTTCTACATCGACCAGCTTCTCGCACATCTCGTACGCGTCCCAGTGCTCGCGCGGGCGGATGTAAATCTGCCGGAAGACCTCGACCAACTCTTCGTTTTTCTGGTAAGGCTCGGACCAGTCGCGTTCCATGCAGGCATCAGGCACAGCAAGGCCGCGGCGTTTGAGATGGCGCAGGAATTCGTCGTAAAGACTGGGCGATTCCAATGTGTTTTTGAGGTCCTGGTAAATTTCCGGCGCGTGTTCGAAGACCTTGATCGCTCCTCTGTTTTTATTGCCTAGCAGAAATTCGAGCTTGCGATATTGAAAAGACTGGAAGCCGGAGGCGTTGTTCAACACTCCGCGGAATTCCATGTACTCGGACGGCGTAAGCGTTTCGAGCACGGCCCATTGCTCGAAGAGCTGCATCTGAATGAGCTTGGCGCGGGAGAGGATCTTGAAACACGGGTCGAGCTGGTCCTGCTGCACGAATCGAATCGCAGCGGTAAGCTCGTGGATGAGCTGCTTGATCCACAACTCCGAGACCTGATGCTGAATAATGAACAGCATTTCGTCATGGTGTTCGGGATTGGACAGGGGGCGCTGCTGCGCAAGCAATCCATCGAGACATAGATAACCCGCATAGCTCATGCGCTCATGAAAGTCGGTGACGATTCCGGCTTCGAGCGGCCTCTGATTTTTTTCTACGGTAGACATATAAAAAAATTAGCCTGACAGAACATTGTCTGCCAGGCCAGGGAGGCATACAACTACTTGGAAAACGGGAACAGGATGCCGCTCCCGATCAAGATTTGTCAACCTTTCTGTTACAAATTTCATTTTTCCCGCTTAACGGGATAGATATAACAAGATCGTTTCATGTGAAATCGCATGCAATGGGTGTTATCTTGCGGTCATGCTCAAGTTTGGCTGCTATCTTCTATTGGCCGCAGCTTCTGTGGCTTTGGCGCAAACGCAGGCTCAGGATGCGGCGAGCGATCCTCGCGCCGATGCCGTTCTCACGCTGGAGCGATGGCGGGAAAGCAGCGTCGGCACCTTTCTGAATGACTTTGGCGGACTGAATCGTTATGCGAAGGCCAATGCGGAGTTGCGTGCTCCAGCAGCAGGCGAAAATCGCGTGATCTTCTACGGCGACTCGATCACTGACGGGTGGAAGCTAGATACTTATTTTCCCGGCAAGGGATATATCAATCGCGGCATCAGCGGCCAGACCACGCCGCAGATGCTCATCCGCTTCAAGCAGGATGTGATCGACCTAAAACCGAAGGTTGTGGTGATACTTGCCGGAACCAATGACATTGCCGGAAATACCGGCCCGATGACGCTTGAACAGATAGAGAACAATTACACATCGATTGCTGATTTAGCAAAAGTGCATTCAATCCGTGTAGTCTTTTCTTCGGTGACGCCGATTCACAATTATCTGCCGGAGAAGCAAACCATGTTTCTGCAGCGCTCGCCGGAAAAGATTGCCGAATTGAACCGCTGGCTGCGCAGTTATTGCGAAACCAACGGCCTGATTTATCTCGACTACTTCGGCGCCATGGTGGACAGCCGGGGCATGATGCGACAGGAGCTGGCGAACGACGGATTGCACCCGAACGATGCCGGATACAGGGTTATGACCCCCCTGGCGGAAAGCGCCATTGAAAAGGCCCTGGCAAAGTAGGTGCAGATGCGGCTCCGAGAAGCAACCAAGGCTGATATTCCGTGGATTGTCGAGGTGGAGCACACACCCGCGTTCCGTGAATATATTGCGCAATGGTCGAGTGAAGAGCATGCCACTGCGCTATGTGATCCTGACACTCGTTACCTTATCGCCCTTGGAGACTCAAATGAGCCGCTGGGATATGCGATTCTACGCGGCCTTAAGTCAGAACACCGCAATCTTGAGCTGAGGCGTATTGTGATGCGCTCTCCCGGACAAGGCAACGGCAAAGAAGCAATGCGGCTTCTACTCAGGAAGGTCTTTGATGAGTTCGACGCGCATCGTCTGTGGCTTGATGTATACGAGACAAACCCGCGTGCGCAGCACGTATACCACACCCTGGGCTTCAGGCAGGACGGAGTGCTGCGCGAATCTGTATATCGGGATGGACGCTATCATTCTCTGCTGCTGATGTCGATGCTCGATCGCGAGTATCGGACAGCAAATTAATTATTGCGCTCCGCTGCCATGGAGCGACGTGCTCGCAGTTCCACTTTCATTTGTGGCTGGTGCAGTTTCCTCCGGCCTGGTTATGACGGCTTCTCCCGGTTCGAAGTCATGCGCCGGATCAAAGACCTCCGCCTTCGGATCAAGATGAAAACGTCCGTTGCCTAGATACGCGACGGCGAGCCCTCCAGCCACGAACGGATGGAATGCTGCGATGGGCAGGACGTACTTCTTGGTCTTCACCAGGGATTCGACGACACCGTTCACTGAATCACTGCGATGGATGGTGCCCTTAACCTGCGGAATCACGAATGTCGTGAACTTCAAATCAGGATGGTGCTTACTGTAGGCGACCAGACTCTTGCCGGCTTGCTTCGGTGTCATCAGGCCTACATCAGCGATGTAGTTCCGGTGAATCGAATGCGGGTAGTAGAAGTTAAGAACGAACGCCGCAAAATTCGCGCAGTTGTTGAAGAAGAGATCGAAGTGGCTCTGATTGACATATGAATTCAGAGCGAAGATCAGGCGCTTGTCCTGCTCCTCAGTGGTTTCAACCTGGAAGCCATAGATCTTGCGGTCATAGGCAGAACCGACCAGCTGGATCCATTCGCCTTCAGGAATCTCGCGCTTCGGATCGTCAGGCGCAATATCCATGAGGTGCTCGCGGCGGTAGCGGTCGCGCAATTTAAGTTCCAGCTTTGCATCGATGGACTCCGGCACATCACGCGGATCGTCGACGGCGTAGAGATACGGGATCAGCGGGATCGCGATCCAGTCGTAGCCACCAATGCGGTGGTAGCGGCTGATGACGACACCAGGCTCTCCCGGTTCACACAGACGCAGCTTTGTGGGCGACGCGGCGCAGACATGGTCAAGATAGATGGCGGCATGTCCTGTCGGGTTCATGCTGCCGAACTGGCCGAAAGGCTCTTCAAGCAGCAGGGCCGCATCGGCGCGGGCATAGACGCAGATCGCAAAAAGCAGGAACGAAGCGCACAACAACTTTAAAATATCGCGTCTCTGAAAAAGCATACGCAGTTCTCCCTGACGCAAAAATTGGGCGGCGATGCCATGTCCCTGGCAGTCGAAATATTAAAGCCCTGTGAATGTAGACACGGATTACAGAAAAAAGACGGGGTGTATGTACAACAAAAATCAACCCCTTTTGGAGGAATTCATATCAGTATTTTAGAGCACATCCCTCCGGGCATGGATTAACTCTCTTTGTTACTCTCAAGGTATGAGTTTTCTTTTGAGCATCACGCCGGGACAGACGCTCCTGCTTGACGCGGATGACACACTCTGGGAAAACAACATCTTCTTTGAACGCGCCATCGCTTCGTTCATCTCATACCTGAACCACCACAGCTATACGCGCGAAGAAGTGCGCGAATTTCTCAATGACGTGGAGCGGGAGACGATCCGGGAACGCGGCTACGGACTGGCGAGCTTTCAGCACTCGCTGGTAACGTGCTTTGAACGCCTGAGTGAGGGACCAGTCCCTCCGGAAAAGCATAAGCGCATTGTGGGCTTTGCCCGCTCGATCAGCCAGCAGGAAATTCAACTGCTGCCCGGCGTGGCAGAAGTCCTGCCGACGCTCGCCTCGCGCCACCGGCTCATCCTGATGACCAAAGGCAATGAGCACGAACAGAAAGACAAGCTGACGCGTTCGGGACTTGCCGCACACTTCGCGGCCGTCGAGGTGGCGGGCGAGAAGAACCCTGATGCCTACCACGCGGTATGCCAGAAGTATGAGCTGAACTGCAGATTCACATGGATGATTGGCAACAGTCCAAAGTCGGACATCAATCCCGCATTAGCAGCCGGGCTGCATGCAGTGTTTATTCCTCATCCGCACACGTGGATGCTGGAACATGAAGCAGTGGAGCCTGCCAAAGATGGCCAGTACCTGCTGGAACTGGAAAGCTTCCACGAGCTGGCCCGGCGGTTTTAACTTACCTGTCCCTGAGTAGTCTTCCACTCTATTCATAGTTACTGTCATCCAATACTCGATAACTTCCATCACCTAAATTCGTATTACTCCTACTGGTTACCAAGCATAACTTTGGCTTCTTATGGTCACCGGGGTAAAAGGTACCTTATGCCAGCCAAACGCAGTATTACGTTCAGGCTAGCTGGTACTCAATTACTAAAAAGTAATTGATTAAGTTACTTATCATCGGCGAATCTCAGTAACAACCTAAAGGGACCGCTCTCTAGTTCAATCCTTTGCGTTAAGCAGTAGATGTATATCCCCCTTCGCGCGAGGAAAGAGTACCGCTATGGGAGTTGCGTCGATTCTGTCTGGCTCATTTGAAGATCGTTCCGCCAGCTTTGTGGAGTGGATAGGGCGGAATGTTGCCGATCATGCAAGGGATTTATGGTTTGAGAAAAGCGCATGCGTGGTGATATGCGCTTACTACGGGCTGTCCGGTAGTTTGTACTTCACAAATACATCGGCAGATCCTGAGATCGCCATGGATCCGGGTGCGTCCGCGGCCATCATTGGGATCGGGTCGCAACTGATCATCGGAATCCTGATCGTTCTGCTTCTGCTACGGCGCTTTCATCATGTGATGAAAGCGGTAACCACGCTGCAATGGGGTGGAGTATTGGCTGTGATTGCGCTGGCCTCTGTGGCCTGGTCGCAAGACCCGTCGATTACGATGAAGCGCGCACTTTCTTTCCTTCTCGCAACCATCTTCGCGCTCTATTTTGCTTCCCGGTTTGATCTGAAGGAACAGCTTTCGATTCTGTGGTGGACCATGGTTCTACTGGCTTCCGCCTCGCTGCTGTTCTGCGTTGTGGCGCCATCGTATGGGCTCGATCCAACTCCCGGGCGAACTCATGACTGGAGAGGAGTTTTTTCACAAAAGCAGGGCCTTGGACGCGCTATGGTGCTGGGCATTGCGTTGACGATGTGCATGGGCCGCATCAGTCGTTCAAAGCTGCTGGCACTGCTGCTTTTCTCCTTTCTGCTGGCCCTGAGCGGCTCGCGCACTTTCTGGCTTGTGGGACTGAACGTCTTTGTGCTGGCTTATTTCATGCATTTTCTTAAGCGCTATGACCGGAAGAGCCGCGGCATTATCCTCTCCATGTCAATGCTGCTCAGTATTACTGCTATTACCCTGGGAGTTATTTTTGCACCGGATATTCTGGCCTTGCTGGGACGCGATGCGACACTGACCGGACGCACGGATATCTGGCGCGCGGTCTGGCAGGCGATTCTCAAGCGGCCTCTGCTGGGATATGGCCTCGGAGGATTCTGGATCGGACTGAAAGGCGAAGCCGTGAATGTGATGGCCGCTGTCCAATGGGGCGTCCCTCACGCTCACAACGGATTTCTGGAGCTTATGCTGGAGCTTGGCGGCGCAGGACTGGCGATTTTTGGCCTGAGCTACTTTCGCGGCTGCAGCAAGGCGTGGAGATTGATCCGCTCACCTTATATGGAGCAGGCTATCTGGCCTGTCTTTGTGCTGTTTCTGGTTCTTGCCTGCGACCTGGATGAAAATTCCCTGATCAGCTTTAACGGGATTTTCTGGCCCTTGTTCATTATGGCTCTCGTTAACCTGGAGCTTTGCGATCACTGGATGCGGATGAGACAGTGGCCGCCTACTCCGATACAGAATTTCAGGCCGCCGATAGCTCCGCATGATCCGCCCTTCACTCTTCCGTCAGACAAGACGGCCTGAGTCAGTGAGGTGTCAGGCATAGCGGAAGAGCGCTTTGAATCCGTAGTCCATGTGCTGCTGAATATGGCAGTGGAAGAGCGAGAGGCCAGGCTGATTGGCGGTGAAATCGACGACGGCGCGTCCATAATAAGGAACGACAACTGTGTCCTTCATGAGACCCGCGGTTTTCTTGCCGTTGATTTCGACCAACTCCCACAGGTGCCGGTGCAGGTGCATGGGGTGCGCGTCATCGGTGCGATTGCGCATCACCAGCCGGTAGCGAGTTCCCTGCTGCAGCACAAACTCGCGGTCATGCGGATAGGGCTTGCCGTTGATGAGCCAGGCGTTAAATTTGCCGATGCCGCGCGGGATTTTCTCGAAGATCATTTCGATAGTCTGCTGTGGAGCCGGCGAATTGGAGCTCGCCGTTCCGAAGATGGTGTAATCCCATGGCGCTTTGGGCGGGTCTATCCACTGCGGCTGGCCCTGCTGTCCTGCGTATTCGATGACGACGCCGAGGCCGGACTCGCGGACAGGCTTTTCGGTAGCGCCCAAAATCCAGACGCCGGGATGGTTCATCTCGATGACGGCGTCGATGCGCTCGCCTGCTCCAAGAAAGATTGAGTCGACTGTTTGCGGCGCGGGTACCGGGTTGCCGTCCATGGCGATGACTTTCATCTGGTGGCCGGGGAGTGCGATGCGGCGGTTCTCGATAGCGCTGGCATTGAGAAAGTGGATAAGCAGTCGCTGGCCCTGGCGGACACGAATCGGGTCACCTGAACCGAGCGCCCGGTCATTGATGGAGTAGGTCATGGAGCCGACTTCGAGGCCGTTGGGGTCGGTGTTCAGCGTTGCTGGTTTTTCCGGCACCGGGCCGTTGTGCGTGTCGTCGTCGGTGTCGACCATCGTGTCAGTGAAGAACGGCTCCCAGTCGCGCAGGGCGAGGAAGAGCTCCTGATCGTACTGGCCCGGATCGTTGCCGCCATCGACGTAAACAAAGCCGAACTGGCCGGTGTAGGAGCCTTTGTGCAGGTTGTCCATAGCCATGGCGTGGGAGTGATACCAGCGGCTTCCGGCCGGTCCGGGCGTGAGCTGGAAGCGGCGGCGGCCATGCGGCGGGACTGCGGGCGAGCTTTCTTCTTCGGTGCCGTCTATCTCGGCGGGAATGAGCATGCCGTGCCAGTGGACGAATTCGGGAGTGTCAGTGTCGTTGATGACATCAACAGAGACCTGCTTGCCTTCGCGCATCCGCAGGACCGGGCCCGGCGCTGTGTTGTTGTAGCCGATGGTGGATAGGATATGCGAGCGGTCGAGCTCGACTGTTACAGGAGAGATGCGAAGCGTGTAGTCTGCCTTATCCGCCTGCGCCAGCAGCGGCAGCCGCGCCATGCCGGCTTGCGCGAGAGTCATGCTGCCGAGCTTGAGTAAGTCGCGACGTTTCATGAATCTGCCGCATCCATAGATCGGTTCGTGCCTGCATCGATTTCGCCCTGAGTGTAACAAACCGCGGCGGCGCTTCGTCTATTTAGACAACGCAGTACGCGTTTCTGGTACTCTCACCGCACACACACTCCCTTCGCGGAGGCCCGGGATGAAGATCTCGCAGATCGCATTCGTGTCAGCGGCACTGATATGCTGCTGCGCTGGACTGCGGGCCTACCAGCGGGTTGCGGATTTCGGCTTCGGCAATGACGACTCGCCTACAAATGTCAAGGCTGAGTTCTACTGGTCACGCCTTGCCTACACCACCAATACGGAGAGCTCCGGTGGCTATGGCCATTGGGGATACTGGGGCCGTTTTGCCTGGTCGCGTGACTACCCAAAAGCCGACCGCCAGTTCCTGATCGCCATGCACCGGCTGACCCGCATCGATGGGCGGCCAACGGAGCAGGTGGTCACGCTCGACTCAGATGAAATTTTTAACTACCCGTGGATTTACGCTGTGCAGGTGCAGATGTGGTCGTTTACCGATGAAGAAGCAAAGCGATTGCGCGAGTACCTGCTGAAAGGCGGTTTCCTGATGGTGGATGACTTTCATGGCACTGAAGACTGGGAGGACTTTATGCGCGGTATGCGGCAGGTTCTGCCTGACCGTCCGGTGGAAGACCTGCAGAGCGGCGACGAAATCTTCCACACACTCTATGATGTTGATGACAAGATGCAGATTCCGGGCGAGCAGTGGATCCGCACCGGGCGCACCTACGAGAAGGATGGCTACCAGCCGAAGTGGCGGGCCATCCGCGATGACAAGGGGCGCATCATCGTCGCTATCTGCCACAACATGCACCTCGGCGACGCATGGGAATGGGCCGATGATCCGAATTATCCGGAGCCCTTTGCATCGATGGCCTTTCGCGTGGGGCTTGATTACATCCTTTATGGCATGACGCATTAAAAGCAGAACCAGAGTTACGTGCCTTGTTGGGGGAAGCGCGAGGTTGCCGCTCCCTGCTGGTCGCGTCACCTTGAGTACAGTGGTTTCGGGATACATCAACTCTGGTTTTGCTATAGACCAGAAAGAATTTGTTCAGGGCCCGGCGTGAATGTTTCAATTTCTCTTCAAATATCCAAGTCCGGTCTTCACGAAAGGACGGTTTGTGCTGCTCTCTGCGTGGCCGAAGTGGCTGCTGCCGGTGCTGATTGTGTTATGCGCCGGCGGGCTCGCACTGCTCGTCCATCGCAGGCTCAAGGATGCCGCGCCCAAGCTGCGCGGCTGGCGGGTGTGGGCGGTGTGGGGCATGCAGTCGGCGCTGGTGGCGCTGATTCTGCTGCTGCTGTGGCAGCCCGCCATGTCGGTCTCGGCGCTGAGCTCGGAGCAGAACATCATTGCGGTGGTGGTGGATGATTCGCGCAGCATGGCCATTGCAGACAGCGGCGGCAAAACGCGTGAGTCTGCGGCGCAGGCTGCGCTTGAGAGCGGCATCCTCTCTGGATTGCAGAAACGTTTTCAGACACGGGTCTACCGGCTGGGCCATGGAGTGACACAGGTGGATGGCGTGAAGAATATCGCTCCGGCAGAGGCTGCTACGCATATCGGCGAAGGACTGAAGCAACTGGCAACCGAGACGTCAGACCTTCCGATTGGAGCGATTCTACTGTTGAGCGATGGAGGAGAGAATACGGCGGGGATGAGCGGCTCGGGGATTGGACTCGATGCCATGCAGGCGCTGCGTAATCGCCGTCTGCCTGTGCATACCGTAGGCTTCGGCGCTCTCGAGCATGCGCACGATGTGGAGATTGAGGATGTGAGCGTTGCGGCGAGCTCCGTTGCGAATGCGCGACTCACCGCAACGATCAGCCTGACGCAGCATGGCTATACCAACCAGAAGGCAACGCTCACGGTTCGCGACGGAGACAAGACGCTCGCGACCCGTGAGGTAACGCTGGGCGCAAATGGAGCGCTCCAGACGGAGCCACTGTTCTTTTCCGCGGGCGCGGCGGGCGCGAAGAGCCTTCGCTTCGGGATTGAGCCACTCGCGGGCGAGGAGAATTCCAGCAACAATGCAATGTCGCGGCCGCTGCTGGTCAGCGATACAAAGCGGAAGATTCTTTACATTGAAGGCGAGCCGCGCTGGGAGTTCAAGTTCATCCGGCGCGCGGAAGACGATGATCCGACGATACAGCTTGTCTCCATGCTGCGCACCAGCGAGAACAAGATTTACCGTCAGGGCATCAGCGATCCGAGCGAGCTGGCGGACGGCTTTCCGGTGCGTCCGGAAAACCTTTTCGGATATGCGGGCATTATTATCGGCTCGGTCGATGCCGACTATTTCACTCCGCTGCAGCAGGAGTTGCTGCGCGAGTACGTCGACCGGCGCGGCGGCGGAGTGCTCTTTTTAGGCGGGCACTCATCGCTGAGCGATGGCGGATGGGGCGCATCGAGCCTGAACGAGCTGCTGCCGACCTTTCTGCCTTCAGGCCGCAATAACTTTCATCGCAACTCGGCAACAGTGGAGCTGACAGCAGAAGGAGTGGACTCGCCGATCATGCGGCTGCTCGACGATCCGGCAAAGAATGCCGATCGATGGAAGAAGCTGACATACCTGGCCGATTACGAGGATGCGGGCACGCCGAAGCCGGGAGCTACCGTGCTGGCGGAAATGAAAGCCGGGCGGCGCAGCTTGCCTATGCTCATTACGCAGAACTACGGCCATGGGCGCACGGCCATCATGGCGACGGGCGGCACGTGGCGCTGGCAGATGAGCGAAGCGCTGGGCGATCCGTCGCATGACCTCTTCTGGCAGCAGCTTCTGCGCTGGCTGGTGGCCGATTCGCCGGGACCGGTGGCCGCATCCATATCGGCGCGGAACCTGATGGATGAGGGCCATGTGCAGCTTTCCGCGCTGGTGCGCGATCCGCAGTTTCAACCCGCGGCAGATGCGCATGTAACCGCGCACATCGTAGGGCCGGAAAATACGAATGCGCTGATCGACCTTACGCCATCGCGTGACACGCCCGGTCTGTATCAGACGGAGTGGACGGCAGAGAAGCCCGGCTCTTATCTGGCAGAGGTTTCCGCGGACTCTGCAGGAGGCCAGCCGCAACCGCTGGGTCGTGATGTGGTTACCTTCCAACACGAGGATGGCGTTGCCGAGAACTTTCACACGGAACAGAACCAGGCACTGCTCAAACAGCTTTCATCTGAGACCGGCGGGCGCTACTGGGAACCATCTGATCTCAAGAACCTGCCGCGCGACATTGCATATTCCGAAGCGGGCATCTCTCTGCGCACGACGAAAGAGCTTTGGGACATGCCGGTTGTTTTTCTTCTGCTGCTGGGGCTGCCGCTTGCCGAGTGGCTGCTGCGCCGCAAGTGGGGTGTGGTGTGAGGCGCCTGCTTACGGCAGCGTTTGCGCTCGCGCTTCCGGCGCATGCGGCGGTGTACTACGTTACTGTCTCTGGGCTTGGCGGAGAGCCAGATTATGAACAGCGCTTCACTGCGGCGGCGAATGATCTCGATCGGGTATTCAAGGCCGCGGGCAGCACGGCGCACGTCTATACGCTTACCGGCACGCAGGCAACAGCGTCACACTTCAAAGAGACGCTCGCTGCTGTGGCGCGCGATGCCAAACCGGACGATGACTTTGTGCTCATCCTGATCGGACATGGCTCTTTTGATGGCGTGGAATACAAGTTCAACCTGGTGGGGCCGGATGTGACTGGCGGCGAGATCGCTGCGATGTGCGACCGCATTCCGGCGAAGCGGCAGCTGATTGTGGACACCACCAGTGCAAGCGGCGGAGCTGTAGCTGCTCTCGATCGGCCAGGGCGCGCGGTGATCGCAGCGACAAAATCAGGCACGGAAAAAAACGCCACCGTTTTTGCGCGCTACTGGGTGGAGGCTTTGCAGGATCCGCAGGCCGATACGGATAAGAGCGATTCGATCAGCGCGATGGAAGCCTTTACTTACGCCACGAAGAAGACGGCGGCCTTCTATGACTCACAGAAACGGCTCGCTACCGAGCATGCGGTCTTCGATGATGTGGGCCATGGCGAGCCAGTGCGCGATGCGGGCGATGGCCAGGGCGCGCTGCTGTCGAATATCACTCTGCTGCGTCTTGGGGCGAGCCAGCAGGCGGCGAATGATCCGGCAAAGCGCGCGCTGCTGCAAAAAAAAGAGGAGCTGGAGCAGAAGATCGACACTCTCAAGTATCAGAAGGCGGCGATGGATCCCGCGGACTATAAAAAGCAATTAACGGAGGCGCTGCTGGAGCTCGCTAAGGTGCAGGAGGATCTGGACAAGTGAGACACGTTGCTCCATTTCTTCTTCTGCTGCTGATGAGTTCCACTGCCTTTGCCGCTGGCCCTCAGGACTGCTGGTCGCTGCGCAAGCATGGTCGCCAGCAAGAGGCGCAGGCGTGCTTCGAGCGCCTGACACGCGGCAACGATGCCTACACGCAGGCTGAGGGATTTTGGGGATTGGAAGAGTGGGAGCAGGCGAACGCGCAGTTCCGGCTGGCAACGCAACCGGCTGATGCAAGTGCTCTCTATAAAGTCCGCTGGGGGATGCTGCTGCATGAGCGCTTCAACAATTCTGAAGCGGCTGACCTCTTCCGCGAAGCCCTAACGAAAGACCCGTCGAATGCCGCGGCCTATCTTGGCCTCGCAATTGTTTCCGCAGAGAGCTTTGACGGCAAAGCGACGCAGTATGCAGAGAAGGCCATTGCGCTTGATCCCAAGCTCGCAGAAGCGCATGAATTGATGGCCGAGCTTGCTCTGGAAAACGACGATCGAGATGCCGCTGTGGCCGAAGCTGACAAAGCAATAGCGATCGAGAACGACGCGCTCGATGCGATGGCGATTCATGCAGCAGTGGAACTGCTCGCTGATCGTTCTCCGGATGCATGGTTCGCGAAGATTACGGTTGTGAATCCCGGATATGGAGAAGCCTACGAACGCGTGGGGCATCAGCTTGAAATGCACTACCGTTTTGAAGATGCAGCTACTTATTACAAAAAGGCGATTGAGGCCGCTCCACATCTGTGGAGCGCGCATTCGGCGCTCGGCATCGACCTGATGCGGCTAGGCCAGGAAGATGAGCCGCGCAAGGACCTGGAACTGAGCTACAACAACGGCTATCGCAATGCCGCGACGGTAAACAGCCTGCGGCTGCTGGACAGCTACAAGAATTTCGAAACGTTTCGTGATGACACGACGATCCTGAAATTGAACAAGACGGAGGCCAGCCTGCTGCAACCTTATATGCAGTCTGAGCTGCACACGATCATCGCGGCCTACGACAAGAAGTACCGCATGAAGCTCCCCGGCCCTGTCCAGGTGGAGGTGTATCCCGATCACGAAGACTTTGCCGTGCGCACGACGGGGATGCCGGGACTGGGCGCGCAGGGCGTGACGTTTGGCGAAGTGGTAGCGATGGACAGCCCTTCTGCGCGCAAGCCAGGCGACTTCAACTGGGGCGCGACGCTGTGGCATGAGATGAGCCATGTCTACGTGCTAACAGCGACGAACCATCGCGTGCCGCGCTGGTTTACGGAAGGCCTGGCAGTGCATGAAGAAGGCGACCGCTCATCGGAGTGGAGCAGCCGCGTTACGCCGGAAGTGCTGGCGGCGATCCGCGACAAGAAGCTGCTGCCGATATCGAAGCTCGACCGCGGCTTTGTTTATCCCGAATATCCGTCGCAGGTGATTGTGTCGTACTTCCAGGCAGGAACGATCTGCGACTTCGTAAAGGAGAAGTGGGGTGAAGAAAAGCTGCTGGCGATGATTCATTCCTATGCTCAGTTGAAGACAACGCCGCAGGTCGTCGAACAGGACCTCGGAGTGAAACCGGAGGAATTTGATCAGCAGTATCTTGCCTGGATCAACAAGCAATATGGCGCGAAGGCTGCTCACTTTGATGAATGGCGCGAGAAGCTGAAAGCGCTGGTCGCCGCATCCCAACAGAAACAGTATGACGTTGTGCTGGCGCAGGGGCAAGCGGCGCGCGAGATGTATCCCGAATATGTGGGAGAGGCAAACGTTTACGAGCTGTTGGCGGACGCGGACAAGGCAAAGGGCGATGCGAAGGCCGAAGCTGCGGTGCTGACCTCGTACGAACATGAGGGCGGCGAGGATCCGGCCGTGCTGAAGCGGCTGGCGACGCTTGAAGAAGCGGCCGGGCAGCAAACGGAGGCCGCGGCGACTCTTGAACGGGTGAACTACATCTATCCGGTCAAGGATGAGGAGCTGCATCGCCATCTCGGTGATCTGCTGTTTGCCGGGAAGCAGTATGATGGCGCCATCCGCGAATACAGCGCTGTGGTGGCGTCGAATCCGCTGGACAAGGCGGGCGCGGAGTTCCATCTGGCGCAGGCGTATCTGGCCGCGGGGCAGAAGGACAAGGCCCAGGAGAGCGTACTGGCAGCGCTCGAAGCTGCGCCCGGATATCGTCCGGCGCAGAAGATGTTGCTCGAGTTGAACCAATCGTCGCAAAAAAACTGACTCACGAGGAACCGGACCGATGGCTATTTTTGCCGAGCTGAATTCGGATGCAGCAGAGCTCCAGCGGCGCGTCGAGCGCTTCCACGCCGTGCACGAAGGCATCCTGAAGCAGGTGCGCGAAGTGATTGTGGGGCAGGACGAAGTGCTCGACCAGGTGCTGATTGCGCTCTTTGTGGGCGGACACTGCCTGATGACCGGCCTGCCCGGCACGGCGAAAACGCTGATGGTGCGCACGATTGCCGATACTTTGGGTCTCGAGTTCCGGCGCATCCAGTTCACGCCCGACCTGATGCCCTCCGATATCACGGGCACCGACATTATTGAAGAGGACCTTGCGACCGGTCATCGTAAATGGACATTTGTCGAAGGGCCGATCTTCGCCAACATTCTGCTGGCTGATGAGATCAACCGCACTCCTCCGAAGACGCAGTCGGCGCTGCTTGAAGCCATGCAGGAGCATTCCTGCACCGTGCGCGGGCATCTCTACCGGCTTCCAGCACCATTCTTCGTGCTGGCAACGCAGAACCCGATCGAACTTGAAGGTACGTATCCGCTGCCTGAGGCACAGCTGGACCGTTTTCTCTTCAATGCAATACTTGATTATCTGAGCGCAGAGGATGAGATGAAGGTCGTCGACATGACGACAACGACGCGCACGGCAAAGGTTGAGCCGGTTACGTCGGCTGAAGAGCTGCTCGATTTCCAGCAGCTGGTGCGCATGGTGCCAATTGCCGAAACATTGGTGCGGTACGTGGTGAGTCTGGTGCGCGCAACGCGGCACAGCAGTGGCAATGCTCCCGACTTCGTAAAGAAGTACGTGAACTATGGAGGAAGCGTGCGCGCGGCACAGTTTATTGTGCTGGCGGCGAAGGCGCGGGCGCTCTCGCGCAAGCGCTACCACGTGACGTATGACGACATCACGTGGCTCGCAGTTCCGGTGCTGCGGCATCGCATCCTGCTCAACTTCCATGCCGAGTCGGAGCGGATTGACGCCGATGAAATTCTCAATCGGCTCATTGCGCAATTGCCTCGTCCCAAGGAGGGTTGATGGAGCAGCGCTTCCTCGATCCCGCAGTGCTGGCCGGCATCTCGTCGCTCGATCTGCTGGCGAAGACCGTGGTGGACGGCTTTGTCGCCGGCCTGCATCGATCTCCGGACTTCGGCTTCAGCCAGGAATTTGCCGAGTACCGCGCCTATTCTCCGGGAGACGATCTGCGCCACGTGGACTGGAACCTCTATGCGCGCACGGAGCGCTGCTATCTGAAGCGCTATCGCGGCGAGACGAACAGCCAGCTCACGGTGCTGCTCGATGCGAGCAACTCAATGCAGTACACCTCTGGGCCTCCACCGAAGATGGATTATGCACGCTTTATTGCGTCGTCGCTTTTCTATCTGGCGATCCGCAATCAGCGAGATGCCGCAGGGCTGATTGTGTTTGACGATGAAGTGCGCGAGTACGTGCGGCCATCGACGCGACAGGGACAGCTTGCGCGGCTCTTCTCCGGACTCGAAAATGCAGAGCCGCGGGCGCGCACGGACTATGGCAAACCGCTCAGTCACTTCCAGGCGCTGTTGCACCGGCGCGGCATCGTCATTGTGATCTCGGATTTTTATGAGGAGCCGGAGACGATTGTGCGCATGATCGAGCCGCTGCGTTTCCATGGCAACGATGTGGTGCTCTTTCATATTCTCGATCCGGAAGAGATACGACCTAACATGAAGGGGCCAGCGATCCTGGTGGATCTGGAAACCGGGCAGAAGATTGAAGTCATTCCGGAGTACGCAAAAACCACATACCGCGCGAAGATGCAGGCGCATCTTGAGCAGCTGAGTTCGCGCACGCGGGCAGCGGGGATGGACTACCACCTGCTCCAAACCGATCAACCTCTGGATGCGGCGCTGCGCGAGTATCTTTCGCTGCGCCAGGCGGGACACTGATGGGCTTTCTTACTCCATGGTTTCTTGCAGGACTTGCGGCGCTGGGCATTCCCATCTTCGTGCATCTGCTGCGCAGGCATGTGACCACGCCTAGGCCGGTGAGCTCGCTCATGTTCTTCGAGCGCGGTATTCAGAGTTCTACGAAGCACAGGCGGTTGAGGCACCTGCTGCTTTTTGCGCTGCGGTTTGCGCTGGTGTTCCTGGTGGTTCTGGCGTTTGCGAGCCCTTTTATACGGAGGCCGGCTACTGCAGCGAATGGGCGGCTGCTGCTGATTGTGCTCGATGATTCTTTCAGCATGCGCGCTGGAACACGATTCCAAGACGCGAAACAGCAGGCAATCCAGGTGCTATCTGCGAAGCCTCACTCGCAGCAGGCGCAGGTGGTCGCGCTGGGAGGGCAAGTCGAGATGCTGACGCAGGTTATCTCCGACCAGTCGCAGCTGCGGGCAGCGCTCGACGGCATCCAGCCGGGAGACGGGCATGCGAACTTCGGCGAACTGGGACGAAGCATCCGCGCGATGTCTGAGACAGCACAGCGACCTATCGATCTGCATCTCTTCAGCGATATGCAGCGCACAGGAATGCCTGCGAACTTTGCCGACATGGTGTTGCCGCCAAATGTGGCGCTCGAATTGCATGATGCAGCGAAGGGTGCGCCGCCTCCGAACTGGACGGTAGAGCGCGTGAGCGCGCCGGCGGAGCTTGCCGATCCGAAAGACCCGAAGCGCTCGCGTGTCGAGGCGGTGGTGGCAGGGTTCAACACTCCGGCAGCGGAGAAGACGGTGTCGCTGGTGGTAAACGGCAAGGTGATCGCGTCGAAGAAGACGCAGGTCCCAGCCAACGGACGCGCGATGGTGGAGTTCGCCCCCATTGATGTGGGATATGGATTCAACCGCTGCGAGGTGCGCATCGAAGGCGGGGATGCTTTTTCTGCTGATGACGCGAGCATCTTCGTCGTCCGCCATTCAGACCCGGAGCGCGTGCTGTTCGTTCATGCAGGAAACGATACGCGGTCGGCGCTCTACTTCGGCGCGGCGCTCGGTGCGGCGGGGCAAAGCTCTTTCATGCTGCAGAACGTAACAGCAGAGCAGACCACGGACCTCGATCCGTCGAAGTTCGCCTTTGTGGTACTGTCCGATGCAGTTGCGCTGCCGTCGATCTTCGAGCACTCGCTTGCGCAATATGTTGCGAAGGGTGGAGGCGTGTTCATCGCCCTTGGAACGAATGCAGGACAACATGCGCGCATTCCACTGTGGGGCAGTGATGTACGGGACACGCACATCCATACCCGCACAGGAAACCCCGCGACTATTGGCCGGGTGGACTTTACTCATGCTGCGCTTGAGCAGGAGCAGCCGGGCCGCGACAATGGCGGGTGGGCGGAGACGAAGTTTTTTTACTCTGCGTCGGTTGACCCGGGGCAGGCGCGAGTTGCAGTGCGGTTGAGCGATGACACGCCGCTCGTGCTCGATAAGCAGATGGGCGAAGGGCATGTGCTGCTGTTTGCATCGGGCTTTGAAAACCTGACCAACGATCTGCCGCTGCATCCGGTGTTTGTGGCTTTTGTAGATAAGGCGGCGCGATATCTCTCCGGCCGCGCGCGGCTTAGCGGCTCCGACCTGGTGGATTCATTCGTGCAGCTTCGTGCGAATGCTGCGCCGGTGGGCGAAGTGGCGAACGTCGAGGTGATCGACCCTGATGGGCACAGGCCGCTCTCGCTGAGCGAAGCGCGGACGGTGCAGACATTCCAATTGCGACGGGCAGGCTTCTATCAGCTTCGCTTTGCAAATGGGCGCGATGCGGTGGTGGGAGTGAATCCCGATCGTCGCGAGTCAGACCTGCAGCCTATACCTCAAGATGTACAGCAACTTTGGAGCGGAAACAGCAACAACAGCGGCGCGCCTGTGCAGAAAGCCGCCGTTGATGAGGTGAAATACCGCCCCATCAACCTGTGGTGGTACGTTATGCTGTTGGCATTGGTAGTTGCGCTGGCGGAGACGGCTCTGGCCAGCCGCTACCTGGGTACGCAGCGGGAGGAAGCATGAGCACGCAGGCCGAGCTCAACTCCTATATCGCACAGCTCGAGCACAGATTGCGGCTCGGAGCGTGGCTGCGCGGCGCGGCCATCTTTACCGGCACTGCGCTAGTCGTCACTGTCATTCTGGTACTGCTGCTCAACCGCTTTGCTTTTCCGGCGCATGGAGTTGCAGGGGCGCGCCTCGCGCTGATTGCTTCGCTGGCCGTAGCCGCGGCGCTTGGGCTGGCGCTGCCGCTCATCCGGTTGACGCGCGAGCGTGCTGTTCATAGAGCTGAAGCTGCATATCCTGAATTCGAGCAGCGCCTGACCACTTTTCATGAGCGCGAGCGCAACGGCGGCGATCCGTTTTTAGAGCTGCTGGCCGCCGACACGCTGTCACAGGTGCAGCATGCGGCGCCTTCTTCGCTGGTTCCGGATAATCTGCTCTTTATGCTGAGCGGCGCGGGGCTCGCATGCCTCGGCGTGCTGGCGTTGACGATCTTTGCGGGGCCGGGCTATCTGGGATATGGCGCTTCCCTGCTCTGGACCGGACCGAAGAAGAATGTAGCTCCGCTCTATTCGATTGTCGTAACGCCAGGCGATGTCGCAGTGCGGCGCAACAGCGACCAGCTCATCACAGCGCGCGTTATGGGCATGCATCCGGAGAAGGCGCAGCTCTTCGCGTACTACCAGAGCACTGGCGCGTGGGAGCCGGTGACGATGCAGCCACAGCCCGATGCGGGCGGCGCAGCGGCATTTCAATTCGTCTTTGCCGGACTACCGGAAAACGTGGAGTACTACGTAGCCGCCGGGCCGCTGACCTCGCCGCACTATAAAGTGCGCGTAGTCGATCTTCCTGCCGTCAAGGGAATCCAGGTGACGTATCAGTATCCGAAGTGGACGGGCATGAAGCCGGTGACTGAAGAGCATTCGGGTGATCTGCGCGCGATTGAAGGGACGGACGCCGCAGTCGAGATCGAGATGGATCATCCTTTGAAGGATGGCCAGCTCGCGCTTGATGGCGGCCAGACCATTCATCTCAAAGGCGGTGATGGGAATAAGTACCAGGGCACGATCCACATGGAGAAGGACGGTGCGTATCACATCGCTGCGACTGACTCGGGGCAGACAGTAAGGCTCTCGGAGGACTACTTCATCGCGACAGAAAAAGCGCAGCCGCCGGAGGTTGCCATCAGCCGTCCGGGCGGCGATTATCGCGCCAGTCCGATTGAAGAAGTCACGGTCGGCGTGAAGGCTGCGGACCAATTCGGACTGAACGATGTTCATCTACATTACTCGGTCAACGGCGGACAGGACCACGATGTGAATCTGCTCAAAGCGCCTGGAGCGAAAGACTCGGACGGCTCCTATACGCTGCGGCTTGAAGATTTCAAACTGGCGCCCGGCGACCTGGTGAGTCTTTATGCCACAGCGAAGGATGGCCACTCGGAGGCGCGCACCGATATCAGCTTCATCCAGGCCGATCCGTTCGAGCGCGAGTTTTCGCAATCGCAGCAGAGCGGCGGCGGTGGTGGCGGCGGAGCTGGTGGGCAGAACAACCAGACCGATATATCCCGGCGCGAGAAAGAACTGATTGCCGCAACGTGGAAGCAGCAGAATGACAAGTCTGCGACGGCGAAGGATGCGACAGTGGCCGGTCAGTTTCTCTCTGACGCACAACAGAAACTGCGCGATCAGGTAATGGCACTCTCGGCCCGCATGCAAAGCCGCGATCTTTCGGAGGCGAACGAAGAGTTCACCGGCTTTGAGAAAGACATGCAGACTGCGGCTGCAGCCATGGCTCCTTCAGCAGACAAGCTGAAGGAAACGCAATGGAAGGATGCAATTCCGCTGGAGCAGAAAGCGTTGCAGGCGCTGCTGCATGCAGAGTCGACCTTCCGGAAGATTCAAGTGGCATTCGGCCAGCAGGGTGGCGGTGGCGGCACCAACAGCGCGGGACGCGACCTGGCCAGCCTATTCGATCTCGAGCTGGACACAGAGAAGAACCAGTACGAGACAGCACAGAGCACGTCTCCTGCTGAGCAGCGCCAGAAGGACGTGGACGACGCACTCGCGAAACTCGATGCTCTGGCCAAACGGCAGGAGGAGCTGGCAAACCAGCGCAATCCGCAGCAGAGCTTCCAGGACCGCTGGCAACAGGAGATGCTGCGGCGCGAAGCGGAACAACTGCAGCGGCAGATGGAGCAGATGGCTAAGAACCAGAATGGCCAGGGCCAGCAGCAGAACGGACAGCAAAGCTCGGGGCAATCTGGTTCGCAACAGCAGCAACAACAGAACGGTTCACAGAGTGGCTCTCAAAGCGGATCGCAAAGTGGACAGCAAAGCGCGCAGAACAGTTCGTCGCAGAGCAGCGGTTCACAGTCTCAGTCATCGTCACGACAGCAGGCGAATGGTCAGTCTTCTGCACAGCAGTCTTCTGACCAGCGCATCGAGCAGGCCTTGAGCCGCCTGCGCCAGGCAGGTGATGCGATGAAGCGCAGCGGCGGCTCGCAACAACAGCAGAGCGCTGACGCAGCGCGTCAGGCCGCAGACAGGTTGCGCGAGGCGACAAGCTTGCTCGGTGGTACGCAGCAGCAACTCGCTTCCGGAAAGTTGAATTCCCTCTCGCGCGAGGCCGACCGGATCACGCAGGAAGAGCGCGCGCAGGCGGACCGCATCAACAAGCTTGCGAACGGGCAGGACGACTCCGCCGCTGCGATGGACAGGGACAGCATGATGCAGCGGCTCCATCAGCGCGATCAGCTGGCCGGCGAACGGCAACAGCTTTCCGATGACCTGTCGAAGCTGCAGAAGAATCTTCGCGACACGGAGCGCGATATGGCTTCGAGCCAGCCGGGCGTCTCAAAACAATTGCGCGATGCTTTGACGGAAATGGACCAGTCCGATCTCGACAACCATACGCAGAGATCGGCTGACTGGCTGCGGCGCGGAATCAATCCCAACTCGAATGGAACGGAGAACCAGATCGCGCAGGGGCTTGAGAAGCTGAGCCGGGACCTTCACCAGGCGCAGCAGGTCATGGGTCAGTCGAAACCGGGACAACCCGGAAAGCCCGGCGACGCGGCAGGTCAGGGAGACCAGACTGCGATGCTTGACCAGATCAAGCGGCTGCGCAGCCAGCTTGATGCGATGAGCCGAGGTCAGCAGCAGGGCCGGAATGGCCAGAATCAGGCTGGTCAAAATGGGGCCGATCAAAATGGCGGCCAGCCGGGCAATGGCCAGCGGCAACGCATTGGAGGAAGACAATCAGGCCAGCAGCAGGGTGGCAATGCCGGCGGCTTCGATGCGAGAAATGACCTGCGCCGGGGCGGTGATGTCAGCGGCGATATCCGTTATGGCGGTGGAGGCGCAGACAGCGCTGTGCTGGGCAATCTCAACACCGGCAACAACCGCTATGGACAGGGACCGAGGCGTCCGGTTCCGCTCGATGCTTCCGGCAATCCTCCTGATGTGGAGCGCGGCTATCAACAGGATATGCAGACGATGAACCATCTTCGCCAGATGGTGCAGGGCGATCCGCAGGCATCAAAAGAAATCAGTGCTCTTGCGAGACAGATGCAGCAGCTCGATCCCAGCCGCTTCCCCGGCAATCCAGCGATGGTCGAGCAGATGCATCGCGAGGTGCAGAGTTCGCTCAACCGTATTGAGCTCGAGTTGCAGCAAAACGGCACATCAGATGCGCGCACCAAGAAGCCATCTTCCATTCCTGAGGGATACCAGGATTCCGTAGCTGAATACTACCGGCGGCTGAGCAAGAATCCTTAGCTTTCGTCTGTGCTATCATCCGAAATCTAACGATATTTTTCGTAAGCACCGCCCACATACGGAGGTGAAACGATGGCATCCGCTGTCAGTGCTGCATATCCGCAGACAGCTCCGAATACTTTGCCTAAAGATTCTGCTGCTCAACCGCCGAAGCGCAATGTTGCGGTCGACGCCTATCGCGGCCTGGTGATGCTGCTCATGATGGGCGAAGTGATGAATTTTGCTGCCGTTCATCGGGCCTACCCGGGCAGCCTGTTCTGGCGGATTCTCGCCTACAACCAGACACACGTGGAATGGGCCGGCATGGGCTTGCACGACCTGATTCAACCATCCTTCACTTTTCTGGTAGGAGTGGCGCTTCCCTATTCCATTCACAGCCGCCTGCGCAAAGGACAAACCTTCGGCAAACTGCTGCTTCATACGTTGTGGAGAAGCCTGCTGCTGATCGCATTGGGAATCTTTCTTCGCTCGACGCACAGCACGCAAACCTATTTCACGTTTGAAGACACTCTGACGCAGATCGGATTGGGCTACACGTTTGCCTTCCTGCTGGCCTTCTGCCGGCCTAAATGGCAATGGACGGCATTTGCCGCGATCCTATTCGGATACTGGCTGGCCTGGGCCCTCTATCCTGCGCCGGGGCCGAATTTCGATTATGCCGCAGTCGGCGTTCCCGCAGACTGGCACCACAACTTTACCGGCTTTGCTTCGCACTGGAACAAGAACAGCAATCTTGGCCAGGGCTTTGATGTGTGGTTCCTGAACCTGTTTCCGCGGTCATCGCCATTTGTCTTTAATGGGGGAGGCTATCTTACGCTGAGCTTCATTCCCACGCTGGGCACCATGTTGCTTGGCCTGGCAGCGGGACAGTGGTTCCGCGCCTCTGCTCCAAAGATTCCTATACGTCGCTTTTTTGTTGCCGGACTGATCCTGTTTGCGGCCGGGCTGCTCCTTCACTTCACGGGAATCTGCCCCATCGTGAAGCGCGTATGGACACCGAGCTGGACGCTCTTCAGCGGCGGCGTCTGCTTCTTCTTCCTGGCGGCATTCTCGTGGATCATTGACGTGAAGAACCACCCGCGGTGGGCGTTTCCACTGGCGGTCGTAGGCATGAACTCCATTGCTGCGTACCTGATCGCGCACTTATGGGAGGAATTCATCATCAGCAGCCTGCACATCCACCTCGGCTACCGGATCTTCGGTATCTTCGGCCCGGGCCTCGAGCCGCTCATGCTGGGCATCGCTGTGATGCTGCTGTATTGGCTGGCGCTTTACTGGATGTACCGGAACAAGATATTCCTTCGTATCTGATGGGGCCCTTACATTGCAGTATGCAGCCGGCCACGATAAAATATGAAGACAGCGATACACTCCGTTTCTTCACGAGAGCGCATCCGCTAAAATATTGAATATCAGTAAGTTGTAAATAGTGCGGAAGTGGTGAAATTGGCAGACACACCATCTTGAGGGGGTGGCGCCGAGAGGCATGGGGGTTCAAGTCCCCCCTTCCGCACCAAACAGACTACTGAGTTCTATCCAAGGTTCCAGAAGAAGCCAACGCATGTTTTATCTCGTTCTTGCCATCCACGTTATCGTCTGCGTCTTCATGATCATTGTCATTCTCCTGCAGCAGGGAAAGAGTGCGGATCTTGCCGGCGCCTTTGGCGGTCAGGGCTCGCAGACTGCCTTCGGCCCCCGCGGAGCAGCCAACCTGCTCACCAAACTGACCACGTGGTGCGCGATCATCTTTATGCTTACCTCAATCGGGCTGACCATCCTGATGCAGAAACGCGTCGGCGGACATTCCGTGCTCGAAGGTACGAAGGCACCGACTCAATCAGCTCCGGCAAAGAAGTAGCTTTAAAGCCACAAGTTCTCGATCCCAAAAGGCAGGCCTGGCGCCTGCCTTTTGCTGTTACTATCAAGCCCAACAATCCTAAATAAAAGGACTTCCATGTGGGCCTGACGCTACGACTCTCTTCCCTTCTTGTTTCTTCCGCCATCGTCTGTTTGACATGTAACGCGCAGACGCCTGCTCCGAAAGAATTCGCTGTGCATGCCGGCCGTCTGATCGACGTGCGCAGCGGCCAGGTGACCAAGGACGCTTACGTCGTCATTCAGGGAGAGCGCATCAAGGCCATCGCCACGAGCGCGCCGGCAGGCGATGCGGTCATCGATCTGAGCAAGTACACGATTGTGCCCGGCCTGATCGATGCTCATGGACATACGCTCGATGACCCGACGACGCAATCCGCCGGAGCCTATCTGATGACGTCGGCGCCTGAAGCTACGGTTCGCGGCGTAGCCAATCTCCACGTCTGGCTCGATCACGGATTCACCGCGGTCCGCGATGCGTGCGAGAGCTATCCTTCCTATCCGCAATTTGCTCTTCGCGCGGGCGTTGCCAAGGGATTGATCACTGGTCCGCGCATTGTGGCTGCGGGAAGTTGCGTCTCGCTCACCGGAGGGCACGGCGATTCCGACCTGCTGTCTCCCGACAAGCCGAGCCTCGAACAGCCGAACCTTGCCGATACTCCTGACGACATCAACCGCGTGGTGCGGCGCGACATCAAGTACGGCGCTGACTGGATCAAGCTGATGGCCACCGGAGGCGTCATGGATCCGATCAGCGACTACCGTGTTCAGGAACTGAGCGAAGAGCAGATGGCGCGCGCTGTCGAAGTAGCGCATCGCGCCGGGCGCAAGGTGATGGCGCATGCCGAAGGTACCGAAGGAATCAAGGCTGCGATCCGCGCAGGCGTGGATTCGATCGAGCACGGCACGATGCTCGACGAGGAAGGCGCGCAGATGATGGCGCAGCGCGGTACGTGGCTTGTGCCTACGCTCTATTGCTTCCAGCACGACCTGAAGACAGGCACGTCGCGGGGACGCGATCCGCGCAGCATGGCGAAAGGCATTGCGATTGTCGACGCGCAGGGACCGGCCTTTGCCCGCGCGCTGAAGTACCACGTCAAAATCGCCTATGGCGTGGATGATTCCGATCCTGAGGTGCTCTCCGGCGAGTTCGGAGCGCTGGTGCGCGGCGGCATGACTCCGGTCGATGCGCTGAAGGCCGCTACCATCAACGGCGCGACACTGCTTTCGCTCGACAAGGACATGGGCACGATCGAGCACGGCAAATTTGCCGACCTGGTCGCAGTGCCGGGCGATCCGCTGTCAGATATCACCGTGATGGAGCACGTTGCCTGGGTGATGAAGGGCGGAGTGGTGGTGAAGCCGCTTGCGCCATAGCACTCACAGTTTTTCCGGAGCGGGGCCGTACTTCTGCAGGAGCTCGTCGATATTCTCAGCTTTCTTCGAGCGCCAGGTTTCCTCGGCCCACTTTTTCACTTCGGGTGAGCCGTCGGCTTCAAGCTCCTGGTAGACGAAGCTCAGGACACGGTCGACCGGCTCTTCCACCCAGGTGTTGCCCTGTCCGTGTACGCGCGAGGCGCCGCGCTCCCACCCGCGCGGCGTCAGATGCCATTCAGTCCATTCCTTGCGATTTGCCATAGCGACTCAAGCCGGAATTTGTTCCGTGGCCTTTCATAGTTTCTCAATCTGCTTTTGGAGGTGCGACTCCGAATTATACCCAACACAAATCCAATGTACTGTGACGTAATTTTGCGGATTCAGGGCAGCTTCGCGCACAATCAAAATGAATGGTTCTTGAAACATTTCCTGTCGGGCTGCTGCAGTGCAACTGCACGATCCTGGGCGATGAGTCCACGGGCAATGCCATGGTCGTCGATCCCGGCGACAATATCCCGGAGATTCTGGCGCGGCTCGCAAAGCACAGGCTGAAGCTGGAACAGATCGTAGTAACGCACGCGCACATCGATCACGTCGGAGGAGCGCTCAAACTGAAACAGCAGACTGGAGCGCCGATTCTGCTGAATCAGAACGATCTGCCTCTGCTCGAAATGATGGAGATGCAGGCCGGATGGCTCGGCGTGGAAACGCCGGAGGTCGCGCCGCCCGATGCCAGCGCCGAAGATCACCTCATCATCGGACTGGAGAAGTTCCCAGCGCAGATTCTGCACACGCCCGGACACACTCCCGGAAGCATCTGCCTCTACTTCGCTCCCGAGAATCTGCTCCTTGCTGGAGACACTCTCTTCGCCGGATCGATCGGCCGCACCGACCTGCCGGGAGGCGACTTCCAGAAGATCATGCGTTCCATTCATGACCGCCTGCTTCCACTGCCCGATGAGACCCGCGTCATTCCCGGCCACGGTCCTTCAACGACGATCGGCAAAGAACGCGAGTCAAATCCCTTCCTGCAGAATTAGCGAACCATTCCAAGTTGTCATCCTGAGCGAAGCGAAATGTAGTGGAGCGCAGTCGAAGGATCTGCTTTTCCAGTGCACCACCACATATCTAAGAAAAAACCCGAAGGACCTTCCCTATCCCCTCACGAAACTCACCCTCCGGAGTCAGCAGACTTACCACCAGCCAACCATTGCCGGAGAAGCCGAAGAAATACCCCGGATGAACCGACACTCCATGCGTGCGGATGAGGTCAATGGCAAGCTCTTCATCGCTTCGCAGAGCAGGAACACGCAGCACGGCATACCATCCGGCTTCAACTTCCAGTCGCATGACCATGCTTTGCGCGGCCAGCAACTGATCCAGAGCATGGAGATTGCTCTGTGTGCGGCGCTGTATCTGCTGCTGAATCGTGCATCGCTGCTCAAGCCAATGCGGCAATGCACATTGCACTGGAGCATTCATCGAGAGGAACGTATCAGCAATCACTTCGAGGCGCGCGAGGGCTTCAGCGAGTTCAGACTGAGGGCCGAAAGCAGCAATCCACGCTGCTTTCATCTGAGGAAGGCCTGCGATCTTGCTTAGTCCGCTCAGGACAAACGTCAGGACCGGCTGCGGCGCAACGGCGAAGCTCTGTCCCTTTTCTTTCTGCAGAGGGTAATCGAGAAACACCTCATCCACAACCAGCGCAAGGTTCTTCTCGCGGCACAGGGCTTCGAGTTCCGCGCGTTCCTGCGGCTTGATGAAGTGTCCCGTAGGATTATTCGGATGCACCAGCGCAGTGGCCCGCGTGCGCGGAGTAATGCACCGCCGCACATCTTCTATATCCAGATGCCACCCGTGATCGTAGAAAAGCGAATAGGGCACGAGACGCACGTCATCGAGCGCAGCCAGAAAATCAAAGAGCGGATAGCTTGGCTGTGCAATCAGCACCTCGTCGCCTGGATCGCACAGCAGACGGAACACATAGCTGTATGCTTCGCTGGTGCTGGTCGTCAGAAATATATGCGCCGTATCCACCTGAGCGCCGTGCTCGCGATAGTAACCGGACACGGCTTCGCGCGCAGTGAGCATTCCCTGCGGATTCGGATCGTATGCCAGCGCCTCGCGTGCTCCGAGCGGAGCAAGGATCGCGGCTTCGTCATAGTGAAATCCGCATTGCGTCGGATTCGAAGCCGTGAGATCGAGCAGCGGTAGTCCTCGTTCTCTGCGATCACGCAATGCCCGCGCCAGCTCTGTCTCTGCCGTCTCCCACGCAGTGCGCGCGGAAAAGTGGATGCCCATATACCGCATAATAGAGACAGAGGAGATTGCATGGCGATTCGCGGCGTCATTTTCGATTACGGGATGGTCCTCAGCCATCCGCAGGATCCGGCTGCACTCAACAACCTGCTCACCATTACCGGCCTTGAGCACGACGCATTCGACCGCAACTACTGGACGCATCGCCACGCCTACGACATGGGCAAACTCAACGGCCGCACCTACTGGCAGCAGTTTGCCAAGGACACCTCCATAGAATTAACCGCAACTGATATCGAAAGCCTGGTCGAGAATGATGTGCTCATGTGGTGCACCATCAACGAGCCGATGATTGCCTGGGCGAAAGCGCTTGCCGAAGTAGGCCTGCGCATCGGCATCCTCTCAAACATGGGCGAAGAAACGCTGAGCTACATGCGGCAGGAGTTTGCGTGGCTCGGCGACTTCCACCATCACACCTGGTCGTGTGAGCTCGGCATCGCCAAGCCTGATCCCGCGATCTACACCTACACCTGCGAAAAGCTCGGCGTTGCTCCCGCGGAATCGCTCTTTCTCGATGACAAGCTTGAGAATGTGGAAGGCGCGCGGCGCGTGGGATTGAATGCATTGCAGTTCAAAAATATCGAGCAGCTCCGTCATGATCTTGCAGCGCACGAGTGGCTTAACGGCTTCCCCGTCCCGGGAATAGTGAGCGTTGCAAAGTCGCAATCCACTCCACAATGATTGTCTGGGTGCGCTGGTTCAAAATTACGCTCGCATCTGTGCTCGCCGTCTGTGCCGTCTACTTCATCATCACTACCATCCACTGGCCGCTGGTCGGCGATGCTTCCCTTATTCACTACATCTGCTTCCTGATGGACCACGGCATGGCGCCCTATCGCGATCTGGGCGACATGAACATGCCGGGAAGTTATCTGATTGAATGGTCCGTCATGCACACGCTCGGATCCGGTGCGCTCGCATGGCGCATCTTTGATTTCTCGCTCTGTGTGGCAGCGCTCACGGGAATGATTGCGATCGCGCTTCCCTACGGCTGGTTTGCAGGATTGTTTGCCGGAGTGCTGTTCATGCTTGCTCACGGACGCGACGGCATTCATCAGTCCGGCCAGCGCGACCTGACACTGGCGGTGCTGCTGGTTCTGGCGTATGCCTTCCTGTTTCATGCAACGCGCAAAAACCAGTGGTGGGCTATGGGACTCTTCGGCCTCTGCGCAGGCATTGGAGCGACCATCAAGCCCACGGCGATTCCTCTCGGAATCGTCCTGCTGATGCTCGCCATTCTTCCTTTGAGAAAGAAGCAGCGGCGCATCACGCCTCATATCTGTGCTGGTATCGCGGGTCTTCTCCTGCCTGGTGCGATTGTCGCTTTCTTTCTGATCCGGCAGCGTGCGCTGTTCGCATTCCTGCACAATCTGCGCACCGTGGTGCCCTACTACGCAAGCCTGGGACACTTGCCCTTCAGCACGATGATCGTGCACAGCGTTTCACCCTTCGTTCTTCTCGTCATACTGTGGATTGCGTTTCTTGTTATTCCTCTCTTCTCCTCGAAAGACGAACAGGACAAGTGGAACGGCTGGGAGCATCTTGCGTTGTGGATCGGCCTGCTCTTCAGCTTTGCCTCTTATGTCGCGCAGCACAAAGACCACCCCTACCATCGCTATCCCTTTCTTGCATTCCTGCTGGCCATCGTGGCGATCGATCTCTTTCTCGCATTGCAACGGCGCGGACTGCTGCGGCTCACAGCTGTGGTATCTCTTGCTCTGGGAGCGCTCTACCTCGCTCCACGCTCGGCATACCTCGCCGGCACCTATGACTGGCACAATCTTGAATTCATGGACATGCTGGAGTCGGACATCAACGCGCTCGGCGGACAGCAGCTTTCCGGACATATTCAGTGCATCGACTGGGTCTCGGGGTGCAATACCACGCTCTATCGCATGAAGCTGGTCCAGCAGACAGGCATGCTCGCTGATTTTCTGATCCTCGGGCCGGGTTCTGAGCCTGCCGTGCAGGAAGCGCAGGCAAAGTTCTGGCGGCAGATTCACGAAGAGCCGCCGAAGGTGATCATCGTTACAAGCTTCCAGCATCTGAATGGTTCGGACAATTTCGAGAAGATGAATCTGTGGCCGCAACTCCAGACATATCTTACGTCTGACTACACGCTGGTGGCCGAGCACCGCCCTCCTGATCCGGTCTGCTGGTGGAACCATGCGCAGAAGTGGGCCGCCTACCGCGTTTATGCTCTCAAAAGCTTCTCAAAAAAATAATTAGTTGACGATTTTCCTCATACTGTTTTAGTCTAGGCCTGTTTCAACAAAGGCTATGACTCCACTCAAAAAATCCGAACCACGCGATCTTTTTCCTGGCGCGCTCGAGATCATGATTCTCGAGTCCGTGCGGCGGCAGCCCATGCACGGATACGCGCTGGTGCAGCACATCAAGCAGCGCTCCAATGATCTGCTGCAGGTAGAAGAAGGCTCGCTCTATCCTGCGTTACAGCGCTTGCTGAAAGAGGGCCTGCTCAAGGCTGAGTGGCAGGTCTCAAGCACAAACCGCCGCGTGCGCACGTATTCGATCACCCGCGCCGGCATCAAGCATCTGGAGCGTGAAGTTTCGCGCTTCGAGCAGATGTTCAAAGGCATCAACCTCGTTCTTTCGCCAAACGAGTCCTAGCTACAGGAGGGACTTTTATGTTCTCGCACCGCAACGTTTATGACGACCTCTCCGAAGAAATCCAGCAGCACCTCGATGAAAAGATCGAAGCGCTCGTCGCCGATGGCATGAGCCGCGAAGATGCCGAACACCAGGCACGGCGCGAGTTCGGCAATGTAGCGCTGATCGAGGAGCACGGGCGGGAGCAATGGCAATGGCCAACATTTTCTTCGCTCTGGGCCGACGTGAAGTTTGGCCTGCGGCAGATTGGAAGATACCGTGCGTTCACTGCGATGGCCGTGCTCACGCTGGCTCTGGGTATCGGCGCGAATACGGCGATCTTTACACTGATTGATTCGATCATGCTGCGCCCGCTGCCTTATCCGCAGCAGGACCGGCTCGCGGCAATTCCTTCCAACGGTGCGTTCTATCCCAAGGGCTGGGTCCGGGCATTACAGGAGCACTCGCAGTCATTCTCTTCCATCTCCGGCTATGGCCCGAATGATGAATCAAACATTGACGTAGCTGACTCCGCCGAGCGCGTCTTTGGGTCCGGCGTTACCGTCAATGCGTTCGACACGCTGGGCATTCATCCAGCAGGCGGCAGCTTCTTCTCTGCTGAGAATGCAGTCGCAGGCGCCGACCGGGTTGTGGTTCTCAGCTACGGATATTGGAAGCAGCGCTTCAACGAAAATCCGCTCGTCATCGGCCAGACCATCCGTATCGATGGCATTTCGCGCCGCATCCTCGGCGTCATGCCCCCCGGCATCCACTTTCCTTACGCCGAAACGCAGTTCGTCATTCCTATCTCCTTCAAAGGCGGCGACTCCTACGATCCCTGGGTAGGCCCTTATGACTTGCGCGCCATCGGCAGGCTCAAAGACGGAGTCACACCCGCAGCAGCACAGGCTGAGCTGCACAGGCTGCACCCTCAATTGCTCACGCTCTTTCCCTGGCGCATGCCGGACGACTGGGTAGCTGACACCACCGTTGTCCCCCTGCTTGACTCCATCGTGGGCGACACCCGTCCGCGCCTGCTGCTTCTCTTCGGGGCCGTCGGGCTCATCCTGCTCATCGCCTGCGCCAATGTTGCCAACCTCATGCTTGCCCGCGCAGCGTCGCGCGAGCGCGAAATGGCGATTCGCGGCGCCCTGGGAGCATCCGGTGGTCGCATCGTCCGTCAGCTGTTGATCGAGAGCGCGCTGCTGGGGCTGCTTGCTGGAGCGGTCGGGCTGGCTGCATCCTCGATCAGCCTGCGTGCGCTCACGAAGCTTCTTCCTGCAGACACGCCGCGCATGGCTGGCATAGGACTGCACTGGAATGTCTTCCTGTTCGCGCTGCTCATTTCTGTGCTGACCGGCGTGCTCTTTGGATTGATTCCCGCCATCAAGATGGCCTCGCCGCATCTGCAGGAATCGCTGCGCTCCGGCAGCCTGAGCGTTGCCGGCAAGGGATCGCAATTCAGACTCTCGATGCTGCTGGTTGTCGGCCAGATTGGATTGTCCGTAGTTGTGATCACAGCCGCGGGGCTCATGCTGCGCAGCCTGAACAGCCTGTCGCATGTTGATCCCGGCTTTCGCATCGACAGGATGGTAACCGCTGAAATTTCCCTGGACGCCGATACATGCCCGTTCCTGCCCTCGCAGGGCATCGGACCGAGAGGGCGTTGTCAGACATTCTTCCGGGAATTGCCGGAGCAGGCGCGCGCCATTCCAGGCGTCGAAGATGTTGCGCTGGCAGACACGTTGCCGATGAGCGGCGATGACGTGATCTTCCCCTATGACGCCGATGACCATCCTCGCGAGGCCAGACAGCAACCGCGTCTTGCAGCCTCCCGCGTCGTCTCCACCGATTATTTTCAGACACTCGGTGTGAAGCTGTTTAGCGGACGCCTCCTGACCGACTCTGACCAATCCGGAACCAGCCGCGCTGTCGTCATCAATCAGCGGATGGCCGACAATCTCTGGCCGGGCCAGAATCCTCTCGGCAAGCACCTTCTCAATGTCGCCGATGAGAAGACTCCGGCAGTCTTCGATCCCAATGCCGCTTCTATCGTGGTCGGCGTTGTGAGCAACACGCGTCATCAAAACCTTTCCGGCGACCGCTTTGACGAAGAAATTTATTTCCCGATGCTACCCAAACTTGAGCAGCCATCTATGCATATTCTGCTGCGCGGGCACGCCGGGGCCGAACAGATCGCGTCAGGATTGCGCAGAGTGGTTGCGCAGATTAATCCTCAGGTTCCGGTCACGCATGTGCGGACGTTTGATGAAGTCGTTGCAGCTTCCACTTCTGCCTCACGCTCGCTGACGGTCCTTCTTCTTGGCTTCGGCGTGCTTGCCATAGGCGTGGGTGGAGCCGGCGTCTACAGCCTGATTGCCTACATCGTAAGCTGGCGCACGCGGGAGATCGGCGTCCGCCTGGCTCTCGGCGCGCCGCGCTGGCAGATCGTTCGCATGGTGGTAAAGCAAAGCCTTGTATGGGCCGTTACCGGCTCGGTCGCCGGGCTCGTGGTTGCTGTGGCGTCAACCCGGCTGCTGCGAGGCTTTCTTTTTGGAATAAGCCCGTTCGATCCGCTCACACTCTGCGCCGTGCCGCTGCTGATGGTTCTGATCGCCTTGATTGCCGCCTATATTCCGGCGCGGCGCGCCGCATCTGTCGACCCAGTCAAGGCATTGAGAACGGAATAAGGGTCTTCGCCATGAGTCTGTTGCACCGCATCTTCTCACGCCGGCGAATCTATGACGACCTCTCTGCTGAAATCGAGCAGCATCTCGATGAGCGAACCGAAGTGCTCGTTGCCGAAGGCATGGACCGCGAAGAAGCAGAGCATCGGGCGCGGAGAGAATTCGGTAACGTGGCACTGATCGAAGAGCGCGGGCGAACGGCGTGGCAATGGCCGCGGGTCGAATCTCTTTGGGCGGACTTGAAGTATGCGTGGAGGCAGTTGAGGAAGTCTCCAGGCTTCACCATCACGGCGATTCTCACGCTTACACTGGGCATCGGAGCCAACACCGCCATGTTTACGCTGGTGGATGTGCTGATGCTCAAGAAGCTTTCTCTCCGTGAGCCTGACCGCCTGGTAACTTTGTCCACTATCGACCCAGCACATCCGGTTGCGTATCCGGGTGCGTGGCCGGAAGGCTTCACCTTTCCCGCATATCTTCAGCTTGCCAAAGAACAGAAAGTCTTCTCGCATCTTGTAGCCTACGAAGAAGGCGCGACGCAATCTCTGCAATCGGACGTCTCTTCAGAAGCAGGCAATGTCATGTGGGAAACAGGCGACTTCTTTTCCGCAGCTGGAGTCCCGCCATTGCTCGGGCGCTGGATCACTCCGGAAGAAGATGGATCAACCAACGGAGAGCGAACAAAAGTCGCTGTCATCAGTTATCACTGCTGGCAAACCCTCTTTGGAGGGACGCCTTCCGTCAGCGGTAAAACAATACGGATCGATGGCGATGCCTTCACCGTGATCGGCGTCATGCCGAAACAGTTTCGCGCCCTGCGCATCGATTCGCCACCGGAAGCCGTCGTTCCGCTCAAAAGGCCCGTCGACGCATCCACCTTCTTTTACTACATCCTGTTAGGAAAGCTCCGGACTGGAATCAGCATGGATGCTGCGCGGTCGCAGATCAGCACCATCTGGGAACAGGTCAAGCATGACTCAGTGGCTCCTTCATGGAAGGATGCTCAAAAAAGAAACTTCCTGTCGCGCCGTATCGCGCTCCGTTCTGCCGCGACAGGATTCATGTACACACGCGAGCTTTACCGCAAGCCGCTGCTTGGCCTGTGGGCCATGGTAGGAGTTGTGCTTCTGATTGCCTGCGCCAACCTGGGTACGCTCATGCTGGGAAGAACCATCAGCCGCAAGCATGAGCTGGCGATTCGCGCGGCGCTCGGGGCTTCGCGCTTCACTTTGCTGCGGCAGATTCTGGTTGAATGCCTCATGCTGGCGCTTTGCGGCGCACTGCCTGGGCTGTTGATTGCGTTCTACGCCAGCCGCTGGCTGGCCGGCGAATTCTGGCGAAGCAACTACGCCATGGATCTGAGCTTTACGCCGAACGCCACTGTTCTGCTCTTTGCGGTGGGCGCGACTGTACTGAGTGTTTTGCTCTTCGGCATGGTTCCCGCATGGATCGGCAGCCGTAACCACCCGGGACTTGCATTGCAGTCTGCGGGACGCTCCGTCATGCGGCGCGGCGGATCTTTCGCCGGCAACATTCTGCTGGCCGGGCAAATTGCGTTCTCATTTGTGCTGCTGGCAGCGACAGTGCAGCTCGTCTTCAGCATGCGCGCATTGCTGCATATCGATCTCGGCCTCGAACCCAACGGAGTGCTTGGCTTCTCGCTGATTCAGCGGGGCGCGGGATACAAGAACTTCGACGCTGAACCTTACTATCGCACTCTGCAGGAACAGATCGCACAGGTTCCCGGCGTGAAATCCGTAGGCATGGGCAATATTCTTCTCTTCGCGCCCTATTTTCTTACAGACAAAATTGCCACGCCGGACCAGAAGATTTCCGTGGATGCTTCCTATGCCCGCCCCATTACTCCGGGCTTCTTTGGCACACTGAAAATCCCCTTCGAGAGCGGGCGCGATTTCCGTTTCAGCGATGACGTAGCTCACCCTAACGTCGCCATCATCAATCGCAGCCTCGCTGCAGAGCTGTTTCCATCCGGTAATGCCATCGGCCAGCACATTCGCTTTCTCTCCTATATCGGCGATCCCGCTTTGACCAGCGATGCTGAGGTGATCGGCATCGTCGGAGATGCAAATCTGGATGATCCACGCCATCCAATGTCTCCCGCCGTCTACATCTCTTTCTTCCAGAAAGCCGACTACATGCGGAACCCTGAAATTCTGGTTCAAACCATTGGCGACACAGAGCAAATTCAGAAAAGAGTCAGGGAAATTGTGGCCAGTGGAGGACGAGAAGATATCTGGTCCACACAGACTCTGAATGAAAAGATCGATAAGGCCCTTCTGACCGAACGAATGCTTGCCCTGCTGGCCACCATCTTCGGAGTGCTGGCCTTGCTTCTCATCGGGATCGGGATTGCCGGATTATTTTCCTGCCTTGTGGCCCAGCGCACTCAGGAGATCGGCCTGCGCATGGCATTCGGCGCACAACGCAAAGATGTACTGACGATGGTCCTGCGTCAGGCGTGCGCTGTTGTTCTGTGGGGTGTTGCGGCCGGGCTGCCTTTCGTCTGGATAGCGACCCATCAGTTGAACACGTTTCTCTACCGGCATCTGGCCCTGCCTCTGGATGTGATTGCTGTCTGGCTGCTGCTGATGATTGCGGGCGTGATTGCTGCATATCTTCCGGCGCGCCGCGCCGCATCGGTTGATCCCATGCAGGCGCTGCGCTCGGAGTAGGCTTCAGCCGCGTTTTGGTTCCGCTGTTTGGAGGTCGGGAACCGGCACCTGCTCAATAATCTCCACGTCGAAGCCCTGCAGCGCCGGCACATGCGTCGGCGTATTTGAGAGCAGGCGCACTTTGTGGATGCCAAGGTCGGCAAGAATCTGCCCGCCCAGTCCTACCTGGCGCAGGATGCGCTGATGGCGGTCATCGCGCGGCTCGCGGTGCAGGAGGATGCGATGCGGCGTGACTGAGCGGTCAATGTCGAATCCGCGACTGGTGTTGTGCAGATAGATGAGCGCTCCGCGTCCGGCATCAGCAATGGCCTTGAGCGAGCGCTGCATTATGCCGTGACAGTCGCACAGCGTTGCGCCAAAGACATCCCCGGTAAGGCAATGCGAGTGCACGCGCACCAGCACCGGATCGTCGCCCGTATTCACATCGCCGCGCACCAGTGCCAGGTGGCTCTCGCCGCCGTTGACTTCGCTCTCGTAAGCGATCATGCGGAACTCGCCATAGGGAGTCGGCAGTTCACTCTCGGCCACGCGGACAATGTAGCGCTCGTTCTGCAGGCGGTAGCGGATCAGCTCGGCGACGGTCAGCATCTTCAGACCATGCTGGTTGCAGAACTCGGTCAGGTCAGGCACGCGGGCCATGGTGCCGTCGTCTTTCATGATCTCGCAGATCACGCCGGCGGGAATCATCCCCGCCATGCGCGCAAGATCGACTGACGCCTCCGTCTGCCCGGCGCGGACGAGCACGCCGCCCTTGCGCGCGCGCAGCGGAAAGATGTGCCCCGGCCGGGCGAGATCGTTCGCCGTCGATGCGGGATGGATGGCCACTTTAATCGTGTGCGCGCGGTCATGCGCCGAGATGCCCGTCGTTACGCCCTCGCGCGCTTCAATCGTCTCAGTAAAAGCAGTGCCGAAGCGCGAGGAGTTCTGCTGCACCATCGGCCCCAGGCGGAGGTAGTCAGCGCGCTCTTCCGTCAGCGTGAGGCAGATGAGGCCGCGCCCGTACTTTGCCATGAAGTTGATGGCTTCCGGAGTGACGCTTTCGGCGGCCAGCGTAAGGTCGCCCTCATTCTCGCGGTCTTCGTCGTCCACTACGACGATTATGCGCCCGGCCTTGATCTCTTCGATCGCGCCGGGGACGTCGGTAAACGGGGCTTTGGAAGTCATGCAAGTATTGTCCATCAGTTCATAGATTCGGGGTAGTGGACCGCCGATTGTGTCTCAGCCTTGCAATCATTTTGTCTTCATAGCGTCCCGGATTGCGTGCTTTCTAACGGATGCTTGCACTTGTAGAGATGGTGCATCGAAAGTACGGATCGAAACAGAATTCAAAAAGCAGAAACGCCGCCCATAAAGGCGGCGTTTGCTTCTTGAACACTTCAGTTACTTACAAAGAGGACTCGATCTCGAAGCCCCACGCTTCCAGCAGCGCTTCAGGAATATACTTCGAGTTGCGGTTGCGGCGTGCCCACTCGCGCAGGCGCGTGGAGCGAATGTACTGATCTGGAGTGAGCTTGTATTCCTTCACAACCTGTTCGAAGGAAGTCACAGTAGGCACGACCGGACCGATGGGCTCCGGTTTGCCCCAGTTTGGATTACCACGACGTTTTGCCATTTTTTTTAATTACCCCTAGCAAGTAAGGTGACGTGCAGAATCTCCGGCGAAGAAAGGGATGGGATACCAACAGACCCGCCGGGAAGTCACAAACTCTTTTATTTTAGGTAGATTTAATTCAAAAATCAATAGAAAAACGGGCTTTGGAGAAACGCCTTCTGGCTAAAACACACTATTTTTAAATCGGCAAAACAATCATAGCCATGTTGCTATCTATCTAGAGAGGCTACTCTGAAAATAGGTGCTGAAATTCATTTTTGCACCGAATTTTGATTCGGTGTATCATGATGACATGAGAGCAAATGTGAATATCGATACGGAAGCCTATGCTTTTGCCTCAGCTTATGCGAGTGCAAAAGGAATCCCGCTCGGACGCGCGATCAGTGAGTTGTTGCGGCGAGCTGCAGAAGCACCGGAGCTTCCGGTCAGTGCGTCGTCAAAGCTGAAAACGGATGAATACGGTGTGCTGGTCGTCAAGGCAACAGGCCAGCCCATCACACCGGCGATGGTCAAGGTTGCTCTAGAGGAAGACTTTGACTAAAACCCGCTATCTGATCGACGCGAATGTGCTCATAGCTCGCGTTTTTGAAGGTCACATCCACCACTTTCTTGCCAGCACCTGGTTAGCAACCCCCGGCTTGAACTGGGGTCTGTGTCCTCTCTCAGAATCCGGATATATGCGCTATGCGACTGCGCCTGACCGGGGCAATCTCAGCATGAGCGAAGCTACCGCCGTTCTTGAAAAGCTGACACAGCTTCCGGGTTTCGAGTTCCATCCCTCAGCACAGGATTGGCGCACGCTGACAAAGCCATTCTTCAAGCGTTTACAGGGCTACAAGCAGGTCACAGATGCTTACCTGCTCGGCCAGGCCATTATGGAGAATCTTGTACTGGCGACCTTCGATAGCGCCATTTTGCATTTGGCTGGAGAATACAAGCAACATATTCACCTGCTAGAGCCCGGGTCCATGCAGGGGCAAAATGTGCACCGCTCGGAAGATATCGGTAGAATATGAGCGTAATTCACTCATATTTCATCTGGATTGCTTGACAAACCTCCAATCCCTTCTCTACATTAGCAGTCGAAGAGTGGAAGTGCTAAAGCATGGTTCGTACCCATCCACTCCTCAAGCTTGCAGTAAATTCCCAATTTTCAGCATTCAATATCGCGAGCAAATCTCGCGTGAAGGAGAAGCATCGCAATGGCAACTGCAACTGTAGCCACCACCTTTACTCCGCTGCACGACCGCATCCTGGTTCGCCGCGTGGAAGAGGCCGAGACCGTTCGTGGCGGCATCATCATTCCCGACACTGCCAAGGAAAAGCCGCAGGAAGGCGAAGTGATCGCCGTCGGCAAGGGCAAGTCGAACGAAGAGGGCAAGGTTTTCCCGCTCGATGTGAAGGCTGGCGACCGCGTTCTTTTCGGCAAGTACTCCGGCACCGAGATCAAGATCGACGGTGAGGAGTTCCTGATCATGCGCGAGGAAGAAGTCCTCGGCATCCTCAAAAAGTAGAACTATGGGTGCCCCAGGTTCGCGAAGCTAACCTGGGTTTTTCCACCAATCAAGAATTTACACGGAGCATAGGCTCCTCGTTGTAAGGAGAATTGAAAATGGCAAAGCAGATTCTGCACGGAGAAGATTCGCGTCAGGCAATTCTGCGCGGCGTGAACACTCTGGCCGACGCAGTGAAGGTGACGCTCGGTCCCAAGGGCCGCAACGTCGTCATCGAGAAGAAGTTTGGTTCGCCGACCATCACCAAGGACGGCGTGACCGTAGCCAAGGAAATCGAGCTGAAGGACGCGCTCGAAAACATGGGCGCGCAGATGGTGCGCGAGGTTGCATCGAAGACCTCTGATGTTGCCGGCGACGGCACCACCACCGCCACTGTTCTGGCCCAGGCCATCTATCGCGAAGGCGTAAAGACCGTTGCCGCCGGCGCGAACCCGATGGCGCTGAAGCGCGGCATCGACAAGGCTGTGGAAGCCATCAACGGCAAGCGCGACGAGAACGGTGTGGTCACAGGCGGCGCTCTCTCGAAGCTCTCGAAGCCGGTTTCCGGCGACATGATCGCCCAGGTCGGCACCATCTCGGCCAACTCGGACGCGACCATCGGCACCATCATTGCCGAAGCCATGAAGAAGGTCGGCAAGGACGGCGTCATCACGGTTGAAGAGTCGAAGACGCTCGAAACCCAGCTTGACGTAGTCGAAGGCATGCAGTTTGACCGCGGCTACCTGAGCCCCTACTTCGTCACCGATCCGGATCGCATGGAAGCCGTGCTCGAAGATCCCTACATCCTGATCTACGAGAAGAAGATCAGCTCGATGAAGGATCTGCTTCCCCTGCTTGAGCAGGTGGCGCGCAGCGGCAAGCCGCTCGTCATCATCGCGGAAGACGTGGACGGCGAAGCGCTGGCGACCCTCGTGGTCAACAAGCTGCGCGGCACGCTGAACGTGGCTGCCGTCAAGGCTCCGGGCTTCGGCGACCGTCGCAAGGCCATGCTGGGCGATATCGCCATCCTGACCGGCGGCAACGCCATCACCGAAGACCTGGGCCTGAAGCTTGAGAACCTCAAGATCGAAGACCTGGGCAAGGCGAAGCGCGTCACCATCGACAAGGACAACACCACGATCGTCGAAGGCCGTGGCCAGTCCAAGGCGATCGAGGGCCGCGTGAAGGAAATTCGCAGCCAGGTTGAAAAGACGACCTCTGACTACGATCGCGAGAAGCTCCAGGAGCGCCTTGCGAAGCTGGTTGGCGGCGTCGCTGTCATCAAGGTCGGTGCAGCCACCGAAACCGAGATGAAGGAGAAGAAGGCCCGCGTGGAAGACGCGATGCACGCAACCCGCGCTGCCGTGGAAGAAGGCATCGTTCCGGGCGGCGGCGTTGCCTTGGTTCGCTCCGCTTCCGCTGTCGACGAGCTCCTCAAGACGCTCGAAGGCGACGAGAAGATCGGCGCCCAGATCGTCCGCCGCGCCATCGAAGAGCCACTGCGCCAGATCGTCGGCAATGCCGGTGAAGAGGGTGCTGTGGTTGTCGGCAAGATCAGCGAGCACAAGGACTCTCACTATGGCTACAACGCCGGAACCGGCGTCTACGAAGACCTGGTGAAGGCCGGCGTCATCGACCCGACGAAGGTAACGCGCACTGCCCTGCAGAACGCGGCCTCCATCGCCGGACTGATGCTGACCACCGAAGCCATGGTCTCGGAAATCCCCGAGCCCAAGGCCGCTGCTCCGGCAGGTGGCCACGGCGGTGGCATGGAAGGCATGTATTAACCACCCCAGCGCACGAAACCGCGTGCGCCGGGGACCCCGGTCAGACTGGCCATCCAGGCACACGCGCTTACGCGCAAAAAGCCCTCGCCTCACGCGAGGGCTTTTTATTTTTGCTTCAAGATAGAGTTGTCATCCTGAGCGAAGCTTCACGCCGTGAAGCGTAGTCGAAGGCTATAGCCACAGTGGTTGAATCGCTCCATCCAACAATCTTGGCAATGGTGGACAGCAACTGGGCTATTTTTCAGATTTTTGGGAACCTTCCTGTACGTCTTGCCTCAACAACAGTCCGGGTTGACCGATATGTGGACGCAGTTTGCTTTTCCATCCGTGCCGATGAACGATAGTGTTTCCGCCATCAACTAGCACATCTGTAGCTTTTTCTTCCCACAAGAGACGACCTGTTGCGTCATAGCATTGAAAATAGACTGTAGCAGCTAGTGAGGTCAGCCCCGGTTCCGTTTTTATGTATAACAGACTGTCCGCACCTGCATTTGGCAGTCTTTCAAGAATCGTAGATAGTGGTATAAAGCCGTCTGTAACACTCAGCTTTCCATGATTGGCAAAATCCACGCCAGCATCATCTAGCATATTCAGAACATCCATATACACTTCTTCAAAATGTGCAGACCCTCTTCCCGCAACCCATACTCCCTTGTGCTGTCCGGCCTGTGCCGTCAGCGGTTCAAAGGCTTTCTTATTCGAGGATAAAGATAGGTTGTCCAATTTCCCGCGTACATAGTTAATCGGTATTGTGAAATTCAGGTTTTCTCCATTTACTAGCTTGAAAGACATAACGCCAATGGCCTCACCGTTCCGATTCAGAAGAGGTCCGCCACTGCTTCCGGGGCTTGCTGCTGCTGATGTTTGAAGGACACGAACACCATTGTTGTCGATACGAATGCCACTAATCAATCCATTTGAGACTGTCTGCTCAAGTCCTTGTGGAGTGCCTACTAGCAACACCTCATCACCGACTTGTGCGTTGCTAGAGTTTCCGAGTGGTATTGTCGGCAGGTCAACCGCTTCTATCTTGAGAAATGCAAGGTCATTGATGGGGTCCGAACTGAGGAGATACACGTTTTTATACACTTCCCCTGATGGGAATCTGACCGCCATTCCTTTAGCATTCGCCACGACGTGATGGTTGGTAACGATGATTCCATCCGGCTTGATAATGAACCCGCTGCCGAACCCTTCATCGGTTTCAATAACCACAACCGCAGGCCGAGCATGAGCAACGATTTCAGACCAATTAGCAGTCTTACTGTCGGACGTGGTTGCGAGTTGTGCTTTCACTTCGCCAGATGTTTTTTGTAATGACTGTTGTGCGTTTGCGTTGATTACATAGGCCACGGCAAAGAAAGCGAGCGTCAGCAAGCGAAGGGTTCTTTCTCTTGTGTTCATCGTATTCTTCAAGAATTCAGACTTCGCCGCATTATATCGTTTGGCATAGCTGCAACCACCGCTCCATGATGAGGCTCATTGCGTTGACCTGTGACTTGAGGAACTAAGCCCTTGCCCCAGGCTGGACATACTGTGTTGCTGGTGGACGTTTCCGGCAGCATGGTGGTTCCGCTCTCGCGCCTGTCTGAGGTATACCGGACCGACGCCGCTTACGGCCTGGCTGTTTTGCTGCGGGAGATCGCAGAAAAGGTGAGCATCTACACCTTTTCTGATGCGCTGAAGCGCGTGCCTCCGCGCCGTGGATTCGCATTGCGCGATGCTCTTGACCAGAGCCAGCCGCACATGGGCACCAGGCTTGGCCACGCATTGAACCGGATCGATGAGAAGTACGACCGGATCATCGTCATCACCGACGAGCAGTCGCACGACCATGTTCCTGTGCCGAATGGCAGGGGCTACGTCGTGAACATAGCCAGCTACCGGAACGGCGTTGGCTACGGCAAGTGGACGCACATCGATGGCTGGAGTGAAGCAGTCATCGAGTATATCCGCGAACTGGAACGCGCTGAAGAAGTCTAAACAAGCCAGCGGAGATAGATTCCGCTGGCTTTCTTTTTCAGTAATCTTTCAGAAAATCTGGTTACTAAATCCTTCCGCAAAGCGTTACTTTTAAACGATTACCATCTACCCCTGTTCTTATCGCTACAGATGGCGATAGTTTATCTATAGCCCCCCAGATATTTCGTAGGGACAGAAGTCCTATAACGATCAATAAAAATTGACCTGCGACGCGCACTTTCGCGGGCTGACACATAACGCTTGCTGCCGGCAGGTCACTACCAAGCCAGAGAGAAGAGACAACAGAAATGGACATGCATACGCTGCATGTAGAACATGCAGTCTTTCTGGGCCTTTATACGGTTCTGACCTTCGTCAATTCGTGGATGCATCGCGACACGAAGGGTGTCTTCTGGTTCCCCGTCTATAACCTTTGCGCCTTTACCGGCTCAGTGCTGATTGCTCTGCGCGGACAAATTCCTGACAGCCTGTCAATCTTTGGCGGTGATGTCTTCTTCCCCATTGCCTACCTCTGTCTGCACCGGGCAATAACGGAGTTTTTTGGTGAGGACTCTGTGCGCGGCATCACGGGCTGGCCAGTGCAGGCAGGACTGACTCTGGCCATCGCTGCCGGCATTGGCCGCTACGGACTGATGGCTCCGAACACAAAGAACCGCCTCGTTGTGTTCAGCTTGCTGCTGAGCATTCAGCTCGCCCTGACCGCAGTCGTCATCTTCAGGAACGCCTCCGGAGCGGTAAAGACCTCTGCCGGCCTGATGGGCGTGGTCGTGACTCTGATGAGTCTCGGTAATGTGATCCGCCTTTTCGGTCTCTTCCTTCATGGAGCGCCGGCTAACTATCTGCGCGGCGGACCGTTCCTCACCTGGACAGTCATTAACAACTCGGCATTGCAAGGCGCCGTCACTGTTGCTTTTGTCTGGATGACCGCAGCCGTCCTCCGCTATGACCTGCAGATACAGGCCTCCACCGATCCATTGACCGGGCTGCTGAATCGGCGGGCCATTGAACGCTCCGCGGAAACAGAAATCATCCTGAGCCGGCAGAACCGCACGCCATTGTCGGCAATCCTGATTGATCTCGATGGCTTCAAACAGATCAATGATTCGTTTGGTCATGAACAAGGCGACGCCGCTCTGATCGCAGTGGCCCGCTGTCTGCAGTCCCATGTACGCTGCGTCGATCGGGTCGCCAGGATCGGTGGCGATGAGTTCGCCATCCTGCTGCCGCAGACAACTGTCGCCTCCGCTGTCGAAATCGCACAGCGGCTGAGGGTTTCGTTTGAAGAACTGCGTATAGGATCACAAGGAACGGTTCGGGGCATTCGTGCAAGTTTTGGAGTAGCCGAAGTGCAAAGCACGCACTCCGGATGGAGCCACTTGATGGCGCGGTGCGACAAGGCGCTCTACGCTGTGAAAGATACCGGGGGCAACTCCATCAAGCAGATGAATGGCGATCTGGCGGTGGCGCAGTAAATGCTGTCTCACTGATTTCGGCCCGTTTTCGGTTGAACATTTCGTCTGTAACCACTACAAAAACAGATATGCCGAAATCGAAGTCTCCGGCCCAAAAAGAAAAGAGTCCTTTCCTTCCCGGCCGGCCAATCAGCCTGAAAATTTTAGGCGACTATCTTGATCTTTCTCCTGCAACCATCTCCCTGGTGCTGAATAACGCTCCCGGCGTGCGCTCCATTCCGCAGGACACACGCGACCGCGTGCTGGCTGCCGCGAAGAAATTTGACTACCGCCCGAGTTTTTATGCACGGTCATTGCGGCGCAAGCAGACATTTTCCGTCGGTGTGCTCGTCCCCGAGTTGAGCGATGGCTACTCTGTGCTGGTCATGGATGGCATCGAAGAAGTTCTGCTCGAAGAGGGTTATTTCTATCTCACCGCGAGCCACCGGCGCAAGGCCGACCTGATCGAAGAGTATCCGCGCCTGCTGATGGAGCGGGCCGTCGAAGGATTCATCGCCATCGACACTGCGCTGCAGCACCCGTTGCCGCTACCTGTGGTGGCTGTGGCCAATCACAAAAAGATCGAAGGCATCACCAGCATTGTGCTTGATCACCGCAGAGCCGCCGAACTGGCGATGCATCACCTTTATCAACTGGGCCACCGGCACATTGCCTTCATGCGCGGGCAAGCATTCAGCTCAGATTCGGATGACCGCTGGAAGAGTTTTACATCTATCGCAAAAAAACTCGGTATTGAAGTGCATCCAGAGCTGACCGTACAGCTTGAGGTCAATGTCTCATCACCGGAGCTTGGCTATCCGGTGGTGCAGCAGTTATTGGCACAGAAGCGGCCCTTCACAGCGCTCATTTCGTTTAATGATGTTGCAGCCATCGGTGCTATCCGTGCTTTCCGCGATTACGGGCTGCGCGTGCCGGAAGACGTATCTGTCGTCGGCTTCGATGATATTCAGGGAGCCGCCTATCACAATCCCAGCCTGACGACTATCCGCCAGCCCCTGCACGCCATGGGCACGCATGCAGCGCGCACTTTGCTCAGGCGCATACAAGGAGCAAAAGATCTTCCGGATGAAATGGCGATTGTTCCGGAGCTCATCATCCGCGAGTCCACTTGCCCACCGAACTCCAGGCGCACAGCGCGCAAATAAAACCGAACTGTGCTGTGGACCATTGCCTCTTTGAAGGCTCCGTGTTCTCCGTGGTAAAGAAAGTTTTCCTGGCGCACCTTGGCGTCCTTCGCGCCTTGGCGGTAGATTCTGGAAGCAAAGGTTTATACTGCAGCTTAGCTATTCCAGGAAAGAACGCATGAAGTCCACTCTTCGCCGCATGGCTCTCATTTCCCTTTTTGCTGTTTTCTCGCTTGCATCTTTTGCGCAGTCCGCAGCGCCGGTGATTCTGCATGCGGCAGAAGCAGGCAAGGCATTGCCGGATGCGGTCTATTTCCGCGGACAGTCGGCGCAAGTGCAGGCACGCAATTCGGCGGGCATCCACTTCCCCGACGATATGTATGTCCTCACAGCACTGGTCGACAACTCCGGCTATTCGAGCGGACTGCAACAGAAATACCAGGCCTACTTCATTACGGAAGCATCTCTTGATTTCAGCGGGCACACGCTCAAGCCGGGCGCGTATGGCGTGGGCTTCATAAACGGTAGCTTTCTGGTTATGGATATTGCAGCGAATGATCTTTTCACTGCCCCGGCAACGCACGATGATCAGATCAAGCGCCCGACTCCGCTGCAGCTCAACGCCAACGGCAATCACTACCGTCTCTACTTCGGCCGCAATTACGTTGTCTTTTCCCGCGCCAAATAGCTCAACTCAGCATTGACTTCATTATGAAAAAGAACATCACACTCGAAATTTGTCTTGAATCTGTCGACTCCGTCATAGCCTCGGAACAAGGCGGCGCACAGCGCGTCGAGCTCTGCGCAAACCTGCTCGAAGGCGGCACTACTCCCAGCGCTGGAACCATCCGCGCAGCGCGTGAACGATCGAAGATCGGAATCAATGTTATGATCCGTCCGCGTGGTGGGGACTTTCTCTATGACGAAACAGAATATCTTTCCATGCAGCATGACATCCGCACAGCCAAAGAGCTGGGCGCAAATGGCATCGTCCTCGGACTGCTGAATGCTGATGGCACGGTCGATGTAGAGCGCACACGGCAGCTCGTCGAGCTGGCTGCACCGCTTCCTGTCACCTTCCATCGTGCAATTGACGTCTCGCGCAATCTGCTCGAAGCGCTCGAAGCTGTCATCTCCACTGGAGCTGCGCGCGTGCTCACCTCCGGAGGACAGCCTTCCGTCGTAAACGGCGCGCCGATGGTAGCGAAGATGATCGAAGCCGCGAAGGACCGCATCATCATGATGCCGGGCTGCGGCATTCGTTCGGACAATGTGCTGTCCATCCTTGAAACGACCGGAGCGCACGAAGTGCATATCGCGCTCGATGAAGAAACACCCAGCAGCATGCAGTTCCGCAAGGCTGAGATTCCCATGGGCGGCGTCGACGGACGCGAATACCTGCGCTTCGTCACCCCGGAAAGCGCTGTACGGAATGTGGTTGAAATCCTGAACCGTTGAAAACTGGATGAACGGAAACATGGGGTGCCCCACGTTCACGAACCGGGGTCCCCGACATGCGCGGTGTTCGCATGGTGGGGTGGGAAGCTAACGTGGGAGGTTGCAGGATTCTAGAGGGCTGCAGTAATCACTCCACGGCAGTCGCCAAAGCCGACGCGCGGATGCCCTTCCCGCTCGCAGTATCCACGCAGGATCACCTCATCGCCATCTTCGAGGAACCTGCGCAACTCTCCGGTGGGCAGCGTAATCGGCTCTGCGCCACGCCGTGTGATTTCAAGCAGGCATCCGGCTGCATCTCTTTGTGCACCCGAGACGGTTCCGGTTCCGAGCAGATCGCCTGCTTGCAGATTGCAACCGTTGCTCGCATGATGAGTGAGCATCTGCGCCAGTGTCCAATAAAGATCGCGCATGTTGCCCCTGCTTAATCTAGCGGGTGGGATTTTTTCATCGCGCATGCGTTGCGAAGAGAGCCAGACTTCGAGTGTCACATCGATGTTGCCTCGCTGCTGGTCTTCCTCCGAGTAGAGATACGGCAGCGGCGTTGGGTCACTGGCCTCGCGCTGAAACGCCGGAACGCGAAACGGTTCAAGCGCGTCCGGTGTAACAACCCATGGAGAGATGGTCGTCGCAAAATTCTTCGCGAGAAACGGCCCGAGAGGCTGATACTCCCATGCCTGGATATCGCGCGCTGACCAGTCATTCAACAGGCAGAGTCCAAAGATGTGCTCTGACGCCTCTTCGATGGGAATGTTTTGGCCGCGATCATTGCCTCTACTCACAAAGAACCCGACTTCCAGCTCGTAATCAAGCAGCCGACTCAAGCCGAAGCTGGGCACTTCAGCCTCTGCGGCTTTCGTCTGACCGCAGGGCCGCTTCACCTCCGCGCCGCTGACTACAATCGAAGAAGAGCGCCCATGATAGCCGATGGGTACATACTTGTAATTCGGCAGCAGCGGATTATCTGGACGAAACAACCTGCCCACATTCGTTGCATGATAGATGGAAGCGTAGAAGTCGCTGTAATCGCCTATCTCTGCAGGCAGATGCATCGTGGCCTGCTCTACCGGAACCAACAGCGGTTCAATTTTGCTGCGTAATTCAGATGAGGCCTCTTCATCCAGAAGCTCCGTGATGCGCTGACGCACAGCTGTGGCAGCGCTGCGGCCCAGCGCCATAAGCGAATTCAACACAGCCGCGCTGCAAGCCTGCTGAATCTGCATGTCCAGCCCGCCAAACAACCCGTGCCGTACACTGGCCCGCAGGTCAAGCACGCGATCACCAATGGCAACACCAATCCGCTGCTCTTGCCCGCCAATCGAAAACACTCCGAATGGCAGGTTCTGAATGGGAAAATCCGTAATACCGTCGTTGGCGGATGCAACCCAGCTTTTCAGCATCAGAGCCATCCCAGCGCTGCGAGATCGTCGATTGGCTCTGTAAACGAACAGGAGCCAAAGCTAATGGCAAAGTTCTCGCGCGCCTTCTTGATCTGTTTTGAAGAAAGCTTCCGGTCGCGCCATGCGAGCGCTTGGCCGCTCCACTGAAATGCGGAGGCATCCTGTTCGCTCAACACCGCCAGCACATTTTTCCTGCTCGCTCCGTAATATGCAATCGTAGCTGCTACAAATACATTGATGAAGCCATACATCAGTGTGGAGGCACTCTCTGGCTCATAGGTCATTTTATGAACTGCGCCTATGGGATGATGCAGCCCTGCAGTCGCCTTGAACGGAACCTCAGCCTCCGCACAGGAAACAAGGAAATGCGCAAGCCGTTCCACGTCGGGAAATGCTTCTGTCGTGATGCCGCCGGTACGAACCTTCGCAAGCGCACTCGCCTGCTTCAGAATCGGAAGCATCTCCGTGCTTTGCTCCAGCGGGAATTCCACGTAAACAGTGAGCTCTTCCGGCACGGCTGACAGGATCTGCTCCGCCTGACCTGGATTCGCTGCTTTGCATTCGATAACATCAACAAACGCTGCGCCTTCGCCGAAGGCCGCTATCAAGCGCGCATCTTCCGAAGGATCACCCGTGCTGAGCACGCTCAGAAGCCATGGAGCCCTTTGCTCATCACAACAGGCGTCAGCAAATGCTGCGCTGAACTCCGTCAGCCTCTCGACAGGAAGAATAAAACGGCCAAGTGCCCAGGCATGCTCACCGGAATGGTAACTGACATAGTTACGAACTACTGTCAGCATGTCAAGACCGGCGGGAGGAAACAACCCGGCGTAGTCAATCAATCCATCCAGCAGAGCTTGAATCGCCGTCATCCCTTTTTGCCTTTGCCCGCCTTGAAGTGCTTCTTCAATCCCTGCCAGCACTCGTAATATTCGTGCTGCAGAATCTTCGTCTCCAACGCGAATTTCGTAGGACGTACCGCGAGCTGTGTCTCGAACATGAAGGCCAGGGTATCGCCCAGATAGTGCGGCTTGAGCTCCGCAGCGCTGGCACGCTCGAATGTCTCAGCATCAGGGCCATGGCCGGCCATGCAGTTATGCAGGCTTGCGCCTCCGGGCACAAAGCCTTCAGCCTTGGCATCGTACTGGCCGAAGATCAGCCCCATGAATTCATTCATCATGTTGCGGTGAAACCATGGCGGCCGGAAAGTGTGTTCAGCCACCATCCAACGCGGAGGGAAGATGGCAAAATCGACATTTGCAGTCCCTGCAATCGTGCCCGGCGAAGTCAGCACAGTGTAGATGGACGGATCAGGATGATCGAAAGAAACCGTATTGATACAGTTGAAATTCTTCAGATCATATTTGTACGGCGCATAGTTGCCATGCCATCCCACAACATCGAGCGGTGAGTGGTCGATCTCTGCATACCAGAGGTGACCAAGAAACTTGCTGATGATCTGGAAATTGCCTTCGCGGTCTTCGTACGCTGCTTCGGGATAAAGAAAGTCACGCGGATTCGCAAGGCCGTTGGCGCCGATGGGGCCGAGATCAGGCAGCCTAAACTGCTGACCGTAGTTTTCACAGATGTATCCACGTGCCGTCTTCTCGTCCAGCACAACGCGGAATTTCAATCCACGCGGCAGGACACAGATTTCTCCCGGAGCAACACAGAGAATGCCCAGTTCCGTATGAATATGAAGCGCTCCCTGCTGAGGAACGATGAGCAGTTCTCCATCAGCGTTGTAGAAGAACCGGTCCTCCATCGACTGATTGGCAGCGTAAACATGAATGCCGACTCCGGTCTGCATCGCTGGATCACCATTGCCGCCAAGCGTGACGATGCCATACACAAAATCCGTCGGCTCCGATGGAATCGGAATCGGGTCCCAGCGCAGCTGGTTCGGCGGCGTAGGAACCTCAGTGAACGGTCCGCTGCGAAGAAGCCTTACCGGCGCTTCTTCATACGGCTTGTGCGTGACGGAAGGCCGGATGCGATATGTCCACGTACGGCGGTTCGTGTGTCGCGGCGACGTGAATGACGTGCCGCTGAACTGCTCGGTGTAAAGGCCGAGCGGATGCTTCTGCGGAGCATTCTGCCCCTGCGGCAATGCACCAGGCACAGCCTCGGTGGCAAACTCATTTCCAAATCCAGAGTTGTACTTCAATTTCGCAGCGGGCATGCTTCTCTCCAGTCAAAACTCTATAAGCTATCTGCTGGCGAGGTGCTTTGGCAACGTGCGCTACTTCTCCGCAATAAACAAGCCCGGCAGCGTCTCTCCCGCTTTGCCCAGGATGACTTCTGTAAAGACACTGGCATTCAACGGGCGCTCCGGACCGACATAGAACGTTCGCACGCGGCCGCGCTGACTGGCCCAGTGCACAAAGCTTGCCGCTGGATGCACATTGCCCGATGTGCCGACCACGATCATCACATCGCATCGGTCGATCTCGCGCATCACACGGTCCATTTCCAAGGGATACTCGCCAAACCAGACAATGTGCGGGCGGATGCTTGCGCCGCATTTGCAGGATGGAATCTGCACTGCCGATTCATAGAGGCCGCGGTCAGCAAAAACAGGCTCACCGCAACCAGCTTCACAGCGCGAAGAAAACAGCTCACCGTGCATGTGCACAAGATTGCGCGACCCCGCGCGTTCATGCAGATCATCGACATTCTGCGTGCAGAGAAAAACCCGCTCGCCTATTTCGGATTCGAGTTCCGCAAGAGCATGGTGCGCCGGATTCGGGCCGCAGCGCTGCGCATCGCGCCGGCGCATGGAGTAGAACTGCCAGACCAGTTCCGGGTTTGTCTCCCATGCCTCGGGCGTGGCCACTTGCTCGATGCGATAGCCGCTCCAGAGGCCGTCGCTGTCACGAAACGTTGGGAGTCCACTCTCTGCACTGATGCCAGCTCCGGTAAGGACAAAGACCCGCTCCTGCGGTCCGATCTGAATGCCTGCGCTCACACGTCAAGCGTAACGGAAAAGCATCATGAAACCGAAGTCCATGTGGCTCTGCTGGTGGCAGTGAAAAAGCGTCATGCCGGGATTCGCCGCTACAAAATCCACCTCCGCAGTGCTCTTCGCCTTTACGACGATCACATCTTTCATCAACCCGCTTACCGGAACGCCGTCGAGACTTGTGACCTCAAAAGTGTGGCGATGCAGATGCACAGGATGATCATCCATGCTCTGGTTCTGCATCACCAGCCGATAGCGCTTTCCCTCTGTGAGCGGAATCGTATCTGTTTTTGGAAAGGATTTGCCGTTGATCATCCAGTGGTCGAAATCACCGTGACCTGTGAACTTCGAGCGAATTGTCAGTGGAATGCGCTCGTCTGGTTCCATCGCCTTTTGTCGATGTGCAAATTGCGAGTAGTCCCACAGCATCTCCGGAGGAGCAACCCATTGTGGCCTGCTCTGCTGGTTCGCGTATTCCACCACAATGCCCATGCCGGCTTTTCGTAGATCATCGCGCGTTTCGCCAAGCACCCATACACCTGGCTGCTTCATCTCGATGACAACATCGATGCGCTCCGCAGGAGCAAGGCGAATGGCGTTCACACTCTTCGCTACAGGAACAGGATTGCCGTCCATGGCGACAACTTGCATCGTGTGTCCGGAACAGGCGAGCCAGTGCGTCAGCGTCGCGCTCGCATTCAGAATGTGAAAGAGCACGCGCTGGCCTTCCTTCACGCGAATCGGCTCTCCCGCTCCGAGCATCTTGTCGTTGATCGTCGAAAAGTCGTAGCTCACATCCATCGACGCGTCGCCGCCTCCGCCCATGTAGGCGTTCCAGTCATGCAGCGCCAGAAAAATTTCCTGATCATACTTGCCGGGGTTCTCTTTCGGCTCGATATAGAAGCACCCGAACTGGCCTGTGTACGCGGCCTTCCTGAGATCATGCCCCGCATAGGTGTGCGTGTGATACCAGCGAAAACCCGTTGGCCGCGGTGTGAAACTGTACCGTTGGCGACCCTGCGGTGGAATCATCGGCGAGCCCTCTTCCATCGCGCCATCCACATTTGATGGAATCCAAAGTCCATGCCAATGCACGATCTCCGGCACATCCGTCCGATTCATAACCTCGATGGTGATGGGCTTGCCTTCAGGCCAGCGAATCAGCGGCCCCGGCACTGCTCCGTTGTAAGCAATCGTGCGAATCATTTTTCCCGGAGCAATTTCCAGCTGCAGCGGTGCGATGTTCAAAGTAAAGTCGGCTGGCTGCTCCTGCGCCTTCAAGCACAACGCCGATGCAGCCGCGACTGCTCCACACCCGGTAAGAAATCTGCGCCGGTTCATTGCACACTCGTGGAGCTGCCGTGTTCATGGTGGCCTGACCAGTCAAACCGCCTGCCGATGATGGCCTTCACAATCAGATGGTCAGTGCTAGCTGTCGGGCCAATGCCAACGCCAAAATTGATCTCCCAGTTTGGCGAAACATTCAGATCGATGGCCGGGAAAAACTGCTGCTGCTGATTATGAAAGTTGTCGAAGTCCCCAAGCCGCCCATACGATGCGTAATACTCCAATCCTCCGGTAATGACCTTGGTGAAGTCATAGCTGATCTTTGCGTTCGGAGAAAATCCCACACCCTGCGAAGTACCCGGACCGTGAAAGGAACGCTCCAGCGCCGGATTCAGCGCAAAGTACCAGCGCCCGATTTGCTTATCGACAATCGGGCGAATCTCCCATGTCCATGTATCGGTAGAAAACTGGCGGCGCTGATAACCAATCTCAGTCGAAAGGCTCACGCCAACCGGCCAGTGCCAGCTGTCGGGTACGCGCACGCGCGGACGGATATGGTCGCCAACCCACTGAATGCCCTGCCCGCTGCGCTCACTGGTAAAAATATAGAAACCCACTTCAGACCAGCTGGTCAGCCCTTGTGTGATCTCGATCGACTCGCGCAGGGCATGGTTCGTCGGATAGGTGCCGTCCGCAGAGTATTTCGATCCGGGGAGAGCGTTCGACCCATCCACAGAAAAATTACTGTGCAGCTCCAGCATGGTAGTCTTTGGCGCAACCGTTTCCGAACCATACACCTGAATTTCGTAATTGTCCTGTGCTGCAAGAGGTCTGACCGGAATAAAAATCCAGAAAAGACAAGCGGCGCAAACAAGAAAGGTGGGCCTGTGCTTCAGCTTCCGCCAAAGACTATCTGCTGACAAGCAAATCTCCTATCTTCAAAGCGTGCAGGTATCGAGTATCGTAAAAAGAGGCGAAGTTCTGGCTGAAATGAGGTTGATTTAGCACCCCTCATTCCTTATGTTTGCACGGAAAAATTGCGATCAAATTTGTCCTTTTTGAATGATGCTTCCAGCGCTTGATATCCAGCTCGTACAAATCGTGGATGCGGCCCTCGCCGATACGGCACGTCGCAGCGGCGAGTGGCTCGCCTGCCGTCCGGGGTGCACACAGTGCTGCATCGGCGCATTCGCTATCAGCCAACTCGATGCGGAGCGGCTTCGCACCGGACTCAATCAGCTCACAGTGAATGATCCTCAGCGCGCCGCACGCGTCCGCGAGCGGGCACACGTTTACGCTGCTCGCGTTGCCGCGGATTTTCCCGGTGACACGCAAAGTGGTCTGCTTGATGAATCACCTGAGGCAAAAGAACAATTCGAAGACTTCGCCAACGATGAGATTTGCCCAGCGCTCGATCCGGAGACAGGCATGTGCGATCTGTATGAGGCGCGGCCTATGACCTGCCGCATCTTTGGGCCGCCTGTGCGCTCTGAAGATGGGTTAGGCGTCTGCGAGCTCTGTTACCACGACGCCAGCGATGAAGAGATTGCCGCATGCGAAATGCATCTCGATACCGGCGAGCTGGAAGCACAGCTCACAGCAGAAGCAGAATCGGAGACAGGACTTCACGGAAACACCATCGTAGCTTTTGCCTTGCTTCGCTAGCTTCTCCTGCTACAGTCATGTTCATGCGCAAGCATCTTGCCACGCTCTTCGTTCTTGCAGGATTGTGCCTTTCGATTGCCGCGTGCCGCACCCAGCAGACTGTGCCTGCACCCGCACAGCACGTTATTGGGTTCATGACCGACTTCGATGTACGCGACGATGCTGTAGGTATCTGCAAAGCGGTGATGGATGGCATCGCTCCAGGCGTGCATGTCATCGATATCACGCACCAGGTCACGCCATTTGATATTGCAGAGGCCGCGCGCTTTCTTGCCGGATCTGCGCCATACTTTCCTAAAGACGCAGTCTTCGTCGCTGTCATCGATCCAGGAGTTGGCAGCACGCGAAAAGCGATCATTGCCAAATCGAAGACTGGACAATATTTCGTTGTCCCCGACAATGGCCTTCTGACTCTTGTGCAGGATCACAATGGAATCGAGGCCGCGCGTGAAATTACCAACCCGCAATGGATGATCGGCGCAAAGCTCTCATCGACTTTTCATGGGCGCGATATCTTCTCGCCTGCGGGCGCACACCTCGCACGCGGTGACGATTGGACGCAGGCAGGACCGGAACTCGACGTTGCAAAGCTTGTGCGGCTTGAGATCCGCACGGCGGCCGTCGATGACAAGGGCCTGCACGGAGAAGTCATCGGGACCGATGGGCCTTTCGGAAATCTTGTGTTCAATGTGCCTGCAGATACTTTTGCGCAGCTCGGTTATCAGATCGGAGATACAGTTCCGATAACACTCGACGGCAGGAAATACGAATTCCCCTTCAGGAAGACTTTCAGCGACGTTCCCGTAGGCAAGCCATTGTTCTATATCGATTCGCGCGGAAGACTGAGTCTGGGCATCAACCAGCGAAATTTTTCCGAGACATATAAAGTCAACGCTCCAGCCGCACTGACGATTCCGAAGAAGCCCTGAATTAGCGCCCATATAACATTGGCTGCGATGGTATACAGGTAAGTCGTCATCCGGTTATGCGGCTGAATCAGATTCTTCGCATTTTTGCTTTTGCTGCGGCAGTTGCCGTGGTCCCTCTGCGTATCTCTTTCGCCGCGCCACCTGAGAAACCAGAAAACCCTGAGGCAGCATGCGCAAAGTGCCATCAGCAGATTTATACGGAATACGAGCGCACCCCTATGGCACACGCCAGCGGCGCAGCAGCCGACGGACTCATCCCCGGCGATTTTGTCCATGCTGATTCAGGAATCCGCTACAAGCTTTTTCTGAAGGACGGCAAAGCATGGCTTTCCTACCAGCGTGCAAGCAATTCGCCTGTGCGTTCGCTCGATGGCCAGCAGGAGCTACTCTATTACCTTGGCTCAGGAAGGCGCGGCCGCACGTATCTCTTTCAGCAGGACGGTTACTGGTTTGAGATTCCCGTGAACTGGTATGCGAAGAAACGCGTCTGGGACATGACACCGAATTACCTTCATGTCACGGAAATGCCTCTGACGCTTCCCGTCGATCCTGGATGCCTGCACTGCCACGCCAGCAATGTGCAGTCGACGCTCGCGGGAAGCAGAAATCATTTTGCAGGTGCGCCCTTTCTGCATGGCGGCATCAGCTGCGCATCGTGTCATGGAGATGCTTCAGCGCACCTGGCACAGAACGGCAGAGGCCCTATTCTGAATCCTAATAAGCTCGACGCAGTACGCCGCGACTCTATCTGCCTGCAATGCCACGTGGAAGGTGAATCGACAATCGCCCGTCTCGGCCACAGCCTGACCTCCTATCGCCCGGGCGAAAATCTTTCTGACCACGTTGTTTTCTTTGTTCACAAAAGCCGGCAAGGCCCGGCTGGCCGAGCTACCAGCCAGTGGGAAGCATTGCTTGAGAGCAGGTGCAAACAGCAAAGCGGCGACCGTCTCACCTGCACCACATGTCATGATCCTCACCGGTCGCCTTCACCTGAAGAACGTGTCAGTTATTACAGAGGCAAATGTCTCGCCTGCCATAATGACGCTTCCTTCGTCGCGAAGCATCATCCTGAAAACCCGGACTGCGCATCATGCCATATGCCGCGGCAATCGACTGAGGACATTGCACATGAACAGGTGACCGATCATCGCATTCAGCGTATGCCTGCGAACGCGCCGCAAAACTCCGGGCAGAAATCCGGAGAACTGGCAACCGCAGGCAATTTGCCGGCAACTCCGCGAGAGTATGGCCTTGCCTATGCGCAAATGGCTCTGCATGGAGACAGGTTTGCGTTAGAGCAGGCACTTAAGCTGCTGCAGACAGCCGAATCTGTAAACGGTGGCGCAGCCGATCCGCAGCTGCACACGCAGCTTGGATTTCTCGAACAGATCAAAGGCGAAAAAGCGCAGGCAGAACAGGAGTATCAAAAAGCGCTCAAAGACGATCCGCTGAACAATACGGCTGCCGGCAACCTGGCAGTGTTGCGCGCGCAGAACGGTAACACGGCAGACGCAATACGTCTGCTGCAATCCGTCTTCGTTCATGATCCGGCACAGTTTACCGCCGATTACGACCTTGCTACAATGCAATGCGCACTGGGAGATGCTGCCGGCGCGGAGCGGACACTCCGTCGCCTGCTTCTCTTCTCACCTGACAGCAGCCGCGCCCGCGAATTTGCGCTGGCTCTTGCCAGCGGCGAGAAACACTGCGGCAGCGAGTATTGAATTGTGGGGTTCTCGAGAGAATTATTTTGGCTAAAGGCTTTTACGGCCACTGACTCTTTTATCCATGTAGCTTCTTTTATTAACGCCAGAGATTCATACGCTGCCTCACACTTCTTTGCTTTTCTTGACAATCATACTTTTGGCTGACTATATTTCCCACTCGTCAGGGGCAGTGTACCGCTGGCAGAAACAGAAAATTAGCAGCTCGCAGTCCCGCTGCTACCTGATGCATTTGGCGAAAGCTCGTCTTCAGCAGGTAAAAGTGAGACCGCCCTCCTCGTACTACAACGAACACGGTACCAGGAGAGCTAAAAAAGGGCAGTACGGTTTTTCGGGAGACCAAAATGATCACACGCGTATGCAAGGCCCTTGCCTGCGGCTTGGGTGCTGTTGTCATCGCGCTTCTTCCCTTCTCAGTTCACGCCCAGGCAGTTTACGGCTCTATCTACGGCACAGTGACAGACAATACAGGCGCAGTCGTTCCAGGTGCCACCGTCACGATTACAGATGAAGCAAAGGGAACAAGCATTACCGTCCAGACGAATGAGTCCGGCGCCTACACGGCTGAACACCTGATTCCGGATAAGTACGATGTGACGGTCAATGTGTCGGGATTCCAGACCTATGAAGCCAAAGGCATCCAGGTCTTTGCTGACACCTCCCCGAAAGTCGATGCCCAACTCCAGGTTGGAGGCGCATCGCAAACGGTTACGGTAAATGCCGACACTATTCCGGTATTAAAAACAGACCGCGCAGATGTCTCAACCGTTTTCAGCACACAGACCGTTTCCGATCTTCCCCTTGTCAACCGCAACTTTACCAGCCTTCAGTTGCTGTTGCCCGGAGCACAGGCGCTGAGCTGGTCGCACGCTGCCGACGAAAATCCGCAAGGCAGCCAGCAGATCCAGATCGATGGGCAGGCCTTCGGCGGCGTCGCTTATGAACTGGACGGCACTGACAACCAAGACCCGATCCTCGGCATTATTGTTGTCAACCCGGCACTGGACGCAGTTACAGAAGCGAAGATCGCAACGCAGAACTTTGACGCCGAGTTCGGCAAAGCCGTGTCCGCTGTCGTTACCGCGCAAACCAAATCAGGCTCAAATGATTTCCATGGCAGCGCTTTTGATTACCGTCAGAGTAACGCCAACCTCGCTCGTGATCCGTTCTCGCAATTTGCGCGCAATCCCGTGACCAACCAGTTCATTCCTGGCGGTCTTTACAACCAGTTCGGCGGATCCATCGGCGGTCCCATAATCAAAGACAAGCTGTTTTTCTTTGGCGACTATCAGGGGGTGCGGCAGAAGCTAGGCAGCTCTGCCATTATGACTGTCCCATCTGCACATCTCATCGCAACTTGCTTAGGACAGGCAGCCCCTAATGCCGGCAGTGTTCAGGGATGCGACTTCAGCGAGTATCAGCAGGTGCTGGCTCCAGGAGGCAACCTCATCTATGACGCAAACAATCAGCCCTATCCCAACAGCGTCATTCCGGCCAGTCAGTTGTCTCAGCCGGCCCTCAATCTATTGAAGCTTCTCCAGCCCTATCAGCCGAACAGAGGCACTTCTGGGCAACTTTCCAGCCTGCAAGCCAATTATGCAGGTAGTGGCAATGGCCTGTTCAACAACAATCAGTGGGATGAGCGTGTTGACTGGCAGGCGACGGAAAAGATTCACGTCTTCGAGCGCTTCAGCCGGTTTACCGATACGCTGAGCGGCGGCACATTATTTGGTGAGGCTGGCGGCGCTGGCTTCGGGCTGAATGGTTTCGGTGGTACATCCACCGGGGCCAATGACAGCCTTGCTTCTGGCGCAGATATCGCCATCAATTCGACATTGCTCACGGACTTTCGTTTAGGGTATTACCGCTATAACATTGTGACCGGCAAGTATGACCAGGGCGAAGCATTTGCACAAAACCTGGGCATCCCAGGAATAAATTTCGGCGACCGCTTCACTTCAGGAGCCTCCGGGTTCAATATCACCGATGTCGGATCGACTGCCGGAAACTTCAATCAGAATCCGAGCAATACTCAAAGCCAGGGTCCGCAATATGGCTCAGGCCTGAATATTACTCGCTGCAATTGTCCGACCACGGAAAAAGAAGATCAGTTCCAGGGCGTGAATAACTGGACGAAAATTCTGGGTAATCATTCCTTCAAAATGGGCGCAGATGCACGCTATGCGCGTAATCTGCGTGTCCCCAGTGACACAGACCGCGCTGGCTTATTCGGTTTTGGCAACGGACCAACATCGAACAATGGTACGGGTGGCCTCGGCTTCGCCACCTTTGTTCTCGGCGATGTGACAGCCTTCGGTCGATATATCCAAAACGGAGATATTGCCGGCTCGCTCAATGCAAAAGAGTTCCAGAAACGCCTTTTCTTCTATGCGCAGGATACCTGGCGCGTTTCGAGCAAACTAACCGTGAACTACGGCCTGCGCTGGGAACTGTACTTCCCTGAAACCGTAAACGGTGCAGCACATGGCGGCCTGATGCGGCTGAACGACGGCTTCCTTCGTGTTGCCGATGTGGGCGGCGTTGGCAGCAACATGAACTGGGATCCGGCATGGAAAGCACTCGCTCCCCGTCTGGGAGTTGCCTACCAGCTTGATCCGAAAACTGTCCTTCGCGCTGGATATGGCCGCAGTTTTGATCTTGGGGTCTTCGGCTCCATCTTCGGGCATACCGTAACGCAAAATCTTCCCGTGCTTGCGAACCAGAGCGTAAACGCAACGGGCGGAAACAAATCCGCTGCCTTTGCTCTCTCTCAGGGACCACCGGCCTACGCTTTCCCGACGATTCCATCTTCTGGGCTGCTGCCGGCACCCGGTTATCTTGTGAGCCCCAAGGCCCGCCCGAATCCAATCCGCCTGCCTACGATTGACGCGTGGAACTTCAGCATTCAACACTCGCTGACGCCTTCTCTTTCTGTCACGTTGGCATACGTAGGCAATAAAGGAACGCACACCCTGAGCGCCGGCGATGGGAACAGCACGAACCCCAACGAAGCTGCCATCTTCCTTCCGGCCCAATACAGCGTGAATGGCAGTGCCCTGCACTACGACAGCAGTGTTTCCTCAGGGATCTCAGCAAATGGAGGCACCAGCAATTCCACACTGCTGAGCCGCTATTATGCGGGCACGCTTGCTGCCTGCCAGGATGCCGGCTATATCGCGCAACTTCAGGCGTACCAGACGGCGAATCCGGGTGTATTTCCAACTACAGTACAGCCTGGCCAATGCGGCTGGACAAACAGTATTCAATACAACGGAGATGACCAGGACACGCATTTCCACGCTCTGCAGATAACGATAGAAAAGCAGATCACACATGGATTGCAGTTCAACGCCAACTACGCCTGGCAGCGCGCCTACAACTGGAATTCCAACTTTGTGACGTGGGACCGTTCGGCGGTGAAAGGCCGTGACGATACTCTTCGTGAGCAACAGCTGGTTTTCTATGGTTTGTATCAGTTGCCTTTTGGGCGCAATCAATGGATTGCTCCACATGCAAACAGCATTGTGAACGAGATTATTGGCGGTTGGCAGCTCAGTCCGATCCTGACGCTCTCCACTGGCCTGCCGTTTACATTTACCTATTCAGAGTGCGGAAGCAATGTTCCCGGAGATGCGCCATGTTATCCCAATGGCCGCGGCTCGTTCCTGGAAACCCATGTAAGCAGCTATGATCCAATTGCTCACAATCAGAAGTTCTTTGACGGGATCACTCTCGGGGAGCATGGCGTCACGAATCCCGGCCTCGACACGATCGGGAACATGGGCCGTAACAGCAAATTCGGACCGGGTTACTTCAACACAGACATGGCCCTGCAGAAGAACTTCCCCATTCATGAGAGCATTTTTGCGCAATTTCGCGTAGATGCTTATAACGTGTTCAATCACATCAATCCTGGACTCAATGCAGGCAGCACCGTTCCCGTGGATTCCGGGGCTCAATTCCTCAGTCAAGGCCAGGGCGTTGGCGGTTCAGCTGCTCCACGCAAACTGCAGTTCTCGGCCCGCATTCAATTCTGACGTGAACTGCAATCCATCAGGAAGGGGAGCCATCCGCTCCCCTTCTTATTTGGAGTACACTTCGATCAATCCGGATGATGTATAAATCCATGCTCCTGTGTGGTCTTGTGCTCTGCGCGTTTTATACTGGCGCCCAGCAATCCACAAACCCATCTCTCGATCACGCGCGGCAGCTCTTCACTCAGGGCAAAGCTGAGCAGGCTCTCGCCGAAATCGACACTCTGAGCAAACAGAATCCTGAACCGGAAGGAACGGAACGCCTGCGCGGCTTCGTCTATTACCAGCAGAACAAGCTGAGCGAAGCCGATGCCGCCTTTGCCAAGGCCGTCGTGCAAAACCCGAAAGACACAGAAGCCATGCAGATGCGCGGCGCTACGCTCTTCCGCATGGGGCGCGCTGAAGATGCGATCCCGCTGCTCGAAGCAGCGCACGCTTCTGTTCCCGATGCCAACATAGATCCGAATTATGTGCTCGGCGCTTCCTATCTTCAGGTGCGCCGGTATGACGATGCCCGCCGCGCCTTCGCCGCGCAGTACGGATTTCCTCCCGACTCAGCGCCGGCCTACCTGCTGGTCGCGCGCCTGTGCTTGCATCAGGAACTTCTTCCCGCAGCAGAACAGCTTGCGCAGAAGGCGCTGCAACTCGACCCGAAATTGCCCGAAGCGCACCTGCTGCTCGGCGAAATCGCGCTCGCCAAAATCGACCTTCCCCACGCGATTGCTGAATTTGAACAGGAGCGCGAGATCAATCCTTTGAATGGAGCAGTCTACGATCGCCTGGGCGATGCCTATGTGCGCAGCGGACAATACGACAAGGCGCAGCACGCGCTCAACCGCGCCATCCTGCTCGAGCCCAACACGACCGGGCCGTATATTCTGCTGGGAAAGACCCTGCTGGGGCAGCAAAATCCTGTGATGGCCGCTTTGTATCTGGAACGCGCTCTGCGAATGGATCCCGGCAATTACATCGCCCACACGCTGCTCGGGCAAGCCTATCGCGACGCAGGCCGCAAGGAAGATGCTACGCGTGAGTACCAGACTGCCGAGAAACTTCGTTCAGGATCACCGCGATAGAACCATGCCGATACGCTGCAAATTCCTGTGGGCCGCTTTGTTTGTGTTAACAGCCACGGCCAGCGCGCAACAGAGCGCCGCTGCGAACGATCGCCTGCACGAAGCCGACGCTGCCTTTCGCGCCGGATATGCCGCAGCGTCAAGCGGTGACCTGGCCACAGCGCGACGGCAGTTCCAGCGCGTCGTCGAGCTTGCTCCGCAGATTGAAGAAGGCCACAGCGCGCTCGGCAGCGTGCTCTATCAATCAGGCGATTATCCAAGCGCAATCAAGGAGCTTGAAAAAGCGCTGTCGCTGAAGCCATCCGACAAAGCCGCGCAGGAAAATCTCGCGCTCATCTATGCGCAAACCGGCAATCCACAAAAAGCGCTGGCATTATTTGCAAAACTCGACAACCCCGATGCGCCAACACTCGCTGCGTGGGCACGCGCGCTCGCTTCGACGGGAAAGACTTCTGAAGCCATCGAAAAAACGCAGAGCGCCATTGCCGCATCGCCACAAAACGCGGCATTGTATGACCAGCTTGGCTCACTCTACGCGCAGACGCAGAACTGGCCGCAGGCGCAGCCGGCTTTTGAACATGCGCTCGAACTCGATCCGCAGCTTGCTTCCGTGCATCTACACCTCGGCGTTGTCTTCTCCAATACGCAACAGCCGGACCGCGCGGTACAGGAATTGACGCAATCCATTCAGCTCGATCCGAAGAATCCTGTCGCGCATCTGGAGCTGGGTAAAGCACTGGCGACAGCAAACCAGGATGACAACGCCATCCCGCACTTTCAGCAGGCGCTCGCGCTCGATCCATCGCTGACCGAAGCAAACAATCAGTTAGCAATGGCGCTGCAGCGCAACGGCAAAGAGCAGGAAGCGATTCCGCTTTTTGAAAAAGTTATCGCCGTCGAACCCAGGAATGCCGGAGCACTGACAAATCTCGGCCTTGCCCTTGTGCAGACCGGGAAAGCCAAAGAAGCCACTCCGTACTATCAGAGAGCGCTTGCCGTCACTCCCAACGATGCAACCGCCCATCAGGATCTTGGAGTAGCCTACCTGCAGCAAAGCAACCTTGATGACGCTATCCGCGAGTTTCATGCGGGACTCGCGATCGCGCCGGATAACCCACAGCTCCATTACAACCTCGGCCTTGCCTTCAAACTCAAAGATGATCTCCCGCACGCCATCCCGGAACTTGAAACCGCAGCAAAACTCGATCCCGCTTCTCCCGACCCGCCGTATACGCTCGGCATCCTTTACATGCAGCAGGGGCACTTCGACGATGCAGCCGCCCAACTGAGGACTGCTCTCGACCGCCGCCCGGAAAATGGCGATGGATGGGCTCTGCTCGGCAGCGTTTACAAACAGCAGGCGAAGAATGATGAAGCCGCAGATGCTCTGCGCAAGGCCATTGCCCTCCTGCCTAATCAGCCCGGACCGCACATCACGCTGGCCAGCGTTCTGCAGGAGCAGGGTAAGCGCGAAGAAGCGGCAGCAGAGCGCAAAACTGCCGCCGACCTCACCCGCGTTGCCGTAAACCGTCAGCGCGCCGTCTTTGCCACGAACACCGGCAACGCGCTTCTGCAAAAAGGCGAGGTCGCCGACGCCATCGCACGTTATCAGGAAGCAATCAGCAATGATGCATCCTACGCCGAAGCGCATCGCCAGCTCGCCGCAGCCTATGACCGCCAGGGACGCTCCGGTGATGCAACCGCAGAGCGGCAGAAAGCAGCGGAGATGGAGAGGAAGCAGGGAAATAGGGAATAGGAAATTAGGGGGTAGGGAGATAGGCCCTTTACTTCCTGTTTCCCTATTTCCCTCTCTTGCTACTTCCCTACTTCCCTGCTTTTAACTAAAATTCTCCCCGACCCGATGAATCGCCGCTACTTTCTCAAGTCTTTGAGTCGCACAGCGCTCGTTCTGCCGTTTTCCGATGTTCTGCTGATGGCCACTCCTCCATGGAAGCGCAATTGGAAACGTGCATTCATTCAGGAAGCCCAGCAAAGCCATCCCAGCGCCCAGCAGCCGTATGACGCCAAGCCAGTCGCGCCGCCGCCCGGCCCGAAGTCGCCGATTGCCGGCACGCCGCTCGGCCTGCAATTCATCGACATGGCTACACAGTCCGGCCTGAACGCGAAGACCATTTACGGCGGCGAAGGCAAAAACAAATACCTGCTCGAAACCACAGGCTGCGGCGTCGCTTTTTACGACTATGACCAGGACGGCTGGCTCGATATCTTTCTGGTCAATGGATGGCGCCTCGAAGGCTTCCCTAAAAACCAGGAGCCGACCTGCCATCTCTTCAAAAACAATCGCGACGGTACATTTACTGACGTCACCGCGAAAGCCGGCCTCGCTCGCAGCGGATGGGGACAGGGCTGCTGTGTCGGCGATTACGACAACGACGGCCACGATGACCTATTCGTCAGCTATTACGGGCAGAACGCGCTCTTCCACAACAACGGCGACGGCACGTTCACTGACGTCACAGCGAAAGCGGGCCTCACGCAGCCGAAAATGCGATGGAACTCAGGCTGCGCCTTTCTCGACTACGACCGCGACGGCCATCTCGACCTCTTCGTCGCCAACTACATCGACTTCGATCTGAAGACCGCACCTGTGCCTGAATCCGGCCCCTGCGAGTACAAAGGCATTCTCGTAGCCTGCGGCCCTCCCGGACTTCCCGGCGGCAAGAACATTCTCTACCACAACAACGGCAACGGCACGTTCACTGACGTCTCGGAAAAAGCCGGCATGTGGAACACCATCGGCAACTACGCCCTCAGCGTCGCCGTAGCCGATCTCGACAACGACGGCTGGCCGGACATCTATGTTGCCAATGACTCGACCGCTGCCACGCTTTACGAGAACCAGAAGAACGGCACCTTCAAGGACATTGCCATCGAAGCAGGAGCGGCCTTTTCACCCGACGGTAAACCGCAGGCTGGCATGGGCGTCTCCATCGGTGATTACGACCGCGACGGCAATTTAGATATCGTCAAAACGAACTTCGCCGGAGACACTGACTCGCTCTACACGAATCTGGGCGACAGCACCTTTGAAGACCACACCTATCTTTCCGGACTCGGCGTCAACACACGCTACCTCGGCTGGGGCGTCGGCTTCTTCGATATGGACAACGACGGCTGGCTTGACATCTTCATGTCAAATGGCCATGTCTACCCCGAGGTCAGCACATCGAAGACCGAAGCTCCGTACGCCGAACACAAGTATCTTTACCGCAACCTGCGCAACGGGCGCTTTGAAGAAATGACTGACAAGGGCGGCCCGGGCATCACGGCGGCTGTCGCGGCGCGCGGCTGCGCCTTTGGCGACTACGACAATGACGGCGATATCGATGTTGTCATCAACTGCGTCAACTCGCTGCCGCAGCTGCTGCGCTGCGATTCCGAATGGAAGCGCAACTGGATCAAGATCAAAACCATTGGCACAAAATCAAATCGCACTGGCATTGGCGCGCGCATCAAAGTCGTAGCGAAATGCCAGCCCGATTCGCAGCAGCCACTGTTACAAATCGATGAGGTCCGCAGCGGAGGCAGCTATTACTCACAGAACGACCTGCGCCTTCATTTCGGACTCGATCAGGCCAAAATTGTCGATCTGGTCGAAATCCGCTGGCCCTCGGGCCAGGTAGACACCTTCAAAAATCTTGAAGTGAACCGACTGTACACAATGGAAGAAGGAAGCAAAATGCCCAAAGCAGAAATGCTTACTGGTTTGAAGAAGCCTTGAGCTAAGCGCGGCAGAGGTTCTCAGTACACCCGATGGGGCGGATGCAAAGGCGGGTAGCGAGCACAACAATTGCGATCCAGAGCAGGTCAGCTCCGAAAAGATGGAGCACCTGGATCCAGGTACGCGCAAGGAACAGGACATCGGCAACGCCAAGCGCGTATTGAAAAAACAAGAAAAACACCACGCTCAAAGCCAGACTTCGGTTCGCAGCGGTGCGCAGCCCTACAAAGACGATCCAGATAATAAAGGCTCCGGCGACGATACTCAAAGCCGGATGAACCCAGCGCAGGCGAATGAGCCAGCTTCCATGTGTTGCGAAGTCCTGAACGAAAGCTTCGCGCAGGCTGGTTGCGGGATAAAGAGTGTCACCAAGCGCAGCAAGCGAACCAAGAACGCCTACGATGAGCGTGGCAACTAAACCAACCACCGGAATCGCAGGCCGCTGCCATTCGACACTGCCGCGCATAAAACCACGCGTACGGCTGAGGAAGTGCGCAGTCAGTGTAAGCGCAGCAAGCATGAGCAGCGTATTGGTAAGGTGCAGAGCAAGATACACCGCGCGAGACGTGGACTGGTCATGCGCGACCTTTCCCAGCAGAACAAGCAAAGCCCCGAGCAGGGCTTCATTCAGTACAAGAATAAGCGAGGCGACAGCAGCAACTCGGGCCAGATGGCGACGTGCGGTCACGCGAAAGGTCCAGAAAAGCAGGCCCAGGATTGCCATGAGCGCAATACCGCTCATGGATCGGTGCGTAAATTCAATCAGAGTAGCTACAGTTGGGTGATTCTGCACGACAGAACCATTGCAGAGCGGCCAGTGCTCCCCACAACCCGCGCCGGACCCAGTCGCGCGAACAATTGCGCCCCAGAGAATCACAGCAACGTTATAAACAAGCACGGCCCAGGCAAAGCGTCGCACTCCTTTGGTGGAATGCGCCTCTGCGGGAAAAAACGAGATTGCGCTGGTTGTCAAAGCGCCTGTCCTGGTAATCATTCTAACCGTCCGCGCTGGTTCGTCTTTTTTTCTATAATTTAGGCAGTAATTTTACTTACCATTTGCATCAAAAGTAACTTCTATCTTTATACTTATGTAACGTTTAGCTGTTCTTTTTGCTGTCCTTGCAGTCTTGAAGTGCTTCTTCTGAGCTTTTATTCCCCACACCTTGTTCCAGGTGAAAGGCCCGGTCGATGCGGATCTTCGTTAACGAATTTTCTGGTCATCCTTTTCAGCTGCAATTGAGCCGAGAACTTGCCCGCCGTGGGCACGATGTCCAGCACGCCTACTTTGCAGGAAACATATCCACTCCAAAAGGCGCCGTCAACGGCACCACTGTCCCCAATCTCAACATCACCGGCCTGAATATACGCGGGGAGTTCGCGAAGCACTCGCCGCTCAAACGTCGCGCCGCCGACATCGAATACGGCAAGGTCGTCGCCGATGCAGTACGCTCCTTCAAGCCCGACGCAGTCATCTCCTCCAACATGCCCCCCGACGGGCAGAAAATCCTCATCCATGAAGTCCGGAAGCACAGGGCGCGGTTTGTCTACTGGCTTCAGGACGTGTATGGCCCGGCGGTGCGTTTTGTTCTGGCGCGCCGGACGAAATTTCTCGCCCACATTGGCGGCACCTACTATGAGCTTCTGGAAAAAAGACTGGTGCGGCAATCCGATTCCGTAGTCTGCATCTCCGACGGCTTCGTCAATTACGTAAAAAACTGGGGCATCGCAGAAAACAAAATCCATCTCATCGAGAACTGGTCACCGCTCGATGAAATCACGCCTATGTCCAAGGACAATGCCTGGGCCCACGAACATGGCGTTGCCCATAAATTCTGCTTCATGTATTCCGGCACGCTGGGGATGAAGCACCGGCCGGAACTGCTCCTGAGCCTGGCTCAGCATCTCGCAGAGACATGCGACGCGACTTTGATTGTGAATGGCGCAGGTATTGGAGCCGAATGGCTCCGTGAAAAAACCAAAGACCTCTGCCCGGAAGTATTCCGCCTGCAGCCCTTCCAGCCCTACGAACGTCTCTCAGAGGTCATGGCGTCGGCCGATGTGCTCATCACATTGCTCGACTCTGATGCGGGAAGTTTCGCCGTGCCCTCGAAGACCCTGGCCTATCTCTGCGCCGCCCGCCCCATTCTGATGGCCGCTCCAAAAGAAAACCAGGCGGCAAAAGTCATTGCACAGGCAAATGCAGGCCTTGTGGTCTCACCTGACTCACCGGAAGATTTCGTAGCCGCCGCCCGAAACCTCATGCAGAACTCGCCGGAACGCCTGCAGTACGCGCAGCAGGCCCGCGGCTATGCAGAAACCAATTTCGACATTACTCGCATCGCCGACCGCTTCCTCGGCCTGATGCAGGCCTGACCCGCCCAGTTCGCTGGGTGCCCCATCCTGATTGCACCGCTTTTTGCGCAGTCAGTGTGGGAGAGAACTTTAGCCCGCCGCTAGCTCACGCGCCCGCTGTGCAGCCCGCATCACTGCCTTGATGAGCGTGACGCGCAGCCCGCCTTCTTCCAATTCAAGAATGCCGTCGATTGTGCATCCTGCCGGAGTGGTCACCGCGTCCTTCAGCAGCGCCGGATGATAGCCCGTATCGAGCACCATCTTCGCCGCTCCGAAGGTCATCTGCGAAGCAAGCAGCGTGGCCGTGTCGCGCGGCAATCCGACCTTTACCCCAGCCTCCGCCAGCGCTTCAAGAACGATGTAGATATACGCCGGGCCGCTGGCAGAAAGCGCCGTCACCGCGTCCATGTGCTTCTCATCGACTACAACTGTACGGCCAATGGTTTCAAAGATGCGCTCCGCCAGCGCCATCTGTGCATCGCTCACATGGCATCCGCGGCACAGGGCCGTCATGCCCACACCCAGCATCGCCGGAGTATTCGGCATCGAGCGAATTACCGGCAACGCAACACCCGCGGCCTCTTCCATCGAAGCCGTCTTCACGCCTGTCGCGAAGGAGATGAGCATTTTTTCAGCAGTGAGTGCCGGCTTGATCTGCTTCACAAGATCGGTTATCTGAAAGGGCTTCACACCCAGCAGAATCAGGTCGGCCTTCTTCGCCGCGGCCAGGTTGTCGGTCGTCACCTCGACGCCCCACTGCGCCGAAAGTACCTGCGCGCGCTCCTCATGCGCGACTGTGGCCGCAATCTGTTCCGGAGTAAAAAGCTGCTGCTTCAGAAATGCCTGTAACAGGATGCCGCCCATTTTGCCGGCGCCAAGCACAGCGACGTGGAGTTGCGAAAGGTCCTCGTTCATCTTTCCAGCTTACTTCCCTTTTTGCTGTGTGATCCACGCACCGATGCGTTCATCGAGTACATCGAGCGGCAGCGCACCTGAATCCACCACCTGATCATGGAAGGCGCGCAGATCGAATTTGCTGCCCAGTTCCTTCTGCGCCCGTGCGCGCAGCTCCAGAATTTTCAGCTGCCCCATCTTGTATCCGAGCGCCTGCGCCGGCCATGCAATGTAGCGGTCTGTTTCTGCATTGATGGTGGCGTCATCCAGTCCCGAGTGCTCATGGAAGAACTGCACCATCTGGTCGCGTGTCCAGTGCTTCGAGTGCACGCCTGTATCAACCACCAGCCGTATCGCGCGGAAAATATCCGCTTCGAGGCGTCCGTAATCCGAGTAAGGGTCCTGATAGAAGCCCACATCCTTGCCCAGCCGTTCAGCGTAGAGCCCCCAGCCTTCGGTGTAGGCCGTGTAGTGCATGTACTTTCGGAATTCAGGCAGACCCGTCAACTCCTGCGCAATTGAGATTTGCAGATGATGCCCGGGAAGCCCTTCGTGATACGCAATCGACTCAGCATTTGCCAGCGAGCGATGCGCAAAGTCATACGTATTGACATAGACCATGCCGGGGCGCTTGCCATCCGGCGTTCCATTGTCGTAGTACGCAGGTGCCTGGTCCTTCTCGATAAAGGCTGGTACCGGCTCAACCACCAGAGGGGCCTTGGGCAGGCGGCCAAAAAGTTCCGGCAGCTTGGCCTTCATCTGGTCAATGTCGTGGCGGTAGAGATCGAGCAGTTGCTCCTTCGTCTGCGCGTGCAATTTCGGATTGTCGGCAATCGAAGTGCGCAGCGATTTGAGATCCTTGAAGCCCAGCTTCTGCGCGATCACCAGCATCTCTGCCTCATCGCGCTTCACTTCATCCAGGCCAATCTGGTGAATCTGGTCCGGAGTCAGGTCGGTCGTCGTGCTCTGGTGCACGCGGAAGGCATAGTATTTGTCGCCATCAGACAGCGACCAGATTCCCGGCTCCGTACGTCCTGCCGGAATGTACACGCCCTGCAGAAACTTTGCGAAGCGCGTGTACGTGGGCAGTACCTGCTTCTGGATGGCATCGAGCATCTCCGCCTTGATGCGATCCTGGTCGGCGGCAGCGATGCCTGCGGGAAATTTCTTCAGGGGCCGCGCGAATGGCGTGTCTTCCGGCTTCTGCTGCGCAATGGTGTTCACCTGCACCAGCACTTTTTCCAGCAGATATTTCGGCGGAACGCGATGGTCTTCAACGCCTGTCATCATGTTGTCTGAAATCTGCTGGAAGACAGTGGGAACTTTTTTCAATCGCGCAATGTAATCTTCGTAGTCCTTCACCGTATCGAAGCTGAGCTGCGTCACAAGCTGCGGCAGCTCCGACTGGATTCCGTTGAACTGGTCGACCGGCATCTCCCATGGCTTGAAGACCGCCGCTTCCTGCTCATCGGCAAGCTCGCGCGCCATCAGGTCTTTGCTCAACTGCTCCTGGTCGCTCAGCCCGGCCGTGTCGATCCCGCCCAGCCGAATCAGGTAGTCGCGCCCGCGGGCCAGCCGCTCGTTGTATGCGGCCACCGAGTAGTCGGTCAGCTGGTCGTTCCAGCGCTTGTCGCCAATCGAAGAAGCAAACTCAGGCGAATGCTGCAGGCGGTCTTCCCATATCTCGGCAAACAGCGCGTTCAATGCCTTGCTCCGGTCAGCCGCGCTCTGCGGTGCCTGCGCATAAGAGCAAAATGTGACAGAGCAAGCAAGTGTAAGAGACAGAATATTTTTCATCGCTTCGTGTAAATCAACACAAGATGTATTCTGCGCAGTGTAACAGGGTGAGAGACTCTCTGTATCTGCTTCAGGGCTGCACTGCGTTGCATAGATTGGGTGAAAGAGAATCGATTTTGCGGGAATCTTTCCGTAAGCGATAGTGCAACCGGAGAAACTCCAGGCCCCAGATATGCAATATGTGGTCGGCTCTTATTGCTCCAGGAGCTGAAACATAACTGTGGATTCCTTCCTGCAGGCTACGCAGATAGCGTACCCAGGCAACGCCGCTTTCTCCATGCACTACAAAATAAAATCCCGGCTCTCCAAATGAGCGGCCATGCGAGAGCACAGAAAAAGATCCATCAGGATGTACTACCGGTTTCATCAGGACAATCGCATTACCATTTGGCAAAGGAAATACGACCTTGATACACGGAGTCACACAGCCGGGAATATTACAGACTGCATAGCCGCCGGCATAAAGAACATTCCTGCTGCCAATCAACTCTCGTATCCAGGCCGTCTGTACGATTTTGGCCGATTTCGCATGTCTTAACTGAATTACTTCGCTTGTGATTCCATGGCTTGTGTCTAGAGAAGAGAGAGGAACGTTCAATTGCTGCAGGCGGCGGCTGAACAACATCGCAAGAGCAGCGCCAAAAGGCTTGAACATTCCGCTCCATTCGGACCATGCATCCATTTCATATTCAGAGGTTCGCTCATAAAACTCTCTGATTTGTGGATTCACTGCGGTCATGTCAATTGCCAGATCACGAAAGTCAGGAATCAATCCTCGGCATCCGCTACGAACAATCTCAAGGCCGCGTTCTTTGGCATAGTCTGCAAAAAAATCTTTGCCAATAAGACGCATGTTACCAATTGGGCCATCCAGCCAAGGGAACTCCGCAAGAGAGATGCGCCTGCCTGTAAGTCGCACCCATTGTTGCGTCGTCCAGTCATTTAAGTAGCCGCGTTGATCGCCTATCCAGATCACGCGAACAGTATGCCATGTGAAAACTTGGCCTACGACTGAGAAACGATGTTTTCCGGTTCAATCAATCTATATAGCGTCGACCGGCTGATGCCGAGCAGTCGCGCGGCGCGCAGCTTGTTGCCCCCAGTTTTTTCAAGAACGCTCTTGATATGACGCACGATCATATGATCGAGGTTCGGATCATCCTCCGCCTCCATCGCCGTCACCAGGGACTCAACCTGCTGCTCGATACGCGGCGCTGCAGGCATGAGCGCAGGAATATCGATGGGCCGGATCCACTGCCCTTCGCACTCCATCACGGCATTCATCATCACCGCTTCGAGCTCGCGCACATTTCCCGGCCAGTGGTGCGTCATCAGCCGAGGCAGAGAACCCGGGCCGAGCCCTCGTACAGGCTTGCCGCGCATGGCGGCGCAGTGGACAGCAAAATGCTCAGCCAGCGTGCCTATATCTTCGCGGCGCTCGCGCAGCGGAGGCAGAATGAAGCGCACCGCAGTCAGCCGGTAGGATAAGTCCGCACGAAGCCTGCCGTTTGCTGAAAGCTGGCGCAGCGGCTGCTGCGAGCTGACGAATATCTGCCGCGGCAGAGATGTGGTTTCGCGTGCGCTGCGGTGCTCCCACCATTCGAGAAAGTCAAAAAGCCGCGATTGCTGGTCTGCCGTCAGCTCGCTGACACGCGTCAGAAAGAGCGTGCCGCTGCGTGTTTCGTCAAGCAGCGCCTGCACATCAGCGGAAGCGAAACGCGTCGCCGCGCAGGCGACGAAAGGCGCCGCAGAAGCAGGACCGAGCCCGTGCAGCGTCCTCGCCGCAAGAGCCTTGCCTGTTCCCGGGTCGCCTTCAAAGGTAACGATGCGCAGATGGGGGGCCGCATGTTCAAGGCGCGCAAACAGACGCTGCATTACCAGGCTGCGCGCCACCATATTGCCCAGCCGTGAAATGGCTGCTCCAGAAATAGTTGCTTCGCCGGATTGCGGCGCAGTGACCCTTCGTGCCTCGCGCCATTGTGTTGTTAAGACACCCACCGCTCTCGTGCCCCCTGAAAAGATGACTCAAGTACTTAAGTCATCTATCGGCAGCAGACGGGATTGCTTGAATTTTTGGCAAATCAGAAAAGAACGAGATGGTGCGGATTTTCATCCACGGGAAATTCGGCCCCCAGTTTGCCTTCACCAACAACAAGCGACCCGGTTACGAGTTCACCCTTGCCTGATTCGGCCAGGACTTTTTCCGCCGGACAACCGTCATCTGCATGGTGTTCCGTTGAATGAGCGGGACTATTGGCCTTCATTTTACTCATCCGCCTTCACCACAGACGTACGGACACGGCTGGAAGGCTGATCGGAAAAGATCTTCCCGTCGCGGATATGCACCACGCGATGCGCGAACTCCGCAATATCCGGCTCATGCGTTACCAGGACAATCGTGTTCCCCTTCGCATGCAGATCATCGAAGAGCGCCATGATCTCATCGCCTGTCTTTGAATCGAGATTGCCGGTCGGTTCGTCAGCCAGGATGATCGACGGGCGGTTGATCAGCGCGCGCGCAATCGCGACACGCTGGCGTTGTCCGCCGGAGAGTTCGTTGGGCTTATGATGCATGCGGTCGCCCAATCCGACCGCGCGCAGTGCCCCCTCCGCGCGCTCCACGCGCTCGGCTGAGTGCGTTCCGTTATAGATGAGCGGCAGCTCCACATTGTGCAGCGCCGTAGCGCGCGCCAGCAGGTTGAAGGTCTGGAAGACGAAGCCGATCTCCTTATTCCGGATGCGCGCCAGCTCGTCATCATTCAGGTCGCTGACCAGGTGGCCGTTCAGCCAGTACTCGCCTTTGCTTGGAGTATCGAGGCAGCCAATCAGGTTCATCAGGGTCGATTTACCCGAGCCCGACGGCCCCATGATGGCGACATACTCATTCTGCTTGATACGCAGCGAAACGCCCTGCAGCGCGTGCACCTGCTGCTCCGACCCCATGTCGTAGGTCTTCCACAGGTCGTGGACTACGATAATGTCGCCAGGCCCAGGGCCGTTGTCTCCTCCATTGCCCGAGCCGACGGTGGTGCGCGCTTCAAATTCGCTGGTTGTCTGGATCATCATCCATTGCTCCTATGTCGACGAATCGGTTTTCACCGGGGTCGTGTCACGCTTCACCAGCGCATCGTCCTTCAGATCCCGCAATACCCGATAGGTCCCGGTTACGATCTCGTCGCCTTCCTTCAACCCGCCGGTTACTTCAATGTCCGTTGCGCCCGTGATGCCTGTAATCACAGGGACGAAATGCGCCCGCAGCTTGCCGCTCTTGTCCGCGCGCAGTACAAAGACGCCCTGCGTCTTCTGCGCGTCCGAGGCAGCATTCGAAGCCGCGGTCTGCTCGACATGCGGCTTCTTGTCCTTTGGATCATCCGGAGCGCGCATAGTGAGCGCCTGAATCGGAATCGACAGCGTGCTGTCGCGCCGCGCCGTGGTGATCTTCGCCGTTGTGGAAAGGCCGGGCTTCAGCTGGTCAGTCTGCTGGTCGAGGGTGACGACTACCTTGAAGTCCTTGGCTTCTTCTGTGCCGCTGGTCGACTGGCTGGTAGCAAGGCCCGTAGAGCGCAGCAGCGCCTGGTCGCCCACTTCCGTCACATGGCCCTTGAAGACCTTACCCGGAAGCGCATCGACAGTCACATCGGATTCCTGCCCAAGCGAGACATTGACGATATCTGTCTCGTCCACCTTTACTTCAGCAGTAATGACGGACATATCCGCCAGGGTCATCAAGGTTGAGCCTTCGGCATTCTGAATGCCTGTGACCATAGTTTCACCCTCGCGTACCGGCAGGTTCGTCACCAGGCCATTAAAGGGAGCGATGCTCACCGTCTTGTTCAGAGCATCCTGGTTAAAGCGCAGGGTCGCCACCTGCGTGCCCAGGTGCCCGCGTGCCGAGTCCGTCTGCGCCTTGGACTGCACCAGCGCCGCCTGGGACTGATCCAGAGTGGCAATATCGGTATCGTAAGCCGCCTTCCTGGCATCGTAGTCGGCCTTTGAGACCAGCTTCTCGGCATAGAGCTGCTGATAGCGATGCCAGTCCAGCCGCTTCTGCTCGAGATCGGCCTTGGCATGCTCGACATTGGCTTCCGCCGTCTTCTCCGCCGCGATATAGGAAGCGATATCGGTCTTGGCCGCCGCAATGGCCGCCCTCTGAGCATCCACGTTGGCCTCTGGCTGGACACTTTCGATGGTTGCCAGGGTCTGGCCCCTTTTCACGTGATCTCCTTCTTTTACATAGAGATGCGTGATACGCCCGAATGCTGTAGCCCCTATATTGACATAGGTTTTGGGCCTGATCTGCCCAGTGCCGCTAACAACGGAAACAAGGTTTCCCCGAATGACCTTACCCGTTAGCACTTTTGTGTAACCGGACTGCGCCCGCACAACCGTGAGAGCAACAATTCCGGCAACAGCCAAGACAACAGCCACTATGATGATGATTTTTTTCAAAGCAGTTTTCCCTGTATCTATGCAGTACTTCGCTGTATCCGCCCCAGTCGTCCGCTCGAAAATACGCAGCGCAAGCGTCTGAGGTTCCGCAAAAGTTGCAAAGTCTGAATAGCCCCCGAAATGTCTCCCGCCCAGGTGGCATCCATGATATCAGGCGAATACATCTTTTTATTCCCCGAAAACGCCCCTCACCCGTCTAATGATCAGAGCTTTCCCTGATTAGTAACGCTTGTATTCCATCTTCATGAGTCCGTAAAATTAGAAAGCGGTAGAGGGGTACAAAAGAAACAATATGTTGAAGGGTCGTTTTTCTATATTTCTCGCGATCTCCCTCGGAGTGTTCGCGATTTCTCAGGCACAGACGCAGAGCACTCCACAGCAGACTTCTACCCCGAATCAATCAGACCCGCAGCTCGTCCAGCGGGGCTCTGCGCAGGACAACAGTACTCCGTCTTCCGACGACAATCAGGACCCCCTCAAGCGCAAGCTCTCGGACAAGGAGCGCTTCAAGCAGCAGAAAGAGCTCAAACAGGAGCTCAAAGGCCCCTATAAAAAGTGGGTCGATGAAGATGTCCGCTGGATCATCACCGACCAGGAAATGAAGGCCTTCAAGAGCCTCAGCAACGATGAGGAGCGCGATGCCTTCATCGAGCAGTTCTGGCAGCGCCGCAACCCCAATCCCGATTCCCCCGAGAACGAATTCCGCGAAGAGCACTACCGCCGCATCGAGTACGCCAACGAGCACTTCGCCGCCGGCAAGCCCGGATGGAAAACTGACCGCGGCCATATCTACATCGCCTACGGCAAGCCCGATTCGACTGACTCGCACCCCAGCGGCGGCACCTACGACCGCCCCATCGAAGAAGGCGGCGGCACCACTTCGACCTTCCCCTTCGAAGTCTGGCACTACCGTTACATTGAAGGCATTGGCGAAAACATCGACATCGAATTCGTCGACACCTGCATGTGCGGCGACTACCACATGACCATCGACCGTTCTGAAAAGGACGCGCTGCTGCACGTTCCCGGAGCCGGCCAGACTCTCTACGAGCAGATGGGCATGGCCAAGCAGGCAGACCGCTTCCGCGGCGGTCTCGAGTCGCTGGGCAACGGCCCCATGAGCAGCATGCAGCAGAGCAAGCAGTTCGATCGCCTAGAGCAGTACGCGAAGCTGCAGGCGCCGCCCGTCATCAAGTTCAAGGACCTCCAGCTTGAGTCGTTCATGTCGAACCACAAGCTGATGACCGGCCCCTACTTCCCCTTCGATGTGCGCACCGATTATGTGAAGGTCACGGAAGAAACAGTCATGGTTCCGATCACGCTGCAGATCAAGAATCGTGACATCACGTTCAATACCAAGGACGGCGTCGCTACCGGCCAGGTCCACATCATCGGCCGCGTCTCGACGATCACCGACAAGATCGTACAGAGCTTTGAAGAAACAGTGGAAGTGCAGGTGCCGGCGGAACTGCTGCCAAAGACGCTGGACAACAAGCAGCTCTATTGGAAAGCGCTGCCCCTGCGCCCCGGACGCTACCGCGTCGACATAGGCATCAAGGATGTCAACAACCCTGACCACCTCGGTGTCTTCGCCCAGGGCATCAGTGTTCCCCACTATGACGATGAAAAACTGGCCGCATCTTCGCTGATCCTGGCCAACCGCATGGAGCTCGTTCCGTCGAAAGAAATCGGTGCAGGAAACTTCGTGATCGGCAACACAAAATTGTTGCCAGCCGTCACCTCGAACCCTACAATTCCTGCATCATTCCAGCGGTCGCAAAAACTGAATTTCTGGATGCAGGTCTATAACCTGGGAATCGACGAAAAGAGCAAGCAGAACGCAGCCACCATTCAGTACCAAATTATCGATCTCGCGTCTAATAAAGCGATCCTCGATATGCAGGAAGACTCGAAAAAGCTGGCGGCAACATCGGACCAGGTCACGCTGGAGCGCGCTGTCCCCCTTGCGAATCTTCAGCCGGGCAAGTATGAAATTAAGATACTGGTGAACGACAGCGTCTTGAACCAGCAGATCGCGCAGTCGGCTCACTTTACAGTAGAGTAGATTTACAAGGACCAGCAGCCGCCAAGAGCTGCGCATGTCCTCCGACAACGATTTTCGGGGCACGGCCAGGAGTAAGGCCGCTTGACGTTCTTCGGAAGGGTTCCGCGGGGCGCCAACCGGTTCGGATGACACGAAATCGGTGACGATGACAGTTCCCAACCTGCGAATCAAGATCGGCCCGGCGCTTGCCTTGCTGATCACTCTGCTGGCCCTGCCAGCCTGCGCAGAGGGTCCGTCTGCTGCCCCAGGCTCCGCCATCTCGGGTGTTGTCCGCGACGCCAAAGGAGCTCCCCAGGTCGGAGCGCTCGTCGAGCTGCTCGGACCCAACCTCGCCATCCTCGCCCAGACCTTCACTGACGACCATGGCCGCTATACCCTTCCCGGAGTCACTTCCGGAACCTACAACATCAAGGCCACCGGATCGCTCTTCCTGCCTACGCTGCGGGAGAATCTCCGCGTCCTCGCAAACTCGAAGATAGTCGTCAACCTCACGCTGAATACGCTCTACGAGGCCTTCCGCTGGCTCCCCGCGCAGCCGCGCCAGGCTAGCGAGCCACAGGACGACTGGACCTGGACGCTGCGCCTCTCGCAGAATCGCCCTCTGCTGCGCCTGCTGGAAGACGGACCTCTCGTCGTGGTCTCTGACGGTAACGGAGCCGCTCCGGCACTCAAGGCTCGCGTGACCATCCGCGGCGGTGCAAATCAGTTCGGCGATGGCGGCGTACACAACGATTTCGAGATTGCGCGTTCGAATGGGGACGGTGCGCAGGTGCTTCTGCGCGCCGATCTCGGCCAGGCAGAAAATTCCGGTGCTACTACCTCTGTCAACACCTCCGTCGGCTACGCGCGTCAGCTCGATCCGGCCCACACTCTGCGCGCCGTCGTCTCTTTCCAGGACCGTCCCGACATTGAGGGCGGCATCCAGCAGCAGGGCCTCCAGGCCGTCGTTCTGCGCACCTCGGAAACCATGGAGATGATGGACGGCGTCTCGGCCGAAGTTGGCAGCGAGCTGGAGGCCATCCATCTCGGCGAAAACCAGTTCGCCAACCATCCCTTCGGCGGGCTCACGCTGCACAACGACAACAACGAAATTTCCTACCGTGTGGCCACTTCTCCAACCGCGCAGCATGCCAGCGAAATTGATCGCGAAAGCACGCTTGCTCCGGCGCTGACTGAGAAGGAAGGCAAGCTGCTCCTTGAAGAAGGCCTTCATCAGGAGATCACCGTAGCGCGGCGCGAAGGCAACGTGAGCATGCGCATGACCCTCTACCGCGACAATATCCGGAACCCGGTCATCAACGGCGGCGGCACGCTCTCCGTGGCCGACTGGAACAGCGGCAACCTGCTCTACGATGTAAACACCGACCTGCTCAAGGCCACAGGACAGAACTTCTCCTCAAACGGAATGCTGGCTGAGCTGAATGACCACCTCGGCCGCGACCTCTGGCTGAGCTTCGCCTGCGCCACCGGCAATGCTCTCACCATGGACACGCCTTCCGGCCCCGTGAACCTCAAAGAAGGTATCGGTGGCCTGCGCCCGCGGAGCGCTGCAATGGCCGCAGCCAGCATGACCGGCAAGGTCAAGCACACCGGCACGCAGTGGCGCGCCTCCTACCGATGGCAGCCGACCGATACGGTCACAACCGTCGCCCCCTTCAACGCCGCGTTACCCTCGCCTTACCTGAGCTTCTATGTCCGCCAACCCATCCACACCCGCATTCTTCCCTACCGCATGGAAGCGCTGATCGACGTGCGCAATCTGCTGGCGCAGGGCTACCGCCCCTTCGTTACCCAGGACGGCAGCACCCTCTACTTCGCCCAGGCCGCGCGCAGCATCCAGGGCGGCCTCGCCTTCAACTTCTAAAGCCAGAAGCCGTCATCGCTGAGCTGGCAAAAATCAGGTTGTCATCCTGAGCACAAATTTCAGGTTGTCATTCTGAGCGAAGCGAAGAACCTGCTTTTCGCGTCGATAACCACAAATAGCCGTTCTGGGCCGTAAATCTGATTCCGAAATTACAGAATTTTTTGTCAAGAGAAAAATTCTGTAACGTATTGATACAAAAATACTTGCGGCTGCAAGTATTTTCCGCTTAATTTGCTAAACTGAAAATAGAAGGAATGGCTCAAACGCCATTCCTTCTATTTTCCTTGTTTTTTCCGATAACCCGTTGAAAACAAAGGATCTCCGTACAGCCTCGCACCGTAAATGATTGAAAACAAACATTCTCCGTACAAAACAGGGGGAGGGGTGCAAATCAAGCGAGCAAGGGGGAGCGATCGGGACCCGGGGCACTCCACTCCGGCAATGATGGCGCGCAGCGCGTGTGCCTGGACGGCTAGTCCTTGTACATGCCGATCTCTGGCGTTCCGCCTTCTGCCACCCGGGCGCGGTACATCCCCGGAGAATTGAAGCTCCACACCATGTCGCCTTTGCGGTTAATGGCAATGATGCCGCCGTCGCCTTTGAGCCCGGTCAGCTCGTGCTGGATGACCTCGTCAGCGGCCTCCTGCAGGCCCATCCCTTTGTACTCGACCAGAGCGCAGATCGTGCGGGCCACTGTCAGACGGATGAAGTACTCCCCCGTCCCCGTGCCGGAGACAGCGCACGACTGGTTATCGGCATAGGTCCCCGCCCCGATGATCGGCGAGTCTCCGACACGCCCCCACATCTTGGCGGTGAGCCCACCGGTTGAGGTTCCGGCAGCAATATTGCCCTGCCGGTCAAGCGCGACTACACCCACTGTCCCGAACTTGTGGGCCTCGGGCGATTCCACCGGCAGCATCAATTCAGAAAGCGGCTTGCCCGGCACTGGCTCAGGCGGTGCTCCTGCCGGACGCGGCGGAACGGGCTTGCCTTCCTTCTGCAGTTCCTTGACCAGCCCCTGCCAGCGGCGCTCGGTAAAGAAGAAGCTGGGATCGACCATCTCCAGCCCATGCTCCTGGGCAAACTCGTCGGCCCCCGCGCCAATGAGCATGACATGCGGCGACTTCTCCATCACCGCCCGCGCCAGTGAAATAGGATGACGGGTGCGCGTCACTCCGGCAACGGCCCCGGCCTTCAGCGTGGCGCCATCCATGATGGCGGAGTCGAGCTCATTCTTCCCTGCGGCAGTAAAGACAGCCCCATGCCCCGAGTTGAAGAGCGGATCATCTTCCATGTACCGAATGGCTGCCTCGACCGCATCGAGCGCCGAGCCGCCTTTGTCGAGCGTGTCCGAAGCAGCCTTGAGAGCCGTCTGGAGCGAGGCGCGGTAGGCAGCCTCGGTCTTCGGATCCATGTGGCTGCGCTCAATCACCCCCGCTCCACCATGAAGAACGACAGCCCATTTATGAGTAGGAGCGCTTTGCCGGGCGCAGGACGGACCAACAGCAGTTATAAATACAGCAATGAGTCCACTGCAAAGAAGAGTCAGAGATTTGTGCATGGCGGCATGATACACGCCGCTACGACGCAAGCCCGCTGATGTATGCCTCGAGGTGACGAATTGTCTGCTGCTGCTCGCTGATGACCCAGTTCACCAGGTCGCCGATCGAGACGATACCGACAAGCTCGCCGCCCTCGACCACCGGCAGATGGCGGATGCGCTTGTCGGTCACAATGCGCATGCAGTCGGCCACGGTGTGCTGCGGCGTGATGGTTGTGAGGTCGGAGGTCATGATATCGGCCACCGGAGTGTCCTTCGACGAGCGTCCTTTGAGGATGATCTTGCGGGCATAGTCGCGCTCGGAGAGGATGCCAATAAGCCGGCCCTGCTCTATGACAGGAAGCGCGCCAACCTGCTTTTCCGCCATCATCTCCACAGCCTGGTAGACGGAGGCATCCGGCGCAATCGACCAGATATCTTCGGCCTTGTTCTTGAGGACTGCACTGATAGTGCTTGCCAGTTCTGCCATAACCCACCTCGGGGAGAGGATGATAGTCCGCAAGGGAAGAAGGGTCAATGGTAAGAATAGGTCACAGGGCGCAGAATTCAGCCCCTGTGACCTGAGCCCAGTTACTGAGGTGTAATGATGCCCCCCACAGGCACTCGCTCCGGCAGGTTGCCTGTATCCGGACGGCGGACACCCATGGCCTCAGCGATCATATCGACATATTTGAGGCCAGCTCCGGTATTGAAGATCACAACGCGGTCGCTGGGCTTAAGGAACCCGGTCTCGATGAGATGGTCGTAAGCTGCTGTAGCAGATGCTCCTTCGGGCGAGAGCAGCAGGCCTTCATCGCGCGACCAGTCCAGAAGTGAATCGAGGATTTTCTCATCCGGCAGATCGACCACCGTTCCGCCGGACTGGCGGACAACGTCGAGGATGATGTAATCCCCGTAAGGCTTGGGAACGCGCAGACCGGCTGCGAAGGTCGCAGCGTTCTCAAACATCTTCGAAGCTTCCGCACCTTCCTTGTAGGCACGGGCAACAGGAGCGCATCCGGAAGCCTGAATGGCGATCATCTTCGGACGCTTACCGCTCACCCAGCCCAGCTGTTCCATCTCTTCAAAGGCCTTCCACATGCCGATAAGGCCAACGCCGCCCCCGGTGGGATAGAACACCGCGTCGGGATAGGTCCAGCCCAGCTGCTCTACCAGCTCGTAACCCATGGTCTTCTTGCCTTCGACGCGGAAAGGTTCTTTAAGGGTCGAGATGTCGAACCAACCTTCCTTCTCCTTGCGTTCATTCACAATGCGGGCGCAGTCGGAGATAAGGCCATCGACCAGTGTCACATTGGCGCCATAAGCCACGCCTTCGAGATAGTTGGCGAAAGGAACGTCCTTGGGCATGAAGATGTGGGCTTCGATACCTGCCGCAGCGGCATAGGCGGCGAGCGCGCCTGCGGCATTTCCAGCGGAGGGCGCAGCCAGCTTCTTCAGCCCGTAATGGCGTGCCATGGAGACAGCCATCGACATGCCGCGCGCCTTGAATGTTCCGGTTGGATTGGTAGCCTCTTCCTTGAGATAGAGATTTGCATTGCGCCGGCTCGAGAGCATCGGCGTCCAGCCCTCGCCCAGAGTAATCGGGTCCACGTCGGGCAGAACGCTAGAGTAGCGCCACATGGATTGGCTGCCACCTGCTTCAGGGCGGGAAGCTTTTTTCTTCAAGACACTTACGTCATAGCGGACATAGAGCGCCCCGGCACAGGCAGGGCAGACGGTCTGGTACTGGTCGGCAGAAACATGCTGGCGGCAACGGGAGCACTCAAGGAAAGCTATTGTTGACATAGGTTTAGAGTAACAGCCGATAGAGCTCAGGCCACAGAGCTCAGGGCTCAGGGGGAGTGAGCCAAATCCTGAGACCTGTGCCCTGCGACCTGAGCCCTGTAAAATATCGCTGATGGCCGATTTTCCCGCCTTGAACGCTTCCCCAATAAAACTGATTGCCATTGATATTGACGGCACGTTGCTGCCATCGGCCGGAACAGCAGTCAGCGAGCGAACCAGCCAAGCTCTGCGTCTGGCTGAGAGTGCGGGACTGGAGATCGTGATCGCTACCGGACGGCGGCAGGCTTATGCTGCTCCGCTAATTGCGCCCATCGGTCTGAAGCCGGAGACGGTTCTGATTACCTCGAACGGCACCGTGACGCGCACATTCGCCGGAGACCGCATGGAACGGACACTGCTGCCTCTGGAAACCGCACGCGGGCTCTGCGGAATGCTGCGTCAGTTTGGAGGAACCACGGTCTTCACCTTCGACCGCGATGGACAGGGTGAGTTGGTGATCGAATCGCTCGAACAGGTGCATGCGCGCATCTCGCAGTGGGTGGAAGCGAACCGGCCCTGGATCGAAGTCATCCAGCCGCTTGAGCGGGCCTTCGACGCAGGCGAACCACCAGTGCAGGGCATGGTCTGCGGCACCGTTGAAGAAATGATTCATGCCGAGGCGTTGCTGGCCTCAAGCCATTATGCAGAAATGATCGAGATGCACCAGACACAATATCCAAAGCGGAACCTGAGCATCCTCGACATTCTCCCTCCGGGCTGCTCGAAGGGTGTAGCGCTGCGCAGGCTTGCAGAGCAGCGCGGGTTGCCGCAGGACGAAATTATGGCCATTGGCGATAACTTCAATGATCTTGAAATGTTGGAATACTCCGGACGTCCTGTCCTGATGGGCAATGCCTCGGCGGAGCTCCTCGCTCTTGCAGGCGAACGCGGCTGGCAGATTGCTCCCCCGAACGACCAGGATGGCGTAGCCGCCGTGATTGAAGAAACTCTTTGTCACATGAGCGTGGTAGAGTGAGCGTCATGCGGCTGGTTCGATTTGATGGAAGAGCTCGCGCTGTAACACTGCTCGCATTGGTGTCTTTGCTTTTGCACACCGATTCCTATGCTGCCGAGCATGTCACTTTGAAAAATGGCTTCGATCTGGTTTGCGATCACCGCCAGGCTGATGGCGACCATGTACGGCTTTATCTTGATTCCAATAGCACGAATTTCGTGGATGTAGGCGCAAACGAAATTGTGAGCGTCGAGCATGTTGACCTGCCCCGAGTTGCTCCAGATCCAGCACCATCTTCAGCCGACACAAAGCTGACTCTACTGGACACACATGAGCTGCTGGCGCGTGCCGGATCGGCGCATGGTCTGGACGTTGACCTCCTTGCCAGCATCGTAAAAGCAGAGAGCGGCGGGAATCCTCATGCCGTAAGCCGCACCGGAGCGCAGGGCCTGATGCAGCTGATGCCGAAGACCGCAGCGAATCTGGGTGTCCATGACAGCTTCGCCCCCGACCAGAATGTCAACGGCGGTACAGCTTACATTGACGCGCTGCTCAAGAAGTATCATGACAATCTGGCGCTCGCACTGGCTGCCTACAATGCCGGCCCGGCGGCGGTGGAGCGCTGGCATGGAATTCCACCGTACCGTGAGACCAGAGCTTACATAGCGCGGGTGATTCACGAATTCAACCGGAGATATGCGGAGCGCATGGCGGCCGGCACCACACAGGTTGCTATGAGCCGCGGAGCGGGAGGCCGGTGAAATACGGAAAACTGATCGCAGGCATCGTGGTGTTTGCGGTGCTCGTGGGCTTTGGCACATGGGCCTATCGGCATGTGGGATTCAATTTCGTTGCTTTTCGCGCACAACTGACTGGCGTGAGCTGGGCAAAAATTGCCATCGGATTCGGTTGCATCTATCTGGGCTACGTTCTGCGGTCTGTGCGGTGGGCACTCTTGATTCGCCACAATAAACGCGTGTCTTTACTGTCGCTTCTGGGCACACAAGTAATCGGATTCACCTCAGTGGCATTGGTAGGCCGCGTGGCCGATCTGGCGCGCCCCTACCTGGTCGCGAAAAAGACAGCGCTCCCCATCAGCACACAAATTGCGGTCTATATTGTCGAGCGCCTTTTTGACGCCGGGTCGATGGCATTGATGTTCTCCTCGGTCATTCTCCTCGCGCCCGCCGGTGCTCTGCCTCACCCTGAGATCTTCAGGAAGTTCGGCTACTGGGGACTAGCTGGCACCGTGGCTGGAGCTTTGTTCCTGGTCGCAGTTCGGCTTGCAGGCGGGGTGATAGCATCCTTCTTCGAGCGCGTGCTTGGCGCCATGTCACATGCCCTGGGCAAGGCGGTCGGCGACAAAATCCGCGAATTCCGCACAGGACTCGATACGCTTCGTACATTTGGCGACCTGGCAACAACCCTGGGCATTTCGCTGGCGATGTGGGGGTTGATCATGGCTTCATACCTGATCACCACACGTGCCTTTGAGGCCAGTCCGCAGCTCGCGACTATGACTCTGGCCAAGGGCATGGTGCTGATGATCGTAAGCGGCGGAGCCAGTGTCCTGCAGCTACCGGTGCTGGGATGGTTTACGCAGATCGGAGTGGTCGCTACCGCCCTTTCAAGTCTCTTCGGTGTGCGGCCCGAACCGGCAACCGCCTGCGCGGCCATGCTGCTTGTAGTAACTTTTCTGGCAATCGTACCGGTAGGGCTCATCTGGGCGCAGTTTGAACATATAAGCCTGCGCAAAGTCGCTGAAGAGAGCGAGCAGGCAGGCGAAGAGATCGCTGCCAACTGAGTCTACTCACCTGATTCCGTTGAAAATGAGCGGAAAATCCAGCATCTGATGTCAGCCAGTCACACGAAAAATCATGCTGCATCGCAATGATGAGGCGCGTCATCTGCTCGAGGGAGGTATCCCATCCATGACAGACAAGCGCTCCCTCAAGATCACCTATATTGGCGGCCCGACTGCGCTGATCGAATTCGGCGGATTAAAGCTGCTGACTGATCCGGCATTTGACCCTGCTGGCGGAGAGTACACAACCGGGCCTGTCACCTTATGGAAGACAATGGGACCAGCCGTAGATGCGGCTTCCCTGGGCCATATTGACGCTGTTCTTCTCAGCCACGATCATCACTTCGATAATCTGGACCACGCCGGCCGCGCATTGCTGTCTCGTGCAGGCACTGTGCTGACGACACAGGAAGGAGCGCGGCGTTTGGGTGCGAACGCTGTCGGACTGGATCATTGGGGGACGCAAGAGCTCAAAACTCTGGATGGACGAACGTTGCTGGTGACCGGAACTCCAGCGCGTCATGGCCCGGAGGGTGCCGACCGTGGGCCGGTGATTGGGTTCATACTGCAATTTACCGATGATCCGGAAAACGGGATCTATGTTTCCGGCGACACGGTCTGGTATGAAGGCGTGGAAGAAGTCCTCCGGCGCTTCCCTGTCAAAACTGCGATTCTGTTTATGGGCGCAGCTCACGTGCAGGTCGTACCTTCGCACCTGACCTTCACGGCGGAAGAAAGTGTGAAGTTGGCGCGTGCAGTGCCTGACGCGAAGATCGTTCCGCTCCATTTTGAAGGATGGAAACATTTTTCTGAATCGCGCGATGTGATTGCGCGCACGTTTGCAAATGCAGGATTGAACGATTGTTTGCTGTGGCTGGAAGCTGGACAGCCTGTGAAGATATAGCGGCCGATCAAGAGGGGACGCGGGTTTTTCTCAACATCCTTGTTAGAATCAAAACAGCAAAATGAAGTGTCCTTACTGCGGGTTTACGCAAGACCGTGTGGTGGACTCGCGCGAGAGCAAAGAGGCTGACTCGATTCGGCGGCGGCGCGAGTGTGAGCGTTGCAACAAGCGCTTCACCACCTATGAACGCATCGACGAAATTCCCTACATGGTTGTGAAGAAGGATGGCCGCAGGGAACGCTTCGAACGGCAGAAGGTGTTGAGCGGTCTGCTCCACGCGTGTGAGAAGCGGCCGATCTCCGCGGGAAAGCTTGAGTCGCTGGTCGATGAGGCGGAAACCTACGTTATGGATTCGCCCGAGCGCGAGCGCACCACAACCGAAATTGGCGAGCTGCTGATGAACAAGCTGAAGGCTCTCGACACCGTCGCCTACATCCGCTTCGCCAGCGTTTACCGGGATTTCAAGGACGTGCGCGAATTTAAAGAAGAGCTGGAACAGTTATTGAGCGGGAAGGAACACGGGAAGAAGAGCAAGCATAGCTAAAAAGCGGTCAGCAAAACTCCGGTCAACAAAAGGCGCGCTTGCAGAAGCCTCCATCGTTTCCAACTCACATGCCGGACAGCTGGCCGCCGTTTAACTGACCGCTTTTCAGCTTTCAAGAGATTATGACTAATACAAAAACACACAAAGTAACGCTGATTCCCGGCGATGGGATTGGACCTGAAGTCACCGACGCCGTCGTTCGCATCCTTGAAACCACGGGGGTGAAGTTTGACTGGGAGCGCTTTGCTGCCGGAGCGGAAGCATTCGAGAAATACAACGAATACATTCCCAAGGAGCTTTATGAATCGATTGAGCGCAACAAGCTTGCGCTGAAAGGCCCGGTAACGACGCCGGTAGGCGGCGGCTTTGCTTCCATCAATGTGACCCTGCGCAAGAAGTTCGAGCTCTATGCAAACTTCCGTCCGGTGAAAAGCCTGCCTGGGCTTGAGACACGCTATCCCAATGTCGATCTCGTGATTGTGCGTGAAAACACAGAAGGATTGTACGTGGGCCTCGAGCATGAAGTCGTTCCCGGCGTAGTGGAATCACTGAAGGTAATTACCGCAAAGGGTTCGACCCGTATCGCGCAGTTTGCCTTTGATTATGCGCGCAAACACGGCCGCAAAAAGATTCACGCCATTCATAAGGCCAATATCATGAAGCTCTCTGATGGCCTGTTCCTGAAGTGCGCGCGCGACGTAGCCAAAAATTTCCCTGAGATCACTTATGGCGAGCACATCATCGACAACACCTGCATGCAGCTCGTGCTGAACCCCTACCAGTACGACGTGCTGCTGCTTGAAAATCTCTACGGCGACATCGTCAGCGATCTGTGTGCCGCATTTGTCGGCGGACTTGGACTGGTTCCCGGCGCAAATCTGGGTGCGGAGGCAGCGATCTTTGAAGCAGTGCACGGCTCGGCTCCGGACATTGCCGGCAAAGACATCGCCAACCCCACGGCACTGCTGCAATCCGCTGTCCTGATGCTGCGCCATATCAACGAAGATGCCGCGGCAGATAAAGTCCAGCAAGCAATCGAGAAAGTCTACAGCGAGAAAAAGACCCTGACACGCGATGTGGGCGGATCGAGCGGAACAAAGGCCTTTGCTGATGCGGTGATTAAAGCTCTTGAAGAGTAACCAAAAGCCCAGGTCCTTCTTTTGCGGACCCGGGCAGCTATACTTGCATCACAACCAGTAGAGACGAGAAAACAATGAGGAAACAGTTTTGGGCGGCAGCCGCGGTCTGCGCTTTGCTGCTGCCGTTTGCCGGATGCAAGAAGCCTTCAAGCACGACCGAATCCGAATCAGCGGCGCACTACACCCAGATTGACTGGAACACCGCCGGCTCCATCAGCGGCACGATCCACTTTTCAGGGACGATGCCCGCTCCTGTTCAGATTGACATGGCTCAAGACCCGGCCTGCAACATTGGCGCTGCAAATTACAGCGAGCAGTACGTAGGCAAGAATGGCGGCCTCCAGAACGTCTTCATCTACGTGAAAGACGGGCTCGGCAACAAGCTCTACCCTGCTCCATCAACGCCGGTAGTGATGGATCAGAAGAATTGCCGCTACATACCTCACGTCATCGGCGTGATGGAGGGCCAGCCCGTCCGCTTTACCAACAGCGACCCCACCATGCACAACGTCCACATGGTCTCTACAGTCAGCTCCAACCAGACTGTCGACATCTCCCAGCCGCCCACCGGCGCAGCGGATATGCGCACCTTTCATGACTCTGAGCTGATGATGCCCGTGCGCTGCAACAACCACCCCTGGATGCAGGCTTTCATCAATGTAGTGACGAACCCGTTCTATGCAGTCAGCGATACTGACGGGCATTTCGAGATCAAGGGGCTGCCGCCGGGAACCTACACTGTCGTAGCTGTGCATGAAGTATCCGGCCAGCAGACGGCAACGGTAACAGTCAGCACAAAACAGACAGCGAAGCAGAACTTTACATTCGCAGCGAAATAGTCCTGCAGGTGCCCTGTCTTCTCGAAACTATAAGGCACCTGCGCGATATTCCACATTGAACTCCTAGTTCCTATTCAGGAACTGCCCTCTCTCCAGACGTGCATCTGTGTTCTTTGAACAGTTACACTAAGTAGTACAGCGAACAGTCCAGCTCATAGCAAAATATGGGCGGCAGTGCACTCCTTCGCTGATGGGAAAGAGACACATGCAGCGGCAGAAGATCGGTATTCTTGGTGCGACTGGAATGGTCGGCCAGCGTTTCATCCAGCTTCTCGAGCACCATCCGTGGTTTGAAGTGGCATGGCTTGCAGCCAGCGACAAGTCGAGCGGCAAGCGCTACGGAGACGCGGTAAAGTGGAAGCTCGACACAGCGATTCCTGCGCACATTGCCGAGATGCAGGTTTCGCCAGCTACTCCCGAAGGCGCGCCCAGGATTATTTTCGCCGCGCTCGATTCCGATATCGCCCGTGAACTCGAGCCGAAGTTTGCTGCTGCCGGATCTGCCGTCATCTCCAATTCGAGCGCCTTCCGCATGCAGGAAGATGTGCCCCTCGTGATTCCGGAAGTCAACGGCGACCACCTGCCGTTGATCGAAAACCAGAGCTGGCGTAAGCAGTCCGGCGGATACATCGTCACCAATCCCAACTGCTCGGCCATCGGTCTGGTTCTCGCTCTCAAGCCGCTCGAAGAGCATTTCGGTATCGAATCCATCTTCGTCAGCACAATGCAGGCGGTCAGCGGCGCGGGATATCCGGGCGTGCCTTCGCTCGATATCCTTGGCAACGTTGTTCCCTTCATCAAGAACGAAGAAGAAAAGATGCAGGAAGAGACGCTGAAGCTGCTGGGCTCGCTCAAGGGCATGCGCATACAGTCTCTCGATGCGAAAATTTCCGCCCACTGCAATCGTGTCGCAGTCGAAGATGGCCACACGGAAAGCGTGAGCATCAAGCTGCGCAAGCCTGCCACGCGCGAGCAGATTCTTGCCGCATGGAGCGAGTTCCGGCCGCTCGCCGGGCAGGACCTGCCGACAGCTCCCGCGCAGCCAATCGAATTTGCCACAGCCGATGATCGCCCTCAGCCGCGGCTTGACCGCATGCGCGGCAATGGGATGGCGGCAACGGTAGGCCGTCTGCGACCCTGCACTCTGCTTGACTGGAAGTTCACCGTGCTCTCGCACAATACGATTCGCGGCGCTGCCGGCGCTGCTCTGCTCAACGCGGAACTTCTGGCAACGCTGGGCAAGCTTGAACCTGTGGCGGTCACAGCATGAAGAAGCTCGTCGTGATGAAATTCGGCGGAACCTCCGTCGAAGATGCTGCCGCTATCGATCGCACCGCTCGCATCGTTGCCGGACGCCGCAGCAAAGATGTGCAGCCCATCGTCGTCGTGAGCGCGATGGCGAAGGTCACTGATCAGCTGCTGGCCGCAGCCAACGCGGCATCCCGCGGAGACCGCAACGGCGCGCTCGCCATCACCGCACGACTGCGCAGCCGCCACAAGGAAGCAACCTGCAGGCTGATATCACAGGCCGAAGGCAAGCCGGGAAACGACTGCTCTGACTTTACCGGCCCCGAGCACGCTGCCTCGCAGAGCTGGATCGATGCCGAGTTCGACGCCCTCGATGAAATTCTGCGCGGGCTTGCCGCGGTAGGCGAGCTGACACCGCGCATCGGCGACATGATCGTCTCTTACGGTGAGCGCCTTTCAAGCCGCATGATCGCCGAGGCCTTCACACAGCGCGGCCTCGACAGCGTCCACGTCGATTCGCGCAGCTGCATCATCACCGACGCGCAGCACGGCAAGGCTATTCCGCAGGACGACCTGATCGCCGAAAGGCTCAAGGAATACGTGCTGCCCATAGCGCTTGAAGGCAGGACAGTGGTGATGGGCGGCTTTATCGGTTCCACCGAAAAGGGCGCTACCTCGACGCTGGGGCGTGGAGGATCAGACTTCACTGCCGCGCTCGTCGGAGGAGGACTTCAAGCCGATGCCATTGAAATCTGGACTGATGTGAACGGCATTATGACTGCCGATCCGCGCGTCTGCCCTGATGCCCTGCGTGTGAAAATAATCAGCTTCGAGGAAGCCGCCGAGCTGGCCTACTTTGGCGCAAAGGTCCTGCATCCGGCAACCATTCTGCCTGCCGTTCAGAAGAACATCCCGGTACTGGTGCTCAATTCACGCAATCCCGAGAACGAGGGCACACGCATCATCTCGCTTGCGCCGCATTGCAGCAGTCCTTTCAAATCGATCGCGGTCAAGAAGCGTGTCACCATCATCGATGTGGTTGCCAGCCGCATGCTGATGACGCATGGCTATCTCAAGGCTATCTTCGATGTTTTTGACAAGCACAAATGTCCCGTCGATCTCGTTTCGACCTCAGAAGTCAGCGTTTCGCTTACTGTCGACACCACGGAAAAAATTCCTGAGCTTGCCGCCGACCTGGGCAAACTGGCCGACGTGAAATATGAAGGCCGCAAGGCGCTGGTCTGCATGGTGGGCGAGAATATCCGCGGGCAGAACGGCATTGCGGCGCGCGTTTTCGGGGCTATCCGTCACGTTAATATACGCATGATTTCGCAGGGGGCGTCGGAAATCAACATGAGCTTCATGATTGAAGAGGATGATGCGGATGAGGCAGTACGCTCGCTGCATGCGGAGTTCTTCGTGAACCCCGATCCGGAAATCTTCGATCTGGAAGCGCGCAAGGAAGCCATCTCAGGCGTTGCTTCCGAGATAAGTGCGAGGTAAACATGCTTTTTCTGGTACTGGGCCGCGGAAAAACCGGCCGGGTCGTGGCCAACGTGGCAGCAGAACACGGTCACAGTGTGCGCGTCGTAGGCGAAGAAGAAAACCGCAATGCCATGGCTCTCACGGCGCCTTTTCTCGCCGGCTTCGATGCGGTCATCGACTTCACCACTCCGGAAGCTGCCGTTTCCAACATGCGCGCCTGCCTCGCAAACGGTGCTCGCATGGTTGTGGGCACAACCGGCTGGTATCAGTATCTTGATGACATGCGCTCTCTCGCGGCACGCAAAAATGCCGGCTTTCTCTACGGAACAAATTTTTCTGTCGGCGTACAGGCCGTCCTGAAACTGGCGCGCGAGTTCGCCCTGGCAGTCCCTCACTACCATTTCAAGATCACCGAAACCCATCATGTCGAAAAAAAGGACGCTCCATCAGGCACCGCGCTTTCGATCAAGCAGGTGCTGCAGGCAGCAAACCCTTCGCTCGATATAGAGATCGTCTCCAAACGCGAAGGTGATGTCTCTGGTGTTCACCTGATCGAAGCCCGATCCAAGAATGAAGTGATTGAATTGAAGCATGAGTCCTTCTCGCGCCGCGCCTTTGCCGAAGGCGCTGTCCGCGCTGCGGAATGGATTGCCGGCAAAACAGGCGTGTGGGACTTCAGCGAGATTGCCAATCAGCTCTGAGCCTGATGGTCAGGCACTGCGCTTCTCAATCTCTCTTTTACTTTGCGGGCAGGCACTCCGGCATAGATGCCAAAAGGCTCAAGATCGCGGGTAGCAATGGCTCCCAGCGCAAGAATTGCGCCAGCCCCTACATCCACACCCGGATTCACACACGCTCGCGCACAGATCCACGAATACGCGCCAAGCCGCATAGGAAAGTGCACCAGGCGAAACGACGGATCGTTGTACTCATGCGTAGCACCGCAGATATAAGCTCCCTGCGAAACAATACAGTGCGAGCCCATGTAAAGCGGCGAGGGGTTATAAAGCTCGGCATCATCAGCCACTGCCACCAGATCCTCGCATATTAGATTCCACGGAGCCCATATCTTCGATTTAGGGTAAAACTTGCATGTGGGCCCTAATTGAGCGCCAAATAACTTGAGCAACATGGCGCGCCACGCAAAACACGGGCGCGGCGAAGTTCGGAAGAGCAGCGCATAGCAGACATTCCACCACAACCGCATGGCGCGATTTCGCAATGGGAACGCAGGCTGCTTTAACGGATCTGGCATCGAACCATTGGACAGGCTTGAATTCACCGGCCTGTCTGAAGGCTCTTGCTGGATCGAATCCGAACGCATGATACAACATTATCGTATTTGTTCCATGGCAGCCTGAAGAGAAAGGACTGGATGCGTACCACCGCGCTTGGAGAGACTGGCCTCACATCATCTGTCATCGGATTCGGCTGCTCTGCCCTTCTTGGACGTACAGGGCGAAAAGACTCTTTGCGGGCACTTGCCGCCGCATGGGATGCCGGCATCACGTTCTATGACACGGCCCGGTCCTACGGTTATGGTGAATCTGAAGCACTCCTGGGAGAATTTCTCCGTACGCGGCGCGACCGGGCAATTATCTCCACGAAGTTCGGAATACTGCCATCCCGCCAGCAGTTATGGAAGCGCGCCGCCAAACCGGTTGCCCGCACTCTTCTTTCCCTCGCGCCTTCATCGCGCGGCATGTTGCGCAAACAGGTCGCGCACCAGTTCACTCCGAATCAATTCACAGTAGAGGTGCTTGAGCAAAGCATCCATGAAAGCCTGCGCAAGCTCAAGACGGATTACATCGATTTTCTCTTCATGCACGATGCACCTGCCAGCGCGCTTCATCAGGATGAACTGCTGGCAAGACTCGAACAACTCGTTGCCTCAGGCAAAGTGCGCGTGGCCGGCATCTCTGCTGCACCTGAAATCATCGGTCTCGCTCTACGAGAACAGCCGGAAGGGTTACGAGCGCTGCAGTTCCCCTGCAATGTTTTTGATCTTTCTGCGGCTGCCATCGCCGCCGCGGCAAAGGACGGTGGATTTGCTGCAGTCGCGAATCATCCTTTTGGCGGGGTGATGAGGGTTGAGCAGAGCCGCGCCATTCTAAAAAGAATTGCAGATTCTCCCTCAACTCCGGTCGAGTTGCGCACAAAGCTGGAGACAGTAGATGATACGGTGCTCGCTGACGTGATCCTGAATATCATTCTCAGCAGCCCAGGCATTCATGTTGTAGTTCCCGCCATGATGAAGCCCTCTCATCTGAACAACAATGTGAACGCTGTTACGAAATCGCGCTTTACACCAGATGAGATTTATTGGCTGCATCAGCAGGTGACGGCAGTTGAAAACGCAGCCTGATGGTCAGGCGGTCAAGCAGCTCGCACACCCGCAAGATGAGATGGGTCAATCCAGCTTGTAGTGAAACCCATATCTTTAAGCATGGATACGATTCTTGAAGGCGCCCTCAGGAAGCCGCGTTTATCCAGCGATGTGTAATGCACCTCGATAAAAACGCTGCGGCAGACTCCGGAACGCAATTGATGGCGAAAGCCCCAGAGAACATCCTCTTCAAAACCTTCAACATCGATCTTAAGAATGGAAGGTGGTTGATGCCCCTCCTGAATCAGCTTTTCTCCGGTCTGGACGCGAATCAATTCCGCGTCGCTTGATTCACTCACGCTCGCTAGATTGTTGCCTGTGCTTCCAGGAGCAATTGGTTTCACCCTGAGTTGATCCTCTTCCGCACCGAGTGCAACTTTCAGGCACTCAACCTGGGGAAAATCACTTACTGCGGCAGACAACTGGCGGAATGCGCCTTCGAAAGGCTCGAAAGCAATCACCTTGCCGGACTCTCCTACGCGGTCAGCAAATTTCTTCGTATAGTAGCCGACATTGGCTCCTACATCCCATACGCAATCCCCGGCCTGGATTGCGCCAAGCAAAGTGTCGGAAAATTTCTCTTCGTAGCGGTGCGCTGGCCTTATAGAAGATTGGACTTTGTATGCAAATTGCTTCATGCCCGATTGCCTGAGCAGAGCGCGCATGCGTGGATCATGAAGAAGATTCATGAGGGCCCTCAATCGTGTAGCTATAATTTATCTTTAACTCGAAGTGATTTCCACTCCAGTTCCAAATTATGATCATCGATCACCTGTCTGGCAGGGAACACTTATGTGACATTTGCATCGTCGGTTCAGGCCCTGTGGGCATGTCCATGGCCCTTGAATTCGACCGCCTCGGGCACGAAGTATTGGTGCTCGAGTCCGGCGGCGCTGAAGCTGGTTCGAGGTCCACAGAGGACTCCAGAGCCATCATTGTCAATCCGCAAACGCACGCCCCTATGGAGATTGCTGTGTGCCGCACTCTCGGTGGAACATCATGGACATGGGGCGGACGATGCGTTCCATTCGATGACATCGACTTTGCGGAGCGTGATTACGTTCCCTGTTCCACATGGCCAATCAACCACGCAGAGATCAAATCCTGGTATGCAAAAGCTGCGGAGTACCTGCTTTGCGGCAACGATAAGTTTGAGAGCCAGCCTGTCCAGTTACCTCCAGCGAACACAGCGTTGTCCATCGCCTGCCTGGAGCGGTGGGCAACAGAATCCCGAATAGCACTGATACACCGCGAGCGTATCGCCAGGTCTGAACGGATTACGCTTTGCCTGAACAGCACCGTTGTCGATCTCGAATTCGACAGAAGCGGGCATTCGGTAGAAGGTCTCGTAGTGGCTAAGCCCGATGGCACCAGAACGACAGTAAAAGCACGAAATGTCGTTCTTGCTACTGGAGGCGTAGAAACAACGCGTCTGTTGCTTGCTGTACAACGGAACTGGAAAGATCATTTCGGCGGCATGGACGGCCCTCTGGGTCGCTATTACATGGGGCATATATCCGGCAAAATCGCCAACATTATTTTCGATAAGCCTGAATATGCCGCCAGCCTCGATTTTGAGAAAGACGCCGCAAGAGCTTTCACGCGCAGACGCTTCACTCTTACAGCAGAAGCACAGATGCAGCACAGGCTGATGAACACGGCTTTCTGGCCGGACAATCCTCCGTTCTACGACCACACCCACCGCAGCGGAGTACTGTCAGCCGTTTTCCTTGCACTGAGTTTCCCCCCGCTGGGGCACCGCCTCGTTTCTGAAGGAATCAGACTGGCGCATATTGGAACCAGACCACGCCATTACGCTTCACATTTCAGCAATACCATTCTCGGAGCGCTCGCAGGGGCCAGAGATATTACGAATATTCTACGGGAGCGGTTCCTGTCCAAACCGCGCAAGCCTGGCTTTCTGGTGCGTAACAAGGCAGGCAAGTATGCGCTTCATTATCATGCCGAACAGGAACCTGATCCGGAAAGCCGCATTGTTCTGTCCGATGAAACAGACAGGTTTGGGCTGCCACGAGCGATCATTGACTTCAGATTTACTGACAACGATGTAAACAGCGTGATCGCATCGCACCAGGTACTCGATGACGCTCTACGCGCAAGCGGTATTGGACGGCTTGAGTACAGATATCCTGTCGAGACGTTGCCTGACCGGGTACGCGCCCAGGCTGCCGATGGATACCATCAGGCAGGCACGACACGAATGGGACGCGACACGAAAAGCAGTGTTGTCGACGCTGATCTGAAAGTGCATGGAGTGGAGAACCTCTATATTGCCTCCTCCAGCGTCTTCCCCACGACAGGCCAGGCCAATTCCACATTCCCCGCCGTCGCGCTTGGTCTCCGGCTTGTGCACCATCTGGCAAAGGCTGCAGACCAGTATGCTGAAAAAGCTGTAGCGAAAAACATGAATGCACCATGAACTACACCTCGCTATGCGATCGGTGTGGTTGTCGCATAACCTGTAGTCATAACCGCACGCAAGTTTATTCTTGAATCTGCTGCTCTCGCTACGAGGTGAACTTGAGGCCGTCTGTCGTTATTCTGACCTACAATTCTGAGCTGTCCATTGCCGAAACGCTGCAATCTGTGGCCCGGCTTTCGGACGACATTCACATCGTCGATTCCTACAGCAAAGACCGCACAGTAGAGATTGCATCAGACTTCGGCGCTAAGGTCGTGGAACATCCCTTTGAGAATTACGGAGCGCAAAGGAACTGGGCCATCGATTCCCTACCCGTGAAGTACGCGTGGCAGCTGCACCTTGATGCCGATGAGCGCTTGTCTCCGGAGCTGCAGGAGGAAATCCTCTTTCTCTGCGAAAATCCGCAAATGGATGGATTTTACTTCCCGCGACTCATGCTCTTTCTCGGCAAGCCCATTCGCCATGGCGGCATGTTTCCTACCTGGCATCTGCGTCTCTTCCGCACTGGACTCGGGCGTTGCGAATCGCGCAAGTACGATCAACACTTCTACCTCAAGTCCGGCAAAACGGCGCAGCTCAAAAATCATATGATCGACGACATTCGTATGCCGCTGAGCGAGTGGACCGTGCGGCACAACCGCTGGTCCGATCTTGAAGTGGAAGAACAAACCGAAGCCGCAAATGCTGGCAGAATTGAAGGCAGGCTCTCCGGCAATCCCGTGCAGCGCAAGCGCTACCTGCGCGGGCTGTATAACGATGCCCCTCTCTTTGTGCGGCCGTTTCTCCTCTTCCTTTACCGCTATTTCCTGCGCCTGGGTTTTCTTGACGGCGCGACAGGATTCATCTTTTTCGTGCTGCAGACCTTCTGGTTCCGCTTTCTCATCGATGCAAAGCTCTACGAGAAACGGCACAATCTGTAATCCTTCTTCATTGCACAGCTCCGGTTCTTGTAGACTCATTCAGTGATGGACTTGAAAGGTTGCGGCACTGCGCTGGTCACCCCGTTTCACGCGGACGGATCAATCGATGAACCGTCGCTCCGCGCGCTCACCGACTGGCAGATTGAAAGCGGCATCGATTGGCTGGTGGCATGCGGCACCACTGCCGAAACGCCAACGCTGAACGATGAGGAATGGCTGCGCGTCATTCGCATTGTGGCTGAGACCGCGGCAGGACGTGTCCCCGTATGGGCCGGCTGCACACACAACGCGACGCGCGAGGCCGTGCGGCGCACGCAGACTGCCGCACAAATCCCTGGTGTGACTGCAATCCTCAGCGCGAACCCTTACTACAACAAGCCTGGACAGGAAGGGCAGTATCAGCACTTCAAGGAGGTCGCCGATGCGGTGAAGCTGCCGGTAGTCCTCTACAACATTCCCGGGCGCACAGGCGCAAACCTCGAACCGGCCACGGTGCTGCGGCTCATTGCAGATGCTCCGAATATCGTTGGTGTGAAGGAATCAAGCGGCAACCTCCCCCAGATCACTGACCTGATTACCCAGGCGCCGCGCGATTTCCTCGTCTATGCCGGCGATGACAACATGGCGCTTGGCGTGCTCGGCGTAGGCGGTGCAGGCCTTGTCTCGGTGGCATCGAACGAGATTCCCGCAGAAATGGCACAGCTGATTCACGCTGCACTTGCCGGTGACTGGGCTGCAGCGCGGCAAATCAACCGGAGATTCTACCGGCTGATACAGGCGAATTTCCTGGAAACGAGCCCTGCTCCGGTAAAAGCAGTACTGGCCATGATGGGCCGCATTGAGGAGCACTACCGTCTGCCGATGGTCCCGGTTTCTTCAGCAACTCGTACGAAGCTCGAAAAACTGGCAGGCGAACTGGGACTGCTTCAGAGAAGCGCCGCGAGGGCCTCATAAGCAACATCAACGCTTGTTAGACTCGATTTGTGACCCAGAACAATTTACAGGCAAAAATTGAACAGTATTTCTCTGCCGGGCCGTCCGCGATTGGCGATCCTGAAGCACTGGCCGCATTTGAAGAGCTTCGCCAGGCACTCGAAGCAGGCACACTCCGTTCCGCTGAACCCGATGCCGCTGCGCCGACAGGCTGGCGTGTGAATGCATGGGTAAAACAAGGCATTCTGCTGGGCTTCCGGCTGGGACAGCTGGCGGCCTCGGGCAGCGAGCTCTCGTTTGTGGACAAGCATACCTACCCTGCGAGGAAATTCACTCCAGAGCAAGGCATCCGCATCGTTCCCGGAGGATCATCCGTCCGCTCGGGCGCGTATCTGGCAAAGTCAGTGGTCTGCATGCCTCCGATGTACGTCAACACCGGCGCATACGTTGACGAAGGCACAATGGTCGACTCGCACGCACTGGTTGGCAGCTGTGCGCAGATCGGCAAGCGCGTGCATCTCAGCGCCGCGGCGCAGGTTGGAGGCGTACTTGAGCCGGTGAACGCTAGCCCCGTCATTCTTGAAGACGATGTGCTCGTCGGCGGCAACTGCGGCGTTTATGAAGGCACGATCGTTCGCCAAAAAGCAGTGCTTGCAGCGGGAACCGTGCTGACGCGCGGCACTCCGGTGTATGACGTGGTGAGTGGAACCGTCCTGCGTGCCGACGGCGATATTCCACTCATCATTCCCGAAAGTGCAGTCGTTGTGCCTGGAGCGCGGGCCGTCACCAAAGGCAAGGGCCAGGAGTGGGGTCTGAGCGTTTATACTCCAGTCATCGTCAAATACCGCGATGAGAAGACCGAACTGAGTCTCGCTCTCGAAGACTTGCTGCGGTAAAGATGCCAAATCCCCCATGATTCTTTGCCTATCGATACTGTGATTTACTAGAAATAAGAACCGTTCCACAAAAACCTCATGCGCTGAAAGCGCGTGCGCCTGGACGGCAAGTCCCAAGATGGCTGACGCAAAACTGCAAATCATTCCGCTGGGCGGGTTAGGCGAGTTTGGCATGAACTGCCTCGCTATCCGCTATAAAGACGACATCATCGTCATCGATGCCGGGCTTATGTTCCCCGAGTCTGAGCTGCTCGGCGTCGACATTGTCGTACCTGACATTACTTTCCTCGTCGAGAACCGCGAACACGTGCGCGCCATCATCCTGACGCACGGGCACGAGGACCACATCGGCGGGCTGCCCTGGATTCTTTCCGAGCTCAACGTTCCCGTCTATGGCACCGAATTCACGCTGGCTTACGTCGAAGGCAAGCTCGAAGAACACAAGCTGCTCGACGAGACAGAGCTGGTCGAGATCACTCCCGGCGCCAAATTTTCACTTGGGCCATTCACGGTCGAGCCGATTCGCGTGACGCATAGTCTTGTCGATTGCGTCGCGCTCGCCATCGATACGCCGGTCGGCGTCATTGTCCATACCGGCGACTTCAAAATCGATCTCTCCCCGCCGGACGGCAAGGCCTTCGACCTGCACAAATTCGCTGAATACGGCAGGCGCGGCGTGCTCGCCCTGCTGCAGGACTCGACCAACGTCGACCGTCCCGGCTATACGCCGAGCGAGTGGGCGGTCAAGCCGCGCCTCGACGAGCTGTTTTCGCGCACCAGGAAGAAACTATTCTTCAGCTGCTTCTCGTCGTCCATCTATCGCATCGGCATTGCTGTCGATCTCGCGCACCGGCATGGCCGCAAGGTCGCGATTGTTGGCCGCTCGATGGTCGAATCGGCGGAGATTGCACAGGATCTCGGTTACCTCGACGTACCACCAGGAGTCGTCATCAATCCCGGACAGATCGGCGACTACGCGCCGGAAGAGGTGATGATCCTCATCAGCGGGACGCAGGGCGAGCCTATGAGTGCACTCAGCCGCGCGGCAGTCGACAACCACAAGCACGCGCGCATCCAGCCCGGAGACACGATCGTTCTCAGTTCGCGCGTCATTCCTGGCAATGAGAAGAGCATCTTCCGCGTCATCGACCACCTCTACCGCCGCGATGCGAACGTGATCTTCGATGATGGCGCGTCGGGACTGATCCACGTCAGCGGACACGCCAGCCAGGAAGAGCAGCGGCTGATGATCAACCTGCTGCGGCCCAAGTTCTTCATTCCTGTGCACGGCGACTACCGCCATCTTAAGAAGCACGCCGAGGTGGCGCAGAACATGGGCGTTGTCGACCTGGCGCTGGTGATCGAGAACGGCGATATCCTCGAGCTCTCACCGGACGATGCACGCAAGAACGGCACCGTCACCGCGGGCCGCGTATGTATTGACTCCGGCTCGACCGCCGATGTGGTAGAAGACCTTGTCATCCGCGACCGCCGCCACCTGAGCGAGGACGGCATTGTGCTGCCTATCCTGACCATCAACAAACTCAGCGGCAAGGTGGAGCGCCAGCCGGAGATCGTAAGCCGCGGCTTCGTCGGCGCCGACCCCGAGTTGCTGGAAGCAGCGCGCAGCGTGGTCACGCAGACGCTGGAAAATTCAAGCGCCGAAGAGAAGGCCGACTACGGCGTAATCAAGGAAAAGATCCGTATCGACCTGAAGCGCTACATCCAGAAAAACACCAGCCGCCGGCCACTGATCATGCCGGTCATCCTGGAAATCTGAGGGAAACGACCATGCGCAGTAAGCTGTTTGCAATCACGATTTGCCTGCTGTTTGCTGCGCCGCTCCTTCAGGCACAGGCCACTGCATCCTGCTCTTCCACCAAGACGCTCGATGAGCTGATTAAGGCTCTCGACGACGCTGTAAGCGGGCCTGCGGACAAGGACCGCACCTGTCTGCGGCAGATCATGGAATCAGACGCGCGCCTGATCCCCGTCAGCAAAGGCAAAGACGGTACGATTGCGCCGCACGTTCTCTCGGTAGATGACTGGATCACCCGCGTCAAAACGAGCGGGCACCAGGCATTCTACGAAGTGCAGATCAAGTCTCCCGCCGATGTGTATGGGCACATCGCCCACCTGTGGAGCACGTACGAAATCCGCCCCACTCCCGACGGCAAGCCGGAGATGCGCGGCATCAACAGCATTCAGGCTTACTACAACGGGACGGAATGGAAGGTTGTCGAAATCCTGTGGCAGGCCGAGACGCCGGAAGAGCCGGTGCCGCAGAAATATCTGCCATAATCTCGTTCACAATCAAGGGAGCCATCCTTTGCTCGTTTCACTCGAAGAGTTTCGTGCAGCGCAAAAGCGCATTCAAGGCGTGGCCGTGCATACGCCACTGGTGCAGTTACAAATTCCCGGTTCGCCGGGCAAGGTCTATATCAAGGCTGAAGGGCTGCAGCCCATCGGCAGCTTCAAGCTGCGCGGCGCGTACAACAAGATCGCCCAGCTGAGCGATGATGAGCGCAAACGCGGAGTCATTACTTATTCAAGCGGCAACCATGCGCAGGGCGTGGCTTATGCGGCTCGCGCTCTGGGAGCGAAGGCCGTCATCGTGATGCCCTCGAATGCTCCGGAGGTCAAAAAGCAGGCAACGGCGGCCCTGGGAGCGGAGATCGTTTTTGTCGGGCCCTCAAGCTCGGAGCGAAAACAGAAGGCCGAGGAGCTCGAAGCAAAGTTCGGCTATGTGATGATTCCTCCCTATGACGACCACGCCATCATCGCCGGACAGGGTACCTGCGGGCTTGAGATCATCGAAGACCTGCCCGAAGTGGACCTGGTGCTTTCTCCGGTAAGCGGCGGAGGACTGCTGAGCGGCGTGGCCACGGCCATCAAGCTGGTTAAGCCGGATGTGCGCGTCTTCGGCATTGAGCCGGAGCTGGCGGGCGATGCGCAGGAAAGCTTCCGCGCCGGAAAGCTCATCAGCTGGCCAGCGGAGATGACCACCCGCACCATGGCAGACGGGCTGCGCACGCAGAGCCTGGGCGAGCTGAACTTCGAGCACGTCCGCGCCTATGTGGACGACATTCTCACCGTCAAGGAAGAAGAAATTGCCGAAGCGATGCGCGTGCTGCTCTACCAGGCCCGCCTCACACCTGAGCCAAGCGGAGCAGTAACTACCGCGGCCATGCTCTTCCATCATGAGGCACTGCTTCCTTTCCGTAATGCCGTGGTGGTGATGAGCGGCGGGAATGTCGAGCCGGAGGTTTTGAAGAGGGTGCTGTTCGCCGGATGAGTGTACATCTGGCATCCTGCAAACCTCCCACCCTGACTACGTCAGGATGGGGCACCCAGGTAACACTTCCTGTCTATAGCTCTAGCTCCCACGTCTGCCCGATCAGGTCTGCGCCGAAGCTGTGGTGCGGTTCTTCATGGACCAGCTTGAACCCCACTTGCTGATAGATATGGTGGGCGGCGGTGAGAATGCTCTGTGTCCAGAGCGTCATCTTTTTGTAGCCGCAGGTGCGGGCGAAGTTCACGCACTCATTCACCAGCGCTTTGCCAAGACCCAGGCCACGTGCGCTCGGTTCGACCAGCAGCAGGCGCAGCTTCGCTGTTCCCTCCTGCTCGGGATGCTTGACGAGGAAGATGCAGCCGAGGCGGTCGCCATTGCGCTCAGCGATCCAGCAGCGTTCGCGTTTTGCGTCGTAATTCGTGATGAAATCGGCGACGATGCGTGCCACCAGCGCCTCGTATTGCTCATTCCAGCCGTATTCCCGCGCGTAGATGGCGCCATTGCGGCTGACAACCCAACCCATATCGCCCGGGCGGTTCTGCCGCAGGATGCAGGGCGCTGAAGACTCGCGCATGGCAAGTGCATCTTCGATCACAGCCATCGATTGGACAAGCGCGGCACGTTTTGCCGGAATCAGGCGATCGAGCAGTTCCCTAGCCTGTTTGTCCGAACGCTGGTTGAGCTCAGCAAAGGCTGCCTTGCCGCGCCGCGTCGGGCTCAGATGCATCTGGCGTGCGTCCACCGGGGACGCCTCTTTTTCCAGCAGCCCTGCTTCTTCAAACTTGCGCAGGATACGGCTCAGATATCCGGCATCGAGTCCCAACTCTTCGGCAATTTCTTTCGCCGTGGTCTGGCCGCGCGTCGCCAGCTCGTAGAGCACGCGGGCCTCGGTGAGCGAATATTGGCTGTCGAGCAGGCCTTCGTTCAGCGTGCCGATTTTGCGGGTATAGAGACGATTGAAGCGCCGGAAAGCTGCGATTTCGGTGTCGATGGAGGAAGGAATATCCACAACAGTTGCCATAAATCACCTCATGGCAATCAATTTAGTTGACCAAGTCAAATAAATGCAACTAAGCCGCTGCCCGATACAATCAAGAAACCAATGCTGCGCACAGTTCGAGCAACCCGGTATGTGACTCCCCTGCGCGAAGGCGGTTCGCTGCCGGCAATTGTGGAAGCGGACGACCTCGGCCTTTACGTTGTGAAGTTTCGTGGAGCCGGACAGGGGCCGCTGGCCCTGCTGGCTGAACTTGTGGCAGGAGAAATCGGACGGGCCCTCGGTTTGCATGTCCCGGAACTTGTGTTTATCGAGATAGATGCGGCGCTTGGACGGAATGAACCCGACGAAGAAATCCGTGACCTTCTGAAGGTCAGCACCGGACTGAACCTGGCGCTTGATTTCCTGCCCGGCTCGACGATGTTCGACCCGGCGGCGGGAGACACAGCCCCGGCACAGATTGCTTCTCTGGCCGTGTGGTTTGACGCGTTCGTGACTAACGTCGACCGCACTCCGCGGAACGCCAATCTGCTCAAATGGCACCACGAGCTTTATTTCATCGATCATGGAGCCGCGTTGTATTTCCACCACAACTGGCAGAATCTGCACCAGGCCGCCCTGTCGCCCTTCGTTCCTATTCGCGACCATGTGCTGCTGCCGTGGGCCACGCAGCTGGAAGCAGCCGAGATAGAAGCCCACAAGAAGCTCCATCGTGACGTATTTACGCGAATCCTGGACGATGTGCCCGATGCATGGCTGCGGCCTGAACCCGGTGTTCCTGACCCGGCGGCCAAGCGTTCTGCTTACGTGGATTACCTGAGCCGCAGGCTTCATGCCTCGTCGAACTTTGTAGAGGAGGCCATCCGTGCCCACGCTCAGTTCGTTTGATTACGCCATCATCCGGGTGGTTCCTCGCGTGGAGCGCGAGGAGTTCATCAATGCAGGCGTGATCGTCTTCTGCCTGGAGAAAGGATTTCTGGGGGCGCGCATCCATCTGGATGAGGCGCGGCTGAAGGCCCTCTGGCCTGACGTCGATCTAGAGCTGGTGCGTCGGCATCTTGAGGCCTTCCCGAAAATCTCTGCCGGCGATCCCTCTGCCGGTCCCATTGCGCGGATGAGCCTTCGCGAACGTTTCCACTGGCTGGTAGCACCGCGCAGCACCGTGATCCAGGTGTCGCCTGTGCACACGGGAATTTGCGGTGATTCTCCAGAAAAGGTGCTGGACGAGTTGATGGAGCAAATGACACAGTGACATTTACTCTAAAACTGTTTGCCATGCAAAACCGTCTGACTAGCGTGATGTGGAATCGAGTGCCTGCCTGCCTTGCCGTTCTTCTGTTCAGCGCCGCCGCGTATGGACAGAAAGACAAGCCGCCATCAAACGGTGTCAAAGCAGTCCTTGTGCACCAGGAGCCCCTCTATGTGCAAGCCGATGAGTCGGCCTCGAAGGTTGCAACCCTTGCGCCCGGGCGCGAGATGATCATCGCCGAACACAGCGGGCAGTGGCTGCGCGTCTTTGCCAACACGGACGTTTCGACTGTGCACGACCAGGATGTTCCTGTCTTCGGGCAGGAAACGAATACGCCGCCGATCTCCGGATGGCTGATTGACAAGGGTGTGGTCACCGGTAGCACTCCCAACGGAGACGCGATTCTTTTTGGCGAAGCGGCAAGCCTGGAGCTGCAGGCCAGCGAGTCGCATCCTCCACCGGGCGCGGCCCAGAGCGCGCGCGGACTTTATCGCATGACCGCCGAGCTCTTTCCTCAGTCGCAACGCATTCAGGAAGCGATGTGGCGCGCCGCGGATATCCGCTGGCAGCTGCAGAAGGCCGATGCATTCTCGCTGCCTTCCGCGCATGAGAAAGAATCGTACCTCCGCCAGCAGATTGACGAGACCGAGATGAAGAAGATCATCAAGCTCTACCCGCACTCACGCTGGGCAGCGCTGGCCGCTTACGACATGCTCGACAACAAGATTTGCGGCGACTGGCAGGGATCGGAGAAGTGTCCGGAAAAAGAGGCGGAGATGTTCGCGAAGTATGCGGACGAATATCCGGACTCTCCGAAAGCCGCCGAAGCGCTCTATGAAGCCGCATGGCGCGAAGCCTCGGCCGGCGATATGTTCCAGGCCGACAACGACGATAAAAAAGCTACTGAAGCGCGCGGACGTGCCAAAGACCTGGCCTCGCGCGCCATCAGCAAGTATGCGCAGAGCGATTACGCAGCGCGCGCCGCCGGTCTGGTATATAAAATGGAGCAGAAGATCCCAATCTATGGATCCACAAGCAACTAGGGACTGCGCGTCCAGCTAGCCTGTCCTGAGCGAAGTCGAAGGACGCCTTCGGCGCATTCTTGCCCTCGCATGTTGCTGCAATTTATTCAGACCTTGAGGAAAACTTAAGGAAGGTATGCTTTGCTAAGAATGCAGTTCTCCATCCTGCGACAAGTAATTCACAAAGAATGCATCGAATTCGGCATCTGAAGAAATGATCTCTTAAAATTTTTAGAACACTGGTGCCGAAGGCGTCCTTCGGCTTCGCTCAGGACAGGCTAGCTGGACTCGCAGTCCCACAATTCTATGGAGGATTTTTGAACGATTACATTGTTTCTGTATTGCTCGGCATTGTGGAAGGCTTAACTGAATTTCTTCCCGTCAGCTCGACGGCCCATTTGCGCATCAGCGAGGCTTTGCTGCATATTGACCTCACCGATCCTTACTGGAAGATGTACACGATCGTCATCCAGCTGGGCGCGATTCTGGCCCTGTTGTGGATTTTTTCCGGGCGCATCATTAATTTTCTGCGGACATTTCCCAACGGCGAACAGCATGACCGTACCATCTGGAACCACCCGCTGACGCTGACGATTGTGGCATTCATTGTGACTGCCGTTCCATCGCTCCTGCTGACCAAGGTGATTGGAAAGAATCTTGAAAGCATCCGGGTCATGGCCCTTGCGTTCATCATTGGCGGCGTGGTGATGTGGGCAGTTGATTTGTGGAGCGACCGCACTGAGCCTGCAACGAAGCATGTTGAGCAGATGTCGCTTGGGCAGGCCATCTGGATTGGATTTTGCCAGATCGCCTCGGCGGTATTTCCAGGCACATCGCGTTCCATGTCGACCATTTCCGCTGGACAGCTTGCTGGGATGTCACGTCCGGCAGCCCTGGAATTCAGCTTCCTGGTTTCTATCCCTGTCATGGTCGCCGGAACGGGATACGAATTGCTGAAGACACTTCATCCCAAGCACCTGGAAGGCGGAGACGCGATCACACCCCTGGTCATCAACTCCCATGGATGGGTCATTCTGATCATCGGCTTGGTCGTTTCGTTTATCGTGGCGTTCGGCGTGGTCGAATGGTTCCTGCAATGGGTACGCAAGCACGGATTTGTGCCGTTTGCCGTGTATCGCATTATCCTGGGGATTCTGCTGCTGATCTTCGGAGCAAAACTGGCCTGAACAGGGTACAGCGCTCAGAAAACATTGACGACGATATGGCTGAATCGTACCAGGACCTGAAAGTTTGGCAGCGTGCGATTCAGCTGTGTGTTGTCCTGTACAAATTAACGAGTCAATTTCCGCGCGAAGAAATCTATGGATTGACCAGCCAGCTTCGACGGGCTGGCGTATCTGTAGCCAGCAATATTGCCGAAGGATATGGTCGCTCTTCGAGAGGCGAATACAAGCATTTTCTCGGAATGGCACGGGGGTCTGTGCTAGAGATACAGACTCAGATTGTTATTGCAAGGGAGCTTGGCTTCGCCGATGCAACAATTCTGAGCGAAGCTGAAAGCTTGTCGCATGAAATTGGCCGAATGCTGTGGGTGATGCTGAGGAAGTTTTCTGCACCCTGAGCGCTGTGCGCTGCACCCTGAGCAATGCCTGTTCTCTCTTTGGGTTCCCCCTTCGATTTTTCATCGAGGGAACCCCTTCCTCGTCTGAAATAATAAAAGTGCTCTGGGGGTTCGGAACAGCGAAAAGCATACGTGTCTCCAATGAAGCCCCTTAAACTGGTTCTTACGCCAACGCGCAGCCGCCGCCTGAACGAGATGATCGGGCTGATGGTGCTGGTTGTCGCCGGCCTCCTGCTTCTCGCGCTCTTCTCTTATCACCCAACGGACCCGTCGTTCAACACCGTCGTCGGCGACCCCGGCGCGCGTCCTCAGAATTGGACTGGCCTTGTCGGCGCGTATGTAAGCGACATTCTGCTGCAGCTTGAAGGTGCGGCAGCCTTCTGCCTGCCGCTGCTGCTGGCTGCTCTTGGCTGGACATGGATGCGTTCCCTGCCCGCAGGCTCTCCGCTGGCAAAGGTACTTGGTGCGGCGCTTACGTTGCTCTTTGTGCCCACGATTTTTGGACTGCTGCCCGGGCATCCGCGCTTCCTGCATGGGCTCCCGATTGAGGGCCTCGTCGGGCGGCTGATCACCGACACGCTTGTCCATTACTTGAATTATCCCGGCGCGTGTATCTTCGCCATCGCCATGGTGGCCGTGGCTGTCTATCTTTCGACCACCTTCAGCTTCAATACGGCGCGTGAGTGGCTCTCGATCCGCTTCGCCTTCATCATGGCCTGGCGTGACCGCTTGGCGAACTGGAAGCTCGAGCGCGCCCGCCGCCGCGAAGAGAAGCGAGCCGCGCGTGAACAGGCGCAGCGCGAGAAGGAACTGGCAAAAGGGCTCAAGCGTGCGGCCAGACAGGAAAAGCTCGATCTCAAGAAGCAGCCTGCTGCGCCCCCCGCACCAGCGCCGGAAGAAGCACCGATACCTGCGCATCGCCAGAGCGCGTTTGCCGAAATGGCCGTCGAGCCTCCTCCGCAAAAAAGCGTGTGGGAACAGATGCCGCGCGCGACCGTGCCTGATCCTGAACCGGAGCCAGAGCCTGAACCCGAGCCACCTGCAGCGCCCAGCATCGCAGTGAAAGGACGCGCCGATGCCGATGTGCGCACCGTAACCGTCGCGCCTAAATCGCACAACGGATTCCGCCTGCCGCCCAGCACGCTGCTGCATCGCAGTGAAGATACACAGGTGGTCCGCGAAGAAGAGCTGCGCGAAGAGGCGCAGGTGCTGGTCGAGAAGTGCGCGGAATTCGATGTCCACGGGCAGATCACGCAGATCAATCCCGGCCCGGTGGTCACTACGTTCGAGTTCAAGCCGGAAGCAGGCGTGAAGTACAGCCGCGTCACCGGCCTGGCGGAAGATCTCTGCCTCGCGATGCGCGCCGAAAGCATCCTCATCGAGCGCATGGCGGGCAAGAGCACGGTCGGCATTCAGGTGCCGAACCGCGAGCGCGAGACCATCTGGCTGCGCGATGTGATTGAAGCTGAGAATTTTGCTCATTCGAAGAGCAAGCTGACGCTGGCGATGGGCAAGGACATCAACGGCCGCATCGTCATTGCTGATCTGGCGACGATGCCGCACGTTCTGATCGCAGGCTCCACGGGTAGCGGCAAATCGGTTGCGATCAACGCCATGATCATGTCGGTGCTCTACAAGGCAACACCTGAGCAGGTGCGCATGATCCTGGTCGATCCCAAGCGCGTTGAGCTGGGAATGTATGAAAACATTCCACACCTCTTCACGCCGATCATCACCGAGCCCAAGCTCGCGGCCAATGCTCTCAGAAACGCTGTCCGAGAAATGGAGCGCCGCCTGAAGCTGCTGGCCTCGCGCAGCGTGCGCAACATCGACCAGTACAACAAGCTCTTTGAAAACGGCACGCCCAGCCTCTTCGACGAACAGGAAGAAGAGAAGCCGCTGCCCTACATCGTCATCATCATCGACGAGTTGGCCGACCTGATGATGCTCGACAAAGCCAACGTCGAAGAATCAATCACGCGTCTCGCACAGATGGCGCGCGCTGTTGGCATTCATCTTGTACTGGCAACACAGCGGCCTTCGGTCGACGTTATCACCGGCCTCATCAAGGCAAACGTCCCCACGCGCATGTCCTTCCGCCTGGCCACCAAGGTCGACTCACGCACCATCCTCGATTCGAACGGCGCGGAATCACTGCTCGGACGTGGCGACATGCTCTTTCTTCCTCCGGGAACATCGCGCTTGCAGCGTGTACACGCTCCGTTTGTGACGGAAAAAGAAATCGCCGCGGTTACAGATTTCTGGAAGAAGCAGGGCGAAGCCGAATACGTGCAGGGCTTCCTCGAATCGCCCAGAGATGAGAAGGGCCGCGAGCTCGACATGGATGGCGACGGCGAAGACACGAACGACGAGCTTTACGAAGATGCAGTACGGCTCATTCTGGAATTCGGCAAGGCTTCGACTTCCCTGCTGCAGCGCCGTCTCCGCATTGGCTATGGACGCGCTGCGCACCTCATCGACATGATGGAGCGCGACGGCATCGTAGGCCCAGCCGAAGGCTCAAAGCCGCGCGAAATCCTGAAACCGCCAGACTGGCTGAACGAAGTAGAACAAGCCCTCCACTAGGGGGACTACGCGTCCAGCGACACGCGCCTTTGGCGCCATTCCTGCTTCTACTTGCGGTATTGATTTTCTTACCGCTCCCGTTGGTCGCTTTGTTGGCGATTTATCTGCAGTTGTCATCCTGAGTGGAACGAAGGATCTGCTTTTTGCACCAGTAGCCATAAACGTGGGTGCCCCATCATTTCGCGTTTTTTGCGACAGGGTGGGAAGCAATACCTTCATTCGCTCTTCTGCTGCTTTCGCAGGTTGAGCCAGTCGCGCTGATAGGCAAAGCTAACAGTGAGCAGCAGCGCTCCCAGGCCAAGAAAGCTGAGGATGCGGTATCCCTGGCTGAGCTGCCGCGTATCGACGATAAAAACCTTGCCGATGCTGACCGTAATCAGAACAAGCGCCTGCCAGCGCAGAAAGGCTGTCTTCTTCCAGAACCCGACAGCAAGCAGCGCAGCTCCAAAAAGCATCGTCCATGCCGAGTAGCTGAACTGCTCATACATCCTGTACTCATTCAGTCGACTCAGCGGCCAGACTTGCCCAGGCGGCAATTGAAACCGCCAGTAGGAGTGGATCTCCAGGCAGACGGCGATCATGATGAGTGCGTTCACGGCGATGACCGCTCCGCCGGCGATAGCGCGCCATGGCAATACATCTCCGGGTTTGTCTTCTGATGCAGCTTTGGCTGCGATCCACGCTGAAAACGCGAATGCTGCGATGCCTGCAAGATAAGCGGCAAAGCGCTCGTTGAAGACAACCATCGCTGATGCTGCAGGGTTCTCGACAATCAAGGCAAAGAACCCGAGCAGCAGCGCGCAGATCGCAAGCACGCGCAATGAGAGCAAATGCAGACGGCGCGCCAGCCACATAAGAGCTGCGCCTTCGACCAGCCATCCAATCGTGATCCAGCGGCCCTGCAGCTCCAGAGGAACCGCAATGGTAAGAAAAACGACCGCGATTGCCCGGTGTACGGAAGACAGGATGTCATGCCTGCCTTGAGTTCCCTGCCTTTCCGGAACCCATAAAAGCATGAAATAAAACGCAGCGAAAACAACAGCCATTCCGGGTTGCGCCCACCGGCGTCCAGGCTCTTCAAGAAGACTGTAGAACTCGAGAAATCCAAACGCGGCATTTACCAGCGGCAGAGCAACGAGCATAATGTCGTCCGGCATGGCCGCGCCTCCGGCTGCTCGCATCTTCGGAGCAACCGCAAAAAGCAGAAAGAATAAAGCAACAAAAAATGCCGTCTGCCAGAACTGTGAATCGTTGTAGAAACGGAAATACCAGGCAACGCTATAGAAGACCGTGCCGGCAAATGCTCCAAACAGCAGCCTTGACCACGGACGCAGCGCAATCAGCACGAGCACTGCGACATCGAGCAGCAGCAAATAGCTGAAGAGTATGAACTGATTGTTTTCTCCAGTAGAAAGCAGCAGCGGCGTAATAAAGCCGCCGACAATCGCGTAGAACGCGAGCAGCTCTGCATCCTGTACCCAGCACAGGAAGCCGTTCCACGCTGTCACCAGTGCCATCCCGACAAAAGCAACGCCATATGGGATGAGGTGGTATAGCTCAAACGCAGCCCACAGCGAGAGATACAGAATGCCGCTGCCGATGGCCTTCAGCGAGTATGCAAATGCAGGATATCCCTTGCTGCGAAAGCGCTCTGACCACACGACCAATCCAACGCCAGCGATGAGGCCAACCAGCACGCGCCCCAGCGGCCCGATCCAGTGATTATCGATGGCGAATTTAAGGAACCACGCCATGCCGATCAGCACAGCGAGAATGCCGACGCGATTGAAGATCTGAGAGCCGATGCGGCGTTCGAGCGAGCCTTTGCGTTGCGGTTCTGCCGCAGCGGCAGCAATCACCGGAACACTCGCCTGCTGCTCCACGCGAGGGATTGGGTTGGCCTGAGCCTGCTCCAGACGCCTGACGCGCTCGGTCAGCTCCGCGACCTGGCGCCTCAGCTCATCAACATCATTGCTCATCCCGTTCAATGTACAGGTAAAGCAATAAAAATGGGAGCCGGCGAGCGGCTCCCATTGTGGTGATTTACATCGATCAATAGGTCAGCTTCAAGCCAAACTGGATGATGCGCGGCTCATAGGTGGTTGTAATCTGCCCGCCGCCTGTCGGGCTCGATCCCTGCGTACCGCTGATGCCGCCCGGCAGATAAAAGTTCGTGTGGTTGAAGAGATTGTAGAACTCGGAACGGAACTCGACCTTCAGGCTTTCAAGAGGAGTGGTGAATTTCTTGTTCACTGCAAGGTCGGCTTCATTGTAAGGAGGCGTGCGGCCCGGATTGCGCGATGCATTGCCAAACGGGCTGAGCACATTTCCGGCAGCGTCCCTGATTCCCGGCAGCGCAAAGGCATTCAGGTTGATGTAATTCACATATCCGCTGCCCGCGGCACGGTTTGACGTGCCCCGTGTCACCTTCTGGCCAGGCACCCGATTCGGACGATATTCGTTGGCTCCGCGGTAAGTTGCGGAAATCTGCTGAGAAACCGCCTGCGCGCTGTTGGGCGAGTAGGTTACGTTGAAGGGTGTGCCCGCCTGCGAGGTATTGATGGCGCTGATCTGCCATCCGCCCACAACGGCATTCTCGATTCCATTGACATTCGAGAGGAACTGCTTGCCATGCCCGAAGGGAAGCTCATAGACCAGGCTGGTTACATTCGAGATCGGCAGGTTATAGTCCGACTGCGAGTAATCCGCCGCAATGTTGAAAGCATTCTGCGGCGAAGGCGTGTTGCCTTCGAGCGATGCGCTGGCATTGTCGAGCGAATGCGACCAGGTGAAGGAGTTGAGCAATGTGAGGCCGCCTACGAAGCGCTGCTCATAACGTACCTGCAGCCCGTTGTAGTTGGACCAGAACTGGTTCAGAGCCTCGGTGATGTCGCTTGGCCAGTTTCCAAAGGGACGCTTGAAGCCATTGGCCGGGTCCTTCTGGTTTCCGTTCATGAAGCCCTGCAGCTTGAGTCCATGGTTGCCGACATAGGCAACGTCCAGCACTGTGTTTTTGGCGAGCTGCTGCTGAACGCTGAAGAAATAGCTTTCAACATAGCTGTCCTTGGTATCTTTCGGGACCCAGGTAATGTTGTCGGTCGCCGGATTGAAGTTTGTGACCAGGCCTGAAGGATATCCCTGGCTGGCTGTGGCATAGCAACTCGGTGTCACGGAGTTGATGGGGATAATCTGCGCAGGCAGCGGAGTGCTGCACTGGTTTGTTGTAGTCGGAGCAATCTGCGTCACAGCGGCAAACTGTGCCTGCGGTGCATTGATGGCAAGGATATCGCCCGAACCGGCGCGAGTGTAATGCACGAACGACATGCCGAAGCCGCCGCGGATCGCCGTCTTCGGAGTAGCAGCATAGGCAAAGCCGATGCGTGGACCGAAGTCGTTCAGGTCCGGGTTCACCAGCGTCTTGCCATAAACACCATCGCGGCTGATAGGTGTAATGCCGTTGCCAGCGACCGCTCCCGGCGTAATGGTCAGCACGCTCTGCGAAACGGGATCGAAATTGGAGATGTAATTTTTATCTTCCGAATAGGGCGAGCCGTACTCCCAGCGGAGACCCAGGTTCAGCGTAAGGTTCGGCATCACCTTCCAGTCGTCCTGCGCATAAGCGCTATGCATGTTCTGCCGCAGGTGCACTACGAAGTAGTTGGCCAGCTGATAGCTGCTTGTCGTGCCGAACAGGAAGTCGGCCCAGTAGTTATCGGAAACGGTAGGAGCGGTAGCGGACACCTTGCTGTAGCCGCTGCCGTAGGTCCATGAACCGTAAAGAGGGTTGTTGTCGTTGACGGCCATCCAGATACGCTCGAACTCATAGCCGAACTTCAGCGAATGTCTTCCCTTGACCCATGTGAAGTTGACCTTGGGATCAAGCAGAGCCGGGTTTTGCCATTGCGGATTGGTGACCTGGCGACCGAAGGCCGTGAAGCCGGTAATTCCGATGCCCGGCAAGCCGCCGGCAATCGTCGGGTCCGAGGGCAGGCCCGGAATCGAGAAGGCATTGTCTCCGATGGAAAGCGTGAACTTGCCTGCCTTGGTGCGCGATAGCCCAAGACGCGCGTCCAACACCTTATTCCCACCGAAAAGGTGGGTATAACCCAGCGCTACCTGCTGATCGAGTACCCGGATCGTTCCGTTCGTCTGGCCGTCGAGAGGCAGAGGAATCGCAGGATAGTTGACGCCTGTTTCCTTGCGGTCACTGACGCGCAGGAACCAGGAGCTGCTGACATTCTGCTGCCAGTCAAGGCGCAGGTCACCTTTATCGGAGTTATCGGTAAACGGGACCTGGACCGGATAGTCATTCGAGGCCAGGCCGGTCGAAGACGCTCCGGCAACAGGAAGTCCCGGAATCTGCTTGAAGAAGTTCACGATCTGCAGCGAAGTGGGATCGAAGGCGCTGGTCGGAATCGGAGTGTTGGCCGGGTAAACGGCTCCCGTAAGAGGGTTTTTTACATCTGTCACGAGAATGCCGTTGAGCTCATTCTGTGTGGGCAGCGTAAGAACGCTCAGAGGCTTCAGCGTCTGGCGGAAGCCTTCGTAGTCGAGGAAGAAGAACAGCTTGTCCTTGAGGATCGGGCCGCCGACGTTCATGCCGAACTGGTTGCGGTTGAAGGTCGGTTTCTGGAATGGAGTGGTGCCGACCGTAGGCTTGAAGAAGCCAACCGCGTTCAGGTCGGTATTGCGGATGAACTCATACAGCATGCCATGGAACTGGTTGGTTCCGCTCTGCGAGGCAACGTTGATCGTCGCGCCTGAGGAGCGGCCGTATTCCGCGCTCTCGTTATTGGTGACAATCTGCCACTGCGAAACTGAATCCGGCGGGATGGCGATGATCTGGTTATCAAAGCCCTGGTTGCTCTCGCCGTAAGCATTGTTGTCCATGCCGTCGAGTAGAAAGTTGTTGAACATGCTGCGCTGGCCATTAATGTTGTAGGCTCCGGCGCGCACAAGGCTGTTGACGGAGCTGGTCATCGCAGCGGTAGGAGCCTGACGCGAACCTGTAACGAGGCCCAGCAGGTCAGAGTAGTTGCGGCTTACCAGAGGATAGGCAGCGCTCTGGTAGCCCGTGATCACCTGGCCGCGCTGGCTCGACTCGGTTTCAAGCTGCAGCGCCACGTTGGTGACTTCGACCGTCTCCGACGCCTGGCCTACCTGCAACGTCAGGTCGATACGCTGGCGGCTGCCGACTGAAAGTGTGACATTGTCCGCTACAGCATTTGAGAATCCCTGCATTGAAGCAACAACGCGATAGACACCGACGCGCAGCGAAGGGACTTCCCAGTCGCCATTGCTGTTGGTTGTGGTCTTGCTTTCAATTCCTGTAGCCGTGTTAGTTACAGATATCGAAGCTCCGCTGATGTTTGCTCCTGTGGAATCGTGAAGCGTACCCAGGAGGCTTCCATTTTCATATTGCGCTCTTGCAGCCATGGAGAATAAAAACAAAGCCAGGCCTGCCAGAAAAAGGCGTACTAATCCTAATTTTTGTGGTTTCATGTGGTTACCTTAGCGGCCTGTCTGAAATAAATGTTTAATTTAATGTGAATGCAAGATGAATGGCGCCGAAATTAGTGAGTCTGTTGGTAACACTAATTTCCGAAATTGGTTGCTCCAGCAAGATTAGATTTCACGATTATTTTCAGGCCGAAGCACGGTCATTTCGGCTATCCCTGCCTGTTCCAGGAGCATCTATTTATCAGCGGCAATATGCCGGCGGTTTCCGCTGTCATGTTGCCTTTTTTGCTTCACTGGCAACACGGAGTTTGATCATGAAAAAACAATTGCTTCTCTCTGCACTTTTTGCATTCACCATGTGCGGTCTTGCCCGCGCCCAGGAGCCGAACCCTGCGAGCTCCTATAAATGGCCGCAACAGGGACAGACGCCTCAGCCGGAAGTGCGCGAGGGCGGAGTTCCTGTGTATCGCATCGAGGTTGTGGGGCGTGACATTCCCGCGGTGAACTATTTTCATCGCAGCGGCAAGACAAAGATCGGCCTGGCAGGCACAAGCCTTCTGCCCGACGCCAAGGGCTCCGCGATAGTCGAGAGCCGCCGCGGACGCACAGTCATCGAAGCCAAGATGAAAGGCCTGAAGCCCGCCAATGCTTTCGGGGTGCAGTACCTCACTTATGTTCTGTGGGCCATCACGCCGGATGGACGTCCGGTGAACCTGGGAGAAATCCTTCCTGAAAATTCGGAGAATGAAATCACTGTGACAACCGACCTGCAGACCTTCGGCCTGCTAGTAACGGCTGAGCCATATTTCGCTGTCACCATGCCGAGTGATGTAGTCATCATGCAGAACTATGTTCTCAAGGACGAGACCCAGGGCATGGTCCAGCCCATCAACGCGCACTTTTCGTTGCTGCCCCGCGGCGCCTACGGCGAAACCAGCGGCCAGCACTCCACTCGCGAGCTGATTACGCGTAACGATCAGTGGCCCCTTGAGCTCTATGAAGCAGTCAATGCCGTACAGATTGCCGAAGCAGAGGGCGCAGGCAAGTACGCCAGTGAGACCTTTGCACAGGCAAAGCAGCAGCTGCAAAATGCCATGGACATGCAGAACCATGAGAGCCAGCGTAAGCAGGAAATCAGCTATGCCCGCGCTGCTGTCCAGACTGCCGAGGATGCGCGCATCATGACCATTCGCCGCAAGAAGGCTGAAATAGAACGGGCAAAGGCGGGGCCAACGGCTCCCGCGCCGCAGCCTGCAACCAATCCGAATTCTCCGCATCAATAACCAACTCTTCCCTCAACCCTCATGAGGCTGCCCGGCGTCGGGCAGCCTCTTTTTGTTACACTCGCATCCCGCACGCACCTGTGCTTATCTAAACTCGTATGCGCATTGCATTTCTTGGTTTAGGTCAGATGGGCTCGCCCATCGCTTCCCACCTTTTGAAAAACGGGCACGAGCTCACCGTATGGAACCGCACTGCCTCCCGCACCAAAGCGCTGGTCGAACAAGGCGCGCAGGCCGCGAGCGCTCCCGCAGAAGCCGTCAAAGAGAGCGAGGTCGTCTTCAGCATGCTGATGGATGACCGTGCGCTTGAAGAAGTCGTGTTTGGCGACGGTTTGATTGAAGCCATCCCTGAAGGCGCGATCCATGTCGCACAGAGCACCATCAGCGTGGAGCTTTCGCAAAAATTGACCGTGGAGCATACGGCGCGCAAGCGGATCTTCGTCGCCGCGCCGGTCTTTGGGCGGCCCAACGTTGCTGCCGATGGAAAGCTGTGGACAGTGGTTGCAGGAAAACAGGAGGCCGTCGGAAAGATAAAGCCCCTGCTCGATACCTTCAGCCGTGGCGTCACCGTTGCAGGCGAAAAGCCTTATAAGGCCCACGCACTGAAGATAGGCGGCAACTTCCTCATCACCGCCATGATTGCCTCGCTCAGCGAAGGCTTCGTCTATGCCGAATCGCAGAGCATCGATCCTGCGCTCTACGCAGAGGTGGTCAACTCCGCACTCTTCCAGTCGCCTTTCTACGCAAACTATTCGAAGATCATGCTCAACCCTCCTGAAGCTGCGAGTGCAAGCCTCGCCATCGGGCAGAAAGACATGCGGCTCTTCCACCAGGCGGCCGCAGCCACCAATACGCACACGCCATTGGCCGACCATTTTCTGGAGCAGATCAACGACGCAATCGAAGCTGGACTGAGTGATCGTGATTGGGCCGCCGGATATTATCAGTTCGTCCGCAGCATCTCGAATAAAAGTTAACTCCAAATATTGTCATCCTGAGCCCTTCGACTTCGCTCAGGGTAAACTTCGTCGAAGGACCTGCTTTTCGTCCGTTCAACCACCAGTCATAACATCAGCTACGATGATCACCATGGAAAATCTGAAGAACAAGATTGTCTTCATCACCGGAGCAAGCGCCGGCATCGGCGAAGCCACTGCCCTTGCCTTCGCTGCGGAAGGCGCGCGTCTTCTGCTGGCTGCGCGCCGCATAGATCGCCTGAACGAGATCAAGCCGAAGCTGACAGAAGCAGGCGCAGCCGATGTCCATACCTTCGCACTCGATGTACGCGATGCGGCACAGGTGGCAAAGCAGTTCGACGCGCTTCCCGAGGAATGGAAGGCCATCGATATCCTCGTCAACAATGCGGGCCTGAGCCGCGGTCTCGATAAGCTCTACGAGGGCAAGCTCCAGGACTGGGAGGAGATGATCGACACCAACGTGAAAGGCCTGCTCTATGTGACGCGGGCTGTCGTTCCCGGAATGGTGGCTCGCGGGCGCGGGCACGTGGTCAACCTCGGCTCGACTGCCGGCGAGCTGACCTATCCCGGAGGCGGAGTTTATTGCGCCACCAAGGCCGCTGAGCACTCCATCAATGATGGCCTGCGCCAGGACCTTCTAGGCACGCCGGTGCGCGTCACCAGCATTGATCCCGGTATGGTTGAGACTGAATTCAGCAAAGTGCGTTTTCGCGGCGATACAGGGCGCGCAGCCAAGGTCTATCAGGGACTGACGCCGCTTACGCCGACCGACGTTGCCGAGACGATCGTCTGGGCTGTATCCCGGCCGGCGCACGTCAACATCGCGCGCGTACTGATGACCAGCATCGACCAGGCAAATTCTCTCTTGTTCAACAGGAAATAGGATGCCGCACCCTGTCGCATTGATAGGGACAGGGCGGGAGAGGAAGGAAGACTGCGGCGCGAACCTCTACGAGATCGAAGACAGCTTGGTCTCGATATCCGTCAAAGCCGCTTCCAGCGCTGCCCTGCGGAGCGGACTTGACGTGCGTTCATCGAGAATCCGCTCGCGCTGCAGTTCCAGTTCCTGACGTTGACGTTTCCGCGCTGCCTCTGCAGCCGCATCCGGTTTTCCGTCGATTATCGCTGAAGCGCTTTGCATCTCTGCCACCTGTTCCTCCACTGATTTGCTTTCCCATCCACGGGCCATGTCTCTATGGTATCGCTACACTGCGCATCATTAAAGGGAATATCTCCATCTACATAGTTATCAGCACTATGGGAGACGATGAATGAAAGCCTGGCAGATCCCGGCATTTGGCATTGAAAATCTTGCATTGATGGAAAAGTCCGATTCGAAACCCGGCCCGAAAGAAGTTCTGATCAAGATCCACGCCGTTTCGCTGAATTACCGCGACCTGATGGTCACACTCGGCAAATACAACCCCAAGATGCGTCTGCCGCGTATCCCTGCCTCTGATGGAGCAGGCGAAGTCGTCGCAGTGGGCGAGGGTGTAACGCAATTCAAGACCGGCGACCGGGTTGCTGGAATCTTCATGCAGAACTGGCTCGAAGGGCCGCCGAGTGCTCAGAAACAACATGGCGCGCTGGGTGGAGACATCGACGGCATGCTGGCCGAATATGTCGTGCTGCCGGAAAGCGGCGTCGTTTCTGTCCCCGGGCATCTCTCATGGGACGAAGCCGCCACTCTGCCCTGCGCCGGAGTCACCGCGTGGAATGCCCTGGTGCATGCAGCCAGAATCAAGCCGGGCGATACCGTCGTAATTCAGGGCACAGGCGGTGTATCCATCTTCGCGCTGCAGTTTGCGAAGCTGCTGGGAGCGCGCGTCCTCGGCACATCGAGCAGCGATGAAAAACTAGCCCGCGCCAAAAAGCTTGGCCTCGATGCAGGCGTTAACTATAAGCAGAATCCTGACTGGACGAAGTGGGTGCTGGAACAGACTGGAGGCGAAGGCGCCGATCTGGTGGTTGAAGTCGGAGGTGCGGGGACCTTCGTGCAGTCACTCAAAGCTGTGCGGGTGGGCGGCACCGTGGCGCAGATCGGTGTTCTCAGCCAGTCCAGTGAGCCGCTGCAGATCACACCCATTTTGCACAGACAGATTCAGGTACATGGCATTTATGTTGGCTCCCGCACCGATTTTCTTGAAATGGATAAGGCCATAGTCGAAAACCGTCTTCATCCCATTGTGGATGAGGTATTTGCCTTCGCTGATGCACCAAAAGCGCTGCAGCGCATGGAGTCTGGCGCGCACTTCGGCAAGCTTGTAATTCATGTAAATTAATGAGTCTCCGAACTGCGCTGGGAGCGACATTTTTGCCCGACTTGCATCTTATCTGGTGTACGTCAAGGCCATTGTTGTTGGACTGAAACGTTAGATTCTTCATAAGCACTATGAAGGCGAGAAAGGGCCAGCAATGAAAGTGCTCCGAGCTATCGTCACTTTTCTGTATGAGATTTTCCTTGGTTGCCGTCACACCCAGGTAACACGTCCATTCACGATTGAACAGCAGACATATAAGGTATGCCTGGATTGCGGCAAGCGTATTTACTACTCGCCTGACACCATGCGCCCGCTGAGCGCGCGTGAAGTGCGCCGCATCGAGGCCATGCAGGCTGGCGAGCTCAAAGTCGTTCCCGTTGCCTCCGCTGCAAACACGCTGGCTTCTGAACCTGACTCCAGAGCAGCCTGATTCTCGAAGCTGAATCCTCAAAGCAGGTTCCCACACGGATGGCGCCGGAGGCGCGTATCGCTGGACGCATAGTCCCGCTTTGATAAAATTGTTGTGTAATCCCCTCTATGACAAGTTGACCGTCACAATTGTCTAATACAATTTGACCGTCAGTTATTCCTGCATGTCCGTCTCCTGGAAAATTCGTGCGTCTGCTGTGCTTGCGCCCCTGCTTCTGTTCGTCGCAGGCTGCGGCGTGCAGTTGAGCGGCATCAGCAGCGGTGGCTTTTCTGTCAGCGCGCAATCCGCCACTGTTAGCACTACGGGACAGCTGCATTTCACCGCCACCATGCCCGATGAAGAGCCTGCAGCAGTGACGTGGTCGGTCACCTCGGCTCAAAGCAACGGATCTCTCGGCGCCGGCTCCATCGATGCAACAGGCCTCTATACACCACCGAACGCGCTTACGACTGACAACCTGACCGTGCAGGTCACAGCACACTTGCAGAGCGATCCATCACGCGCCACAAGCCGCACCATCACCATCACTCCCGGATTTCTTCAGCCTCTGCTGCCGGAAAATGCAACTGTGACAGCAGGAGCAACGCTTGAAGTCTCGGCGCAGATCGCGGAGATCAACGGCGGCACAGTTCACTGGAGCCTCAATGACGGCACCACCGGAACGCTGACCCCAACCACCTGCACTAGCGGTAAGCGGCAATACACGATCTGCAAAGCCCTTTACACCGCGCCTTCAACCCTTTCATCAAAACAGTCGCTGCATGTAATTGCAACCGTGAATGATACAAATACGCAGGCGCGGCTGCACCTGCTGCTCAACAATGACGGGGTCAATTCGAGCGCTCTGGCCAATCAGTCTGTGCAGAATGGACCGGTAGTGCTTGGCGCTTCCGGCAGCAATGACACCGACTTCGACGTTTACAAAGATGCATCCGGCAACAGCTATATCGCGGACTGCTGCGGTGGCACGCTTGGCGCGCTGGTCGAAGACACGCAGCACAATCAATACATCCTGAGCAACAACCATGTCCTTGCCGAGTCCGATCAGGCAAAGATCGGCGACACCATCGACCAGCCCGGCCTTATTGACGATGCTTGCCGTCCCTTGAACCAACAGGGCTCGCCTGTACGTCCCGTAGGAACGTTGCGGCACTTCGTTCCTCTCGCCAGCAGCCTGACCAATGTGGATGCGGCTCTCGCAGCCGTCACTCCCGGCGCCGTGACCTCAGATGGCAGCATCCTTCAGCTCGGGGTACCGGACACAGCAGGCAATGCTTCGCTCGGTTCTGCTCCGCCGATGGCAGGCACAGGAGAGGACTTGAACGCCGACACCCTGAGCGGTCTGCGCGTAGTAAAAAGCGGACGCACCACCGGGCTAACCTGCTCTGCGGTCGAGACCGTGAACCTCGCAGTTAAGGTCGATTACTACAAGGACTGCGCAGAGACTCAGCCCTACTACACCAAAACCTTCACCGGACAGATCGGCATCGGCGGCGACAGTTTTTCTGACAGCGGCGATTCTGGCTCTCTCGTCGTGGACGCGAGCAATGCGCAGCCCATTGGCCTCTTCTATGCCGGAGGAACAGATGGCGACGGCAATGGTCTGAGCGTCGCCAACCCTATCAGCGATGCGCTGAACGAACTTGCCTCTGAAACCGGCTCCCGATTGAGCATCGTCGGCACAAGCAAGCCACACGCTGTCAGCTGTCTCGATTACGACAAGAACACAGAGACTCAGCCTGCGCTTCCTGACCTGTCGAACAAAGCGCAGGCCGCGGCAAAGAATGCTGCGCTTAATGCATCGGCTGAGCTGAGCCACGATAAAGGATTCCTGGGAGCCGTTGCAGGAAAGAGCGCCGACAATCCCGGTGATCCTGCGGTGGTCATCTACATTGACAAGACCAAACCCAGTGCATCCGTGCCGCAAGTCATAGCAGGTGTACGTACATCGGTTGTTCTCGCCGATGCCGCCAGCGTTGCCAGCGGCACAGCGCCAAAACTTCCTGCCGTCAGCGCAGGCATCGAGCTTTCTGCCAGTGCATTGACCAGCGCAGCCGGCATCGCAAAGCAGTATGCTGCGCAGTTGATGTCCGATCCTGCAATCTTTGGAGTTGGCGTATCACAGAGTCACGACGATCCGCGTGAAGCCGCGCTGCTCGTGCTTGTCGATATGAACAAGATGCCCAAGGCACAACCTGCAACCATCGGCGGCCTGCGCGTGCGCTACCTGCAGCTGCATCGCTTCCATGTTACCCGGTCAAAATACCCAGGAGCGCAGCGCCCGGTTTCAAGCTGTGCCTTGGCAGGGAATAGGTGATCAGCGGTCGGTAAGGTTCTGGTGTTGTTCTTCTATTCCCTACTTCCCTTCTCCCTATCTTCCTTCTAACTCACCGCCTGCTGGCTTGCTACCAGATTCTCAGCCTGCGCCTCTTCCTCCCTCACCAACGGGAAGAAGATCATGAAAACAGTACCGGATGGATGTTTCTTGTCGCTCTCCGCTGCTGCCCGGCTGCGAACGCGGATCACGCCGTGATGCTTCTGCACCACCTCCGCTCCCACCCAAAGACCAAGGCCAGTGCCGGTAGCTTCTTTCGTAGTGAAAAACGGCTCGAAGATACGCGAGCGCACCTCTTCCGGAATGCCGCAGCCTGTATCCGCAACCGCGACACGTATTCCCTCCACCGATGGGTCATTCCAGGAGCGCGACTTCCAGACATGAAGTATCAGCCTCCCTGGTCCGGGCATGATCGCGTCGAGAGCGTTGCCGATCAGGTTGGCAAAAAGCTGGCGCATCTCTCCCGCAAAGCAGAACAACTCCACATCAGGCTGATATTTCCGCCGCACTTCTACCTGCAATGAATTCACGCGACCATGGTGCAAAGTCAGCACGGAGTCCATCAGCTCACTGATATTTGCCGTTATAGGCAGCGTCGACTGCCGGTAGAAGCGCAGCGTCTGCTGCGCAATCTCTGAGACACGCGCCAGCTCGTGCTGCGCCAGCTCGACATATTTCTCTGTTTCCAGCGGAAGCCCTTCCTGGATGCGGATAAGGTAGAGGAGATTCGTCACCGCTTCCAGAGGATTGTTGATCTCGTGAGCAATCGAAGCGGCCAGGCGTCCTGCAGCAGCCAGTTTTTCAGTCTTGCGCAGCGCTTCTTCTGATGTGCGCCGCTCCGTCGTATCCACGATCACGGCGCCAACCCAGCGAACGGCATTTGTGCTGGTATGCACCGGATAAATATTCACGAGCCACGAATGCATGCGTCCCGACTCGCCGTCGAGCTCGCCCATAAGCTCCAGATCCTGCACCGGTTTGCCGGTGGCAAAGATGGAATCAATGGCGCGCTGCAGCGGCAATGCTGCCGACTGCGGAAAAACCTCAAGCACCGTGCGGCCAAGATGCCTGCTGATGGTGCTGCGGTTCATGTTCGCCAGAAACTGGTTCACGCGCACAAAGCGGAATTTGCGATCAAAGAAGGCGAAGCCGATCGGCGCATTCGCCAGCATCGAGTCGAGCAGCGCCAGCGTGTCGTTCAGTCCGGATCGCTGCTCTTCAATTGAAGCCACCATCATGTTGAAGGCGATCACCAGATCGGCCGCCTCGTTCGAAGAAGAAGCAGGCAGCGGAAATGCCGACGTGTCCTCGGGATCACGCACGATTTGACGGGTCGCGCGCATCAGCGTATTCAATGGCTTGGTAACGGTGCGCGCCATCAGTGTCGCCAGCAGCGTGCAGCCCAGTGTCGCCAGGATGGCGGAAATCAGCGTAACGCGAAGCAGCGAGTGGAGCTGCAGCCGGTCTTCCGCAACATTTGGATAAATCCACACCAGCGCCTTCACATCGCCGTCCACAATGACAGGAGCGACGATCTCGCGCAATTTGTCTCTAAGCGTAAAAATGGTTGGCTTTACCAGGCTGCGCAGATAGTTGCGCTCTGTAGGCGTCAGATTGAGCTTGCCGTTCATCGAGGCATCCGTGCCGGCAATCGCCATGCCATCGAGATCGGTGATCTGCACGCTCCCGATGCTGGGATAGCGCAGCATGGAGCCGACCATCTCCTGTAGCGAATCGGTTTTGCCCTCAGCAATAGCGCGGCCGGCCTGGAACGCCATCTGCGTCCCCTGGTACTCGAGTCGCCGGTCGACACGCTGCTGCAGCTCTTTCTGTTGCTCACGCACCAGAAAAAACGTAAAGAGGCCCAGCGCCAGCAGTTCAAATAGAACGAGGCTGGCAACCAACTGACCGCGAATTGTTCGTGGCCGAAGCAAGCGCCTGTGTCCTTTGGGTAGCAGGTATTTACAAGATTACGCCCTTCATACCCCGGCAGACTTTCCTTCAGATGGCACGCCCCCGCGCTTTTATTCACGCCATCCTGACTTCAGCATTCCCTGCAGTTCTTTTTCTTTTTGTAATCAAGGCCTTTAAGCCTCAGAACCACAGTCTTTCCAATCCGTCTCTGCTAGTGCGCCGCAAGGCGCGCATCTATTTTTTCCTTCAGATCTGCGGCGATCTGCCGCCCATGAAAACGGCCATTCTCAATAAAAATTTCGTTCGTCCGTTCGCCGGCGATAATCACTCCGGCAAGATAGATTCCGGGCACGTTGCTCTCCAGGCTCTGCGGATTGCACTCCGGGCAGCGGTGCCTGCTTTCCAGGCGTACGCCCATCGCTGTAAGAAAATCAAAATCAGGATGATAGCCCGTCATGGCAAATACATAGTCATTCTTGAGCGTCACGCTGCCCTCAGGCGTATTCAATGTGACAGTGTCTTCCTCAATGCGCTCCACCGAGCTCTCAAAATGTGCCGTGATTTCCCCATTCTTGATGCGGTTTTCAATATCCGGCAGAATCCAGTACTTCACATGTTTGTGCATCGAAGGCCCTCTATGCACCAGCGTCACCCGCGCTCCATGACGCCAGAGATCCAGCGCCGCAATGGCCGCTGAATTCTTTCCTCCGATTACCAGCACATCAAGATCATAGTATGGATGCGGATCGTCATAGTAGTGATGCACCTTGGGCAGGTCTTCGCCCGCAATACCGAGATAATTGGGCAGATCGTAATATCCCGTAGCTACCACCAGCTTGCGCGCATAATGCGTAAATTTGCGTCCGAAGTGGTCGGTTACGTGGACACGGAAGTCGCCATCCGAACCTATGACTGAATCCACGTTCTGGTACTGCCGCACATCGAGTTGATAATGCTCGGCCACCTTGCGGTAATATTCGAGCGCCTCGTTGCGGCTGGGCTTCTGGTTCACGCTGGGAAAGGGAATGTCGCCGATCTCCAGCAGCTCCGGCGTGGTAAAGAACGTCATGTGCGAGGGATAGTGAAAGATGGAGTTGCACAGACAGCCCTTATCCACCAGGACACTGCGCAGCCCGCTGCGCTGCGCCTCAATCGCGCAGGCCATTCCCGTAGGCCCGGCGCCAATGACAAGAACATCGAAGACCTCATGCGGCTGCGTATTTTCACCCATGTTTTTAGATTAGACGATATCAAAGCCCACGGGCTGCACGAACATGGGTGCCCCATCCTGTCGTCGTGTTTTTCGGCGACAGGGTGGGTTATTCGTTAAAATTAAAGAAGAAACCATGGCAACCATCAAGCAGGAAGACCTGATCCAGAGCGTAGCCGACGCGCTGCAATACATCAGCTACTACCATCCGGTGGACTACATCACCAATCTCGCTCGCGCCTACGAGCGCGAAGAGTCGCCTGCCGCGAAGGACGCCATGGCGCAGATTCTCATCAACTCACGCATGTGCGCCGAGGGCCACCGCCCCATCTGCCAGGACACCGGCATCGTCACCGTTTTCCTCAAGATCGGCATGGACGTCCGCTGGGACTCCGAGCTTACCGTCGAAGAAATGGTCAATGCAGGCGTGCGCCGCGCTTACCTCAATCCGGACAACGTTCTGCGTGCCTCCGTGCTCGCCGACCCCGCAGGAGCGCGCAAGAATACCCGCGATAACACCCCGGCTGTCGTTAGTATCCAGTTGGTAAAAGGGGGCGAGGTTGAAGTTATCGTAGCAGCAAAGGGCGGAGGTTCTGAAGCTAAATCCAAGTTCGCCATGCTGAACCCATCTGACTCCATCATCGACTGGGTGCTCAAGACTGTGCCCACCATGGGCGCGGGCTGGTGTCCTCCGGGAATGCTCGGCATCGGCATTGGCGGCACAGCAGAAAAGGCCATGCTGCTCGCCAAGGAAGCGCTTATGGAGCCGATCGACATTCAGGATGTCATCGCGCGCGGCCCGAAGAACACGATCGAAGAGATGCGCGTCGAACTCTACAAAAAAGTGAACGAGCTGGGCATCGGCGCGCAGGGACTCGGCGGCCTGACCACAGTGCTCGATGTGAAGATTCTCGATTACCCAACGCACGCGGCCAACCTGCCCATCGCCATGATTCCTAACTGTGCCGCCACGCGCCACGCTCACTTCACGCTCGATGGCTCAGGGCCCGTAGCGCTTGATCCGCCGTCGCTCGATGACTGGCCGAAGCTGACCTATGACACATCGTCTGCGCGCCGCGTTAACCTCGACACCGTGACCCGTGAAGAAGTAGCTACATGGAAACCCGGCGAAGTGCTGCTGCTCAACGGCAAGCTGCTCACCGGACGCGACGCCGCGCACAAGCGCATGACCGACATGCTCAATCGCGGCGAAAAGCTGCCGGTCGACTTCACCAATCGCTTCATCTACTACGTCGGTCCTGTCGATCCTGTGCGCGAAGAAGTGGTCGGCCCCGCCGGCCCCACTACCGCAACGCGCATGGACAAGTTCACGCGGCAGATGCTCGAACAGACTGAACTGCTGGGCATGGTCGGCAAAGCCGAGCGCGGCCCTGTGGCCATCGAGGCCATCCGTGATAACAATGCTGTGTACCTCATGGCCGTTGGTGGAGCGGCCTATCTTGTCTCGAAGGCCATCAAGGCATCACGCGTGCTCGCATTCGAAGACCTCGGCATGGAAGCCATCTACGAGTTTGAAGTCGCCGACATGCCCGTAACCGTAGCCGTCGATTCCAAGGGAACCTCCGTCCACGAAACTGGCCCGAAGGAATGGCAGGCGAAGATTCAAGCGAAGTTCGCCGGCATTCCGATTCTTGCCTGAGTTAGAAGCACAGTGTCTCTGTGATTTCTGTGCACTCTGTGGTGAAAGAAGTTTCTCTCGCGTATCTTGGCGTTTTTAGCGCCTTGGCGGTAGATTTTTCCAATCAGTCAGACGTGGATATCTCTTGCCCGTCTTTTACGTCGGGCATCTAATACTCAGAGATGCCCGGCACACGCAAAGAAAAAGATTCCCTCGGACAAGTCGAAGTCCCCGAGCGCGCCTATTACGGAGCGCAAACCGCACGCGCCGTTGAGAACTACCCTATCTCCGGCATGCATGCGCATCCCGCATTGATCCGCGCCTTCGGCATGGTGAAATGCGCGGCGGCTGAAGCCAATAAAGATCTCGGCTTGCTCGATGCAAAGCGCGCAGACGCCATCATCCAGGCCACTCAGGAAGTCATCGACAGCAAGTGGAACGATGAATTCGTGGTCGATGTCTTCCAGGCCGGAGCAGGCGTCAGCTTCCACATGAACACCAATGAGGTCATCGCCAACCGCGCCAACGAAATCCTCGGTGGCAAGCTGGGCGAATATGCCGTGGTTCATCCCAACGACCACGTTAACTATGGCCAATCGACCAACGACGTCTTCCCCACCGGAATGCGCGTGGCCACGCTGCTGAATCTGGAAACACTGTATCCCGTGCTCGATGCGCTCGTCGCTTCTTTCGCAGCAAAGGCAAAAGAGTTTGACGGGATCATGAAGTCCGGGCGCACCCATATGCAGGATGCTGTGCCCATCCGTCTGGGACAGGAGTTCGCCGCATACGGAATCGCGATTGCGAAAGGAAAGAAGGCCCTCGAACAGGCTGCCGGTTCCCTCCGCGAGCTGGGGCTGGGCGGCAGTGCCGTAGGCACGGGCATCAACACGCATCCCGACTATCGCGCCAGGGCCATCGCAAGCCTCGCCCGCATCTCCGGACAAAAATTAATCCCGGCCGAAGACATGCGCTGGGCCATGCAGTCGAATGCCTCGATGGGCGAAGTCAGCGCGGTGCTGCGGGCCATTGCGCTTGAAGTCATCCGCATCTCGAACGACCTGCGCCTCATGTCATCCGGCCCCAATACAGGCTTCAACGAAATCCATCTGCCCAGCCTGCAGCCCGGCTCATCGATCATGCCGGGAAAGATCAATCCGGTCATGCCGGAGCTCGCTGCGATGGTGAGCTTTCAGGTCATCGGAAACGATGCGGCTGTAGCCTACGCCGTGCAGGCTGGTCAGCTCGAGCTGAACGTGATGATGCCGACGATGGCCTATAACGTTCTGCAGAGCACTACGATCCTCGCCAACATGCTGCGTCAATTCAACGATCGCTGCGTCGCCGGAATCACCGCCAACGTCGAGCGCAACAACTTCTACGCGCAAAGCACCGTCTCGCTGGCCACCGCGCTCAATCCTTATATTGGCTATGCCAAGGCCGCCGAGATCGTAAAAGAATCGATTGCCTCCGGAAAGTCGATCATCGAGATTGCCCGCTCAAGGCAGCTGCTGAGCGAAGCGGAGATCGCCGAAATCCTGGACCCTGCGCGCATGACCGAGCCGCAGCCTCCGCTTGAAGCGGCGAAGAAGCGGGACAACGCGTGACCTGCGAATAGAAAAGCCATGCGCAATGCATGGCTTTTTCGGAACACTCACAACGGCCGCTTACTGCCGTCCAAAGCGATATACAACCCCCGCAGTAAATCCGCGATTGTTCTGCGTGGTACCGCCATATCTACTCATCAGGTAGTTCGGAGTAAGACGGATAGCCAGCCCAGGGCTCAGGTTGTAGTCCACCGAAGCGCCGACCGTCAGATTGAAAGAATTCCCGTCTTTATAGAGGCCGATCAACTCCGGAGGCAGTCCGCCTGTGCCGGTCCCGAAATTGCCGTGCCCCACACCAGCCAGGACATGCGCCGTCCATCCCCAATGCAGTCCTTCAAAAAAGCGGACTGTCGGGCCGGCCATGAAAGTGTATTGGCTGATGCTCGGCTGGTACACACTGTACGGGTTCCGGCCCGTGTAGGCTGTGCCGTAATAGCCGCGGCCATCGGCCGTAATCCCGATCTTGCCGAAAGCATAATCGGTAATGCCAGCATGCCAGCCGGACTCATTGATGTGCTGCAGGTTGTCCCCGGGACGGAAGCGCAGATAATCCCCGCCGAAATAAGCCTCGTATTTGTGCGTGTAGGTATCCTGAATCGTCTGCTGGTCGCGCAGCCGGCGGCGCGCCTTCACTCGCTCCTGCGCCTGGCGCAGCACCTGGGCGCGCTCCTGCGTATTCTGCTGCGGCTGTGGTGGAGGCGCAGTTTGTTGGGGAGCAGTCTGTTGCGTCGTCTGCTGTTGATCGGTGATTTGTTGCGCGTGCGTTTGAAGCGCCGCCAAAGTTACGAGTGTGAATGCCAGAACCGGATAAAAACGGTTGGATTGAAACATGAACCTGAGTGCCTCCACTGCCGGCGAAAACAAAAAGTCTAGGCCACCGTGCCTGGTCATAAAGACAGTACCGGTTTGTAAGGCCAAAGCTCTTTTTATTCTAGTGCCTTAGACGGATTTGCGGGGCTTCCGGCATCCGCTTTCTACCGCATGACATCTCTTACATCAAGAAATCACTTGCCCTGCGGACCTTATGCCTGTTTTCCTGTTGGGGCACCTGGATTTTGAAAAACCATCATCTTCTTCAGGAAAACAACTGCATGAAAGGATTCATCATCGGCCTTATTCTCGGGCTCGCCGTGATACCAGTCACTGTCTTTCTGTATTTCCGCACAGGCCATCCCCCAGTTGCCGTCGCAGACCCGCCCTTCCCCATGGAGCGCCAGTTTGTACGAGCTCCGCTGCACGCTCGCATTGACAAGGAAATGCCGAAAAGCGCGCCTATCTCTCCAAGTGAAACAAACCTTCTCATTGGTGCGCATATCTACCGGCAGCACTGCGCTGTATGCCATGGCCTCTATGGCCACCCCACGGATTTTGCCGAGCATATGTACCCCAAGGCTCCGCACCTGTGGCAGCCTCATGGTAACGGAATCGTGGGCGTCAGCGATGATCCGCCGGGAGAAACCTTTTGGAAGATGAAAAACGGCATTCGCCTTACCGGAATGCCGTCCTTCGATCAGGTACTGAATGACACGCAGATGTGGCAGGTCACGATCCTGCTGGCGAACGCCAACCAGACCCTTCCTGCAAGCGTCTTCAACCTGCTGAAACAGCCTCTGGATCTCGACCCACAGATAGCGCCGTCCGCAGGCGCCTTGCCGGATGCGAAATAGTAGTATCTTGGTGGTATGAAGGAGAAGACATCCATCACACTATCTCAGGATGTGCTGGTAAAGATCGACCGCATGGCTGGCACAAGAGTTTCACGATCGGCCTTCATTGAAGAGGTGCTCCGCGATTATTTCCGTCAGAGGGCCCGTCGACAGCAGCATACGCGTGATCTTCGCCGCATCAACGCTGCCAGCGATCGTTTAAATCAGGAAGTCGCCGAAGTCCTGGGATATCAAGCTTTTGACTAATAGAAAGGCGTCGGGAGCCAGCGATGAAGCGCGGAGAGCTGTATCGGGTGTTTCGGCCAGGCGGAGACTCAAAGCAATTTAGAGCTTTCGTTATCGTTAGCCGTCAAATCCTAGTTGATTCCCGTTTTTCAACCGTGATTTGCGCCCCCGTTTTCACTGCTGGTGAAGGTCTTTCAACGCAAATTGCTGTCGGCCCTTGATGAAGGATTGAAGCATGAAAGCTGGATCATGTGACAATCTCGTGAGCATCCATAAATCCGATCTCACCCAATATGTCGGTTCTCTTTCCAGCGCCAAACTCGCAGAACTGAACCGCTCACTGAGAACGGCCCTCGACCTGGGCTAAAAATGAAAGCGAGGCACGCAAACAAACCGTGCCTCGCTTTTAACTCAATACGACGACTTGATCGCGTAAGTCACGCCCATAGTGAACGTGAACGAGTTACGCTTTGTCGGCGGCACCGTGGCCGGCGGATCATTCAGATACGAATCCACCGACCCGACTGTGAAGCTCAGGTTCTTGTAAGTCGGGAAGACAAGCGAATCCGTCTCCGTGACCGAGTAGTCATGGAGCTGGTTCCATGCAGGGATATACAGCAGCTGCTGATTGAAGACCAGCCCTTTGGGCAGCTTTCGGTTGTAGTTGGCTCCAATCGTAGAACCGATCAGGTTTATTTCTGATTGCGCCGGCGGAATGACGTTGAAGAATGCCTGTCGCTCATACTGGACAGTTCCCTTCAAGTCGAGCTCCTGCTTGGCGTCTTTGAATGCTGTCCAGCCAAGACCGCCGCCATAAATCTGCTGCAGGCCGAGGCTCTGGCTGTAGTTGGTGTCGAAAGCAACCATGCCAAGCGCATATACGCGCGGCGAAAAGTACTCGTCGCGTTCCGCATCTGCATGCAGGATCGAGCTCTTCGTGAAGGTTGCCGGGACAACAGCACCCGTTGTCGGATCAGTATAGGCAGGCTGCGTGATCTTTCCGTAGGACTGCATATAATCGATCGTCGTGCGGTTGCGCGGATCAAGCCAGCTCACCGTCGGCACCACGCGCATAAGGTTCACGGCGCCGGTAAAGGTGTACTGGTTCTGTGTTGCTGAAACGATCGTGGCTCCGGCTGTTGCACCGCCGTTCCATCCCTGGAAAAAGCCCGGGTGACCGCGCAGCTGCTTGTCAAAAGTGGTTTCATCCACCACAACCTGCGCATTCTTCACGGGAATTGCAGGAATGGTTGCCGTAGCCGACTGCATCGCAATCTGCTGGTCAGATACGGAGACCGTCCCGATGGGGAAATCCGGTGGAACATGACCGTCTTTGATCTTAACGCCTTTTTGAAGGACAGCCAGCTTCTGCGCAGTGTGCAGTTCCTTCACCTTGTCCCAGCCAATGTTCACATCGCCTACAACATCGCTGTGGAACGTGACCGTATCGCCGATCGATCGCACGAATTTTCCCGTAAGCTGATCACCGTTCGTGAAGATGATCACGTCGGGTTGAGGCTTAGGCTGGTCGTCAGCGGCAAACAGGTTTGCTGTGGAAACGAAAAGCGCCGCTGCGGCAGCAAGCAGAAAAAATGGGCGGCTCACACGGGGAATGAGAGTCAGCATAGAAAAGCGTCTACTCCTAAAAAGATTTTTGCGGCTTCAATCAGGGGCCCGAACCCTATAGGTCTTTCTGATGCGCACACAGGAAAAGCAGCAAACGGAATTAAAAGTAAGTCAAGAGCCATGATACTGCTTTCAGCCCTTTAGAATCTTCACAATCAGGAAGAAAACCCGTGACAATTTCGATACTGCTTTGAACGCGAAACCCTGCCTTTAAAATAAATTCATGTCGATCACACGCCAGCAAGCCCTCGATTTCTTCCTTTCCGACGACCTCATCGGTCTCGGCATGGAAGCCAATGCAGCACGAAATAAGATGCACCCCGAGGGCGTGGTCACCTATGTCGTTGACCATGGTGCACCTTCTGATTCCGGGATACAACTGCAGCCCAATGAAGAGCGCTCGATCGAATGGTTTGAGCAGTCGCTGAGCAGCCTCCGGCAGCAATTTCCACAGACACCGTTGCACGGCTTTACTGGTTCCGAACTTCTCACCCTCGCAAAGCGAAGCAATGTCAGCCTGCACGAGACGCTGATGCGCCTGCACGATGCCGGTCTCGACTCCATCGCAACAGGCGGCAATGTCTTCGCAGTGTCTTCTCCTGATGAATGGCCGACGGTGCATCGCACTGCGCATCAAGTCGGTATGCGGACGTCTGTTTCTGTGATCTTTGGCGCTGGCGAGAACTTCGACGAGCGTCTGGATGTGCTCGACCAGATTCGCCAATTACAGGAAGAGACCCGGGGACTCATCGCCTTCACTCCCGTAAGCCATACACCTGAGCGAGAACTGGACGCCCCCACCGGCGTCGAGTACCTGAAGATGCTCGCCATCTCACGCCTCTATCTCGACAGCATCGAGAACATCCAGGCCAGCCCTGTCTCCCAGGGACTGAAGGTATTGCAAATGGGCCTGCGCTTCGGCGCTAACGATACGGGTTCCGTCCGAAACAATGCTGCAGAAGAAGATCTCCGCCGCATCATTCGCGATGCAGGCTATAGACCTGCCGAGCGCGACCTGCTCTACAGGACCATGTTCCTGAATTAGCTCCTGACATTCTGATATTCTGAATATCGGAGATTCTGCCATGGAAACCAGCCGCATGGGAAAACGCGGGACCATCGTTGTCCCGGTAAAGCTGCGTCAGCGCTTCGGGCTCAAAGAAGGCGACCTGCTCGTGACCGAAGAACGCGAAGATGGCATCCTCCTTCGCCCTGCCATTGCAGTGCCAGTGGAAATCTACACCCCAGAGCGCAAAGCCGAGTTTCTGCTGAACAATGCGGTGACTCAGGAGAACTACGACGATGCCTGCGAGGCCATACGCGAAATGGGTCTCAACCCGAGGAAAATCCCCAACACGAAGAATGCCCGTCGTGAATTACTCCCAACGAACAAGGAATTTGATGCAATGATGGCCGGGCTTCAAAAGAAACTGGCTAAAGCCGAACCACCCCGTAAAAGACGTCATGCCTGACCAGATTTACGTCTTCATCGACGCCAACATTCCCTTTTCGGCCTCTTACCAGATCAATCACCCTTTTCTCCAGTTCTGGAACACCCTTGGCGTAATTTCTATGACCTCGTTCTATGCTGCAAACGAAGCAAAGCGGAATTGCAAGAGCGTCGAACAGATGGGGCGCCTGGAACAATTGCTAGAAAGAACATTCATGGTTTCAGATATGCCGGGAGATTCTCTTCCTGCCCACATCAGGTTGCCTCGGAAAGACCAGCCAATAATCATGGCCAGTGCAATCCGTTCAGGGGCTCACTATCTGGTTACAGGCGATACGGCGCACTTCTCAGCGTTCATGGACCGCCCGATAACGACACATCTCGGCATACTCACTGTCTTGAGACCTTCAATACTGCTTGCAATGCTGGCAAAAAGAACTTGATTTCTACTCCCGTCCCGTACAATAACGTTTGGCCATTCGCGCGGAGGCTATGCGCTGTTTATCCAGGTTGCATCTCACATCCCGATGCTCTATCCAGTCCATAGCTGCATAGCATTGCTGGCGCAGGTGAACCAGCACAGCCTCTCGCACTACCTGCGCTCACACTACGGCACCAATCCCTTCCAGCATCTCTACCGTTGGAACCTCTTTGACACCGCACTGCTCATTCCCTATTTCGTCGTGATGGTGATCCTGGCGTTCTATGGGCTGCATCGTTATCAGCTGGTCTATCTCTATTACAAGCATCGCAAAAATGCCGCTAAAGAGCCTCCGAAGCATTTCACGCAGCTTCCGCGCGTCACCGTCCAGCTTCCGATTTTCAACGAGCAATTCGTCATTGACCGCCTGATCGATGCCTGCTGCAACCTTGACTATCCGCGTGAGCTGCTTGAAATCCAGGTGCTCGACGACTCGACCGACGAGACCAAAGAAGTGGCTCGAAATCTCGTCGAGCAGTATCGCGCCGCAGGCAATCCTATCGTCTACATCCATCGCGAAGACCGTTACGGATTCAAAGCCGGCGCCCTCGATCATGGCCTGAAGACCGCAAGTGGAGAACTCGTCGCCATCTTCGACGCCGACTTCGTCCCGCCGCGCGACTGGTTGATGCGGGTCGTCCATCACTTCGCCGAACCGGACGTGGGCATGGTGCAGACGCGCTGGACGCATCTCAACCGCGACTACAGCTTTCTCACGCAGGTAGAAGCCATCCTGCTCGATGGCCACTTTGTGCTCGAGCACGGCGGACGCTCACGCGCCCAGGTCTTCTTCAACTTCAACGGCACGGCCGGCATGTGGCGCCGCAACGCGATTGACGAAGCAGGCGGCTGGCAGCACGACACTCTCACCGAAGACACAGACCTGAGCTACAGAGCACAGCTCAAGGGCTGGCGCTTCAGATATCTCCAGGACGTGGAATGCCCGGCAGAAGTGCCCATTGAGATGACTGCTTTCAAAACGCAGCAGGCACGATGGGCCAAGGGCCTCATCCAGACATCGAAAAAGATCCTGCCCAGAATTTTGAAGAGCGACGCCCCGTTCCACGTCAAGACCGAGGCCTGGTATCACCTCACCGCAAACATCAGCTATCCGCTGATGGTCATCCTCTCCACGCTGCTGATGCCGGCCATGATCATCCGCTTCTATCAGGGATGGCTACAGATGCTCTTCATCGATGTCCCTTTGTTCATGGCGTCGACCTTCTCCATCTCATCGTTCTATCTGGTCTCGCAGAAGGAACTCTATCCGCGCACCTGGTACCGGACATTTCTCTACCTGCCTTTCCTGATGTCGCTCGGTATCGGATTGACCGTCACCAATACCCGGGCCGTGCTCGAAGCGCTCTTCGGTATCAAGAGCTCCTTCAAGCGCACGCCGAAGTATCGCGTAGAAAAGCGCGGAGAGAAATCAAAGGCCGCCAAATATCGCAAACGCCTCGGCATCGTTCCCTGGCTTGAACTGCTCATCGGCTGCTACTTCGCTCTTACCATCTGGTACGCCATCAGCAATGAGAACTACTTCACCGTGCCCTTCCTGCTGCTCTTCGTCGTAGGCTACTGGTATACCGGATTGCTCTCCCTGCTGCAGGGACGCTTCGAGCGCTGGCGTTCTGGCGCGAACTTTGAAGAATCCTCACCCAAGCCGTACCCTGTCGGTATTTAGTTATGTCCGATGCACGCTCTCAGATCGAGCACTTTCAACAACAGCGTGAATTACTCGAACGCGCACTGAATTCCGCACCAGAGACAAGTTTCGAGAACGGCATTCCCGGCAAATGGAGCGCGCGCGAACACTTTGCGCATCTGGCACGTCACCAGGGGATTTTTCTCGATCGCATCCACAGAATCCTTGATGAAGAGAAGCCAGCGCTTCCTTCGTATGTCGCAGAAAAGGATGAACACTGGCCGGAATGGAGCCGGTTGCCCCTGAAGGAAATCGCAGCACGATGGACAGAACAACGCTCCACCTTCATCGCTCTGCTTCAAACACTTCATCCTGATCAATTTCTCCGTATCGGAACTCATTCATCGATGGGAGACTTGACTTTAACTAAGTGGCTGGATTTCTTTCTCGTCCACGAAGGTCACCACCTATACTCAATCCTGAAACTCATACACAGGAGAAGTACGTGAAATTACGATGCATCATTGCGCTTTGTGTTTTATTTCCTCTTGCTGTTTCTGCTCTCGACCGCCAGCCCGCTTCCGACTACCACGCGCGCCGCGTTGCTCTTGCCGGCAAGCTGAATGGCGGCATCGCCGTCCTCTTCGCCGCCAATGAACCGCCGCTCGAATATATGGAATACCGCCAGGATGAGGACTTCTACTACTTCACCGGATGGAACGAACCCGGCGCCGCGCTGCTCATTGAATCTCCAGTCGAAGCCCAGGGATCGCACCCAGCACGTCCCTACCGCGAAATTCTGTTCCTGCCCACGCGCAATCTGCGCATGGAACTCTACACCGGAGTGAAGCTCGACGCGGCTACACCGAATGCGCCGCAGATCGCAGGCGTTGATGAAGTTAAATCCATGAGCGATCTCGCTGTCACTCTCAACCAGGTTGCAACAGAGAATCGCACAGCCCTTTACCGCATCTGGTCACAACCGGACATGGACCAGGCCAAATCGCTTCTTGCCTGGACTGCGACCACGCTCGGCATGGACAGTGCACCGCATTTCTCTGACGTGCACACGCTGGCATTGCAACTGCGCTCCACCAAAGATGCAGGCGAGTTGGCTTTGCTGCACAAGGCCGCCGATGCTTCCGTTGCCGCGCAGCTTGCCATGATGAAGTCCGTGCATCCCGGCCAGAAGGAGCGCACCGTCTCCGGCATCATCACTGAAAAGCTGATGGAGAACGGCTGCGAGCGTCCATCCTACCCGTCCATCGTCGGTTCAGGAGAAAAATCGACGGAGCTGCATTACTCTGAAAACAGTCAGATCATGAAAGACGGCGATGTGGTCGTCGTCGATGCAGCCGGTGAGTATTCGATGTATGCATCCGACATCACGCGCACCGTTCCCGTCAGCGGACACTTCACTGCCCGCCAGCGCGAGATTTATGACATCGTCCTCGGAGCGCAGAAAGCAGCAATGGAAGGCTTCGTCGCCGGCAAATCACACTTGAACGATCCGCAGCACAAGTACGCTGACTCACTCGACACCATTGCCTGGAACTATATGAATGCCCACGGCAAAGACCTGCACGGCGAGCTGCTGGGCAAATACTTCATTCACGGAATCGGCCACTCCGTCGGCATCGACGTGCATGATCCATACGATTACTCGCAGCCCATCCAGAAAGGCACAGTCTTCACCATCGAGCCGGGCATCTATATTCCTGAGGAAAAAATCGGCGTGAGAATCGAAGACACCTTCTACGCCAATCCAGATGGCAAGCTTGAATGCCTCAGCTGCGCGCTGCCTAAGGAAGCCGCCGAGGTAGAAGCAACGATGCGCGAAAAATGAAGCCCATCGCGCAATCTTTCCTGGCCATTCTCGCCGGATTCATCACCATCATCGGCCTGTCCGGAATTGCCGCCGCATTTCTGAAGCGCTTCGAAGAAGATGGGCCGCTTGATCCGCTCATAATGGCCGTGAACGTCGGCATAGGGCTGGTGACCTCCCTGCTCGGCGGCTACGTCGCTGCGCGTTTCGCCCAGGGCAATCCGCTGGTGCACGCCCTCATGCTGGCATTCGTAGTTCTGTTCTTCAGCGGATTCTCAGCCGTGCAGATGAAGAGCAGGCAGCCCGTCTACTATCTGCTCGTCATCACAGCGATTCCCCCGCTCGCGGTTTTATGTGGAGGACTGCTGCGCCTGCGGCAGCTCGGAGTTCATTGGTAAAAAAATAAAGGGCGGAACTCTGTCCGCCCTTTACAATTTTTCTTCAATTCTCCGCTTCCTAAAAGCGAATACCAAAAGTCACAGGAATCAAGCTTGAGGTTCCTGAGCCATATGGGTCTTGGTTGCTGGCGACCGGAGAATCCACCCAGGTATATCGGACCTCAGTAAACAGTTTTGCGTTGCTGTCTTCTCCGAAGGCTTTCCAGTAGAACCCAACTCCGATATTCAGGCCGCCCTGGTTGCTCGAGGAGTGAGCGATGGTTGTCGGAAAGTAGCCTTCATAGCAGAAGTAATAGCAGTTGATTCCCAACACCGGCGCGGTGAAGTTCGTAACCTTGCGGTAAAAGCCGCCACCGCCGGTCACATAGGCACCTGCATTAGCTGATACAGGGAGATAGTAGATCGGCTCGATAGTGAACGACCATATATTCACGTTGCCACCAAAAGGCGTAGACGATCCACTATCGATGGCAAGCTGTGTCAGCGTGCTTCCAGGGATTTTATCGCGGTTGAAGTTGTACTCCAGCAAGGTGCCGAAATGTTTCGTAAAGTTCCATCCCGCGCCGAGCCTCAGGTTGTATCCGTAGGTCTCCCAGCCATGCGTAGTGTTGCCTACCGGAGCCGTGAATCCACCGCCGCCTACAAAAGCAAGGTGACTCCACTTGCTCTGGTATGTGGGATAGGTGCTGCGCGTCTGCCCATATTGTGGACTGGGTGAAGGATTGGGCGCCGCCGCGGGCGATGCGCCGTCGATATCTTCTCCGTTCAGAAGAGCCGTGTTGTCCGAAGACGACGAAGAAGCATTGGAAAAACTGTGACTGGTATCTTGTGCCCGGACAGAAAGTGGAAGCGAAGCCAGTGCGACAACTGAAAACGCAATGGCAATACGAAGGAATGACTTGCGCAAAGGACTCGAACCGACCACCATAAAAGTGCCCTCTTAAATTGAATTGGCGGAGGCTCGTGGGATGGCCTCCTGCACTTTCATTAACACCGTTCCCATGCTTTTGATTCGCAGGGCAATATATTTATCCCGTTACTAACTAATTACCCCCTGCCTCCATGCCGAAATCAGGGGGTAAGAATGCCGCTAAGCACAAAATATCAGTGAATATCGAATTGCTCCGGATGCAGTGTCGGATCGCTCTTGACGATGATCGTCTTGCCCGTCATCTCTTCCATTTCATTCAGCCAGCGGGCATTGCTGGCCTTGAGCGTCTTTACCACTTCCGGATTCACGCGCAGCAGCACATCGTTGCGCTCCAGGTGCTTCTGCATCTTGCGCATCTCGATGTAGATTTCGTTGCACACCGTCATCGGGCTCTTCACCATACCGGTGCCGGTGCAGATGGAGCAGGGTACGCTCAGCGTCCGCTCAAGCGATTGCTTCACGCGCTTGCGCGTAATCGCAACCAGTCCAAAGTCGTTAAACTGCAGCACCTTTGAAGGAGCACGGTCGTTCTTCAGCTCCTCTTCAAGCGCCTGCATCACCTTGTGGCGGTTCTTGCGCTCATCCATGTCGATAAAGTCGATCACGATGATGCCGCCCAGGTCGCGCAGGCGAATCTGCCGCACGATCTCCGGAATCGCATCGAGGTTCGTCTTGAGAATCGTGTCTTCAAGCCGCGCCGTCTTGCCGACATACTTGCCGGTGTTGATATCGATCGCAACCAGCGCTTCCGTCTGGTTGATGACGATCGAGCCGCCGGACTTGAGCCACACCTTCGAGCGCAGCGCTTTGGTAATTTCGTCCTGAATGCCGAACTGCTCGAAGAGCGGCGTCTCCTTGGTGTAGAGCTTCACACGCCGCACCAGCGATGGCTGGAAGCGGTTCAGGAAGCGCACGATGCGCTCGTACTCGCTCTCACTGTCGGCCCAGATGGTCGAGAAGTTGTTGCTCACCTGGTCGCGCAGCACGCGCTCCACCAGGTTCAGGTCGTGATAGATCAGCGCCGGGGCCTTCGCGTCATCGGAACGCTGCTTGATGTCATTCCACAGGTTGATGAGGAAGCGCAGATCAGCGCGCAGCTCGTCTTCGCTCGCGCCTTCGGCTGCAGTGCGGACGATGAATCCGCCGGAAGCCGTTCCCTTCTCGCTGATCAGAATGCGCTTCAGGCGATAGCGCTCATCGTCGGAAGCAATCTTCCGCGAGACGCCGACATGATTGACTGTCGGCATAAAGACCAGGAAGCGTCCGGGCAGCGCAATGTGGCTGGTGATGCGCGCGCCCTTCTTTGCGATTGGCTCCTTGGCAATCTGAACGAGAATTTCCTGTCCAGGCTTGAGCAGCTCGGTGATCGCCGGCATGTTGGTCACCTGCGCAGTAGCGCGCCGCATGCCTCCACCACCCTGACGGCGGCGGTTATGGCGTCCACGTCCGCGACGGCGCTCACGCTGCTCCTGCGGACGGCCCTCTGTCGCTACGCGGGTCTCCGCGTCAGCCGTGCCTTCCTCTTCCTCGACATCCTCGTCCTCTTCTTCCTCGACGTCCTCATCGGAATCCTCTTCCTCTTCCGTCTCCTCGGCAAGCGCACCCTCAGGGCCGAAGTGCACGCGCTGATTGATGTGCAAATCGCGCACCATCGCTCCCAGGTCGGTGCCGTTGATCTCCTGGTGGTTCAGCGTCTCTTCTTCCAGCTCTTCGAGGTCATGCTCATCGGCATGCGCATGGATCGGCTCGAAGTCATACTCTTCTTCATCGATAACTTCTTCTTCGACCAGCCCCGCGCCGGGTGCGAAGTCATGGCTGTGAAGAGAATTTTCTTCCTCCGTTACAGCCGCACCGTGCTCCGGAGCCTGCGCTTCATCCTCTTCCTGAAATTCAACTGAGTATGAAGGCTCGGCCTGTACCGGCTCAGCCGCGACTTCTTCTGTAACTGTGTCAGGCACAAAATGCACATGCGCCTCGACGGGAGCCGTATGCTCTTCCTGCTCCACTTCTTCGGAATGCTGCGCGGTCTCGGATTCTTCTAAAACGCTGGAGACACGAAACTCGCTCGGAGCAACTGGATCAACACGATGTGATGCCGAAGCATGCTCCGGCTCATACTCGCGGACTTCCTCTACAACCTCGACGGGCGCGTGATGCTTGGCAGGCGCTGATTCCTGGGAAGCCTCTGGCTCTGATGAAACTTCGATTGCAGGTTCCTGCACTTCAGGTGTAACAGCTTCCGGCGCCTCGGGAGTAACTGCCTCAGGGAAAACCTTCGTCGTCTCGGCTTCTTCTATTGCAGGAATCTCCGGAACAATCGCAGCAGCCTCACCCGCCGGCACCGATGCCTCAACCTCGTGATGAGCAGGGCGCCACGCGCGCGACTCACCCGGCAACAGCGAGTTGCCGTCCCATGCAATCGGCCCTTCGATCAGAGTGGAAGGCTTCGATGTGGAAACCATCGGCTTGGGCGCAGCATGCGCCGTCGTTTCGCTGGCCGCCGGCTTGCCGCCGTACTTCGACAGCGACTCGCCCGGCAGAAGAATCGGCGAATGCGAAGTGGAAATGCCGCCTGGTGCTCCGTGCTCTGGTAGCGGAGTCGGTTCAGCCGAGATGCTTTCCTCTACGGCTTCCTGTGATTCGATGTGCCCGTTGCCTTCGTGGGCATGAGGATAGCGGTTGTTGTCGCGACCACGCCGTCCGCGGCGGCCTCTCCAGCGGCGGGTGCCTTCTGGAGAATGTTCGCCGTTATGCGACTCTTCGGTTTCCTCCGCTTCGTTCGTGCTCACTGTGCCAGGACCGGCCTCGCGAGACTGAGGCGCCCGCTGCGGCGGCCCGCCGATGCCCTCAAAGTCAGCTGAGTCTTCCTGCTCTTCAAGAAAATCCGTGACGTAGAGAAATGCGTCACGTTCGAGTCCGAGGTCCACAAATGCCGACTGCATGCCGGGCAGGACCCGCGTCACGCGTCCTTTGTAGATCGAACCAGCTAGGGTGTATTCGTTTTCGCGCTCGTAGTAAATCTCTGCGAGCTGATCATCTTCTAAAATCGCAAGCCGCGTCTCATGCGGCGTGCTGGAAATGCAAATTTCTTTTGCCATGCTGCCTCTCTTGCCCGCCGGCTCTTACGGCCCTAGGGCAATTGGTCGAGGCAGATTACACCGGAAAACCGGACGAGACCAGAGATGACAATGAGATGGCCATACTCCACCGGAATTCATGTTGCCGCGGCCCGTCTCCAGGAGGCGACTTGTGAAAGGGATGGATTGTTTCGGGAAGGCAATCTGGGCGCAGAGATTTTGTGACCGCTTCAGCCAACTCAACCGGCGGGGCCGTTACCCGTCTCAGCGCGCTCATTCCTTGGTCCTGACCGGCCCGGCGATCCGCCTCGGCCGGTTAATAGTTAAACTTCCTGAACTTCCTTTACTGGCTCCCGCAAACTGGCGAGAGTCACTGAAAATAAACCTTTTATGCCTTCAGTTCACGAAGCGGCTCATTCGCACATTCATCACCATGCCCAGAGCCAGAAACGTGAACAGCACCGACGATCCCCCGTAACTCATTAACGGTAAAGGAATTCCGGTAACTGGCATCAGCCCGATCACCATGCCGATATTGACCGCGATCTGAAAGATCAGTACGGCCACCACGCCCATCACAATGAACGTTCCCGGCAGGTCGGCGGCTGTTTGAGCGTTTTGAATCAAACGCATCAATATTAAAAAGTATAGCAGCAAGACGATCACCGCGCCGATAAACCCATGTTCCTCACTGTATGCGGCGAAAATAAAGTCGGTATACGGAATCGGCAGAAAGTCGCCCTGCGTCTGTGTGCCCTTTGCCGCCCCCCGGCCAGTCACACCGCCATCGCCCACGGCAATCAGTGACTGGCGAATCTGGTAGCCCGTACCCCGCGGATCGTCATCCGGGTTCATAAAGCTCGTCAGGCGGGCCTTCTGGTAGGGCTTCAATAGCTTGCCGCTCTTCCACACCACGCCCACCGCCAGCAGGCCGACCAGCAGAATGATTCCCCCCTTCTTCCAGTCAATGCCGCCCAGAAACAGCCCCAGCAGCAGCACCGGCGAATACGTCAGCGCCGTCCCCAGATCAGGCTGCTTCAGAACCAGCAGCATCGGCACGCCCACCAGCGCCATGGCCTTGAAGATGTCCTGCCAGGTCAGTTCCCTGCCTACCAGATTGGCGAAATATCGCGCCACAGCGACAATCAGCACCAGCTTGACCCACTCCGATGGCTGGAAGTGCGCTCCCCCGGGAAGCTTGATCCAGCGCTTGCCGCCATTCACCCTCGTTCCCACGGCAAGCACGGCAATCAGGGCAACAATGCAGAAGCCGTAAATCCAGTGGATGAAATCGAGCAACCGATGATAATCGATCAGCGAGACGATAAACATCGCCACCAGCCCGCCCATCAGCCACAGAATCTGCATCTTGTGGAAGCCCACAAACTTTGTATGCATCGTAGCGCTGTAGATTTCGAGAATGCTGATGATCGAAAGGATCATCACGAACCCCAGCAGGGTCCAGTCGAAATCCTGAAAGGAAAGAAAACGCCGCATTAAGGCACCTTCGCCGCAGCCACCGTCGCCGGCACATTCAGATAAAAATGGCCGCCCCACATGGCGTCTGGATTATGGTTGTCCGGGAGCACAGGCTTGCCGCCCAAGTTGTTCTCTTCGCCAGGATTCGTCCACAGCGCGCCCACATCCACCGTCGCCGGGCTCTTCGCAATCAGGTTGTTGTTCAGCCGCCGCTGCTTGGTTACATAAGCGGAAATCACTTGCGCCGCCAGGCGTCCGGCAAGCGTTCCATGTTCGCCGCCTTCAAATAACGTGCAGACCACAATGTCCGGATTGCGCCGTGGCGCGAACCCGACAAACCAGGCATTGTCGTTCATCGAATGCGCGTGTCCCATTCTGGCTGCCAGCTGATTACTCATCGTCTGCGCGCTGCCTGTCTTACCGGCAAAATCAATGCCTTCGAGGTGCGCGCTCGAGTCCGTGCCGCCCGGCGCCATCACCTGCGTCATGGCGTCGGTAATCGTCTGCCAGCTTGCAGGATCTATCGAAACCCGCTGCTCTCCGGTCCCGGGAAAACTCTCGTACATGGCCTTGCGATAGTCCGGCGAAAGCTCATCTGGAAACACAATATGCGGGCGTTTCAAAACACCACCCGAAGCGATGCCGCCGATAGCACGCGCCATTTGGATTGGCGTCGCTGCCACTGCTCCCTGCCCGATACCAACCGAGATTGTCTCGCCCGCAAACCACTTCTGATGGAAGTTTTTCATCTTCCATTCTTCTGATGGCATCGTGCCCGCAACTTCACTGGGCAGGTCTACACCTGTCTTCTGCCCCAGCCCGAAGGCGTGCGCCCACTTCGCGATCCGGCTGATGCCCAGCTTTTCGGCCAGCGTGTAGAAGAAAACGTCACAGGACTGGTAAATAGCCCGCGTGATGTTCACATCTCCATGTCCACTGTGGACCCAGCACTTGAAGTAGCGGCCATAAAAGCTTGCGCCGCCCGAGCAATGCACCTTCATGTCCTGAGCCACGCCCTCTTCAAGACCGGCCGCCGCCATGATGATCTTGAAGGTCGATCCGGGAGCAAGCTGCGCCTGAATCGCTTTGTTCAGCAGCGGATGCTCAGGATCGGTAATCAGCTTGTTCCACTCATCGCGCCCGATGCGAACAGCAAAAGCATTGGGATCGAAGACCGGCCGGCTCACCATTGCTAGAATCTCGCCCGTGTGCGGATCCATAGCGATAATCGAACCGTTGTGGCCCTGCAGCGCATTCTCCGCTGCACGCTGGATATCAATGTCAATCGTCAGCTTCAGGCTCTTGCCCGGAACAGGATGCTCGGTGCCCAGCTTGCCCACTTCACGTCCGTGGCTGTCGACAATCACATCGCGCGAACCATCCTGCCCGCGCAGAACCGCGTCATACGACTGCTCTATGCCCGACCTGCCCACCACGTCGCCCGGTTCATAGTAGGCATACTTCGGGTCATTGTTCAGCATGTCTTCGCTGACCTCGCCCACATACCCGATCAGGTGCGCCGCAAATCCATCTTTGGGATACAAACGCCGCTGCACCTCGACCGTTTCCAACTCAGGAAACTCGTCGCGGTGGGCTTCCAGAAACTCCTCCTCATCGGGAGTGATGTCCTGCTTGAGCGGCAGAGGCTGGTACTTGGGCGCAGTCTGATACTTCTTCAGAATCGCGTCGATCTGGTCGACCGTCATGTGCAGACCGCGCGCAATGATCGGCAGATCGGCCATGTAGTCATGGCCCTGCTCACGCACCAGAAAGCAGGAAACAGAAGGATAGTTGTCGACCAGCAGCCGCCCTTCGCGGTCGAAGAGCTTGCCGCGCGGCGCGAGAATAGGAACCTTGCGGATGCGGTTAGCCTGGGCTAGCGCATGATAGTTTTCCGCGCCTACCACCTGCAGCCGCCAAAGCCCGAAGATCAAAACCAGAAAAACGCCCACGATGACGTACTGGACGACCGTCAGTTTAAAGGATGGGAGCTTCTCTTCCCGGATGAGCATGGTCAGTGACTTCGCAGCCCGCATCACAGGCTGCTTTTAGGATACCCGCAAATGCCCGCTATGCGCTCATCAAAGACGTTACTGATTGAATGCAGAATTCCGTATTGGGATCTAGTTCTGGTAGACCTGAAACTGAATGCCTCCGAATTTGTAGGAAGCCTCAGACGAAAACAGTTCGCAGCCAGCAAATACGTCCTTGTGCAAGGGAGTACTGTAAATGAGCCAGAGCTTGCGTGGATGTTCTTGCAGCGAGCGGCGCAGGTTGGCCAGAAAGTCGACCATTACCGGCCGATCAAAGGGATTGAAGAGGAAAAGCACGCTTTCATCCGGGCTGAACCTGTAACTAGTCGCATCGGCTTCGATGATTTCTACAGCCCCTGAAAGGATCTTCCCTTTCTGTGAAAAAATATCGACGTTTTTCCGTGCGGTCTGGCAAAGTTTGCCGGAGAACTCAATACCGACCGCCCGGCGAAAACCATACTGCGACGCGATAATTGGCACTCGGCCTTTTCCAGCTCCGACATCCACAAACGTGCAGTCTCGGGAGAGGTCAAGCTCTCTGAAAAGCTTCAACAAGGGTCTGGCTTTTGTCACCCGATAATTGGCCGAATAGTGCAGATGGGCGGCGTCGACACCAAAATCTTCCCGCCTCATAAATCTGGCGGTATCGGTTCCGTGCATCCAGTCAAAATGCAGGTCAATGATAACGTTGAGAGCGATCTGAGCGGTCTGAATCAGGCCTTTCTTCTGCACACTCTTTGCCGCCCAAAGGATCGGGTTCCGCGATCTCATTCGTAATTATTTATTATTTCTGGATTGTTTTCGAGCTTTTAGTTTCGAGTCATGTCCTGGGCCGATCGGTCTGTTCCAACGATCAGAGAGCATTTCAGCCAGTCCTCAATTAGGAATGGCATGATCCGCCACCACATCCTCCCCGGCCCATATCCGCTTCTGTGTCCACGCCTTCGCCGGGGCCGTCCAGAAAGGATCACCCGGCGGCAGCCCCAGGTGCAGCAGCCCTACCGCGCAGAGATAAAGGCTCCCGGTAGAGATATATCCCTCGCCAATCCGCGCCTGATGCCCCACTGACCCAATCTGCAGCCAGCCATGCGAATCAAACGTCCCCGGAGCTTCAATCATCCGGTGCACCACCGCTGTCAGCGCCGAGCGTACCGCGCCCGGATCGAGCGGTTCGGGAAGCTGGTGCATCAGGGCCATCTGTGAAAGTACCTGAAACGCGCCAAACCGGTATGCGCTCGACCGTCCCAGCACAGGAAACGTCCCGTCCGGAGCAATCAGCCTCTCCTGAATCACCGCATAACGCCTCGCCCGCTCCAGCTCCTCGTCATAGAGCTTTCCCAGCGGATGCTGCTTCTCCCGGCAAATTGCTAGCACTTCCAGCAGCATGGGATGGATGACATAGCTGTTGTAGTAATCCCAGTGGAAATGCGCGCCGTCGCCATAAACACCGTCGCCCTTGTACCACTCCATGTGCTTGTTGACGGCGGTTTCGATCGGTCCGGTGTTGCATTCGCCGGTGAATTCCCACAATGCCGCCTCGATCGTCGCGCTGAAGAGCAGCCAGTTGTTTTCACCCGGACGAATCACCCGCGATGCCTTGAAGGCCGCAATCACATTTGCCCGGTCTGTTTCGGACAGGTTCCCCCACAGCTGCTTGGGCGCGCGCAGCAGAGCCAGCGCCAGAAATGCAGTGTCAACCAGCGGCTGCGAGCCCTTGTCGAAATTCATGTAGTCGGGCGATTTCGGATCGACAGCATGTGAAATTCCCTTGACCGCGAGCTGAATATATTTCTGCCGCAGCCTGCCTTCCTGAGTGCCGTCCGGCCCAAGCTCCAGCCAAGGAGCCATCCCTGCCAGCAGCCTGCCCAGCGCTTCGAGATGCGTATACTCAGCGCGCCCCGGAGGTCCTTCGACCGGCATCGCCTGTTTCAGCCGGTTCTCGCTCAAAGCCGTAAGCACAGGATCGGCAAGACGCTGCATCACTGCAATAGAATATGCACGATCATCTGCGCCTGCTGTCTGTGCCTTTGCCCCAATCAGGTATGAAAAGCAAACGATAAAAACACTGACCTGCCGCAACAGAAACAAGAGTCTGTCCATCCTGAGACCTGAGTGTAATCAAGACAAGAGGATGGAGCGGTCTGAAAAACCTCATCTATACCGGAAAGAGAGATTGCCGCTGCGATCCGATCCACACATGGGTGCCCCATCCTGACGCAGTCAGGGTGGGAGGTTCGCAGGATGCATGGTCACCGCAAATATAAAGAGAGTAAAGTGTATTTCCTGAGCCCTGAGCGCTGCGCCCTGTGGTTCAATATTCCCGCTGCCGCGTCCGGTCCAGCAGCACAAACAACGCCACCGCCACCAGCGAATTAATGGCCGCGCGCACCAGCTCGTGCAGCCAGCCCCACACCACAGGCTGAGCCAGCAGACGCCGCACCAGCAGCCAGTACATGCCGCTGTGCAGCATCACAAAGCAGAAGGTCAGAATCACGCGCGTGCTGTGGTTTTCCGTGTCAATGCGCACGCCCAGCGAGGCCGCAAGATACCCGATGATCGACTTGCAGATGCCGAAAATCCCCAGCGGCTGGCGCGTCAGTGCATCCTGCACAATACCGATGAGCGCGCCCGTGATCGTCCCGGCAACCGGATGCCGGTGCGAGATGGCAAAGTAAATCGTCACCAGCAGCGGCAGGTCGAGAATATCGAAGCGGTGGAAGTGCAGCGAGACAAATGACTGCAGCCCCAGCGCCAGCAGCGGCGCCAGGAACATCACCCAAAGAGGGTGCGATTGTATTTCAGAATCCCGGCGTGCCGCCGTGCCGATCATGCTCATCGCTGTGGATTCCCCTGCGGCTGGGCCGGCTGCTGGGCAGGCGGGGTAGGCTGCGGCTTCGGTTTGGGCTTCATCGTTGTTGGCGGGCGGCTGCCGTCATCGGGAACCAGTTCCGGCCCCTTGCGCTGCGGAGCAGCCGTCGGAGGTTTCTGTCCAGCCGGAGCTGTCGTAGACGCCGGAGGCTTCTGCCCTGCCTGACCTGGAGGCGTCGAAACTCTTTGTCCAGTCGGAGCTGCGGTAGATGGAGAAGACGGAGGCGTTACTGGCTTCTTCACAGCACGCATCGGACCATCGGTAACAATCGTGGTCCTGGGCACAGCCGGACTGGCTGGCGTCTGCTGCTGAGTCTGACTGGCCGGAGTCTGCGAACTCGTTGCAGTATGAGCCGGCCGCCCCGCCAGATTATCCGCATTGTCGATAGAAGGCCTGCTCGCCGGCTTCGCAGCATTGTCTGTCGAAGGACGGCTGGGAGGTTTCGTCGCGCCATCCTGCAAAACTACAGGGGCACGCTCCGTAGTTGCCGGAGCACGAGTCGCTCCGTTGCCATCCGGCGTCTCCGAAGGCGCAGGGTTCGTCTTCATCGTCGGCGGCGGACGGCTGCCGTCATCAGGAACCAGCTCTGCTGCCTTCTTTTTTGCCGCTGCCACCGCAGCTGCAGCCGCGGCAGCGGTTTCAGTCGAATCCCCATTGCTGGGCGGCGTAACGGTATGTGGCTTAGGCGCGCTGGCCTTATCACCTGAGCCCTGGAGCTGCGGCACTGACCTCGCTCCAGGAGTCAGGCTCGTGGCCGCGGGAGTCGTGTTGGGAGAATAATGATCCGGATGCAGGGCTACCGGTGGTTGCAGAGGCCGCGCAATACCGCCATCTGCCTCGGAAGCGCTGCCGCTAGCAGCCTGCTCGCTCTTCGGATTATCCGGATCGATGCGGGTCGGCAGCCGCTCCGCCAGAATCTCCGAGGCGTTCAGCTGTTCCACATCAGCAATCGCCTGGCTCTGAATCAAATCAAGCTTTTGTTTCGGAGTAATGGTAGGACCCGTATCCGTCACCACCAGAACCTCTTCCAGGCGCGCCAGGTTGGCTGCCGGACGAATCACCACATCCACCAGCGGATCGCGCTCCGGATCGACGACCACGCGGTCGACCACGCCCACGGCCAGCCCGCGCGGATAGATCTGGTCGCCGCCGCTCGTAAGCACGCGCTCCCCGGGCTTGATGCGGTCATCCGGCATCACGCCCACCACCTGCGGCTGGCCTAGCGTGTTGCCGCGCAGCACGCCGCGGATGCGCGTATCGGCAAGGATGACGCCTGCTCCGCTGGTCGAGTCGTTGATCTCAAGCACCTGGCTGGTATGCGGGAACACCTCGCGCACCCGCCCGACTATACCGTCCGGCGTAATCACCGGCATATCGACGGCAAGTCCGTCTTTGGCGCCCTTATCGATGTATAGGATGCGGGACTGATCCACCCCAGATGTGCCGATAATCTGCGCCGGCAGTGTCTTGTAGATGTACTTTTCCTTGAATGCGAGCAGTTGCTGGAGCCGCTGGCCCTGGCGCGCATCTTCGGCCACTCCGCCCTGCTCGATGCGCAGACGCTTCAACTCTGCCTGCAGGTCTTTATTTTCCTGCCGGACATGGATGAGGTCGATGTAATTTTCCCAGACGCCGAGGATTCCGCTGCCGACCCAATGGAGCAACCGCTCCGGCGGCGAAACCAGGCTGATCGCCCAGTACCGGATCAGGCGCACACCGCCCGCATCAGGCTGCGCGTGCTCCTTGGGCAGAGGACGCCGCACCTGCACAGCCACCCCGATCACCTGCACCAGCAGCACTACGATCAGGACCAGGGCATTCTTATAACGGCTGAAGAAAGATTCCATGATTCTGACGATTTACAGTGCCTGATCCTTAATATTGTGGACTGCCCACGAAACGGTGCACAACTAGTCAATCTTGATCTTACGCAGCAAACGGAAATCACTGAGCATTTTTCCTGTGCCCAGAACCACGCTGGCTAACGGGTCGTCGGCAATCGAAACCGGCAGTCCGGTCTCTTCGCGGATGCGCTTGTCCAGGTTCTTGAGCAGCGCCCCTCCGCCAGTTAGTACGATGCCGCGATCGCTGATGTCGGCGGAAAGTTCCGGCGGGGTTCGCTCCAGAGCCACCCGGATGGCGTTCATGATAGTGGCGATGCACTCGCCCAGGGCCTCGCGTATCTCGCTGTCATCAATGGTGATGGTCTTGGGCACGCCCTCAATCAGGTTGCGCCCCTTGATCTCCATGGTCAGCGGCTTTTCCAGCGGATAGGCCGAGCCGATCTCCAGCTTGATCTGCTCCGCGGTGCGCTCGCCGATCAGCAGGTTGTATTTGCGCTTGAGGTAGTTCATCACCGCCTCATCCATCTGGTTGCCGGCCATGCGTACCGACCGCGAATAGACGATGCCGGCCAGCGAGATGACCGCAATATCGGTGGTTCCGCCTCCGATATCGACGACCATATTGCCGCTCGGCTCGGTGATAGGCAGACCGGCGCCGATCGCGGCCACCATCGCCTGCTCGACAAGAAATACTTCGCTCGCCTTGGCGCGATAGGCCGAGTCCTCGACCGCGCGCTTTTCCACCTGCGTGATCTCGGAAGGCACGCCGATCACAATGCGCGGATGCACCAGCATCTTGCGGTTGTGCGCCTTCTGGATGAAGTAATTCAGCATCTTTTCCGTAACCTTGAAATCGGCGATCACGCCGTCCTTCATCGGCTTGATGGCGACAATATTGCCCGGAGTACGGCCCAGCATCTCCTTGGCCTCTTTGCCTACTGCCTCAACCTCGCCCGTGTTCTTATTGATGGCGACAATAGAAGGCTCATTGACCACAATGCCCTTGCCTCGGGCATAAACAAGAGTATTGGCAGTACCCAGATCGATCGCGAGATCACTGGAAAATACACTGAACAGCGAGCGCACACCGTGCGACCGCGAAGAGCGTGAGGAGAAACCGTTCGATGACATGGAAAAGATGCTTTATAAGGAACTCGACTTCATTGTAAGGCCTATGGGCATTTACCGTACCGTAACGGCATCTGGAAACTTAGGATTTTCTAAGGAAATTTGCGGGAATAGTAATCTCGTAAGTTCACTGTGTAGAAACCATGACGATAAAAAATTTCCAATGCAGTCATCAGAAATCTCCCGCACACTGTAACCGTAGCCGCATCTGAGCGTCTCCTGGGAAAAGCATGGCAACGTTACCGCAAGTCCGTCTCCTCGCCGTCATCGCATGCCTCGCGTTTCTAGGAATTCAATTCATCCGGCCTGTGCTTAAAAATCCTCCAGTCACCGCAGAAATTCAGGCTCCGCCGGAAGTGAAACAGATCCTCAGGAACTCCTGCTACAACTGCCATTCGAACGAAACAAAGCTGCCCTGGTTCGATCAGATTGCGCCCGCCTACTGGATTGTCACCAGTGATGTGAACGAAGCCAGAAAACACCTGAATTTCTCTGAGATCGGCAAGCTGCCCGCCGCACAGCAGAAGGGCGCGCTCTTTGAAGCCGTCAACATGATCCAGCTCGGCGCCATGCCTCTGCCCTCCTATGTCCGCGTGCATCCCCGAGCAGCCATCACGCCGGAACAGTTGGTCGTGCTGCGCGCCTGGCTCCATCCGCCGTCGCCTCCTAAAGCAGCCGCTCCGGAAAATGTAAGCGCCTCCGACGCGCAATATCAGCAATGGGTCCAGAACGGCAACAAGCAGGCATCGAACGTACAGCCAACGCTCAACGGCATCGCTTTCCTGCCCGATTACAAGAACTGGAAGGCCATCAGCAGCACCGACCGCTGGGACAACAACACCATGCGCGTCATCCTGGGCAATGACATTGCCGTCAAGGCAATTGCCGAAGGCCACATCAATCCCTGGCCCGACGGCACCAGCTTCGCCAAGGTCGCCTGGCAACAGCAGCGCGATGACAAGGGCGTCGTGCACACCGGAGCATTCGTCCAGGTCGAGTTCATGATCCGCGACAGCCAGAAGTATGCGTCCACCAAAGGCTGGGGCTGGGCGCGATGGCGCAGAACCGACCTGAAGCCCTACGGAAAAGATGCAAACTTCACCGGCGAGTGCATCACCTGCCACATGCCCGTCCGCAGCAATGATTACGTCTACACGATGCCCATTCAGGGGCCTATCAAAGCGCAGGGAGGCCAGCAATGAGCGCACGCACAAATGCCGCGATTCTTTTCTGTACAACGCTGCTGGCAGGCATTCTCGGCTGCTCCAGTCAGAATCCACGCGTCGCCACAAAGCTCAATCAGGATGCCGCTCTGACAGCCGCGCTTCCCTTCAATCCCCTGCAGCAGAAAGTCATCACCTCCTGGATTGACAAGCAGAACTCCACCATGTCGACCCTCTACGGCAACGACATCGCCGTGCAATACGCGCGAACAAATTCACAGCATGATTACCCGACCGGCTCAGTCCTCTCGCTCGTCATCTGGAACCAGCAGGAAGACCCGCGCTGGTTTGGCGGAAACATCCCGGCTGCTCCCCAATCCGTCGAATTCGTCACGGTAAAGGCCGGCCAGTACCAGAAACCATCATTCTCTTACCAACAATTCGAAGGAACACCGCTGAAGCAGACCGCAGCCGTCGAAGGCCCTGCACCAAACAACCGCGCAGCCTGGCTTCTCGCACAGCGCGCCGCAGTCATGCCCTGAGAAGGAATTCTGTGCAACGGGCTTTAGCCCCTGAGGTTCAGTACTCGTTTCACGCTTTCAATCATCGGATGCGATATCCTTCTTAGTTTGGCTTATTTCGCAATCTCTGAAGGCAGATTCCATGTCCACAAAGCTCTACAAAAATCTGATCGGCGGTGAATGGGTCCCGGCAAAAACCGGCAAGACCTTCCTGAACATCAATCCCGCAAACAAGAACGACGTAGTCGGCGAATTCCAGTCCTCAGGCGCGGAAGACATCGATGCAGCCGTCAAGGCCGCCGAGCAGGCCTTCAAGACCTGGCGCCTCGTCCCTGCGCCGAAGCGCGCCGAAATCCTCTACCGCACCGGCCAGCTTCTCGAACAGCGCAAAGAGCAATACGCCAAGGACATGACCCGCGAAATGGGCAAGGTGCTCGCCGAAACGCGCGGCGACGTGCAGGAGGCCATCGACACCGCCTACTACATGGCCGGCGAAGGCCGCCGCCTCTTCGGCCAGACCACGCCCTCCGAGCTGCGGGATAAGTTCGCCATGTCCGTGCGCATGCCCGTCGGCGTCTGCGGCATGATCGCGCCCTGGAACTTCCCCATGGCCATCCCGTCGTGGAAGCTCTTCCCTGCCCTCGTCTGCGGCAACACCTGCGTCATCAAGCCGGCGGAAGACACGCCGCTCTCCACCTTCAACCTTGTGCAGACGCTCATCGAAGCCGGCCTGCCCAAAGGCGTCGTCAACATCGTCACCGGCTACGGCCCCGATGCAGGAGCGCCTCTGGTCGCGCATCCGGGCGTGCGCGCCATATCCTTTACCGGATCGAGCGAAGTAGGCCGCATCGTCGGCCAGACCGCAGCGGCAAACTTTAAACCGTGCTCGCTCGAAATGGGCGGCAAGAACGCCATGATCGTCCTCGACGACGCCAACCTCGACCTCGCGCTCGACGGCGCCGTCTGGGGAGCATTCGGCACCACCGGCCAGCGCTGCACCGCCACCAGCCGCATCATCCTGCACAAAAAAATCGCTGCCGAGTTCACGGAAAAACTGGTCGCGCGTGCCAAAGGGCTCAAGATCGGCGACGGCCTCGACGAATCCATTGAGATGGGCCCGCAGATCAACGAGCAGCAGATTGAGACATCGACAAAATACAGCGAGGTTGCGCAGAAGGAAGGTGCAAAGCTTTTGAGCGGCGGCAATCGACTCACCGAGGGCCCCTTCGCCAATGGGACATTCTTCGCGCCGACCGTTTTCTCCGCCGTCAGGCCCGAGATGCGCATCGCGCAGGAAGAAGTCTTCGGCCCGGTCATAAGCCTGATCGAAGCGGCAAGCTTCGACGAAGCCATCGAGATCGCCAACCGCATCCCGTACGGCCTGTCGACCGCGCTCTACTCGCGTGACGTCAACAAGGCATTCCGCGCCATGCGCGACCTCGAAGCCGGCATCACCTACATCAACGCACCGACCATCGGAGCTGAAGTCCACCTGCCCTTCGGCGGAGTGAAGCAGACCGGCAACGGCCACCGCGAAGGCGGCACCGGCGCACTCGATTTTTACACGACATGGAAGTCCGTCTACGTAGACTATTCAGACAAACTGCAACGCGCACAGATTGACTAGAGTTCGTTTTGTAATCTTTGAAGGGGCACGGCTTCAGCCGTGCCGTAAAAAGCAGCCAATATCGGGGCTTTAGCCCCTGAGGGAATAAGCAGCATCAATTGCTATCCTGTAGTCAGAGAATCTTGCAATGGAACCGCACATCGAGCAAAAACGTGAACAGATAGCTGAGCTCTGCCGCCAGTACCACGTCCGGCAGCTGGATATGTTTGGCTCAGGACTGCGCGATGACTTTGATCTGGAATACAGCGACCTTGATTTTCTTGTCGAATTCGAGCCATTGCCTTCAGGAACCTATGCAGACACGTACTTCGGTCTGATGGAAGCTTTGGCAAAGATCTTTGAGCGGCCAATAGATCTGGTCGTCGAATCTGCCATTCGCAATCCCTTCTTCCGCGAGAGTGTGGAGCGCAGCAAGGCCCTGCTCTATGCGGCTTGAGGTCGATAGCAAGAAAGAAGCTTCAATGGCTCCCCGTAGAGTGTTGTTCGGAAGAACCGGGTGGATGGATTACTATAACGGTCCTGAGCACGAGCGGCCAATCGGAGGAGGTTCGTTTACCAAAAGAGGCATTGGCTCCGAAGCATATAATTTCAAATACATTCACGACACAGATAGAAGGTTTCGGGGATATATCAGAGGCTCTGTAAAGGAAAAGTGTAACCTTCAACGAATACAACCAGGTTATATAGGAGACCAACTCGATGGAGTAACCGTAATCTTTTGTGCGACTGTTCCTCAAAAATATTGGGATCAACTCGGACGAGGAATGCGAATATACGGTTGGTATCGCGATGCTGTCGTGCATCGAATGGCATTGGAAGATTTGGAACACCCTCACCGCCTTTTCAATCTCGAAGCTGACTCACAAGAATCTGTTCTTCTGCCCATTCCAAAGCGAACCCTCCAAATTCCTGGCGGGAACGGTGGATTTGGTCAATTCAACATGACATACATGTTTGATCGCAAAGGTAATTTATTGGGATCAAACTGGATGGACGAAGCCATCGCATTTGTTGATAAATACAACAGTTCGAATCTTTTGAACTCTGCAGATGCTGCAACTACACGGGACATCACAGACCAAATTGCAGATTGTATCGAACGATATGAACCAAACTCGAAAATAAGAAAAACGATTGAAACCCATGCGATGCAACGTGCTGAACGATATTACACATCGCTTGGCTATGATGTAAGAAATGTGTCTTTGACTAAATCTTTTGATTTGCTTTGTACCAAGAATGGCAAGGACGTTTTAGTTGAAGTAAAGGGAACAAGGGGGCCTGGCAATGCCATCCTTTTAACTCAAAGAGAGTTCATGCTAGCCTCAGATCCTCGAAACAACACACAACTCTTTGTAGTACATTCCATCGAGCTCGATGATAACGGTAAGGTTGTTAATCGTGGCAAAAGCGTCATCTATACGCCTTGGTGCCCTGACGTGCAAAATTCTGTGCCTACCCATTATCTATGTAATCTGCTGGTTAGCTCTGGTAAACCTGTAACCGAGTAAAAGGAAATTAAATGATCATCGGAGTCCCAAAGGAAGTAAAAGACCACGAGAGCCGCGTGGGCATCACGCCGGCAGGCGTAAAAGCACTTGCCGAGGCCGGACACACCGTCCTGGTCGAGACCCGCGCCGGCGAGCTTTCTGCCTTCACTGACGACGAATACCAGTCCGCGGGCGCGGAGATCGTCGGCTCGGCCCACAACGTCTGGGGCAACGCCGACATGGTTGTCAAAGTCAAAGAGCCCATCGAAAAGGAATATGTCTTCTTCCGCGAAGGCCTCGTGCTCTTCACCTATCTGCATCTGGCTCCAGTACCCGATCTCACCGAGCAGCTTCTCACCAAGAAAGTCGTCGGCATCGCCTATGAGACCATCCGCGACAAAGCCGGAACGCTGCCGCTGCTCACGCCCATGTCAGAAGTCGCAGGCCGGATGTCTGTGCAGGTCGGCGCTTCGTATCTTGAAAAGGAAAAAGGCGGACGCGGCCTGCTGCTCGGCGGCGTGCCCGGCGTGCCTCCCGCCAATGTCTGCATCATTGGCGGAGGAATCGTAGGCACCAACGCCGCAAAGATCGCCGTCGGCATGGGAGCAAAAGTAACCATTGTTGATCTGAATCTCAACCGCCTGCGCGAGCTCGACGACATCTTCAACGGAAAGCTCTTCACCCTCGCATCCAACTCCTACAACATCACCCGCGCCGTGCAGGAGGCCGACCTCGTCATCGGCGGCGTTCTGATTCCCGGCGCAGCCGCGCCCAAGATCGTCACCAAAGCGATGGTCGCGAAAATGAAAAAAGGAGCGGTCATCGTCGATGTCGCCATCGACCAGGGCGGCTGCATTGAAACCGCAAAGCCCACGACGCACAGCAATCCCGCATACGAGGTCAACGGAGTGGTTCACTACTGCGTAACCAACATGCCCGCCGCAGTTCCTAACACATCCACGCTCGCGCTCACCAACGCAACTTTCCCCTACGTGATGCGGCTCGCCCAATCAGGAGCAAAGAACGCAATCCTCGCCGACGACGGCATTCGCGACGGCGTAAACACATTCGAAGGAACCCTCACCTGTGAGCCGGTCGCCATATCGCAGAAGAAAGAATGGAAGCCGGTCCGCGATCTGCTGTCGTAAACGGGCGCGGCACCTCGCCGCGCCTTCATTAGTCTTAAGCCCGCTCTGAGCCGTCCTATCTATAGGCAAAACCACATTGAGCCTATAATCTCTGCATCAGGCGAAGCGAATGAAGCCCAGGCGCGTCACCATCATTGTTCTCGGAGCCCTAGTACTTTTGCTGCTCCTGTTGTTTGCCGCGCTCAATGCATTTAACCTGAATGCCTTCGTCTATCCGCACAGCGTCGGCGCAATTTTTCTTTTCACTGCGCTGTCCGTCATCGCCTTCCTGCTCTTTCTCACTCTGCTCGTTCTGCTCTCGCGCAATATTCTCAAGATTTACGCCGACCGCCGCAGCCGCCTGCTTGGCTCGCGTCTGCGCTCGCGCATGCTCATCGGAGCGCTGCTGCTCTCCTTCGCGCCTGCCGCGTTCATGTTCTTCTTCAGCTTCGGATTGATGAACCGCTCCATCGACCGCTGGTTCTCGCAGCCCGTCGCGCAGCTGCGCGAGGACTCGACCCGCATCGCATTCGAGCTGTCGAACTACGTCACCCAGAACGCACGCGCCGAAGCCGAAGCTCTGGCGCGCTCTGAAGCCATCGCCCTGAACTACCAGGCTGAAAACAAGAACGCTCTGCTCGATGAAATCCGCACGCACCGCATCACCCTGCAGGGCGGCTTTGCCATCATCTATCGCGACGACGTACCCGTCGCCGAATATCAGATACCGAAAAGCTCCAGCCCCGCTACCGTGCGCGCATGGATGGACGAAGCCTCAGCCCAGAAACAGCCGGCAGAGCCGTTAACTGTCACCATCCGCAAAGCCGCGCAGCGCACCGATCAACCCGTACTGGCCGTTGGCGATGCTGAGTACGCACTGGGTATGGCCACCACCTCCGGCGGCGGAGTTATCGTCGTCGGACTGCCCATGCCTTCCGGCCTCAGCGCGACCGTTTCTGAAATTCGCGCCGGAACCGCGCAATACTGGGCTGTCTATCGCGAGCGCCGCAGCATCCGCAGCACCTACCTTCTGCTGTTGCTTCTGCTCACCGCTCTCACGTTTTTCGCCAGCAGCTGGCTCGCCTGGTATTTCTCAAAGCAGATCACACGCCCGCTTGAAAATCTCGCCGACGCCATGGACGGAATCGCCACCGGCCACTATGAGCAGCGTGTCACCGTCTCCGCGACCGAAGAGCTGGGCGAGCTGCTGCAATCCTTCAACCACATGGCCTCCGACCTCGAGCAGAGCCGCCTCATTGCCGAGCAGTCCACCACACAGCTTTTCGAAGCCAACGCCGCTCTCGAAGAGCGACGCCGCGAGCTTGAGATCATTCTTGAAACCATTCCCGGCGGCGTCGTTACGCTCGATGCCCAGCAGCGCATTACACAGGCCAACCAGTCCTTCGCCGACCTGCTGCCCCCAGGAGCGCCTCAATCCCTCAAAGGCCTGCTGCTCTCTGAGCTTCTCCCCGAAGAGATTTCGAGCGAACTTGCGCTGCTTGCCCGCCGCGCGCAGCGCATGGGCGTCGCCTCCACTGAGTTCGAGATGCGCAACCCTAAGGGCAAGCTCGATCTCTCCGCAACCATGGCCATGCTGCATCTCGGCCATGGCCGTCAAGGATCAGTTCTCGTCCTCGAAAACGTAACCGATTTCCTGCAGGCCCAGCGTCAGACTGCCTGGAAAGAAGTAGCGCAGCGTGTCGCGCACGAAATCAAGAATCCGCTCACGCCCATCGCGCTTTCCGCCGACCGCATCAAGCGGCATGTTGACCGCAATACTGCTGAGTCTCCGAAAATCATCCGCTCCTGCAGCGACATTATCCTTGGTTCCGTAGAAACACTGCGCCGTCTCGTCGATCAATTCGCCGCGCTCGCCGAATTCCCCACCGCGCAACCCAGGCCAGCCGGTCTCAACACCATTGTCGAAAACGCGCTGCATCTCTTTGAAGACCGCCTGCCTGGCATTCATCTCGATGTCCATCTCGCCGCAAATCTTCCGCCCGTCATGGCTGATGCGGAATCGATGAAGCGTGCGCTCGCCAACCTCATCGACAACGCCGCTGAGGCCATGCAGCAGAGCCGCATGCGCATTCTCACCATTGAAACCGGCCTCACTGACCATCATGAGATGGCGGAGATCGTTCTCTCCGACACAGGCCACGGACTCACCGAAGAAACGCGCGAGCGCCTCTTCCTGCCCTACTTCTCGACCAAGCAACGCGGCACCGGCCTCGGCCTTGCCATTGCGGCAAAAATTATTCAGGATCACCACGGTTCCATTCGCGCAGAGCAGAACTATCCGGCAGGCGCGCGGTTTATCATCGAACTGCCGCTGGCTGGATACGCAAACGGCAGCAGTGATATAACGCCGGCAGCAATCAACAAGACCGCTTCATGAAACACATCCTTATCGTCGATGACGAAGCAGATATTCGCAGGCTTCTAGAAGAGATCCTGCGCGAAGAAGACTATTCCGTAACCACCACCGGAATGGCAAGCGAAGCGCTCGTGCTGCTGCGCGACGTCAGCTATGACGTCATGCTGCTCGACATCTGGCTGCCCGACCGCGATGGCCTTGAAGTCCTGAACGAAATCCGCACGCTCAATGCCGACAATAAACCGGAAGTCATCATCATCTCCGGCCACGGCACCATTGAAGCCGCCGTGCGCGCTACCAAGCTCGGCGCATTCGACTTCCTGGAAAAACCGCTCTCGCTCGAACGCACGCTCATCGTCGTCAAGAACGCCATCGAAGCAAAACGCCTGCGCAGCGAAAACGAGGAGTTCAAGCGCCAGCTCTCCCTGCAGTCCGCCATCACCGGAGAAAGCGTCGCCGCAAAAGCCCTGCGCCAGCAGATCAAGCTCATGGCCCCCACCAACGGACGCGTGCTCATCTACGGCGAATCAGGCAGCGGAAAAGAATTGATCGCGCGCGCCATCCATGCCGAAAGCCTGCGGCGCGACCGCGTCTTCGTCGAGCTGAATTGCGCCGCTATTCCTGAGGACTTCATCGAAAGCGAGCTCTTCGGCTATCGCAACGGCGCCGTCGCCGGAGGCCCTGCCGAAAAACGCGGCACCTTCGAACGTGCCGACGGCGGCTCTCTCTTTCTCGATGAAGTCGGCGACATGAGCCTGAAGACCCAGGCCAAAGTTCTGCGCGCTCTCGATGAGCAGCGCTTCACGCCTGTAGGTGCAGCACACGCCATGAACGTGGACGTGCGCGTCATCGCCGCCACCAACAAGAACATCGAAGAAGAAATCGCCAAGGGCAATTTCCGCGAAGACCTCTTCTACCGCCTCAACGTCATTCCCTTCTACGTGCCGCCTCTGCGCGACCGCAAGGAAGACATTCCGCTCCTCACGCGCGAATTTCTGCGTGCCTTCGGCCGCGAATACGGACGCCCCCGCATCGACATCGCAGAAGACGCGCTCGATCTCCTCAAGCAGTACCACTGGCCCGGCAACGTCCGTGAGCTCAAAAACCTGATCGAGCGCATCGTCATCCTCAACCCGCACGCGCAACGCATCGAACGCAAGCACCTGCCCATGCTCGTACATCGCGGCACAAGTCGGCGCAGCGAAGACTTCAGCACGCTGCAGCAGGCCCGCGAAGCCTACGAGCGCGACTACATCCTGAAGAAGATCGACGAAAGCCACGGCAACATCAGCCGCGCCGCAGAAACCCTCGGCCTCGAACGCAGCCACCTCTACCGCAAAATGCGCTCGTTAGGCATCACCGTTCGCGAATGACTGGCCGTCAAGGCAGCCCATCCGCTCTTTGCGAATGCCATTTGTGTTCGTAATAAGTTGTCATCCTGAGCGGAGCGCAAAGCGCGCAGTCGAAGGACCCGCACCGGAACGGTGCGCTATAGCCTTGCGCAGCAAGGCCCGGCAAAAGCCTCGATAGCCACCACAAGGGTGCCCCAGAGCCTGCCCTGAGCGAAGCCGAAGGGTTCGCGGAGCTAACCTGGGGTAGTTGGCATGCATCGGTAGGCACGAAAAATGAAATAGCAATAGCTCAGCAAGAAAGCAGCGACCAAAGGGAGCGGCAAGGAAGCCGAATCACCAAGCAGAGGCAAGAATGGCGCACAAAGCGCGCGTCTACCTGGACGGTCAGTCCCGCCAGTTCAGGGAATCGACGAAGCCGCGCCGCTCGCGCCAGCCTTCTTCGACAATCACGTGCAGTTCCAGAAACACGCGCGTCCCCAGCAGCGACTCAATCTCCTTGCGCGCATTGGTGCCGATGCTCTTGAGCTTGGCTCCGCCCTTGCCGATCAGGATCGCCTTCTGCCCCGCGCGCTCGCAATAAATCGCGGCAGCAATGCGCGTCAGTGGCTTCTTGTCTTCGGGCTGCGGCTCTTCAAAGCGCTCAATGACTACCGCTGAAGCATACGGGACCTCTTCGCCCGTCTCCTGCAGAATGCGCTCGCGGATCAGCTCGGCAACCATAAACCGCTCCGGCTGATCTGTGTACTGGTCTTTGGGAAAATACCGTTCGCCTTCCGGCAGATACTCGACCAGCTTCGCAACCAGGCGGTCAAGCCCATCACCTTTGCGCGCCGAAATTGGAATCACCTCGGCAAAGGAATGGAGCGCGCTGAGCTGAGCAATCAGCGGCAGCAGCTTTTCTCGCAGAACGAGGTCGATCTTGTTGATGATGAGAAAGACCGGGCAATCCAGCTTGCGAATCATGTCGAAGGCAAACGTGTCTTCGCTCTTGCTGTCTTCGAGTTCCAGCCGCCGCGTTGCATCCACCATCAGCAGCACTACGTCGCGGGTCTCAAGCGCCCCATGCACCTCCTGCATCATGCGCTTGTCGAGCCATGAATGGGGCTTGTGCACACCCGGAGTGTCCACAAAAACAATCTGCGCTGCCGGATGCTTCCCTTTTCGCGCAGGCACTTCCACCACGCCATGAATCCGCGTGCGCGTTGTCTGCGGCTTGCTGGTGACGATGGCGACCTTCTCGCCAACGAGCTTGTTGATCAGTGTGGATTTGCCGGCATTCGGCCGGCCAAGAATCGAAACGAAGCCTGAGCGCAAGCTTACTTCCTTGCCTGCTTCGCACTGGCATCAGCAACGGCTGTGTCGAGCATCGCGTAAAGATTATTGAAGTCCTTCACCTCGGACGCACTCGCCGCGCCGTGCTTGTCCGTCACCACCCAGACTGTCGGCGTCTGATGCACTCCCAGCCTCACGCCGAGGTCGTAATCCGCTTTTATCGCTGCTGCGAACTTCCCCTGCGGATCGATGACAAACGGCAGCGCCACGCCATGGTCCTTGGCAAACTTGTCGGTAAAGTTGCGCAGGTCATCGGGAGTCTCGATGCTCGTCTGGGCAGCAAAGACCGCATCCCGGTAATCATCACCCAGTTTCGGCGACTTCGTATCGAACCACCGCGCATTCACCGCGGCCTGCGAGCTCCAGCGGTGATAGGCAATGGGAAAGTCATGCCGCACCCAGGGAATGCGGTACTTCGCCACAGCTGCCTTGATCAATGGGTTCTGGTGCGCGCAGCTCGGGCATTCAAGATCGGCAAACTCCACAATCGCCACCTTCGCGCCAGCCGGCGGCTTGAGCGCATCCTGAGGAGCCTGCGCGTGCGCAGAGGTTCCCATTACAAAAGCGGCAAGGACAAGGGTCACGATGGATCGCAGCATAAGCATATGTCTCACTCTTCATTCTATCCCGCGTCTATTAGACTGGTTGCAATCCGATGCGTTATATCATTGCCGTTCTTGCCCTTGCCGGAATCATCGTCGCCTCGCTGGCGCTGCACGTTCACTACTCCACCGACACACAACCCTGCGACATCAACGCGCACTGGGACTGCGGCATCGTCAATCACAGCCGCTATTCTGTCTTTCATGGAGTCCCGGTAGCGACCATAGGCATCGCCGGCTATGCAGTCATCGCTATCCTCGCCCTGGCGCGCCGCTACAAGCTTCTTCTCGCGGCAGCGCTCATAGCGCTGGGCTACTCGCTCTATCTCACCCGCATTGAGGCGCATATTCTTGAGGTGTGGTGTCTCTACTGCGTCATTTCGCAGAGCATCATCGCGCTCATTACGCTGTTTTCAATTATCGCCGCAGTGCTCCAGCGTCCTGTCAGGACGTAGCTGCTTCTTCCGGCTTGCGCGAAACCCGCAGCCTTTCGATCAGGCGGTCTGTTGAAGACAGCACCTCAAAGCGCAGTCCGTCTTCTTCCACCACTTCGCCCGCAAGCGGAATGCGTCCTGCCACCTCGCTCACCAGTCCGCCGACGGTCGTAGCCTCGTAGCCTTCCGGCATCTGCCATTCATTGCCGAACAGCTCTTCCATCTGCGCTACTTCCATGCCGCCGGGAATCAGCCACGATCCATCCGGTTCATGCTTCGGCCGCTCCAGTTCGTCATCGTCATGCTCATCCGCAATGGAACCGACAATCTCTTCCAGAAGGTCCTCAATCGTGACCACGCCCGCAACCCCGCCATACTCGTCGATCACGATGCGCATGTGCTGCTTTTCCTTCTGCATCTCGCGCAGCAGCTCATTGACCTTTTTCGTCTCCGGAACAAACACTGCAGCCCGCTGGATGCTGGCCACCGTTCGCGTCCGCGCCGCCTCATCGGTCACGCGCAGCAGATCATGAGCAAAGGCGATGCCGGTAACCTGATCGAGCGAGCCATCATAGACAGGCACGCGCGAAACCGGATGCTCCTCAATCAGCTTGAACAGCGCCTCGAGTGTCTCGCGACCCGCGATGGCGATCATCTCCGGACGCGGCGTCATCACCTCACGCACCACCTTATCGCCAAACTCCACCGCCGAGCGCACCAGCTCGCGATCGCCTTCTTCAATGATGCCCTCTTCCTCGCCCGCCTCAATCAGCGCTTCCACGGCTTCGGAATCCGTGCCTTCTTCCTCCTGCTTCGGCGCTTCGGCAAGCGCGGCTATCTGGGAAAGAAAGCCCAGAAAGAACGTTGCCGGTAGCACAAGATAAAACAGCAGCCTCAGGAACCAGCGAAAATAGGCAATCCAGATTCCGCGCGTACGCACGAACAGCACATAAGGCAGCAGCCGGTTGAAGAGAATGATCACCAGCACCACGCCCAGCACAGCCTGCGCAATCTCGCCCGCGCTCGCGTGGTCCGTAGCAGAGCTGCGCTCGAACAGCAGCATTCCAAAGATGAGCGTCAGGCAGGCAAGCGAAAGCTGTGACAACACGGCAGCAGAAACCGCAAGCTGGTCGCGGCTCAACCCCATCCGGCGCTCCACCAGGCCTTCCCAGGCATCGAGGTTGTCCTGAAATTCGCGAACAAGAAACTTGCCCATCTCCGAATAGAGACGGTCAACATAGGAAGCCAGCGTCAGCACCACAAGCAGAAAAACAATCAGGACTGCCGCAACAATAGTCATCATCGAACCCGGCTCCCAGTTCTACTTCTAGTTCTGCGGCTTCCAGTTCCGTGGTTTGTAGTTCGTTGCGTCGTCTTCTTCGCTGCCCTGCTTCTCGCCCCGCCTCTTTGGATCAGCCCTGCCGGCAGGTCAAGCTCCTTGCGCAGCACGCTTTCCTTGCGCGACATCTGTCCGGTATCAGCCTCGTGATCATATCCAGCCAGATGCAACAGTCCATGTAGCAACAGAACCTTCAGCTCCATCTGCAGAGAATGCCCTTGCTCTTCAGCCTGTCTCCTGGCTGTATCGAGCGAAATGGCAAGATCGCCCGCGAGCTTCGCGTCGGGATGCGAAGTGTCCGCCGGAAACGACAGCACGTCCGTAGCTTTGTCTTTTTTGCGGAAGTCGCGGTTCAGCACGCGAATGGAAGGATCGGTGGCCAGCAGTACGGAGACTTCCCCGTCGAGACCAACAGCAGTCTTCGCTTTCCGCAGAAAACTGCGGAGCTCGCGCATCTTGAGCGCAGTACGGTTGGAAGCAATATCGGCGTCGGGTTCGATCAGGATCATGCAAAACGAGGAGGACCAACTGATCCTCCTCAAGAAAATGGTACAGCAAATTACTGCGGTTTCCGCTCCGTACGCCCTTCATCTGTCTGCGGAATGCCCAGCGGCAGCTCCTGCTGCGAGCGCCCGAAGCTGTCATAAGCGCGGATAATGCGCTGCACCAGGTGATGGCGCACCACATCGCCGTCCTCGAAGTGAATGAAGCGGATGCCGTCCACACCCTCGAGCACATTCATCGCTTCCACCAGCCCCGATTTGCGCGGATTCGGCAGATCGATCTGCGTCACATCGCCCGTGATCACAGCCTTGGCATTATTTCCCAGGCGCGTCAGGAACATCTTCATTTGCTCCGAGGTCGTGTTCTGCGCCTCGTCCATGATGATGAACGCATCGTTCAGCGTGCGCCCGCGCATAAATGCAAGCGGAGCCACTTCAATCACGTTGCGCTCCAGCATCTTGTCCACGCGCTCCGGTTCGAGCAAGTCATAAAGCGCGTCATACAAAGGTCGCAGATATGGATCCACCTTCTCCTGCAAACTCCCGGGAAGGAATCCCAGCCGCTCGCCCGCTTCCACCGCCGGACGCACCAGCACAATCCTGCTCACCTTCTTCGCCAGCAGCGCCGACGCTGCCATCGCGACGGCGAGATATGTTTTGCCCGTGCCCGCAGGCCCGATGCCGAAGACCATGTCCGCCTGTTCAATGGCCTCGACATAATGCCGCTGATTCAGCGAGCGCGGCTGCACCATACGCTTGATGCCCGCCGAGCGCTGCTTGCCGCTCTCCACCAGTCCTCGCAGCGTCACCGCCGGATCAGCTACCACCAGGCGCAGCATTCCATTCAGCTCGCCGTTATGCAGATTGATCCCGTTGCGTCGCAGATGCTCGTAGTCGGAAAAGATGCGCTCCACGCGGACAAGGCTCTCCTGCGGGCCTTCCACCTGCACGGCATCCGATTTCAGATCGATGCGCACGTTCAGGCCATCTTCCATGAGTCTCAGGTTTTCATCGCGGGTCCCGAAAAGGGGCTCAAGATTGGGCGTGATTTCCAACGCTTTTTTCATCAAGCGGAGAAATAACCTCCTGTGCCGGCCACCGGAGCAGTCAGCATGTGTGGTTTGGATTGAGTGGCTTCAAGTACGGAGTACAAGGGAAGTGGCACCACACTTCTTAGATGCGGTAGCCGGAGCGTCGGATTGGCAGATAGCACCAAATTTCGCTCGTTAATGCGCTCAGAGTAGACCCGCTCCCGCTTCACGTCAATGCCAAATCCATGAAATGTTGGCAAAGCCGTACCGAGTTGATTCCCTGATTCCAAAGTTTGTCATCCTGAGCGGATAAATACAGGCTGTCATTCTGAGCGAAGGTTTCTGGAACAGAAACCGAAGTCGAAGAACCTGCTTTTTGCTTCGGTAGCCACAGCAAAGGGTGCCCCAGGTTCGCGAAGCTAACCTGGGTTTTTCTAGCCGCCTATTTAGCCGCCCCAACAGGTTGTGCCTTGGCCGCTAAATACGTTTCAAGCACGCTTTGAAATTTACTCAGCCACGCCGGATGCGCAGGCCACGCCGGTCCCGTCACCAGATTCTCGTCCACAATTGCTTCGGTCATCGGCAGATCGACATACTCCCCGCCCGCCAGCTTCACTTCCGGCGAGCACGCCGGATAAGCGCTCACCTTTCTGCCTCGAATCACGTCCGCAGCCGCCAGAATCTGCGCCGCATGGCAGATCGCGGCAATCGGCTTATCCGCATTCGCAAAGTGCCGCACAATGTCCAGCACCTTCGCGTTCAGCCGCAGATACTCCGGAGCGCGCCCGCCGGGAATCACCAGCCCGTCATAGTCTTCAACCTTCACATCGGCAAAAGTGGCATTCAAAGCAAAGTTATGCCCGCGCTTTTCTGAATACGTCTGGTCGCCCTCAAAGTCATGGATCGCCGTCCGCACCACTTGCCCCGCCTTCTTGTCCGGACAGACCGCATCCACCGTATGCCCCACCATCTGCAGCGCCTGGAACGGCACCATGATTTCGTAATCCTCAACGTAATCGCCCGCCAGCAGTAAGAGTTTCGCCGCACTCATTGCATGCTCCTTCAAAAAAATTATGTATTCTTATGACGTTCGAACAAATACGCACGTTCCGTCAATTTCTGTTGAAGCAGTCAAATTTTGTCATTCTGAGCGGAGCGTAGCGAAGTCGAAGAACCTGCAGTTTGCATCGGTAGCCACAAACGCGGGTGCCCCATGTTCGGCGCGAAGCGCCTAACGTGGGGTTGTTAAATAATCTTTTCCCAAACCAAGAACATCCAAACCCAACAGGAGTACAGCCCAAATGCCACAGACCCAAGCCATCTCCGCCACATCTGCCGGAACCTTCACCCTCGGAGGCGACCTCACCGTCCACCGTCTCGGCTATGGAGCCATGCGCATTACCGGCAAAGGCATCTGGGGACCTCCCACCGACAAGCCCGCCGCCCTTGCCACGCTGCGCCGCGCCGTCGAGCTCGGAGTCAACTTCATCGATACCGCCGACTCCTACGGCCCTAACGTCTCCGAAGAGCTCATCGCCGAAGCCCTCCACCCCTACCCGTCAGGGCTTGTCATCGCCACCAAGGGCGGATGGGAGCGTGTCGGTCCCGGCCAGTGGATTCACAATGCCAGCCCCAAACATCTCACCGCCGCTGTTGAAGGCAGCCTCCAGCGCCTGCGCCTCAGCCGCATCGACGTCTACCAGCTTCACGTCCCAGATCCGGCGGTCTCCTTCGACGCATCGATGGAGACGCTCGCCAGACTGCAATCCGAGGGCAAGATTCGCCACGTCGCGCTCTCCAACGTCACCCTCGAACACGTCGAGCGCGCCCGCAAGATCGTCCCCATCGTCTCCGTGCAGAACCGCTACAGCTTCGCCGACCGCGAGTGGGACTTCCTCCTCGACCACTGCGAGAAGAACGACATCGCCTTCCTGCCCTGGGCGCCGCTCGGCCAGAGCCTCAAAGCGCACGAAGTCCTCGAAAAGGTCGCAAAGGAGCTCGGCGTAACCACGCGGCAGCTCGCACTTGCCTGGCTGCTCAAGCGGTCAAAAGTCATGATCCCCATCCCCGGAACCTCATCGGTTGCGCATTTCGAAGAAAATATCGCCGCCGCCGGCCTTGAGCTCCCGCAGTCAAAATTCGAGGAGCTCTCCGCCGTCACTCCGCCCCCCGTAAGCCTCCGCGGCTAGGACTGGCCATCCAGGCATAGCCTGTCCTGAGTTTGTCGAAGGACGCCTCCGGCGCCTTTGGAGGGCGTTGAAAAGTTGTTGTTTTGAAGGGGCACGGCTTCAGCCGTGCCGCAAGAACCGGAAATTCAGCGCGGCTTTAGCCGCTGAGGGATTGCTTTTCAAATCAAGTGAACTTTTTTCAGCACCTCTTCGTTTAATGGTCGCCCTGGCCCCTAAGTGATAGGAAGGAGAAGTCCCCCCTTTGCGCAGCACTCGCACAAAGGGGGATGAAAGTCTTCAGTCTGCCGCAACTGCGTCCGGCTCTTCCTGAAACACCTGCTCGATCACACTGGCAGCTACATTCAGCCCGTGCGTCCGCGCAATCACCTTCTGGAAGTACCGCGCCTTGTCGCGATAGGCCGGATTCCCCAGCACCTTTCCAATCAGTTCCGAAAGCCGCTCCGTTGAAACTTCGGAGACGTCCACGAACTCGCCTGCGCCGTGATATGCGATCCTTGCCGCCACGCCAGGCTGGTCATATCCGATCGGGATCGCCACCATCGGCACGCCCTGCGTCAGAGACTCAAGCGCCGTGTTCACCCCGGCATGCGTAATGCACAGTGTCGCGCGCTTGAGCAGCGCAAGCTGCGGAGCAGACCGCACGACAATGGTGTTCGCCGGAATCTTCCCCAGCGTTTTCAGGTCGATGTTCTTGCCTACTGAAAGCACGACTTCCATCTCCGGAAATCTCTCCACCGCGCGAAGAATGCTTTCATACACAGGTGCCAGCCCATTCACCAGCGTTCCCAGCGAAGCGTAGATCAGCGGCTTGCCTGTCAGCTTCTCCCACATGAACGGAATCTCTTCTCTCCCGCCGTCATCATGGAACGGGCCGGCATAGTGAAACTGGGGCGGCAGCACAGGGATGGGAAAATCGAGCTCCCTGGGCGTCTGCGTAATGATTGCGAGATTCGAAACCGTCGCCGCCGGGTTCTCCCAATCCACCTCGAGCCCCACCTTCCGGGCATAGGCCTGCGCAACCGTCTGAGCATTCACGCTGATTTCTCCCAGCAGCTGCAGCCCCTGCAGATTTCTCGCCTGCGCTTCCGGCGTTGTCTCATGCGGCCACCCATAGAGGCATAACGGCGTCGCTCCGGAAAAATCAAAGTGCAGGATCGGATACACATGCACATAAGGGATCCCGAGCTTCATGGGCACCAGTTCAGCGAAGCGATAGGTAAAGTCGATCACCAGCGCTTCTATGCCTCTCTCCGCCAGCCGCGCAGGCAGCTGTTCCAGCGTGGGCTTGAGCAGCTGGGGCGCGAACTTCATTACCGTATGCCGAATGACGTCGAGGCCCTGCCGCTCCGCCACCTCCTGCCATATTTCAGCAGTCGAGCCAACCGGAAATTCGCGTTCACAAAAAGAAGCAAATTCCAGACCGGCAGCGCGCGCATGCGGCTCAATATCCGGAACTCCGAAATATACAACTTCATGTCCACGCGATTGCACCGCGCGTGCTAACGCAGTCATCGGGTTCAAATGTCCCGACAGGGGCAAACTCAAAAAACCAATCTTCACAGTTCTTTTTCCTCCAGTCTCATGAACCGTCTGTTTACAACCTCCAGCACGGTGACCGGAGACAGAAATGGTCCGCTGAAGAAACACCCGCAGCCGCGTTTCATTCCGTTAAGGCTGAGAAAAGACATCGGGTCAGAGCAGTCGGAATATTTTGACAACTTTGCAGATCGGGAATCGATAAATAGCCAAGACTAACCCTTTGATGGGGATGGAGGAACAATATGGGCGGTGTTTCACCTTTGCAAAACTCATCACCTTTGCAAAACATATCTGAGGCGCTGGAAGGAGGACCCGAGCTTGGACAGCAGTCGGAACAGTCAAAAGTCGGTTCCTACGGCCAGAGCCAGGATCCAATTGGATCTGCGCTTCAAGGTTTGGGCCAGGATCCGCTTGGCGGGATCGAGCAGCAACTTGGGAAGGAGCTGCTGCAGGCGCTTGAGCAGCAGGCGGCACAAAGTCAGGGCAACAATGGCGGCATAGGCGGTCAGGGCAACGGCGGACAGAGGGCGGCCAATATTGGCGCTGATATCGGATCTCAAAATGGTGGCGGCCAGTTGGGCGCTCAACTCGGGGCTACGGATGCTCGTCAATTAAGGCAGGAAGGATTCAATTCCCAGGAAGCCGGGCAGTTAGGCGGAGCTAAAGGACAGTATACCGCTGCTGTAAATCAGCTGGAGAAAGACGGTGTCCAGTTGGACAGCAAAGGCAATATTGATACGAATAGTTTAAAAAATGCTTTGGATCCCAATCTTCGGCAAGACATTCAGAATTTTTACCAGGCTAGAACCAATTTAGAGAATACCGATGCCCAGCAGCGGGAGCTTAGCGGCGAGGGCGCAGCTCAGGCACAGAAAGATGCGGGGTCGGACGAAAACGCACTCTGGAAGCAAAACACGCAAGTATCTTCTTGATGTATTCCCTCAGGCATTGAAGTTGTCCTTAAATCTTCGGGGCTCTTCAATGCTTTTCAGGGAGAGAGTCTTGTTCCCGCTGACACGAGCCGACGGAACGACGTCGGCCCCACAGTCGCAGGTGGAGCATTACTCCGCAGTAGTTGGATCAATCATCGTTCTCACTTCAGACACACGGTTCGCCGGAAACCCTCCCCGCGTAGCGTGCTCCCTGACTGCCTCTCCATCTGGAGCAATATAAATACAGTAGATCTTGTCATCCGTAACGTAGCTCTGGATCCACTGAATCTGTGGCCCCATGCTGTTCAGCACGCTGCACGACTTCTGCGAGATGGCTTTAAGCTCTGCCGGAGAAAGCTTCCCCGCGCCGGGAATCTCCCGCTCAATGACAAACTTGGGCATTCTTGCACTCCCTGGTTTTCTTGATTTTGCGGGGGATGGATGCCTATCTTACCTTTCGCAGCAGCATTTGTCATGAAAAGTGAAGGGCACTATGTCGGTTCCAAAATTTGCTTCCCATAAAGTAAGGTTTTCCCTCTGCGGACCTCCGCGTCCAAAACCGCGTCGAAGATGGTGAAGTTTTTGTTCTTTCTCTCTGTCTGTAAGCTTTGTCAAGCTCCCTGAGCCACTCAAAATCCCATAACTGGCACAATCCAAACGGAATACAATCCGAAGAAAGTTGGCATAATATTACGCCCAAAATTGCTAAACTAAATATAGGGAGTAAAGAAGAAGCCCGCCATGAGGCGGGCTTTCGTGCTTCTGTGCTCTCTGAGCGCTACAACTCCGTACCCTGTTTCCAGGGGTAACCAGAAAATAGATTACCCGCTAAATATATGAAAACACTGGAGTAGTGCACAAGCAATAGAAGAATCAATCACATAGCAGGGGGTACCCCCCTCATAAGTCATTGAAAACAAGTAAATCAACTGCTACATAGGGGGGAGGGGGGTACCCCCCTTCTGGGCCGGGTCCAGGGTAGCGAGGGCTTTCAGGGGATTCGCAGCCCTCGCTCAGGTTTACCGCCAGTAGCGGTAGTATCCGCCGGGTCCGTAATAATATCGGGGATATCCATAGTAGTAGGGGTACGGATAGCCGTAAGGATACGGTGCCGCCATGTATACGGGCCTGCGCATCAGCTGCGGCTGCTGCTGTTGAACTGAAGCCGCCAGGCGCTGCAATTCCTGCGTCGACACTGGATTGACCGTCACCGCGTTCGCCAGATGGAAGCTCAGCATCGCCTCCGGCGGAAGCACTACCTGTGGGCCCCGGGTTGCAGCGGAAGCCGCTATTCCGGTTACGCCGCCCGCTGCCGCGCCGATCGCCGCGCCTGGTCCGCCTCCTGCGATAGCGCCAATTACTGCACCGAGGGCAGCTCCGCCAACAGTGTTGCCCGCCGAATAGCCAGCCTTGTTAGGACCATCGGCTCTCCACGCATCGGTTGCCAGGGAGTAGGTCTGCCCGCCGAGCTGGAGCGTCGTGATCTGCAGCTGCAATCCGGACTTGCCGCCAAGGTCGCCCGACTTCTGAACATTCACAACCTGCCCGGTCACAACCGCGCCGCGCGGAATCGCCAGCACATTGCCCGAATAGATATCACCCGCCACCGTGCCCTGGAACATCGTGCCGATCTGTACCCTGCGGGTATCGAGCGGCTCGCTCGTCCGGACATTCAGCAGAGTCCCGGCCGGAATGGTCACAGGACCGCTCGGAGGCTGCTGGTAAACAGGCTGCTGCTGTTGATAAGGAGCCGGTTGCTGCTGCGGATAACCAGGCTGTTGCTGCTGCCCCTGGGGATAACCCTGAGCCTGGGGATAATTTTGGCCCTGCGGGTAGCCCTGCTGGGGATAGCCTTGAGTCTGGGGATAGCCCTGAGCTTGAGGGTAGCCTTGAGCCTGAGGATTGCCCTGCTGTGCCGCCTCGTCGTCCGGCGGCTGCGAAACGCCCTGGTTATACGCCGGAGGAGGAGGAACCTGCTCGTCAGGCTGCTGCTGGTTAGCCGCAGCCGGCGCCTGCTGCGCAGCGGCATTGCCGACCGTCAGATTATTGACAACCGAGCGCACGCCCTGCACTTTGGCGGCAATCTGCTCGGCAAGCTGCCTTGAGGCGCTGTCGTTCACCGTGCCGGAAAGCGTCACATTGCCGCGGATCGTCGCCGCCGTAACGTTCTGCCCTTGCAATTGCTGCGAATGCGAGATTTCATATGCCACATCGGCCTGGATATCAGCGTCCGTGCGGGCAGCCTGTGCCATGGCGCTAGGGACAGCAAATGAAGAACCGGCTGCGCCCAGAGAAAGAATCGTTCCGGCAACCAGTATTCGTGCACTTCCGCCTATGAATTTCATCATCACTACACCCTCTTCAACCGCGTAGCAGCATTGCTCCGCAAAGGAATAGACGCAAGCCGCTCTGACGAGTCATTTATAAAAACCCATTGCGGCGGAAAAAGTTACGGGCCGGCAAAAGCCGTCCCGTAAACCCCTAAAAGCTTGTCATCCTGAGCGGATGAAAATAGGTTGTCATCCTGAGGCGAAGCCGAAGGACCTGCTTTTCGCATCGGCAGGCACAAAGGTGACCCTTATCCCTTCAACTTCCGATATCTGGAAATAAGCGTACTCGTGGAGCTGTCATGCTTCCCGTCACTCTTGCCTTCCAGCTCGGGAATGATGTTCTTCGCCAGCACCTTGCCCAGTTCCACGCCCCACTGGTCAAAGGAATCGATCTGCCAGATCACACCCTGGGTAAAGACGCTGTGCTCATAGAGGGCCACCAGCTTACCCAGCGCCTCCGGCGTCAGCTTTTCGAGCAGGATGGTGTTCGACGGCCGGTTGCCCTCAAACACGCGGTGGGGCACCAGCCAGTCTGGAGTGCCCTCGGCCTTCACCTGTTCCGGCGTCTTGCCGAAAGCCAGCGCTTCACCCTGGGCAAAGACGTTGGCCATCAGCAGATCGTGATGGTTGCCCAGCGGATTGAGCGTCTTGGCAAAGCCGATAAAATCGCACGGAATCAGCCTCGTGCCCTGATGAATGAGCTGATAAAAGGAGTGCTGCCCGTTCGTCCCCGGCTCGCCCCAGAAGATCGGTCCGGTCTCATACTGCACGTGCTCGCCGCCGAGCGTGACGTGCTTGCCGTTGCTCTCCATCGTGAGCTGCTGCAGATATGCCGGGAAACGCTTCAGATACTGGTCATAGGGCAGGACCGCAACCGTCTGCGCGCCGAAGAAGTCGGCATACCAGACAGAAAGGAGGCCCATCAGCACCGGCAGGTTCTTCTCAAATGGAGCCGTACGGAAATGCTCGTCCATCTCATGAAAACCGGCAAGCAACTTCTTGAACCCGTCGGCGCCGACCGCGATCATCGTCGAAAGACCGATTGCCGAGTCCATCGAGTAACGGCCGCCAACCCAGTCCCAGAAGCCGAACATGTTCGCCGTATCGATGCCGAACTTCGATACCTCGGCGGCATTGGTCGAAACCGCAACGAAGTGCTTCGCCACGGCCTTGGGATCGCTGAGCTTCTTCAGGCTCCACTCGCGCGCTGTCTGCGCATTGGTCATGGTCTCAAGCGTGGTGAAGGTCTTCGACGAGATGATAAAGAGCGTCTCTTCCGGATCGAGATCGACTGTCGCTTCGGCAAAGTCCGTTCCGTCCACATTCGAGACAAAGCGGAAGACCATGTCGCGCTTGCTGTAATGGCGCAGCGCTTCATAAGCCATCACTGGGCCCAGGTCAGAGCCACCAATGCCGACATTGATCACATTCTTGATGCGCTTGCCCGTGTGGCCAAGCCACTCACCACTGCGCACACGCTCTGCAAAGGCAGCCATGCGGTCGAGAACCTCATGCACTTCCGGCACGACGTTCTTGCCGTCAACATTGATCGTCGCGCCCTTGGGAGCGCGCAGCGCGGTGTGCAGCACAGCACGGTTTTCTGTGATGTTGATTTTGTCGCCACGGAACATCGCGTCGATGTGCTCGCGCAGCCCGCTCTCTTCAGCCAGCTTCAACAACAGTTTCAGCGTTTCATCCGTAATACGGTGTTTCGAGTAGTCGAGATAGATGCCGGCAGCTTCCGCTGTCAGGCGCTCGCCGCGCTTCGCGTCATCGGCAAACAATGTGCGCAGATGCACGTCCTTGATCTGCTGGTAATGCGATTCCAGAGCCTTCCACGTAGAAAGCTGCGTCAGTGGAACAGACTTTACTTGAGTAGCCATGATGCTCCTTCCCTTCAGCGACTTAGATTCTCCCACGGTGCGCGCCGTCGCGCCCAGCTCGAAGAAATTTACGCTATGCCAGACTATTCATCGCAAATTCACGCGCCGCCTCAAGCAGCTTCGCAACCGATTCCTTCGAGCAGGACTCGGAGTAAATTCGCAGCAGCGGTTCCGTGCCCGAAGCACGCAACAAAAGCCATGTCTCTGCGGCCTTCGGCTTTGTTGCCGCTTCCGGATTCTTGAGGAAGAACTTGATACCATCGAGCGTTTCCACACGCTCGACCGGCATCCCGGCAAACTCCTTCATGCCGGCACGGGCTTTGGCGATGGTCGCGTTTTTCAAATCATCGTTGATGTGCAGGTCGATGCGGCCATATTGATGCTCGCCGTATTCCTCCTGCAGCCGCGCCACAAGCTGGCCAAGCGTGCGGCCTTCTTCGGCCATCACGTTCGCCAGCAGAAGTGCGTTAAGCAATCCATCACGCTCCGGCAGGTGCCGCTTGATGCCGATGCCGCCCGATTCCTCACCGCCGATCAGGATGTCCTTTTCGAGCATCAGATCGCAGACGTACTTGAAGCCGATGCCATGCTCATGCAGAGTGCGCCCGTAACGAGCCGCGATTCGGTCCAGCATCTTGGTGGTATTGAAGGCGCGTGTCACATCACCGGGCCACTTCTTGCGCTCCAGCAGCCACTGCAGCAGCACCGCGAAAATCTTATGCGGATCGACAAAGTTTCCGTTCTCATCGACAGCGCCTATGCGGTCCGCATCGCCATCCGTGGCCATGCCGGCATGGCATTTGTGTTCGACCACCGCGTCCTGCAATGCGCGGATGTGCGGCTCGATCGGCTCAGGATTGATCCCTGGAAACAGCGGATCGTGCTGAGCTCGAATCTCAACAAAATCGACACCGATCTTCGTGAAGATGCCTGCGAGCACGCCGCGCCCTGCGCCGTACATGCAGTCCACGGCAAACTTCAGTCCCGATTTGCTGATGAGATCAAGGTCTGCGAATTTCGAAATAGCCTCGATGTAAGGCGTCTGGAAATCCACTGTCTCGATCTTTGCCGGGCTGGACGCCTTCGGCAGCGGCTTTCCCAGATAACTCTCAATCTCGGCAATAATCGAGGGCTTGCCCGATCCGCCGTAGTAAGCCTTGTATTTCACACCGTTCCATTGATACGGATTGTGGCTCGACGTGATCATCACGCCGCCCGCAGCGTTGTGTGCGCGCACTCCGAAAGAAAGCGCCGGAGTCGGCGTAATACGATCGGCCAGCTTCACTTGAATTCCCGCTGAAGCAAGCACCTCGGCAACACTTTGCGCAAAAGCCTTCGAGTCGAAGCGCGTGTCATACCCGATGCAGGCGCCTTCGCCCGGATCTTTCTTCGCCAGCAGGTAATGCGCAATGGCTGCGGCTGCAGCGCGCACATTCTCAAAAGTAAAATCGTCGGCGATGACTCCACGCCATCCATCGGTTCCAAATTTAATGACGTTTGTATTTCCCATGCTTTGGATATCTTTCCAGAATCTAAATTAGCGAGGATACAGACTTTCGGCTGATCACTTCTGTTAGATCAGTTCCTTGCGCCCCTCGGCGGCAAGCTGCTTCACAATCTTGCCCACATCCTGCGAGTGATGGCGGCTGGTAATCAGAACAGCATCATCTGTCTCGACTACTACCAGGTCTTTCACGCCCACCAGCGCTACAAACTTCTTCGGGCTGAAGACATAATTTCCCTGAGCTTCGAGAGACAAACTGCCCGCGCTCTCCGCCACGTTCTCATGCTTGTCGACCGACTGCGCCAGCGCCAGCTGATGCTCATAAAGCGCCGCCCACGACCCAAGATCGTTCCATCCAAAGTTTGCCGGGAGGCAATAAAGATTGGAGTGGTGTTCGCCCTTTGCTGAGCGCGGCTCAAGCACCGCATAATCCACGCTGATGTTTTCGCACTTCGAATAGAGCCTTTCAAAAGTCTTGCGGAATTCAGGTGTCCCGTAAGCAGCGGCAATCTCTTCCAGGACTGGAGCCGTCTCAGAGAGATGCTCGCGAATCGCATTTGCCAGCGTGCGCGCGCTCCAGATAAAGATACCGCTGTTCCAGTGGTAGTTCCCGGCAGCGACAAACTCCTCAGCGCGCTCCTGATTCGGCTTCTCGGTGAAACGGCGCACCCGCAGTGAGCCGTCATCGAGCACATCGCCTGTCTCGATATATCCGTAACCTGTTTCCGGACGTGTTGGCGTCACTCCCAGCACCACCATATTCTCGCCGGCTGCTGCAATTTTGACGGCGTGTTCCAGAACAGAGAGAAATGCAGCTTCATCTCCGATCACATGGTCTGACGGAAAAATTCCCAGCACTGCATCAGGGTTTTGCTTCTCGATCAGAAACGCGGCCAGCCCTGCAGCCGGCGCAGTGTTGCGGGCAGCCGGCTCGCAGACAACGTGATCTTCCGGAATGATATCGAGCTGCTCGCAAATCGCAGGCGAAAGCAGATCGTTGGTGATCACCCAGAAATTATCGCGTTTTGCCAACGGCCCCAGACGATCTACAGTGCGCTGAATCATGGTGCGCTCGCCATCGAGCGCCAGCACCTGCTTGGCGCGCGCCTTACGACTGCGCGGCCAGAAGCGAGTGCCGCTTCCTCCCGCCAGAATGATCGGACGAAAATCGATTGCCTTTGACATGGCTCTCCATTGAGTCGAAATGTTTTAGGCAGATTGCGGAAGAATACGCATCACTTCTGTGACGCCTTGTGCTTTTATTGTCCAGTCTTTGGCGCCTGCCGGAATCACAGCGATCTGAAACCGCTCTACAACGAACGGTTCGAAACCTTTTCCTTCGATGGTCAAGGTGCCATCCGCAGCAAAGAGCACCTGGACAACATCGGCGAATGCATTTTCAGCCGAAGGAAGCTGCGTTGTCCAACGCTCGACACGGAAATACTTCTGATCGATCAGAACGGAATGCGCGTTGACATTCTTTGGAGCGATCTTCCCCGCTCCTGTTGCGACACGCATGGCTTCCATCGATTTATCAAGATGCAGCTCGCGCGGACGGCCGTAATCATACATGCGATACGTCAGGTCGCTTGTCTGCTGCGTTTCAAGCAGTACTGCGCCAGGCCAGACCGCATGTACTGTGCCTGCATCGACAAAAATCATGTCGCCTTTATGAACCGGCAGCAATGTAAGCAGCTCTTCCAGCCGCGATTCAATAATCGCAGTACGTACCTGCTCTGGCGTGGTCCCCGGCTTGATGCCAAGGGCAACCTCTGCTCCCGGATTAGCGTCGAGCGCATACCAGCACTCGGTCTTGCCGCGAGGCTCACCATACTTCTGCGCCATCGCATCGTCCGGATGCACCTGCACGCTGAGCTTTTCCTTGGGAAACAATATTTTGATAAGCAGCGGAAACTCCTCGCCTCCGCGGCCTTTGCCCAGCAGAGCTTCGCCGTTTGCTGAGGTAATGTCTTTGAGCGACTGGCCCTGCAAAGGCCCAGTCTCTGCCGCACACATCTCGCCTGTCAGCCACACTTCGCCGATAGGTTCACCCTCGGTTTTGAAATCAAACCAGGGTGAAAGATCATGAAATCCCCAGATGCGGGTCCGAAAATAAGGAGCAAGTCTGAATGGAGTTAAGGCTTGCATGTACTTCCAGTATGCCTGAAAATCACGCTGCAATACACACGCCCTCTTAACAGCAGCTACCATAAAGAAGATGGCTCGATATTTAGTGACCGGCTGCGCCGGATTTCTCGGCTCCTGGATCACCCAGGCGCTTGTAGATCGCGGAGAAGCAGTCCGCGGCTTCGACAACTTCGAAACCGGACGCAAAGAGAACCTCTCCGGCTTTCTTGACCGCATGGAATTTGTGCAAGGCGACCTGCGCGATGCAGACGCAGTTGCGCGCGCCTGCGAAGGCGTGGATTACATTTTTCATCAGGGCGCTTTGCCCTCTGTCCCGCGTTCGGTAAAAGATCCCCGCACCAGCCACACTGCAAATATTGACGGAACATTCAATCTTCTGGAAGGCGCACGTGCTGCCAGAGTAAAGCGCGTCGTCTATGCAGCGTCTTCCTCAGCCTATGGCAACCAGCCTGGCTTTCCACGCAGAGAAACCATGGTGCCCGTGCCCATCGCGCCATATCCGGTACAGAAGCTTGCCGGCGAGCTTTACATGCGCAGCTATTGGCAAGTGTATGGGCTTGAAACCGTGTGCCTGCGCTACTTCAACATCTTCGGGCCGCGCCAGGTTCCAGACTCGCCTTACAGCGGAGTGATGGCGAAGTTCACTCTCCAGATGCTGAAGGGCGAGCAACCGACGATCTTTGGCGACGGCGAGCAGGGTCGCGATTTTACTTACGTTGAGAACGCGATCTCAGCGAATCTCCTTGCAGTACAGGCTCCGGCAGAGAAAGTTGCAGGGCGAGTCTTCAACGTGGCCTGCGGCGAGCGACATACGCTGAACAAGACGTACAGAATTCTGGCCGAACTGACAGGCTTTACCAAGCCGCCGATCTACGGCCCCGAACGCACAGGCGACATTCAGAATTCTCTGGCCGATATCAGCGCGGCGCGCGAGGCCTTCGGCTATGAGCCGCTCATCAGCTTTGAAGAAGGCCTGCGCCGCACGGTCGAGTGGTATAAACAGCAAATGAAAGAGGCTGTCATCTCATGAGATTGTCATCCTGAGAGGTGAAGCGACGAAGGATCTGCTTTACTGCTTCAACAGCCGCAAAATATCCCCAGGTTAGCTTCGCGAACCCTTCGACAAGCTCAGGGCAGGCTCTGGGGCATCCGCTACTTCTCCTGCACTGCGTTCACAAGCTGCCGCAGCGGATCGAGGAATGTGAACCGCACCAGGCCAGAGGGCTTCTGTGCCGTATCAATTGCAGTCAGGCTGCTTTGTTTCCAGCCCGCAGGAGCCAAAGCTGTGCCAGAGAGAAACGCAACGGCTTCGCTGCCGATTTTTGCGAGCCCCGCAAATTGTTCTGCCCGCGTCGTTGCATCCTCAACCAATAGAGGAGAAGCTGCCACTTGCCGCTGTACTTTGGGCGAGACTCCTCGCCATCCGGAGAAAATCTGGCTGAGCTGCTGTTCACCTTCATGATGTGTAGAGTTGGCTAAAAACTCCCGTACCAACAGGTCAATGCGATGCTTCGATGCCGGGTCAGGCCTCACTGCGTCGACAAGATGATCGAGCGGCGTAAGCTGTGAGGTGTGCTGTCCCTGATAGCGTTCATGAAAGCTCACCGGCTCAAGCGCCGATGTAAAGATACGCAGCGCATCAATATCCGTTGTACCCGCCAAGGTACGCAGGCCGGCATCCTGCTGCGTGAGATGTGTCAGCCCGAATGCCTCCAGCCGTACAGATATCAGGTCCAGCCGGCGATACATGTCATCCACATCGCGCACATTCTCCGGCGACCAGAACCGCTCGGCTATCGCCGCTGTGCGCGGCCAGATGCGCGAATCGATGGTGCGCTCATAAAGCTGTTCGCCCCACATGCAGACTTCGCCGCCCAGAATCAGCTTGCGCTGCTCCGGAGTAAGGTCAGAGCTCGAAGGCAGCGGATCAGCCAGGTAGTGATCACCAGCAGTTTTCATCGCATCGAGATAGTAGGGAGCCGACAGAATTCCCTGATATCCCTGCCTTGATCCTTCGCTCAGCGACTGAATGCCACGCCATGACTGCACGACTACATCCTTGGGCAGCGCAGGATTGAGAATCTCGTCCCATCCCACCATGTGCTTGTGGTGCTTTTCGAGAATTTTCAGCAGGTGCTGGTTGAAGTATGCCTGCAGCGCAGCCGTGTCCTTCATATTGCGCTGCTGCATGAAGGCGACGATCTTCGGATTTCCCTTCCACTGCACGCCATTCGTTTCATCGCCGCCTATGTGCATGTAGGAGTCGGGAAAGATGATCGCCATCTCGCCGACAAAGCGGTCAATGAACTGATACGTACTGTCGCGTGTCGGGTCCATTGCGTCGTCAGCAACGCCGAATTCACGACGGATCTGATATGGTCCCGGCCCGCTTGAAATCTCCGGATAGCCAACGAACCAGCTCGTGCTGTGTCCCGGGATATCAAACTCGGGCACTACGCGAATGCCGCGTGCCCGCGCATATTCGACGACTTCCTTCGCCTGCTCCTGCGTGTAGAACAGGCCGTCTGAGCCCATTCCCGTAAGCTTTGGATAAACCTTGCTCTCGATGCGGAAACCCTGGTCGTCGCTCAGGTGCCAGTGGAAGACGTTGAGCTTCACTGCCGCCATGCCGTCGAGCGTGCGCTCGATCACGCTGACCGGCTCAAAGTGCCGCCCCACATCGATCATCAATCCACGCCACTGGAAACGCGGCGAATCCTGGATGCTGACTACCGGCAGAACATATCCGTTCTGGGCTGGCTGCGCCAGCTGCAGAAACGTCTCCATGCCGTGCAGCGCGCCTACGACTGTATTAGCTTGCAGCCTGGCTCCGCTTGCAGTTACGTCGAGTGAATACGACTCATCCTCATCGACAGATTGAATCGCCTGCCCTGCACCCTGAACATCGATAACCAGCGATGCGCCAGCCGCGTCTTTATGGATATCCTTGGCGATGGGAACGCCGCTTTGATATTCGAGGCGATGCAGCATGCGTCCGATACCGGCATCGAGCCGCGCATCACGAAAATGTGGAGCGGCAACCGTGAATGATGAAGTCAGCGCAAAGCTGCCCTGCTCCGCCGTCAGCTTCGCAGGCTGCGGCATCAGTGTATTGACGAAACCAGACTGGCTGGCCTGAGCTTTCAGTTGTGTTGAAGAGAACAGCATGACGCCACAAGCGAAGATAGAACAGATCGTAAGCCGCAAAAGATTTCCCCTGAAGATCGAGAGTTTCCGCGGCTTTAGAATAACAATCGAAATGCGAAACGTGCTGCTTTACTTTGTTTTCCTGTTATTTCCTGTTTTCTCTTACTCACAGGCCCCGCCGCTTCCGCCGCAGCAGTATGCCGATTTGGAAGACCTGAAGCTTGAGAACGGCTCGGTCATTCATGACTGCAAGATCGGCTACCGCACGGTGGGCACGCTGAATGCTCAGAAGTCGAACGCAGTTCTGTTTCCTACATGGTTTACGGGCCGAAGCAGCGACATCGCCATGCAAGCTGAAGCGCGACAATACATCGACAGCTCGAAATATTTCGTCATCGCAGTCGATGCCCTGGGGGATGGCGTTTCCTGCTCGCCATCGAACAGCACCACACAACATGGCGTCGACTTCCCGCAGTTCTCCATCCGTGACATGGTGTATTCCGAATACCGGCTGGTCACAGAGAAGCTCCATCTCCAGCACCTGCGCGCAGTCATGGGCGTGTCCATGGGTGGCATCCAGACCTTTCAATGGATGATCAGCTATCCAGACTTTATGGACAAAGCTGTCCCGGTCATTGGGACTCCACAACCTACTTCTTACGATCTGCTGCTCTGGAACACCGAGCTAAAGGCTCTTGAATCCGACCCGGCGTACAACGGAGGAAAATACACACAGACACCAACGCTGCCGATCGTCGTCCTGATTCACAATATGAATCTGTCGACGCCTTCCTTTCGAGCCAACCACACCACCCGCGAGGACTTTCAGCAATACTTCGAGGAACTGACGACGAACGGCGATCGCTTCTTCGATGCCAATGATTACCTGCGCCAGTTGCAGGCAATCATCGGCCACGACATTGCTCATGGAGGCTCACTCTACGATGCGGCCAAAAAGGTAAAGGCCCAGGCACTGATCATCAATGCAACGCAGGACCACATGGTGAATCCTCTGCCACCGCTTGGCTTTGCCAAGCTCATCCATGCACAAACACTGGTGCTCGAATCCGACTGCGGGCACATGGCTCCGGGATGCGAGATCAAGAGGGTTACGGCGGAGATTGAGCGGTTCTTAAGCCAGCCCTGAATTTAAGGGGCGACTAACGGTAGCGAAGAATGGCATGCCAAGCGTGCGTATGCCTGGACACCAGTCCTCAGACAAAATTGCCGCCGTCCTCTTCTACATGCGTGGGGCGGTCTTTCTTGCGAAAGACATCGTATCCAGCGCGCAGGCCGTTGAGAACGCCTGTGACCTGCCGGAGCGGAGTGGCGATGCCGTGCTGCAGGGAGGCTGTCGCCTGAGTGACGCCATTGAGAACTGTAGTCGCCATCTCATCGACACGCTCAGCCTGGGCGTGCGCCATTCCAGCTACGTCCTGGACAGTTCGGTTGATGTGCTCGGTCTGCGCGCGCAGAGTGCCGGTGGTTTCTACAAGGTGAGAAGTTGCCACCTTGATCTTTGGCGAAACATCTTCGAGCAGACTGCGCGCTACAGTAATCGCTGGCACCAGGTGTTTCTTCATCTCCTGGGACAGCTCTCGTGTCTCCTCCGCCGTCTTCCTGACGGCGAAGTACATTCCCAGCAGGACGAACGCCTGGATCAGGACGCCAATGGAAATGGCAGCAGTAAAAATAAAGAACATCACCTGCGGTATCTGCATAATACTTTCCGCTGACTACAGCAGTGGCGCTCCTCTCACAAACCTGTATTCAACTACTGCTCCCACGCCACGTGTTTTTAGTTTACAGCTGAGGCGCTTCTTGAGCGGCCGGGGCTTCGGCAGTCGTACTGGTTGTCGAACGATATGCCTGGCGTCCTGCATCGACAGCTGCCGAGACACGGTCTCCCTGTTCGTTGATGAACTGGCGGCCCTGACTCACCAGATCGCCCCATTGTGCTCTACCACGGTCGACATACTCCTTGCCGCGATCGACATATTCGCCAACCTGGGCCCTGCCGCGCTCCACATAGGTGTTGACCTGATCGGCTGCTTCCCGCGAACGCTGTTTCAGATACTCACCGCCGTCGCGGGCGCTGTTAGCCAGGTCGTCGCGTGTTTCCCTGCCCGATTTGGGAGCATAGAGGACTCCCAGCAGCGCTCCCAGGCCGAGGCCTGCGAGGAACCAGCTAAAGCCATTGGATTGTTTTTCATCCGACATAAAATATCTCCCTTCACCTAGAAACCGGATGTTATCAGAAACCAGAACCTTTCAAGGTATACAAGCGTCAATATTCTGTAGATGCTATCACCACATTTTCAGCTGCCATTTCGAAGGACTAAGATAGTGTTGCGTGCTGGTAATAGGAGATCACGTATGAGAAATACACATTTCACTCAAGCCCGCGGCCTGCAATTGGCCGTGCTGGCAACTTCTCTGCTTCTTGGCGCCGGCTGCAACCGGCAACCGGCTTCACAGCCCGCTGCGCGCACGGATCAACAGATCGCGAGCGATGTACAGGCGAAGATATCCGCCGAAGGCGCACTGAACGGACAGGCCATTCAAGTCAACGTCGTCAACGGCGTGACTACGCTTTCCGGAACAGCAAATGATGACGCATCGCGTGCTCTTGCCGGAAATGATGCCGGCAGCGTGGATGGCGTCAAGACTGTCGTCAACAACCTCACCGTAACACCTCCGCAGCAGGCGGCAGCAACTCCTCCTGCGCCGGCACCTGCTCCACCTCCGACTCGGCCTGCTCCTGAGCGCAAGCGCAAGCAGCATGAAGAGAAACAGGTAGCTCAGGCTGCTCCTATAGAGCAGCCGCAACCAACGCCTGCTCCTCAGCCTGCAGCGCCGCCTCCGGCACCGGCACCTCCTCCTCCCCCTCCGGCGCCTGTGGCCAAGACGGTCACCATTCCTGCGGGCACGGTTATTCCAGTACGGATTACCGAACCGCTCAGCAGCCAGAATGCCACGCCAAACCAGGTCTTCCACGGCACGCTTTCCAGTGACCTGATCGCTGACGGCATGGTGGCTGTTCCACATGGAGCAGCGGTGACGGGGCGAGTCGTCGATGCGAAGGACGCTGCACACTTCTCCGGGAGCTCGCTGCTTTCGATTGAGCTGACACAAATCAGCACTCGGACCCGGCAGATTCCTATTGTGACGGATGCTTACTCGAAGCAAGGACAGGGGCGCGGTAAGAATACCGCTGTGAAGGCCGGGGGCGGGGCTGCCCTGGGGGCGATTATCGGAGCGCTGGCCGGCGGCGGACGTGGCGCTGCCATTGGCGCGGCAGCCGGTGGAGCGACGGGAACGGGCGTGAACGCGGTCACACGCGGGCAGCAGGTACAGATTCAGCCGGAAACGCTAGTCAACTTCAAGCTGCAATCGCCGATCACGGTGACCACCTCCCACCAGGTGGGTGCTGCTCCGCGATCCTTCGACGACCCGAATGCTAATCCCGAGCTGCAGCAGCGTCCGCAGTAGTTCAAAGGGGAGGGGTTCCCCCTCCCCCTGGGGTGTTAAGTCTTTGAAAACACATGGCTTCTGTTTTAAATGCGGTAAAGTATTGAAAACAGGAGGGTTCCATGTAAAGTCCTGATTTCAGAAAGAAAAGCCCGCTTTTGGCGGGCTTTTTCTTTCTCAATTCTTTACCTATTTTCAGGATAACAAATTCGGCTAAATAGTATGCCAAATTTCTTTGGCCTGTATTTGGTTTGGATTGTGGTTGTTATGGGAGTCTAAATGATTTAGAGGGCTTGACAAGAAAACGCTTCTTGTTTGGGCTTACTAGTTGAATCAACATCCCGCCTTGCCCTGCAAGGCCTCGCACCCTTTCGGGTGCGGTCCTTCGACTTCGCTCAGGATGACATATCACGGGAAGTAAAGCTATCTACCCTCCGCTCAGGATGACAACATTCATCACCTGAGCGCTGCGCCTTGTCTTAGTCGAGCTTTTCCGGATGGAGGGCTATGTTCTTTTCGCCGGCTGCTTTCTTTTCCCAGTACTTTTTGACCCAGGCTTCGAAGCTTTTGCCGGCGGCTGTGTCGCGTCCGGTAAAGGCTACAGCTGCAATCTCAGAGTAAGGGATAGTCAGCTTGGTGCGCTCGTTGGCGGGGATGACGCGGACGGCTGAGTCAGCCAGCGTCTTGCCTGTCTGGCGGTCGAAGACGTAGCTGTCGATCTTGCGTCCGTCTTTCAGAGTGACGGTGACGTCACCGCGGTAGTCGAAGGCCTTCTCGAAAGCCTGGCGGACCTCTTCGTCGGAGGCGAGATCGGGAACCCATCCTTCGAGGTTCTCCCGCTCGCGGCCCTCGGCGATTTCTAGCTCGTCGGGATTGTGGGCCGATGCCGTCTCGATGACGTTGATCTTCGTCTCGATCTGCACCGTTTCTATTTGAACCAGCGGGTTGAAGCCATGCACCGGCTTGACCGGCTCATTGAGCAGATCGAGCGCGCCCTTGTCTTCGTACTTGTCGAAAAAGGTGGCGATGGCGGTGTCGAGCAGTCCCCGGAGGGAGCCGAAGGTGTAGTAAACGCCTGAGGCTTCGTATCCGGAATGGACCATGCAGTTGGCGCACTTCGGGTTGCCGGATTCGGTTCCGTAGTTCGACCAGTCGGTGGTCTCGATCAATTCCTTAAAGGTGTCGGCATAGCCATCCTGCAGGAGGTAGCAGGGCTTTTGCCAGCCGAAGACGCTGTAGGCGGGCATGCCCCAGGGCGTGCAGGTAAACTCGCGCTTGCCCATCAGGAATTCCATGTACATGGGCGAGGCATTGAACTTCCAGGTCTTCTTCCGGTTCGACAAGATGGAGCGGAAGAGGCGGCGCGAACGGGCGCGTCCGAGGAAGTGTTTCTGGTCGGGCGCCTTCTCGTAGGTGTAGCCCGGAGCCACCATCATGCCCTCGACACCGACTTCCATGAGCTCGTCGAAGAAGGCGCGAACGGAATTCGGGTCGGCTCCGTCGAAGAGCGTGGTGTTGGTGGTGACGCGGAAGCCGGCGGCCACTGCAGCCTTGATGCCTTCAAGCGCAGCGTCGTATCCGCCTTCGCGGCAGACGGAGAAGTCGTGGTGCTCGCGCTGGCCGTCGAGATGGACGGAGAACGAGAGGTATTTGCTCGGCTTGAAAAGGTGAAGCTTTTCTTTAAGAAGAAGCGCGTTCGTGCACATATACACGTACTTCTTGCGCGCTACGAGGCCTTCGACGATCTTGTCGATCTGGGGGTGCAGGAGGGGTTCACCGCCCGGGATGGAGACCATGGGCGTGCCCGCTTCTTCGACTGCGCGGAAGCACTCTTCCGGCGTCAAGTCCTGCTTGAGGACGTGGGCCGGGTATTGAATCTTGCCGCATCCGGCGCAGGCCAGGTTACAGCGGAAGAGCGGCTCCAGCATGGTGACCAGCGGGAAGCGCTTGCGGCCCTTGAACTTCTGTTTGAGGACGTATGTGGCAACCGTCCATGCCTGGGAAATTGGTACAGCCAATTTTCCTCCTTGCGAAAAACCCGGGCCTGAAGGCCCTTCTTATGGGTTTTCTATTCATCTGTGTAAAAGAGGTATGCTGGAAAGTTCGCTTTGTGTGAAAGGCACTCCCTCGGCGGCTGAAGCCGCGCTAACTTCATGCCCTTACGGCACGACTAAAGTCGTGCCCCTTCAAAACAATGACTTTTTCAGCATCCTCCAAAGCCCAGTGCTTCTACTCTTAATCTGTGCGCCGTCTTTGACGGCGACCGTTTCCCAACTACCCCACTTCGACTTCGCTCAGGGCGGGCTTGAATGGGCCACCCTTCGAATTTCAAATGCTACTGCAGGTCCCTCCGCTACGTTGCTTCGCAACTCCGGTCGGGATGACAAAACTTATGTGTTACTCGCTGCGCTCCATGGCGCGCTTGTAATTTGTGAGCGCGAGCAGCGGGAAGTAGTTCCGGTACTGGTGGTAGGCGAGGTAAAAGACCCGCGGGAAACCTGTTCCGGTGTAGATTGCCTGACGCTCGCGACCATCGTGGATGCTCTCATCCCAGCTGCCGTCGGTCTGCTGGTGCTCGATCAGCCAGCGAACGCCCTTGGCTACGCTGTCGCTGCGCGTGTCGCCTGCGGCGAGAAGACCAAGGATCGCCCAGGCAGTCTGCGAGGGCGTGCTGATGCCGATACCGCGGGTGTTGGGATCGTCGTAGCTGCCGCAGCTTTCGCCCCATCCGCCGTCTGCGTTCTGGATCATGCGGATCCACTCGGCGGCCTGCTGAATCTGCGGCTCATGGTTCCAGACGCCGATGGCTTCAAGGCCGCGCAGCACGAGGAACGTGCCGTAGATGTAATTCACGCCCCAGCGGCCGAACCAGCTTCCATCCGGTTCCTGCTCGTCGTAAATAAACTTGATGGCCTTCTCGATGCGCTTGTCTTTGCGCGTGTACCCGTAGGTGGCGAGCATCTCCAGAATGCGCCCGGTGATGTCGACGGTCGGCGGATCGAGCATCGCGTTGTGATCGGCAAACGGAATGTACTGGAAGATCATCTTCGTGTTGTCTTTGTCGAAGCTGGCCCAGCCGCCATTCCGGCACTGCATGGAGAAGATCCAGTCGATGGCGCGCTTGCAGACGTCGTACTGGTAGCGCTCGCGCGGGTTATCGACCTTGTTGAGAGCGAGCAGCACCTGCGCCGTGTCGTCCACGTCGGGGTAAAACTCGTTATTGAACTCGAAGTACCAGCCGCCCGGCTCGGCGTGGTGAACTTTCTTTGCCCAGTCGCCTTTGTGCCGGACTTCTTTCGAGAGCAGCCAGTCGGCGGCGGTGAGCATGCGCGCGTCGTTACGCGGAACGCCAGCCTCGCCAAGCGCGAAAACGGCCTGGGCCGTGTCCCACACAGGAGACATGCAGGGCTGCATGCGGAAGGTCGGCTCAGGGTAATCAGCTGTGCCGTTGGGCTCGTCGATGCCGAGCTTCTCAAATTCGTCCATAGCGCGGATGACCTGCGGATCATCGAGCGAGTAGCCGAGGCAACGCAGGGCGATGACAGCGTTGAGCATCGCGGGATAGATGGCGCCGAGACCGTCGGACATCTCAAAGCGCTCGAGCATCCATTTCTCGGCCTTCTTGAGCGCGATCTTGCGCAGCGGACGGATATGGATTCTCTCGGCCCAATGCGCGATGCGGTCCAGAAACAAGAAGAAATTGCGCCAGCTGACCCAGTTTTTGCGGTCCCAGCGAAGGTGGAGCTTCGCGTTTTCGCGGCCGCCGACAAAGAGCTCGTCGATTCCCTGCTCCGGGGGAATCTTCTTGAACGGCTTCTTTGCGTAAGCGATGGACAACGGCACAAGAATGGCGCGCGACCACGAAGAAATTTCGTAGATATTGAAGTAGAACCAGTTGGGAAAGAGGACGATCTCAGGCGGCACCGCGGGCACCGCGTCGTACTCATACTGGCCGAGCGCGCAGAGGTAAATCTTGGTGAAGGTATTGCACTCGACGACACCACCATGGATGAGAATCCATTCGCGGGCCTTGGCGAGGATCGGCTCGTCGGGCGTCATGCCCATGAGCTTGCAGGCGAAGTAGCACTTGACCGAGAGGCTGATGTTCCCCGGGCCGCCGGGATAGATGCTCCAGCTGCCGTCATCGTTCTGGTATCGAAGCATTTCCGTCAGCGCGCGCTGAAGACGCGCCTCGTCACCGGTTCCCAGAAAGCGATGGGCGAAGATGTAATCGGCCTCGAGCATCGAATCGGCTTCGAGCTCGCCGCACCAGAAGCCATCGGGGGCCTGGGTAGAGAAAATGTAATCGCGGGAATGCTCTATGGCGGCCTGGACGGCTTCCAGGGCAGCATCGATTCTGCCGAATCGGGGAACGCCCTGAGGAGTGCCGTATTGTGCCGATCCAGTGGATGTACTCATCTTGTCGCTAAAAACTTTGCCCTTAGATACACCTTAATTCCGGGTATCGCAATAAAAATGTCATTCTGAACGCAAAAAGAACCTGCCCTGGCTCAGAATGGAATCAAAGTCGCCAACTTGCCTTCATTTATACCGATGCCTGCACAGGCGCGGGCGCAGCAGCAATCGCCTGCACGATTTCCGGCGGGAGACCAAAACGAACATTCTCCGGCATCACTTCTACTTCTTCGACGCTTGTAAAACCCTTTTGACGCAAATAATTTACGACGTCCTCGACCAGAACCTCGGGCGCGGAAGCCCCTGCCGTGATGGCGACGGTCGATACATTCTCGATCCACTCAGGGTGGATAGCTGCCGAGTTATCAATCAGATAGCCCTCGGTGCCCAGGTTGCGCGAAACCTCGACCAGACGGTTCGAGTTGGAGCTGTTGTTTGAGCCGACGACCAGCACCAGGTCAGCGTTGTGGGCGACGTTTTTTACCGCGGTCTGGCGGTTCTCAGTCGCGTAGCAGATGTCCTGCGAGTGTGGGCCGGCGATTTTGGGAAACTTTGTTTTGAGCGCGTGGATGATGTCGCGCGCCTCGTCGAGCGAAAGCGTGGTCTGCGTGAGATAGGCGACGCGCTCAGGGTCGGGAACCTGGAGAGCCTCGACTTCTTCGACACTCGAGACAATCTGCGTCACATCGGGAGCTTCGCCGGAGGTTCCTTCAATTTCATCGTGGTCGCGATGGCCGACCAGCACCAGCGAATATCCCTGCTTGGCGAACTTGACTGCCTCGACGTGCACCTTGGTGACCAGGGGGCAGGTGGCGTCGATGACTTTCAATTTGCGCAGCTTGCTCTGCTCGCGCACCGCGGGCGAGACGCCGTGGGCGCTGTAGATGACACGCATGCCTTCGGGAACCTGGTCGATTTCATCGACGAAGATGGCGCCCTTCTCCGCCAGATCATTCACAACGAAACGGTTGTGGACGATTTCCTTGCGGACGTAGATAGGCGCGCCGAAGGTCTCGAGCGCGATCTTTACGATGTCGATGGCGCGGACTACACCGGCGCAGAAGCCACGCGGCTTCAGCAGCAGGACGCGCTTCTCTGGTGGTGTGGAAAGGGTGTCAATACTGGTCGATGTCACATTTATCAGTATACCGTGGCAGGGGGCGAGGCGATAGGGAGATGGACGTGCTCAGAACGGCACTCTTTATGCCTCATTCCATGGGTTTACGACCGGCACACCGCAATCTTCAAAATGGCAGGTATTGCGGGTGGCTACGGCGGCCCCATGGGAGCGGCGATGGCCGCAATCTGCGCATCGAATTCGCTGATTGCCCTGCTGCTTCTCCTGCGCCAGGCAGCTATTCTGGCGAAGTGCAGCGCGGCTTCGTCATCGAAAGGGAGCACGCGTCCGGCAAAGGTGCCCTTGAAGACCGACTCTGCGGCTTTTGCTATGGCTACCCGCTTCTTTCCCTCTGGCTTGATTTCAATGCCATAGTAGATTTCCGCCCGGCTGATCGCGGTTGTATACAGCTGGCGAAGCGGCTGCGCACTGAACCAGGCAGCGACTTTGGCGTCGGGAGTAACACGCATGACTTCTGAAATGACGTTGGTATCGACAATGATCATTTGTCGTATTCGGGCCCGCTGAAGTCTGGAGGCTCCCGCAGCGGCGCCCGCGTGTACGCCTGCAACTCCACGCCCTTCAAACCCGCCTCGGCAAGATGGCGGCGAATTGACTGATAGGCGTTCTCTTCTTCCTGCGGCTTTTGCTCCACGGCGGAAATCAGAATCTCCCGCGCTTCCTCTTCCATGGAATGGCCATGCAGGGCTGCGCGCACGCGGAGCTTCGCTTTTACCTTTTCGTCCAGTTTGCGGATGGTGATGCTGGCCATGCAATCAATGCTAGCACTGCCGGCAGTGCTTCCAATCGGATCCAAGGAAAGCAAACAGCCGCATTTCTTTCTGGAAATGCGGCTGCCTGGCTTGAGTGAATGTTGCTGGCTACTGCGTGACTGTGATCGAAATCGCAGTTGAGGTGGAAGTGTTGTAGTTTCCATCACCGGCGTACTTGGCTGTGATGCTGGCTGTTCCTGTTCCGCCTGTACCGCCGCCGCCGGTGCCACCAGTCCCGCCGCTTCCGCTTCCGCCACTGTTATTGTTGCTGCTGCCTCCGCAGCCTATGGCAACGGAGAGGGTGACGGCGAAGACAACCAGCGTCACAAAACTGCGCCAGCTGCGGCGCCGTGCCGGAATTGCCAGGAAGAAGACGCAGGCCAGCGCTGCGGCACCTCCTGAGAGTCCCCACGGGAAGGCGGGACGGGCGAGTCCGGCTTTTTTGATGGCTCCCAGCTGGCTGCCGGTAAGCGAGAAGGAAGCTGTCGACTCGACCAGGCCGGTGGTCGAGCTGTATCCCTGCGTCAGCGTAGCAGCGGTGCCGATCGGAGTAGAGCCGTTATAGAGCTGCACTGTTCCCGATGGCGGTGCGCCGATGCTGTCTGCGGTAATCGAAACCGAGATGGTCACGCTCGCCGTAGTGCCGACGCTGGCAACGCTCGAAGCAGCCGCCGCAGTGGTGTTCGCCTTTACAACGGTGAAGCTCTGCGCGGCGCTGGTGCTGGTTTTGAAGCTGGCATCACCGCTATAGGATGCAGCGATGCTGTGCGTGCCCACGGAAAAGCTCTGCGCCGGGATCTGGTAATTGGAGTAGGTAGCCGCCCCATTGCTGGCAACGGCTGCGCTGCCCAGTGTGTTACCGCTATCGGTGAAATTCACTGTTCCTGTGGGGACGCCATCAGGATTGATGTTCCCGTTGGAATCAGTCGGCGAAGCATTGCCGTAGGGCTGGGCAACTGCAAAGTTGAACAGGCCGTATGGAACGCTGCTGGCAGACCCGGTGTAGTTGTTGGCCGTGGAAGCGTCATAGACGTTGATGCTGAGCGCGGTGGTGCTGCTCTCAGGAGTGATATTGACGGTAACGCCGGGCGAGGACGTGCTGGAGGCATAGGTGCTGTTTCCTCCATAACGCGCGCTGACCGTGTAAGTACCGCCGGGAAGCTGGTTGGACGTGCCGCTCGCCGAGCCATTGGACAGCGTAAGAAAATACTGCCCGGTCGAGGTCATGGCGAGTCCGCCATTCTGTGATGCGCCACCGCTGCTCGTGTTGTTGGTGTTGTTGTTGACGATGGCGACATCGCCGGTGGCTGCCGACGGGCTCACGCTGGTGGCGAAGGTCAAGGAGGTGCCGTGCGGCACGCTGACCGCTGCCGTTGAACCATTGATGGTCAGGCTGGTGCTGGTGGAAGTGAATTTGGCATTGCCCCAGTTGGCGATGAGCTGCGAAACATCTACGCTGCCCAGGCCAGTCGCGGCATCGTAGTTTGCACCAGCGTTATAACCAGTCAGGAAGCTGTTGCTGCCGCAGTTGGCAGCCGTTCCGCCCGAGCAATATACGGAGTTATTGCCTGTGGTTACGTCATGGAAAATTGTCGAGTACAGCGACGACCGGGCTGCGAGATTGTAGAGGACATAGTCTGCCTGCCCGAGTCGCGCACCACCCTGCGACTGTGCCACCAGTGCAAGCATTCCCGCGAATGCGGGAGCGGCAGCCGAGGTTCCACCAACGCCGGAAAAGGTTGTGCTGCTTGTGAATTGCCCGCCTGTCTGCTGGCAATCAGTAGACGCAGTGCTTGATCCGTTCGAAACATTGTCAGAGCAGAGCACCCAGAGCGCGCCGTAGGCGCCGTCAGCGGCAAGGAGCGAAACGTCAGGGACGGTGCGGAAACTGCTGCTTACGCTACCTGGGACGACTCCGCTCTGAAACGAAGGCTGGGAGTAGCCGGTGCTTGCGCCAGTGCAATTTCCATTGGCGTCAACTGTTCCGGTGGTGCACACGGCCGCGCTGCTGATGCCGCCACCGGCGCCGACGATATTTGTATTGCCCTGGCTGTCTTTAAAGGCCGTATTGGCCGAGAGGCTGCCATCGTTCGTGGCAGGAGAATCGTTCCAGGGATTTTCCGGAATGTACTTGAGCGCTGTCCGGTAGTAATTCGAAGCGCTGTTTGTGGTGCTGACGTATGTACTGAAGGAACTGACGAGCGTGTTGTAGTCTGTTCCACCGACAGCAATGTTGTAAGGAGTGGAGGCGAGGCCACTAATGGCGAGGCCATTCGTCGCCACGGTCTCTGTATTCGGATCGTCGCAGCCTGCTGAGCCGCTGTCACCTGTGGAAGCAGTGACGGTGATGCCCTGCGCTGCGGCCTGCTCCCACGCATTCAGAATCTGCAGGTTGCCGCTTGCTCCCTGAGAGGCCTCGCAGGCACCGAAGCTGACATTCAGGATGCTTACTGCGTTGTCATCAAGCGCGCGATAGATGGCGAGGAAGAGTCCTTGCTGAAGATCGGTATCGGCAGCGGTATAGAAATTGATGTTCGCGCCGGGAGCAATGCCGCCGGACACTTCAAGATCAAGCAGGGCTTCTGTTGCGTCGCCATTGATGCCGGGGTCGTTGCCATCGATGATGACTGTGGGCTGATTCGTGTAGCTAGACGGCAAAAAGCCTGCGCGGTAGGCAGCAATATCACTCATCGTGACATTCGAGTCGCCGACAACGCCAATCGTTACTCCTGTGCCGTCATAGCTTTTGCCGCCCACCAGCGATGAAGCCGACGAAGAATAATTTGCATTCAGTGTTGAGTTGGGCGTGTCATAGATAGTCGCAGCGTCGGCCGGATCGACATACAGATAGTTATTTCCTGCACTGTCAGACAGCGTGAGATCAGGCTTGATCTTCTTGGTGTCAGGATCGAAATGCGCAGTGGATTTTCTGGCTGCGCCGGCCTTGGGACGGAAATCATTCAACGAGGCGATACCGCCGACTACTGGGGCAAGCGCCGCAGGGATCTGCGGATCCGTCGCGTTGGCAAAGTGCGATTCACCGTTCACGTTATAGCGATGAATCGAAGTATGGAAGGCCTGCTGAATCTGGACCACGTTTCCTGAGAAGATAACGGCGTTGCGCGCCTGCGGCACTTTATCGACGGTGAACCCCTGCGACTGGAGCCACGCTGTTACGGTGTTCAAATCCGTGTCGCTGATGCCGTACTGCTTGCCGAATTGCACGGGCGTGAGCCACTTGCGGAAATTGGGAGATGCGGGGTTCTGCACATCGCTCAGGAACTGCTTGAGCGAAGCTTCCTGTGCGTCGCTGCGCTTGAGCACCAGCATGATGCGCCCGGTGGACATGGAGCCAGGCGCCGCTCCCTGATCAAACCGCGCCTGCGCCAGAGGATGCACGTTGTGCTGCAGAGTCGTGCGCACATCCTGGTTGATGGGTTGGGTGATGCGGTTGGGAATAACGGTTTCCGGCTGGTTCTGCGCGAAGCCCTGAACGGCAGTGAAGGCGAACAGCCCGGCAGCGGCTAGCGCGGCCAGACGAGAGACGATGCGTGGCTGTGGGTATCTAGGGGACATGGCCATCCTGTGAAACTGCGTTGGGTTGGATTGGGAAACTTGTCAGGAAAAGAGACAGCAGGGAAGGCGCGTTCTGCGACGCGCTGTAAATTCAGCTCGGTTGTATGACAATGCATGGTCACTGTCAAGCAAGGCCTCTGTGCGATAGGTTAGACCACAAATAATAAAAATTAGTTGCGGTGGCTATGCTCTTTTTTATGTACATCAAATAGTGATTGCACACACTGAAGCGTGACAAATCCTTACAAAATATATCTTTTTTGCCTTAAAGCGGATATCTGCCGGCATCGATGGAGCGCTTTGCGAGAGCGCGGCCGATCTGAATGGTATCCGCAGGCTCATGTTTAGCGAGGCGGCGCAGGATCGCAAGTTGTGTGCGCAGCATATCGCCCTCAGCAACTGCGGCGATCACGCGGCGCGCAGCCTGCTCGATAACGGACATGGCGTGCGCGGCGTAGTATTGCGTGGCTAAAATCCCCAGGTTAGCGCCCTCCGGTCGCGAACCCGGGGCACCCTTTCTTGCGCGGAGGAGAGATGATTCGAGCGCGTAGATTTCGATGAGCATGTCGGCGAGATCGGCCATGATCTCCTGCTGATCGGCAAGCGCGTTCATGTATTTCTGGCTGGCGGCTCCGGCAGCAAAAAGCGCGAGCTTCTTCGCATTGGCGAGAATGCCGGCTTCGCGCGCGAGTGCGTCTTCCTCACCTTCATTGAAGTTTGGCGCAGGCGGAGACATGACCTCGTCCATAAGCTGCTTGATGGCGGGTAGCAGGGGGAGCTGTCCGGTCATGGCGCGCTTCATGAGGAAGCCGGTGATGATGAGGCGGTTGATTTCGTTGGTGCCTTCAAAGATGCGGTTAATACGCGAGTCGCGATACGCGCGCTCGGCGGGATACTCTTCGACATATCCATAGCCGGCGTAGATCTGGACGACGTGATCGACGACGGCGTCGAGCATCTCCGAGCCCCAGACTTTAAGGATCGAGCATTCGACGGCGTACTCCTCGATCTTCTTCTGGATTTCGCGGGAGTTGTGCGCCTGCTCTTCGGGGATGGATGCGAGCGCGGCGTCAATCATGCCGACGGTGCGGTAGGTCATTGCTTCGCCAACATAGATGCGCGCGGTAGCGTCGGCAATCTTCTGCTGGATGAGTCCGAAATCGGAAATCGATTTGCCAAAGGCCTTGCGTTCCTTTGCGTACTTGATTCCGTTGGCGAGCGAAGTGCGCGCTCCGCCGAGGCAGGCTGCTCCCAGCTTGAAGCGGCCGATGTTGAGGATGTTGAAGGCGATGTGATGGCCCTTGCCTGCTTCGCCGAGAAGATTTTCGGCGGGCACCTTGCAATCGGAGAGTATTAACGGACATGTAGACGAGCCGCGAATGCCGAGCTTGTGCTCTTCGGCGCCTACTGTAAAGCCCGGCGTTTCGCGCTCAATGAGGAACGCGGACATCTTTGTGTTCTTCGGGTCCGGGTCTTTCGGGTCGATGATCTTTGCGAAGACTGTGAACAGGTCGGCAAAGCCCGCGTTGGTGATCCACATCTTTTCCCCGTTCAGGATGTAGTGCGTGCCGTCATCGGAGAGCTCGGCGCGCGCGCGGATATTCATGGCATCGGAACCGGACGTTGCTTCGGAAAGCGCATAGGCGGCGATCCATTCTCCGGTAGCCAGTTTCGGCAGATATTTTTCTTTTTGAGAATCTGTTCCATACCAGACGATAGGCAGCGTACCGATGCCCACATGGGCGCTGAAGGCAACGGAAAAGCTTGCCACCATCGACATGCGGTCGGCGATGATTGCGGAAGTAACCTTGTCCATGGCAAGGCCGCCGTACTGCTCGGGGACATCGACGGCCATAAGGCCGAGATCGCCAGCTTTGCGGAGCAGGCTGCGCGTCACATCGAAGTGCTTGGCTTCGATCTCGTCTGTGGCAGGGACAACTTCATTTGCTGCGAACTGCGCTGCCGTCTCGGCGATCTGGCGCTGCTCGTCGGAGAAGTCTTCGGGCGTAAAGATGTCTGAGGGCTGACGTTCTTCAAGCAGAAAGCTGCCGCCGATGACGGCTTTGGCAGGCGCTGCGGTGGAAGCTGTAGCCATGTACGGTGCTCCTGTTTTCAGTCAACGGAACATGCTACGCCTGTTTGTTGAAGATTGGTGTGCTTCCTTCCCTCAACTTTTGCGGAGGATGTAGCGCCGTGCCTTAAGGTATAACTGTTATACTACTTCTGTGCGCGTCCATTTTGACCGGCAGAAGAGCAGGCGGCTCAGGGCGAATCCCAAGCGCGGTATCGGATTCGAAGAGGCGCAGGAAATATTTGCTCAGCCGTACTATCTCGACCAGCGCTCGGATATTCCGGAGCAGTACAGGGCCATTGGCTGGGTAGGAGACCGGCTTTATTCGGTCATCTTCGAGGTGCGGGAAGACAGCGACGGAGAGTATTACCATCTCGTGACCCTCTGGAAGGCGACAAGACAGGAGCAGGAACTTTATGAAGAAAATTCTTAAAGGCAAAAAAGCGGTTTCAGCGGAGACCATCGCCCGCCTTGCGGATAAAGGCGAGGATGTATCGCGCTTTTTTACCAACAAGGGCCGCATGATGGGGGCGATTCAGCGAGTCAATGTGGACTTTACGGCTCCGATGCTGGAGGAACTCGATACGGCCGCGAAAGAGATGAACATCAGCAGGCAGGCTGTGATCAAGACGCTTATTCGGCAAGCACTGGATCAGCATTATATGGCGGTGCATCGGCGGGGGTGACTTGTACGATCTCACTTATTTCGCAAAGAAGAGGGACTCCTAAAACTCCAAATTTTACTCATCAGAATAAATAGCGCTGACGATTAAACACACAATGCCTAAGAAGAGCGGCGAGGCCAGCATGAAAATCAACCCAAGTGACGGCCCACCTCTTTGCTCTGTTCCGGTCTTCATAAAAAGACCACCGAGGCTAACGCCAAACAAGACTATCGTTATCGTTGGACCCAAAAGAGCCCAAACTTTAGCACCACGCCATCGTTTAAAGATTCCATAGCCTCCAGTGCCAAGACGATTATCAGGAACAGTCCAACTACCGCTATTGCCCCCAACATTTCAAGTATGAAAAAAGTCCAAGGGACAAGGCTGATTGCAGTAGCAACATACACGGCAAGTGAAATAGACTCGGCGCGCGTGATGGGCCTTTCCGAACCTTGAATTAATTCAAACATTCAAATACTCCGGCGGCGCCCATGCCGCCGCCTACGCACATCGTTACTAATCCATAGTGGAGGTTGCGGCGTTTCATTTCGTGGAGCAGCGTCGCTGTGAGTTTCGCTCCTGTACAACCAAGTGGATGGCCCAGGGCAATGGCCCCTCCGTTGACGTTGACTTTGGCGGGGTTGAGTCCTGCCTGCTGGATTACGGCGAGGGACTGTGCGGCGAAGGCCTCGTTCAGTTCGATCAGGTCGATTTGATCCAGATTTAATCCGGCGAGCTTCAGCGCTTTGGGGATGGCGAAGACCGGGCCGAGGCCCATTTCTTCCGGCAGGCATCCGGCGGTGGCGAAGCTGACGAAACGGGCTATTGGTTTGATGTTGAGTGACTGTGCTCGTTCTGCTGACATGATGACTGCGGCAGCGGCTCCGTCTGAGGTCTGCGAGGAGTTCCCGGCTGTGACTGTGCCCTTTGCGTGAAAAGCCGGCTTGAGCTTGGCCAGCGCTTCGGCTGAAGTATCAGCACGCGGGCCTTCGTCGGTCTTGAATTCGGCGGTTTTTACTTCGGGCTTGGCCGGGTTCTTCGCAGGCGTGGAATATGTAACCGTGACAGGCACAATTTCTTCCGCGAACTTTCCCGATTGGATGGCGTTGAGCGCATTCTGATGGCTGCTCAGAGAAAAGGCGTCGGCCTGCTCGCGGGTAATGCCATATTTTGCGGCGACACGTTCGGCGGTTAGGCCCATGGAGAGGTAGCTGTCTGCGTAGTGGTCGATGAGCCAGGGGTTTGCGCTCACCTTGTTGCCGCCCATGGGCACCATGCTCATGGATTCTGCCCCGCCGGCAAGCATGACGTCGGCAGAGCCAGAGCGGATGCGGTCAGCGGCGATGGCGATCGACTGCAGTCCCGAAGAGCAGAAACGGTTGATAGTCATGGCCGAGGTTTCGACCGGCAATCCGGCGCGCAGGCTGGCGATGCGGGCGACGTTCATTCCCTGCTCGGCTTCGGGCATGGCACAGCCGAGGATCACGTCTTCCACTTCTTTGGGATCGAGCGCAGGGACCTTGTCCAGCGCGCCTTTGAGAGTGACGGCGGCCAGATCATCGGGGCGCGTAAAAGCCAGCGTGCCCTTCGGGGCCTTTCCTACAGCGGTGCGGACTGCGCTTACGATGACTGCGTCTCTCATTGATTCACCTCAGTTGTTTCCCTCAAGGGTCAGCCAGCTTCCGTTGCGGTAATAGCGGACGGTAGAGGACCGCTCCACATAATCGTCTTCTATGCCGTCGTGGTCAAATGGGCCGTGCTGGTGCACTCCGGGGGTGTGCATCATGCCCTCGGGCGGAATGGCGCTGATGCCCCAGGCTGAGCCCATCATGCTTGAGGGCGTTTCTGCTCCCATGCGTTCCGTGCTGGTGTGCGTGACCAGCGTGAAGGGTTTCTCGGGAGAGCTTTGAAGAAATGCGAGCAGGTCGATCGATCCATCATGTGCGCAAAGCACAGCCCAGTCATTGCTTCCCTTCTTTTCGAAGGATCCGTGGATGACATTTTCGGGATGTCGCGCTTCGAAGGTCTGCGGGATCAGGCAATGCAGCGCGTTCAATTGTGTTGCGATGTTTTGCGGGAGATTTGGAAAAGAAGTAACGGGCAGCAGGCGGATTCTGTAGTCGCGTGTTCCCTCCGCTATTTGCAGCTGGCCGGTCTGGGTTTGTTCGGTGCCGGGATTTGCAGTTTGGCCATGCGCCAGGGTAACCAGCAAGCCAGCAATACAGGCTTTTGTGGCTAGTCCGGGAAAAAGCAGGTTCTTCGACTGCGCACCTTTGGTGCTTCGCTCAGAATGACAACTTGTATTTATCCGCTCAGGATTACAAATTATTTTCAATTTGCGGCGACGGTTTGACTTACGCATCACAATCAGTTTCGCAGAGGCTTGCCGGTTTTAAGGGTAAAGGCAATGCGCTCCTGTGTCTTGCGCTCGCCGCAGAGGGAGAGAAATGCTTCGCGTTCAAGATCGAGCAGGTACTGTTCGCTTACGAGAGTTCCAGGCGTGACGCTTCCTCCGCACATAATACGCACAAGGTGGTGCGCGATCTTTACGTCGTGGTCGCTGATGTATTCGGCCTGCCGCATCAGGTGCACGCCGAGTTTGAGTGTCGCGGCGACCTGATCGCCGGGAATGGGGACCTGTGTGCGCGGCGCTGGTGCTGCGTAGCCGGATTCGGCGAGATAAACGGCTGTTTCGCGCGCGTCGAGCAGCAGGCGCTCGCGGTTGGGCGTGATCTTGTCTGAGGATTTCAGCAGATCAAGGCCGCGGGCTTCTGCAGCCGATGTCGAAACCTTGGCCATGGCGACAGTCTCAAAGCGCTGCTTCAGGGCTTCCTGCAGTTCTCCGGAGAAGGCGAATTTCAGCGGCACATCGGCGGGGTTGATGCCTGCTTCGGAAGCTGCAGCATCGACGGCGTGCAGCACCATCTCCTTGGTGCCGCCGCCTGCGGGAATCAGACCTACGCCGGTTTCGACCAGGCCCATGTAGAGCTCGGCGTGAGGCTGGCGCGCGGCTCCGTGGAGCGAAATCTCTACGCCTCCGCCGAGGCAGAGATTAAATGGCGAGACCACAACCGGGCGCGGGCAGAATTTGATTGATGAGGTCATGTGCTGGAAGGCGCGGACGGCGAGATCGACCTCGTCCCATTCACCTTCCTGCATGACGAGGAGCAACTGCATCAGGTTTGCGCCTACGGAAAAATCCGACGCATCGCCGCTGATGACGAATCCGCGAAAATTGCGGACAGGCTCGCTGTCGGGATGAAGTGTCTGCGTGATGAGAGAAACAATGTCGTCGCCGATGGCGTTCTTCTTCGAATGCAGCTCGATGCAGGCGATGCCTTCTCCGATATCGACCAGCGATGCGCCTGCGTTCTTGCGGATGACTCCGTTTGTGCGTTTGAAGACTGCAACGCTGGCCACGCCTGCCGACTCCATAGCCTTGTAGTCGCGTGCAGAGGAATCGAAATACGCACGGCCAGTTTGTGTCTCGCTGTACCAGCTTGTTTTCCCTGATGCGAGCAGAGCTTCCGCCTGCGGGCTTATGTGCTCGTCCCGAGCTCGCAGGCGCTCGCAGCTCTGCGACACGCCGATGGCGTCCCACATTTCGAATGGGCCGAGCTCCCAGTTGAAGCCGGTGCGCATGGCGCGATCGATTGCGGCAAGATCGTCGGCTATTTCGGGCAGGCAATCGGCAGCGTAGTTCCAGATACGCGTCAGCAGCGTCCATTGAAAAAGACTGGCCTTGTCCTTGCCGGGGCCGGAGCCGATGAGCAGCTGCAACCGCTCCGGGAGAGCTTCGGCATTCTTCGCCATTTCGAGCGATGGAAATTTGGGGCGCTTCGTCGGTCCGTAGTCGAGTGTCTTCCAGTCAAGCACCTGGCGGTTGTTCTTAGGGTCGGGCGCATCGGGAATCTTTTTGTAAAAGCCCTGTCCGGATTTGTCGCCGAGCCATTTGCGCTCCAGCATAGTTTCAATAAATGCGGGCACTCTGGTTGCCACTGCATCTTCGGCTTTTGTGCTCGAAAAATTTCTTGCTACATGCGCCAGCACGTCGATGCCGACCATGTCCGCGAGACGAAATGTCCCGGTGCGCGGCCAGCCGATGCTCGATCCGGTCAGGGCATCCACATCTTCAATGGTGAGATCCATCTGCTGCATCAACTCGACAGCGGTCAGCATGGCGAAGACGCCGATACGGTTGGCGATGAAATTCGGTGTATCGTGCGCGTAGACGATGGCCTTGCCCAGGCGGCGGTCAGCGAACCCGGCGATGGCTGCCACTGCGTCAGCGTCGGAGTCCGGAGTGCAGATGATCTCAAGCAGCCGCATGTAGCGCGGCGGATTGAAGAAGTGCGTGCCGAACCAGCGGCGGCGGAAGTCAGCGGGCATTCTTGACGCAATGGAAGCAACAGGCAGTCCGCTGGTGTTGGTGGTGACGATGGCATCAGGGCGCAGATGCAGCGCGATTTTTTCCAGCAGCGCCTGCTTGATGTCTAAGTTCTCGGTGACGGCTTCGATGACCCAGTCACAACCTTTCAACTGCGCGAGGTCATCTTCAAAGTTTCCCGGCGTGATGAGGGCGGCATTCGCAGCATCGTAAAACGATGCCGGTTTTGCCTTGAGAAGCGCCTGCACGGCCTGCCTGGCGATTGCGCTGCGATCTACAGTTCCGGATGGGGCTCCGGGTGGAACGATATCGAGCAGAAGAACAGGGACTCCGGCATTGGCCAGGTGCGCGGCGATGCGCGAGCCCATGGTGCCTGCGCCAAGCACGGCGCAGCGGCGAATGAGAGGAGTGGTCGCTGTCGCGGCAGGCGAGGCGGCAAGAGTGGTGCTCATAGGAGAAAAACTCCTTGCGTTTGCGGGCGCAGAATACTAAGGCGCTCTGCGCTGGGTCAAGTTTGACACGCTGACGGCGCACAGTTAGCGTCAAAATAGTTCAGAAACAGAATTTTTTCTGTTTGGTTTTGAGGTCGCATGAGATTCCCTTCTGCTGTGCGTCTGCTCGTCCTGCTGTGCTGCGCTACCCTGGCCGTCCGGGCGCAGGATCTTTCCAGCTTTGAGAAACGCGTCACTAGCAAAGTTCTTCCCAACGGGCTTACGCTGATCGTCTGCGAACGGCCCGAAGCGCCGGTCTTCTCCTATTTCACAATTGTCGATGCGGGTGACGCTAACGATCCCGGCGAAGAGTCGGGGCTGGCTCATATGTTCGAGCACCTTGCCTTCAAGGGCACCAGGGACATCGGCACAACTGACTATGCCGCGGAGAAAGTGGCGCTCGATAAAGTGGAGCAGGCTTATGCCGCCTATGACGACGAATACCGCAAGCGAGTGGGCCGCGATGAGCAGAAACTGAAGCAGCTGCATGCTGCCTTTGAGCAGGCGCAGGCTGAGGCACAGAAGTATGTCGTTCCCAACCAGTTTACCGAGCTTGCCGAGGCCAACGGCGCAGTGGGACTGAATGCGCAGACCAGCCTCGACGAGACGCAGTATTTCTGGAGCATGCCGTCGAATCGCCTGCAGTTGTGGGCGTATATGGAGAGCGACCGCATCGCCAATCCAGTGCCGCGCGAGTTCTACAAAGAACGCGACGTGGTGATGGAGGAGCGGCGCATGCGCGTTGATTCGAACCCGATCGGGCGCCTGGCGGAGCAGTTCCTTGCAGCCGCTTATGTTGCGCATCCTTACCGCCGTCCGGGAGTGGGGTGGGAGAGCGAACTGAGCCAGATCACGGCAACGCAGGCTGAAGCTTTCCACAAAAAGTACTATGTGCCGTCGAACATCGTGATTGCGGTGGTAGGCGATGTGAAGGCTGAGGAAGCGATGCCTGTCCTCGAGAAGTATTTCGGCGCGATTCCAGCGGGACCAAAGCCTCCGGAGATGACAACCGTTGAGCCGCCGCAAACTGCGGAGAAACAGGTTGTCATCAAGGAGCAGACGCAGCCGCTTTACCTTGAGGGCTATCATAAGCCGGACTATCGCGATCCCGACGACGCAGTCTATGACGCGATTCAGGACATCTTCACGAATGGCCGCACCTCGCGGCTGTACCGTAGCCTGGTGCGCGACCAGCAGATCGCGGCTGCGGCAGAAGGCTTCAGCGGATTTCCGGGAGATAAATATCCCGGCCTTTTCGCCTTCTTTGCTGTGCCCAACCCCGGGCATACTCCGAAGGAAATGCAGGCCGCCATTCATAAGGAAATCGACAAATTGAAAACTTCTGACGTGAGCGATGAAGAGCTGGCCATGTTCAAGACACGCGCGCGGGCCGATATCCTGCGCGGTCTGGCAAATAACCAGGGACTGGCTGAAGACCTTGCCACTTATCAATTGCGATACGGCGACTGGCGCGAATTGTTCAATCAATTGAAGAAAATTGACGTCGTAAGCAAGGCTGACATTCGCCGCGTAGCCAACAAGATATTCACGGAAAACAACAGGACATCCGCGATGGTGGAATTCGAAGCACCCAAGGCTCAGGACTCCCGGCAAGCACAGGGAGGTGGGCAGTGATTTCAACACTTCAGCGGCTAAAGCCGCGTGGATTCCGTCAACTCGATGTGAGGGCTAAAGCCCTCACCTACCCGGTGCTTTTCCTCGCCCTGGTGTTTGCTTCCCCATTTACTCACGCGCAACAGGCGCAACCGTGGAAGCAGATTCCTGTCCCTCCGCTGCATGTATTTCACCCGCAGCAGCCGAAGCGGATTGAGCTGAAAAACGGCCTTGTGATTCTTCTTCAGGAAGATCACGAGCTTCCTTTTATCAGCGGCTTCATTGAAATGCGCGGAGGATCGCGCGACGAGCCTGCTGGAAAAACCGGCCTCATTGACCTTTACGGCGATGCGTGGCGCACCAGCGGAACCGCGAACAAAGATGGCGACCAGCTCGATGATCTGCTGGAAGCGAAAGCGGCGAAGGTGGAAACCGGAGGCGATGTTGATTCGACCTCTGTTTCCTGGTCGTGCCTCAAGCAGGATGAGAACCAGGTCTTCGGTATCGCAGTCGATCTGCTGGAGCACCCTGCTTTTAAACAGGAAAAGCTGCTGCTGGCCAAGCAGCAGGCGGCAGCGGAGATTGTCCGGCGCAATGATGATGCCGGCGGCATCGCGGAACGCGAAGCCACGAAGCTTGTCTATGGAGCGTCGAGCCCGTATGCCCGGCAGGCAGAAATTGCGACTCTCAAGGCCGTCACGCTCGATGATCTGAAGCAGTGGCACGATAAGACGATCGTGCCCAACAATATGATCATCGGCGTTGAAGGCGACTTCGATTCCACGGCCATGGAGAAGACGCTGCGCGATACTTTTGAAAATCTTCCACGCGGTGCGGCATGGCCCAAGCCTCAGGGAGAATTTTCCGGGCCTAAGCCGGGCGTTTACGTTGTCAATAAGGACGATGTGAACCAGAGCAACATCTACATTGTCGGGCTGGGCACGCTTCGGAATAATCCGGACTTTTATGCTCTTTCCGTCATGAATGAAATTTTCTCCGGGGGCTTTGGCTCTCGGCTTTTCCAGAATGTGCGCACGAAACAGGGCCTTGCATACTCCGTGGGTGGAGGCTACGGGGCCTCTTATGACCATCCCGGCATGTTTCGCGTGATCGCCGCGACCAAGAGCCCGAGCACGGTAAAAGCAACGCAATCGATGCTCACGGAAATCGGCGATCTCAAAGTGAAGCCGTTTACCGAAGACGAGCTGAAGCGCGCCAAAGACCAGGTGCTCAATTCTTTCATCTTTAATTACGACACGAAAGAGAAGGTGCTGGCTGCGGCGGCAAAGCTTGAGTTCTATGGTTATCCAGCAGATTTTCTCGAAAAATATCATGACAGTGTCGAGCGCGTGACTACGGCCGATGTTGAGCGTGTGGCAAAGAAATATATCGATCCAGGCAAGCTGGCTGTGCTGGTGGTGGGCAATCAGCAGGAATTTGGAACGCCGCTTACGGAGCTGGGCAAAGGCGCACCGCAGCCGATTGACATCACCATTCCCGGAGTTCCGAAGCAGGGTCCCGGCCAGCCGGGCGGCAGCGAAGGAGAGCAGTAAATGCGGTTGGGCATTGTCATTATGGCCGCCGGCAAGGGCACGCGGCTCAAATCAAAACGCGCGAAGGTCCTGCACCAGATTGGCGGAAAACCGCTGGTTGAGCACGTGATTCATGCAGCGACACAGATTGTGTCTCCGCAGGATGTATTTGTTGTTGTCGGCCATCAAGCTGGAGCAGTGCAGTCCGAGGTCGGGCGTCTTGGTGTGAACTTTGTGACTCAGTCCGAACAACGCGGGACAGGGCATGCGATTCAGACGGCTCGCACGGCAGTGCAGGGATATGACCACATCCTCGTGCTCTCGGGCGATGTTCCTTTGCTGCAGCCGGAGACAATTGCGCGTCTGCGTGATTTCCATATCGCCGAGCGTGCAGCGATGACGATTCTTACCGCTGCTCCTGACAATCCCCTGGGTTATGGCCGCGTGATCCGCAGATCTCCGGGCTCGGCCGAAGTAGCCGTCATTGTGGAACAGAAAGCGCTCACGCCGGAGCAGGAAAAAGTGCGCGAGATCAACTCCGGCATCTATGCCTTCGCCACGAAATCGCTCTTCGAACACATCAATGAGCTGACTACGAACAATGCGCACGGCGAATACTACCTGACGGACATGGCCCATGTGCTGGTCAGCGAAGGCGAGCGCGTGGTGGCTCTCGAAGCGGCATCTGCCACTGAGGTGCTGGGCGCGAACACGCTGGCTGAGATGGCCGCGCTCGACGCGGAGATGCGCCTGGCAACCGCTCGCAGGCTGATGGCGAACGGCGTAACCATCTACCGCCCCGAGACCACGGTCATCGACTCAGATGTGAAGGTAGGTGCGGACACGATCATCGAGCCATTTGTGCAGTTGCTCGGAGGTACGCATATTGGCGAGAACTGCCGCATTCGTTCGTATTCCGTCATCGAACAGTCGACCATTGGAAATCACGTTCTCGTGCAGAACGGATGCATCATCAATCAATCTGTGGTTCACGCAAGCGCAGTGCTCGGGCCATATGCCCGCCTCCGTCCGGGCAGTGAGATCGGCGAAGAAGCGCACATCGGCAACTTCGTAGAAACAAAAAAAGCGCGCATCGGCAAAGGGTCGAAGGCCAACCACCTGAGCTATCTGGGCGACACGGAGATCGGCAGCGGAGTGAATATCGGAGCGGGAGCCATCACATGCAACTACGACGGCGTGAACAAGCACCGCACCTTGATTGAAGACGGAGTATTTGTAGGCAGTGATTCCACTCTGGTCGCGCCGATTGTCATCGGGCGCGGGTCATATATTGCCGCCGGGTCCTGCATTACAGAAGATGTTCCGGAAGAGGCGCTGGCCCTGGGACGCGCCCGGCAGACGACAAAACCGGGATGGGCAGCGACCCGCCGTCGCGCAAAAGAGGTTGGAAAGACAGGCTAGGCCGCGGCCAGAATATTGCGCAGGCGAATTCTCGCGGAAAACAGGGTCCGGTTTACCTGTGCCTGCGGCATGCCGGTAAGCGCAGAAATTTCACCGGGGGCATAACCCTCTACATCCCGGAAAAGGAAGAGCAGACGTTCAGCTGGCGGCAACTGCTGGAGGGCTTCTTCCAGATCAGTGCGGCCCACGTTGCGGGTACGAATTTCCATTGAGGTTTGGAGGGGGGCTGCTGTCTCAGCTGTAGAAAAGGAGAAGCGCGCGTTCAACTGGCGCATCAGGGAGCTATCAATGGCCTGGCCGTCAGGCTTCGATACTGCTGTGAACGCATCTATGAAGCTCTCTTTGACAATTTCTTCCGCTGCCAGTTCGTTCCCCGTCATATAGAAAGCTACGGAGAAGATACGATGACGGTGACTATCATAAATATCCTGCTGGACCTGCTCGATCGACCGCTTTTCAGCTTTTACGGCGACGATTTTCTGAGGTAGCCCGGGCAAATTAAGAGTCACGAACGTCCTTTCCAGGCGGAGCTGCAACCGGCAAAAATATTCCGTGCGGAATTAGATGCTGTCTCAACAGAGTGAAGTTGTCAGCTATAGCCAGAACAAAAAGTAAACAGACATATTACGAGAGATGGTGCTTTCTCCAGAAAATATGCACAATACATCTGGAACCCTAATCGCTTTTCAATTAGAGTTTTTAGGATCAAACTCCAACAAGATCTTAATAACAGGATAGCAGCAGATCATTTTTTTAGGGGAAGTCTGGCTCTTCAGCGTCAGTTCAACAGGCACAACGCTGTTAGTTAGAAGGATTCATGGCTTCGGAAAGAATACTGGTCATTGACGACGAGCACAGTTTAAGGAGTGCAATCGTTGCTGTATTGGAAGCTGACCAATATCAGTCGATTTTTGCATGTGATACGCAACAAGCCATCGAGCATCTGCAAAACAATCCTCCCTATGATTTAGTGCTTTTCGATATCGTTGCCAGGGGTCCAGGCGGGATTGATCTGCTGGACTGGATTCGTCATGCATATCAGCATACGCAGGTGATTGTCATTACAGCCGTGAATGATGCGGGCGTGGCGATGTCGGCTCTGCGCAAAGGCGCGTACGATTACCTGTTGAAGCCCCTGGATCCAGAGAAGCTGCTGAGCACCGCCCGGCAGGCGCTCGAACACCATCGCCTGGCACAGCAGAATTCCTCTTATCAATCCACACTCGAACAGCTGGTGGCAGACCGCACGGAGATGCTGCACCAGGCCATGGCCGACCTCGAGCGCTCGTATGACATCACTCTCGAGGCCCTGGGCGACGCCCTAGATCTGAAAGACGCCGAAACTGAGGGGCATTCAAAGCGCGTTACCGCCTATACCGTTGCGCTGGCGCGCGCCATGGGGCTTTCCCCTGCCGAGATCCGCGTCGTGGCGCGCGGAGCCTTTCTACACGACATCGGCAAAATGGCGATTCCGGACGCCATCCTTCTAAAACCGGGAAGGCTCAACCCCGATGAACAGACGCTCATGCGCGAACACTGCATGCGCGGCTATCAAATTCTTTCGAAGATTCCATTCCTGCGCGAGGCGGCAGAAATTGTTTACACCCATCAAGAGCACTTTGATGGAAGCGGCTATCCGCGCGGCCTCAAGGGAGAAGACATTCCGCTCGGCGCACGCATCTTCTCTGTCGCAGACACTCTTGACGCCATCACTTCGAACCGGCCGTATCGCAAGGCCGATAGCTTTGAAGCAGCCCGGAAGGAGATCCGGCGCTGCTCGGGAACACAGTTCGATCCCAAGGTCGTTGATGTTTACCTCAGTATGCCGGATCGCCTGTGGATCGATCTTCGTGCGGAAATCAGCCACCACGCTCGCTTTGCGCCGCTTTCACTCTAAGCCACCCCGGATGGTGAATTGCGAATCGTAAGAGAGGGGGAGATTAATTATGGCATTGCTGAATCCCGCAGAGATTGAAGAAAAACTCAAGCACGCAAAAGGCTGGTTGCAGCAAGGCAAGGAAATTGTGCGTGAATTTGCCTTCGAGAACTTTGTGAAAGCCATGCAGTTCGTCAATATTGTGGCTGAAGAGGCCGAGGCGGCCGGGCATCATCCGGACATCGATATACGGTACAACAAGGTGAGGCTGGCGCTTTCCTCACATGATGCCGGAGGACTCACTGAACGGGATTTTCAATTGGCCTCCACTATTGACCAAATTCCTACGAAAAATTGAAGGCGACGTTCAATAAATTGCATCTTCATCGATCTGATCCGGTTTTTGAGACTTTTCCACAGCCTCCGCTCTCATTTTTATAAGGGTGCGCCGGTTCCAGAGGGCAATTGCCAATCCCCCGAACGCCGCTGATCCCAAAAGGAGCAGGCCTGCCTGGAGACGCCGCGATGCCGGCGATTGTTTTTCCGGATTATCTTTAGAATCATCAAATTGTGGGGTATTCTTCATTTGGGAAACCAAGTCGTGTCAAAGATTGATTCTGTGTCTAATGCGTCTACAGGAACGCAACTTCCCAAAATATTTTGTGTTTTGTCGTATAGATGCTTGCATAGATGAGAAGCATCCGCTAGACTACAGGAAATTGAATAAAAATTACGCGATCTCATAGATGCGTGAAACCCGAAGGCCAGTCCAAGCGTCTAATGTTGTAGAAAGCAAGAATGCCGGTCGATGGAGCAAGACTCTCCCGGCGGAAAAAGATTAAGTTGCGTCACTGGCCTCCCGGCACGGACAAATCAACGTTCGTGCCGTCTTTTTTTTGCATTTTACCCCGGAACTCTCTTTCTTCACGACAAATTCGGCCGCGCAAGTCCACACGCCTGTCTGCTGCTGAGCTAATATCGTCTTCAGGAGCAGCGCATGAAACGGATATTCATGGGCCTTGCTGTAGGCCTTGCCACCATCGCAAGCTACGCCCAATGGTCAAACCCGGCCGATGACATTCCCGCATATCACACTGCTCCGCCTGCAAAGGGCGAGAAACTGCCGGCCCTTCTTTCTGGTAGCCAGCTTCAGGGAGACTACTTCCGCTTCCCCTGGCAGAAAGAGGTTTATAAGGAGGCGGCGCAGGTTCCCAATGTGCTCTATCAGCTTCCCTGCTATTGCCGCTGCGATAAGGCCCTGGGGCATGCCAGCCTTCACAGCTGTTTTGAGGGTACGCACGGCGCTGTCTGCTCCACCTGCGCGAAGGAAGGCGCATACGCCTATAAGATGTCGAAGCTGGGCAAGACCCCGAAGCAGATTCGTGAAGGCATCGAGCGCAAGGACTACGAGTCGATCGACCTGAACCAGCTTGGCGGATAAAGCTTAGTCTGATTCGTTCCTGCTGCTACATTCATCCCTTACACTCGTTCTATGCCCCGCGGCTTTTTTCTCACTTTTGAAGGACTGGATGGTTCGGGCAAGACAACGCAGTTGCGCAGGCTCGCCAGCTGGCTCGAAGCACATGGCCACAAGGTAACCGTTACGCGGCAGCCGGGAGGCACGCGCATCGGCGACCGCATTCGGCAGCTGCTGCTCGATTCGAAGACCGAGAACCTTGCCCCTCGCGCCGAGCTTGGCCTGATGTTCTCGGACCGCGCACAGGCTATTGCCGAGGTGATTGTTCCGGCACTTGAAGCCGGAAATGTCGTGCTTTGCGATCGCTACACCGATTCCACCGAAGCCTACCAGGGCGGCGGGCGCGAGCTGGGCAGTGAAATCGTCCTGCAGCTGCACGCGGTCATGTGCGGCGGACTGCAGCCTGATCTGACGATTCTGCTGCTGCCTGATTTTGATGCGTCGCTGGGACGGGCGCGCCGCCGCAATGAGAAGAATGCGAAATCCGGCACGGATGAAAACCGCTTTGAGCGCGAAGACTCGGCTTTCTATCGCCGGGTCTATGACAAATACCGCGAGATTGCAGCGCGGGACAGATCTCGAGTGGCCGCGATTGAAGGCGATGCCTCGATCGAGGAGATTCATCAGCGGATTGTCGAAGTTGTAGACAACCGGCTGCGATCAAAGGCAGATTCTCCGCTTCCCGCCCCAGTCCGATCATGCAGCTAACTTGCTCGCCATAGCATGAACTCGCTACTCTCATCCTGTGGGCTTTCAGGATTTTCTCGGTAATGAATCAACTGTGCGCCACCTGCGCGAGAGCATCGCGCAGGGCCGGCTGCCTCATGCGCTGATCTTTGCCGGGCCGCGCGGATCGGGCAAATACACGCTGGCCATCATGCTGGCGCAGGCGGCAAACTGCCTCAATCCCCAGGAAGCAGATAGGCTGCCGGACTTTTGTGGAGCTTGCCGCAACTGCGTGCGTATTGCCGAGGCGATGCCGCTGGAAACGCGCGTGGAAGAGGCGATTGCCGCGCGCGAAGATCTGCGAGAGGTCGACAAGAAGGAAACGCGCATTCTGGTACAGACACACCCTGACGTGCTGGTGATTCCGCCGGATCCTCCGCAGCTGCTCATCAAGCTGGGTCAGGTACGGACGGTCATTCGCGAAATCTACCGCATTCCTTCCGGAGCAAAACGCGCGTTTTACATCTTCACCAGCGGCGCGTTTATGAAGGAGGCGGCCAATTCACTCCTTAAGATTCTCGAAGAGCCTCCGCCGCACGCGAGCATCTTTCTGCTTGTGGAAAATACGGGAGAGCTGCTGCCAACCATCCGCTCGCGCGCCGGCATCGTAAGACTCGGCGCTCTCCCCTTCGATCAGCTGGAGCAGCTGATCGCGCGTCAACGTTCCGATCTGCGTTCTGCGCAGCGCTCGCTGGTTGCGAGATTAGCGCAGGGCGCAGTAGGAGCAGCCCTGGGCTTTAATCTCGAGCTCTATCTCGCACATCGACAGGATGCTCTGGTGCTGCTGCGCAACGCAACGCGCGAGCCGGACCACTCTGCGCTCTTTCGCATGACAGAAACTTATCGCGCCGGAGCAGAGGGACAGGAAAAAACCGATGGGTTGCTGCGTGCGCTATCAAGCCTGCTTGAAGACATGCTGCTCATCCAGAGCGGACAGTCCGCGCTGGTTCGCAATATCGACGTGCAGACAGAACTGAATGCAATGGCGACGGCCGTCTCCTTTGAATGGATCGAGAATACAGCACGCGCCGTACAGCAGGTGCGTTCCGGCATGAGGCGCAATCTGCTGCGCTCACTTGCCCTGGATGCCTTCGCTGCCGAGATTCACGCACGCGCTTAGCATCCGGCAGGAAATACTTTCCTGCATACATTCCCACTTCATGAAAAAAATGCGCTGCCGGGTTCTTCATTTTTCCATTAAAAGGGTTTATTCCGCAGGAAAGTGATTTCCATGCACAACATACTTGAGTTACTCTGTGTTTAATTTCAACGCTTCTCAAATTAAGACAAGTTACAAAATAGACGCTGTTCAGCAGCACTTTTGAGTAGTCCAGAGCGCGAAGAACAGCATCTTATCTTGTAAGTATTTGCTTTGGAAAATTATGGCGAACCCGTCACCACTTCCTTTACCGGACGAGACTGGCGCGCGTTCTGTTGATTCTGCTCTGGCCTCAGATACTCAAGCCCCTGCGGAACAACCTGCGCCCGTAAGCCTCGCCGCAACCGGCCCCCGTAAACTTATCCGACCGTCACTGCCGTCGCGCGCTTTGAACAAAAGCCTGCTGCGGCGAAACGGTCAACCCCTGCTCGCGCACCATGAGATGATGACATCTCCGCACAGCCAGGAAAGCTCGCACGCCGAGACCTTCTATTTTCAGAAACAGGCGCAGGCGCAGACGCCGATGGTCTTCATCCTCGACGATGGCGAGCGCATTGAAGGCCATATCGAATGGTATGACCGCAACTGCATCAAGGTACGCAACCACACGCGCGTGCTGATTTATAAATCGAGCATCAAGTATCTGTATAAGGCGCAGGAGAGAGAATAGAGAAAACAGGAAAATAGGGAACAGGGAGATAGTTTTTAGCGCATCGGCCAACTCCTGTTCCCTACTTCCCTATTTCCCTCCCTGCTTCCCTGTTCCCTGCCTTAACAAGCCGGTCGCGGATGGCAATGCCGATTTCTGTCGCCGCCGGCATCGGGCAAAGAATCACCTTAGCTCCTGCCTGATCGAGGGAGCGCAATCCCGCAAAAAGCCGTTGTGCCAGCTTTACAGGATCGTTCCAGTTGCCCCATTCGAAGACAACTGCATTCGTCGTACTTATTCGCTGCGCAAATTCGTCGGGAAGCATCAGTCCGGGCTTCGCGCCATTCTGCTGTGCTCTCTCGACGGCTGCGGTAAATGCGGCAATCTGTGCTTCACCTTCTCCTTCAATCAGAATGAGCTTGGCCCGTGGAGCATAATGCCGCAGGCCTACACCCGGTGACGGCAGCGATTCCGGAGCAGGTTCGTCGAGCTTCGTCGATTCGTTGAAGGCCACTGCATCGACTCCAGCAGCACGCACCTGGTCGAGAGAAATTATGCCCGGACGATAGATGACTGCCGGCGATTCACAAACGTCAATGACCGTCGACTCGAGGCCATGCCTGGTTTCACCGGCATCGAGAACTGCATCGATGCGGCCGTCCAGGTCTTCGAGAACGTGAGCGGCTGTCGTCGGGCTTGTGCGGCCAAAGCGGTTCGCGCTGGGCGCAGCAATCGGCACACCCGCTGCCTGGATCAGTGCATGCGCTACAGGATGCTGCGGCATGCGCACGCCGACCCGCGGACGTCCGGCCGTCACCACATCGGGCACTGGGCTGCTCTTTTCGAGAAGCAGCGTGAGCGGCCCCGGCCAGAACCGGTCGATCAGCAGCGTCGCTGCTTCCGGCACATGCTTCGTAATTTTCTGGAGCATCGCTGTGTCCGAAATATGGACAATCAACGGGTCCCACGAGGGGCGCTGCTTCGCTTCGAAGATTCTGGCGACAGCCGCAGCGTCGAGCGCATTTGCTCCCAACCCATAGACGGTCTCGGTCGGGAAGGCAACTGTTCCACCCTGCCGGAGAATCTCCGCAGCCTGCTCGATTGCGGCTCGTGCTTTCTCTGAATCGAGATGGATGGGATCGATCTTGAGCCGCAACGTATGCATGATCTTATTTTAGGGCGCAGAAAGGAGAGGGAAGTAGGGGTTAGGCATTGGCTTTCAGTTCTTCTCATCGGCCGATGCGCTGAGAAACTATATCCCTAACCCCTACTTCCCTATTCCCTGCTTTTCTGTGCCCTATACTTATCCCATGAGCGCGGTTGAGATCGAGGTGAAGTTTCGTGTTGCTGATGGCGCAGCGCTGGAGCAGAAGCTGGCGGCACTTGGCTTTCGCCGGATCACTCCGCGAACGTTTGAGAAGAACATTCTCTTCGATACGCCGGATCGCGCTTTGCGGGCGCAGCAATCCATTCTGCGCGTCCGCCAGTATGGCGAGCGCTGGATTGTGACCCACAAGTGCCTGCCCAAGGACTACGACGCGGAGGCGCGTCACAAGCACCGTGTCGAGACCGAGACCGAGGTCGGGAACGGAGAGACGATGGCCATCATCTTCAGCGAGCTCGGGTACAAGCCGGCCTTTACCTATGAGAAATGGCGTACCGAATACGCCGACAATACGGGCCACTGCGTAATTGACGAGACGCCGATCGGACTATTTGCAGAACTCGAAGGCCCCGGTGAATGGATCGATGAGATCGGGCACAAGCTGGGCGTTGATTCTTCCGAGATGATCACACTGAGCTATGGGCGGCTCTTCGATGAATGGCGTGCAAAGACCGGGAGTTCGGCTACTGATCTGACATTTGCTCAAATAACAGGGAAATAGGGAATAGGGAAATAGAGATTAGGAAGATAGGGATGAGGTTAACTCCCTGATTTTCCTACTTCCCTAATCCCTAATTCCCTGCTTTCTCAAGCCCGCCCATTTTCTGCCGATAAAGACCTCAAACCAGCGGATTCCCCGCTGCATCCAGAGGTCATCCATGAATTTTCTGAAATTTCGTACTTCTGCCTTCGGAGTGTTGTGGCGTCTAGCCATTTCGATTGTCTGCCTGGCTGCTGCTCTGCCCGTGCACGCCGATGAGCGCCGGGTGGAAAAGCGCATTCCCCCGATATATCCGGAACTGGCCAAGCGGATGCGCATTTCCGGGGTTGTGCATGTCGAAGCCACGGTCGCTGCTGACGGGAGCGTCACCGCGGCCAAGGCCACAAGTGGCAACAAGATGCTTACGCCCGCGGCTGAAGACGCGGTAAAGCGCTGGAAGTTTGCTCCGGGCGACGGACAGTCCACGGTCGGCATCGACGTCAACTTTGAAGCGAACTAGCTGTTCAGAAAAGGAAGCATTCTCATGTCATTCATGCAGTCGCGCCTGACCAATAAACTGCGGCTTAGCACCGGCGTGCTGGTGCTGAGCATCCTGCTCGGCTCCTCGGCCGCTTACCTGAAGATGCGCCAGGCCAGCCGGCTTTCGGAAAGTGTTGCCGCTGACCAGATACCCGCGCTTTCAGCAGTGCGCGATCTGCGAATTGCTCTGCTCGATTCGTCGAATGCGCTCAAGGCCTATATGCTTTTCGGCATTGATCCCGCGATGGCTGCACGCTACCGGGAAACTCTGGAGAAAAGCAAAGCCGAGGCGAATCAGGCCGTTTCGCAGATCCAGGCCAGGCGGCAGATTATCAATGCCATGGCGGGCGCGGCGCAGGTCGACAACATGCTGAACGAATACCATGCCTTTGAGCAGGGTCAGGCTCGCGTCGAAGCAATGGCCATTGGACAGGGCAGCGACAGCACCAGCAAGGCATACGATCTTCTGCAGGGTGAAGTAGCCGATCACGAGGCCGCCTGCCGAAAGGCAGCTTCTTCCGTGGTTACAGCTGTGACGGAAGCTGCCGATGCAAGCCTTCATGAAACGGTGCATTCCATGCGCCTCGAGGCCATCTATCTGTGGGTTGCGATTCTCTTCGGCGGCATTATCGGTTCGGCGCTGGCCGAGCTCACCATCCGCCGCGTGGTGCGCTCGGTGGTTCTGGTTGCCAATCGCGCACAGCAGATTGCTGAAGGTGACCTGATGGGCGAGACGCTTCACACCGATTCCAATGACGAAGTCGGCAGCCTGGCGAGCTCCATCAATCGCATGCAGGACAACCTGCGCGAAATGATCCGCACTATGATGGAGATTTCAAACATGGTGAACGGCGATGCCGAAAAGCTTGCGCACTCCTCGGCCGAGTCCTTCCGCCGCACCAAGGAACAGAGCCTCCAGACACAGCAAGCGGCAACGGCCATGCAGGAGATGTCCATCAGCATCGCCGAAGTCTCAAAGCATGCGCAGAATGCTGCCGAGAACGCCAAGGAAGCTTCGAAAACTGCAAAAACGGGTGGTTCCACTGTCGAGCAGATGCTCATCAGCATGCAATCCATTGCAGACTCGGTCCGCAACACTGCTGCCACCGTCCAGCGCCTCGGCAAGGAATCTGAACAGATTATCCGCATTGTCAACGTGATTGAAGAAATTGCGCAGAAGACCAACCTGCTGGCACTCAACGCCGCGATTGAAGCGGCGCGCGCCGGAGAGCAGGGACGCGGCTTTGCTGTTGTCGCCGGCGAAGTACGGCGCCTTGCGGAAAGCACACGCAATGCGACCAGCGAGATCGGCCAGATGATCGAGGGCATTCAGGTGCACACGCGTTCCGCTGTGGACGCCATGGAAGCCGGCACTGCAACGGTGAACGAAGGAGTTGAAACCACCACGCGCGCTGGCGAAGCACTGCAACGCATCATCCACATGGCCGACCAGGTGGACAGCATGATTGCGCAGATCGCTGCTGCTGCGATGCAGCAATCCGAAGCCGCGCGTCAATCGAGCGCGAACGTGGACATCATCAACCGGCTTGGTGAAGAAAATGCCGCCGCGATTCCGGAAAGCAACACCATTGTCAACTCTGTACAGTCAGGAGCAAAGCGTCTGCAGGAGCACATTGCGCGCTTCAAGCTTGAAGAAGAGCGCTATTCCTCACGTCCTGCATTCCATAAGCCGGGGTTTGCAACGCAGACTGCCGCAGCCTACGGCGATTGATCCTGTTCGAAAAAGAAGGGTAGAGCACCCCCTGGCTCTACCCTCTCTTTCTGCGCCATGACCGAACCCTCTCCATGGCGAGAATAAACTGCCAGTGCTCGTGGTTTCCTTGTCCTTCCTTGTCGCGTACCCAGCCTCTCTCTGAACGCGCTCCCATATGTCATGCCAATGTCACGACCGTGTCATCTCTTTACTTTTTCCATTCACCGCAAAATTTGATGACATGAATTCTATGGTCCATAGAATTTAGCGTGTGTTTAAGGAGCTTTCTTGCATGTGGCTGCTATTCCTCTTCTCTCTTTTCTCCGTTTCAGCGAAAGCAGACGATGCTTCGCAAATCACGCAGTTGCTGCGCACCAAAGACCAGGCACTGCTCGACGCCATTGCTCCGGGCAACGCGAAAATATGGGACGATGCACTCGCCAGCAATGCCATCTATGTGGACGAGAACGGAGTCATCATGGATCGCGCTGCGTTTTTTAAACAGTTTGCTCCCCTTCCTGCAGGAGCCTCAGGAAACATCGTCATCAGCTCTTACCAGGCGACCCTGCATGACGATGTTGCTACTGTTATTCACACCGATGACGAGACCGAAAACTATCATGGCCAAATTCTGCACGCGCGTTATCTGATGACAGAAACATGGCAGAAAAAAGGCGGCGATTGGAAACTCCTGCAGGTGCACGCCTATGCAATGCTGAAAGACCCGCCTGCAATCCAGCTCAGCACGAAAGAGCTCGATGAATATGCCGGAACTTACGTTGCCGGAGACCTGAAGCAAACGCTCCATCGCAATGGCAACCACTTAGCGAGCCAGCGCGAAGGCCGGCCAGATATCCCATGGGATGCCGAGCTGCACGATATCTTCTTTGTCGAAGGACAGCCGCGCATACGCAAAATCTTTCAGCGCGATGCAGATGGAAAGATCACCGGCTTTGTGGACCGTCGCGAGAGCTGGGACCTGGTCTGGAAGAAAACGCAGTGAACAGAGCATTCTGCTACTCTGGGCAGGATGCCCACCAACTTCCGCTCCGCTATCGAAGAGTTTATCCGCAGCAACGCAAAACCCGTTGACAAATACGGACATCAGCCGCGTCTTTATGCATTGACACAGGCCATTGGCAAGGGCCTGGCCTATGACGATGATGTGGTATTCGCAGCGGCATGGCTACACGATCTCGGCGTCTTCATCGGGCACCGCCCTGAAGATCCAGCCGAACTCGCGCGCTGGGACCACGTGCGCTACGCATGCGAGCGCGTCCCGCAAATTCTTACTGATGCGGGTTTTCCTGGAGAAAAAATCCCGGCGGTGCTTTCAGCGATTCGCGAGCACCAGCCGCACGATGAGCCGGCAACTATCGAAGCCACTATTCTCCGCGACGCCGACATTCTCGAACAGCTGGGCGCCGTCGGCACCTTGCGCACGGTTACGAAAGTCGGCCGCGATACGCGCTATGCGACATTTTCAGAAGTGATGAAGCCCCTGCAAAAGAATCTTGAAACACTGCCCGGGAAGATTCGGCTGGAAAGCACAAAGCGCCTGGCAGAGTCACGAATCGCTGTGCTCAAGAATTTTCTTGATGCGGTTGAATCAGAGTCTGCAGGCGCTCTGTTTTAGAGCAGGCTAAGCTTCGTTCGCCCCATGGCATTTCTTATACTTCTTGCCTGAGCCGCAAGGGCAGGGATCATTGCGTCCAACCTTGTCACCTGTCCTGCGCTGTGCCGGAGCAGCTCCGTCATCGCTGCTTCCTGCCATGCGCGCTTGTTCGAGCTCGCGCTGCTTCTTGCGCTGGAACTCACGCTCGATCTGGTCAATGGTCGTGCTTGGCTGACGCGTTGGAATCGGGACTGAGGGCCGCTCTTCTACTGCTACCGCTGAAGGCGCGTGATGCTCGCTTGCTTCCGCCGATACCACCGGAGGCGCAGACGGGATCACTGGCCTGGGGCGCGACGGAATCTGCAGCGGCTGACCATCCGGCCCGACAATCTGCATGAGGAAGAGGAAGCGCACAGTGTCTTCCTGGAAGCGCGCCATCATGGTCTCAAACATCTCGAAGGACTCTTTCTTGTAGGCCACCAGCGGGTCCTGCTGGCCGTAGCCGCGCAGCCCGATGCCTTCCTTCAGGTGGTCCATGTTGTAGAGATGGTCCTTCCACAACCCATCGAGCACGCTGAGCATGATCATGCGCTCATGGAAGCGCATCTGCTTGTCGCCGATGATCTGCTCTTTCGCTTCATAGCGGTCTTTCAGACGCTCAAAGAGTGCCTCGCCGATCTCATGCCGTGTCAGTTCATTGAGATTGACGCCCTCAGCATCCACATCGAATCCGAATTGTCCGATGAGCGCGGTCTTCAGTGCATCCACGTCCCACTGCTCGGGGTGGATCTTCTCCGGCGCGTGCTCATCGAGCAGATTGCTCAGGATTGACGCAACGTAATCCTCAATGATGAGCTCTTTCTGGTCGAGCCCTTCGAGCAGCTGGTGACGCAGTCCGTAGACTGCCTCGCGCTGCTTGTTCATCACGTCATCGTATTCAAGCAGATGCTTGCGGGCTTCGAAGTTCTGCGCTTCGACTGCCTTCTGCGCTGCCTCGATGCGCTTTGAGATCATGCGCGACTCGATCGGCACGCCCTCTTCCATACCGAGGCGCTGCAGCAGTGTCGAGACCCATTCCCTCGCGAAGATACGCATCAGATCATCTTCGAGCGAGAGATAGAAGCGTGATGCACCCGGATCGCCCTGGCGTCCCGCGCGTCCGCGCAGCTGGTTGTCGATACGCCGCGACTCGTGCCGCTCGGTGCCGATGATATGCAGGCCGCCCGCCGCTACGACCGCGTCATGCTCCTGCGCCGCATTCGTTGCATAAGCAGCATAGGTGCGGTCCCAGGTCTCCTGCGTCGTTTCGAACTCCTGCCCCTGGTAGTAGAAGCGCATCATGCCCGGAGCAGCCATCGGATTCAGCGCGCCTTCAGCCACGCTAACTGCACGCGCCGCGCCCTTCTTTACCAGGTCCTGCTTGGCGACAAACTCGGCATTGCCACCGAGAAGAATATCCGTGCCGCGGCCTGCCATGTTGGTGGCAATGGTGACCATGCCCAGGCGACCGGCCTGTGCTACGATCTCGGCTTCGCGCTCGTGGTATTTCGCATTCAGAACGACGTGCTTTACGCCTTTGCGCTGCAGAATCTGCGAAAGCAGTTCTGATTTCTCAATCGATGTGGTTCCCACGAGAGCCGGCTGGCCCTTTTCATGCAGCTTGGCAATCTCGTCCGCTACAGCGAAGTATTTTTCTTTGGCCGTGCGGTAGACCACGTCGGGGTTCTCGATGCGCAGCATCGGCTTGTTCGTCGGAATCACGACGATCTCAAGCTTGTAAATCTTGTCAAATTCAGCCGCTTCTGTCTCCGCCGTTCCGGTCATGCCGGCGAGCTTCTGATACAGGCGGAAGTAATTCTGGAAGGTGATCGTCGCCAGCGTCTGGTCTTCGCGGCGGATGTTCACGCCTTCCTTAGCTTCAATGGCCTGGTGCAGGCCATCAGACCAGCGGCGCCCGGGCATCAGGCGGCCGGTAAACTCGTCTACGATGATGACTTCGTTGCCCTGCCCGTTGTCCTTCACTACATACTGCACATCGCGCTTGTAAAGCGAATGCGCCTTGATCGCCGTTTCGACGTGGTGTTTGAATTCCCAGTTTTCGGGGTCGGCGATGTTGCCGATGCCCAGCAGCTGCTCAACCTTCTCCCAGCCGTCGTCGGTCACGCTGATGGTCTTGTGCTTCTCATCGACCACGTAGTCGCCGGTAAGGATTTTCTCTTCGCCGCGCTCGATCTCTTCGCCCTGCTCAAGCTGCGGAATGATGCGGTTGACGCGCGCATATTTGTCGGTCGTCTGGTCTGTGGGACCGGAGATGATCAGCGGCGTACGGGCTTCGTCGATCAGGATCGAGTCCACTTCGTCGACGATGCCGAAGTAGTGGCCGCGCTGCACGCAATCCGCCAGCTCAAACTTCATGTTGTCGCGGAGGTAATCGAAGCCAAATTCGTTGTTGGTGCCGTAGGTGATGTCGGCTCCATAGGCTTCGCGGCGCTGGTTGTCGTCAAGGTCATGCACGATCACACCGACGGTCAGCCCCAGGAACTCGTAAATCTTGCCCATCCACTCGGCGTCGCGCTTGGCCAGGTAGTCGTTCACGGTGACCACGTGTACGCCGCGCCCGGCGAGAGCATTCAGATAACAAGGCAATGTTGCGACGAGCGTTTTGCCTTCGCCCGTCTTCATTTCCGAGATCTTGCCCTGGTGCAGCACCATGCCGCCAATCAGCTGCACATCGAAGTGGCGCATATTCACTGCGCGGCGGCCCGCCTCGCGGACCACAGCAAAGGCTTCAGGCAGAATCTCATCCAGGGCCTGCTTCTCCGCAGCCTTGCGTTCCTCAGCATCTTCGATGCCTTCAAGGGACCTGGCAATGCGCGCCTTGAACTCCTGCGTCTTAGCACGAAGCTCATCGTCAGAGAGCCGCTGCACATCCGGCTCCATAGCATTAATCGTCTGGACGACAGGCAGCAGGCGCTTCACCACGCGTTCATTGCTGGTCCCAAAAACCTTAGTAAGAGCACTACCGATCAAAGCAAAATTTCCTCAATTTATAGTATATGGTTTTGGAAGAGCGACCGCGAAATACATCGTCACCTATGGCGCATTATTTACGCTCTTTTGGAGAGCAAATTTGAGCACCATGGAGCAAACCGTCAAAACGTAGATAATCAGTATTGCGTAATCGACATAATTTGCAGTTTTGGGAGCGCCGGACGTGATAACGGCATGAAGTGCCCATAGAGACAAAAAATGTGCAGCTATAACCTCGGTTGCTTTGTCTTGTCTAATCGCTTGGATGGCAGCCACACTAGCGATAACCGCAATAAGAACAATCAAAATCGTCAAATTTCGAACAAAGTATGACCTCTCAATAACTATTGCGAATCGGTGGCGTTTCCATGTCACAGGTTCGGACATTTCGTATCCACTTTTAATGAAATCTGCCTCTGGACTTGTATATTGGGAAGACCAAATGAAAAGGTCTTTTTTCGTCGCAGGTCTGAATACATAGCCAGGATCTCCAAAGGAATATGTGATCGCACCTTCTTCGACATCCGCTGAAGGCACAATCCGCCCGTTATTTTTTAGACGCACCCTTTCTTGGATAGCTCCAATGAGTAAATATTTATCAAATGGGTAAACAATCGGATTACCAATGAGCCAGAAGTTAAACTCTTGTTCCTCCGGAGGGGTCGGTTTCATAGTAGTTCCAATTGTATTGAGTGAATCTGGGTAGGCGTTAAATAAGAAATCATTCCGGATGCCGGAAAGCAAAAAATCAGTTGATTTGTCGTTTACTATGAGTGGCTCAAACCAGAAACTGCACTTAATCTTTGTTGTTTCTCCCGCAAGCAGGAGATAGTCGCAATCCGGAACTTCTTTAGATTTTTGCGGTTTAACACTACCAAATTCATGAAATACCGGTTTTACTGCAATAGCAGCGCGCTGATCATCTGGATCAATTGATTTGACTGTCAAGTGATATCCCAAGCCACTCAGATGCTCATACGCGAAGTTCGAAGTAGAAGGATATTCTTGAGCTGATTTCAGAATCACAACCAAATACCCGAGCAGAAGCAACGATAATGCGGCAAGTCCTATTTTCTTAACTAGCATTTTTAAATACCACGCAAAACAAACGGATTCCTAATCGTAATCCTGCTGATCTTCTGCCCATCCTGCATGTCCTCAGAGTAGAGCGTGTCGCATCCTGCTTCGAGAGCGGCAGCCAGAATCAGCGCATCGTAGATGTGATTTCCATATCGCGCGGCAATCTTGAGAGCGGTCTCATGAATCTCGATCGTCACAGGAACAGGCGGCTCGCATAGAGCACGAAAAGCCGCAAGCGCCTCACTTATCTCACGCCACTCCATGCCAAGTTTTCGCCTGGCAACAGAGGCAAATTCGTTCAGTACCTGCACGCTGATGAATCCACCTTGAGCAAGAAGCTCTTCAGCAACTGCTGCTCGCGGGTCGCCTTCAGAAACTGCATAAATCAGGATGGTGGTATCGAAGAACGGCCTACCGCTCATGCGCGGCAGCCCTGTCAAAGGTAAATCCGGCAGGCAGTGGACAGCGGAGTTTCCGCAAGCGCTCGATTGCTTTTTCCCGGCTGCGGTCCCGGCTGATTTCGAACTCTCTCAGGCCTGCAATTCGCACTTCAATCTGGTCACCATCTTTGAGCTCAAGAGCTTCGACGACAGCAGATGGCAGACGGATCGCAAGGCTATTTCCCCATTTGGATACCTGCATGAGCCTCTCCTCGGATATACATTAATAATAGTATATCCGCATTGCGGATTACTTCCCCACCTTAATCAGCAAAAGCGCATCGCTGCCCATCTGCAGCGTCAGCCGGCCGTTGCTAAGCTTCCGCCGCTCCGGGTCACCCAACGTGCTTTCGCGGTTCATCTGTTCTACCTGGGCTTCTGTGGGATAGATTGGCTTGCCCATTGCCGCATAGGACTTGAGTGCGTTGCCATGGTTCTCGTCCACGCGCTGGATCGTCACCCGAGCATCGGCACGCACTCCATGAATCGCCAGCGTTATTTCTTTCTCCACTGGAGGCTGGCCGGGATCGACCAGATTCCATGCAGCAATCGCTAACGATCCATCAGGCAGCTTTGTGACGATGACGTTCTTCGACGGATTCGCCAGCCGCTGCTGGCCTAACTGGTGGAGTAACGCAAAGTCATAGTAGCTGGGCTTGTTGATGCCGCCCTTGGCGCGCAGTCCAAACTCGCCGATGAAGGGTTTCTCGATCGGGCCGCCTTCTTCAAAAACATCGGAGAAGGTCCAGAAGGAGAGCGCATCTACTTTGCCGTCGCACTCGCGGACTGTGTTTGCCAGAGCAGGACCAACATACGGTGTGTCTCGGGATTCCATCTGGCCGGGGACATTCCACTCCGTCCACAGCAGCGGAAGGCTCGGAGTTGCCGATGCCTTGATCTCGCCTCTTACTCTCTCGACGGCGCGGCAGACGCGGTCGTCCATGGGAATGTCTTCGTTGGTGCCGAAAAGATTATGCACCGTGTCATCGGCATAGCCGTGCGTCGAGACGAAATCTACCGGCACATGGTTCTCAGCCGTGTATTTCAAAAACTCGGGAATCCATGCGGCAGCCGCCGTCGCCGGTCCTCCGACGCGAAGACGCGAATTGATGGATTTCAGATCGCGAGCTGTATGGGCGTACAGCTCAAAATACGATTCCATGCGCGGAATGCCATTCCAGAAATCGATGTTCGGCTCATTCCACACTTCGAAATACCACTGCGCTACTTCTTCGATGCCATAGCGGTCGACAAGGTGCTGCGCGAAGTGCTTCATCAGGTCGTCCCAACGCTCCAGGCTCTTCGGCGGCGAGACATTCTGCTTGTACCAGAAGGGATGCAACGCATCGGGATTGAAGGCCAGTTTCTTCGGCATGAAACTGATCTCGACGACCGGCCTCACTCCGTTCTTCAGCAGGCCGTCATAGATCTGGTCTACATACGAAAAGTTATAAACCGGATTGCCACGCTCGTCTTCGTTGTAAACGCCCACTTCGTCATGCAGGATGGCATGGAAGCGCACGTAGCGAAAATCGGTGACCTGTTTTACTGCGCGCAGATCGTTGCGATAGCTCTCGCGCAAGGTGAGAATCGCTCGTCCTGAGCCGAACATCTCCTCCCAGAAATGCGGGAATGGCGTAGCGGGCCCAGTCGCGTCGATTTCCACCTGCTCTTGCGCAGAGGCGCGGTGAACAGTACCTGCAACGAGTAACAGAGGCAGAGACAAAAGCAGCAAACGCCAGCGATTTGTATGAAGCATGAAATTATTCTTTCTAAAATCAGGCGAGAAAAACCAGAAGCCGTGGCCAAAAACTTCCGGGGAGGCAATTGCCTCCCCGGATCTGAATAAGTTTCATCGGAAGCAAGGACTCAGAAAGAGAACCTTGCCTGTATATCCATCGTTCGGCCTCCCAGAGCGCCCTGCGCTTGTCCGAAGGAAGCGGAAGTGATGTCCGTTACGATACTGCTGCCGTTAAGGTTCAGATTGTTAAAGAGATTGAACGCGTCCACGCGGAACTCGAACTTCGCATCCTCGCCCAGCACAGGCATCTTGGGCAAGCCAAAGCTCTTTGAGAGCGTTGCGTCCACATCTCTGTAGTTAGGTCCGGTGAGGAAGCCGCGTGAAACTCCGGGAGACTGCGGAGCAGGACCAGCTGCAGGAGGCGCAGACGTGACCGTCGTATAAGCAGGAACCGTGAAGTAAGCCTGTCCTCCATTCGGATAGTTCCGATTGAACCCGCCGCTCGACGCACTGCCGCTCGACGGCCCCGGGCCAGACATAAACGCTTTGTTGCTGGTGTCATGTCCTGCTCCGCCAATGTAAGCTGCCGGACGCAGCGTGTTATACGGGCTGTTCTGGAAGTAGAGTGTGCCGCCTTGTACAGGCACGGTTGGTGTCCACGGGAAACCAGTGTGAACGTTGAAGATACCGCTCAATGACCAGCCGCCCGCGACTTTCTCCAGCCAGCTGTGGCCACCGGTGAAGAACTTCGGCTGCCACAGTCCCCACAATTTGAAGGCATTCTGCACGTTGTAGTCGGAACGCCCATACTGGAACTTACCGTCATAGAAATAGGCATCTTCATAGTAGGGCTGCGAACCCTGATCCAGGCTTTTCGCCCAGGCATACTCGGCGTCCAGCGAGAAACCATGTGCAAAATCGTGCCGCAGGCCGGCAAGCATGCTGTTATAGCTTGCATTGCCACGATTGCTGTAGAAGCCAACCTGCGTAAGCGTAGGATTCAGAGCAATGCCCTGCACAGCAGCAAGCGCATTCTGGTCGGACTGCAAGAGAAGGTGGCGCGAAATGCTTCCCTGGTAGCCAAGCGTTGCCACCCAGTTCCAGCCAAGGTCGTATTGCGTGTCGAGCGAGTAGTGATAGGTATAGATTGTCGACACGTTCGGGTCGAAACCTACGACGCTGGCAGTGCCGGTAAGCGGCAGGTTATTCGGACCGAATGCTGTAATTGTGGAAGGATTCGGGGGATATCCATACAACGAATGTATGTCGCTCGGCAGAGCATACACGATGCCAGGATTTGAAGATGTAGCCGTGCTGCAGCAGAGACTGGCGTTCAAAATATTAGGTATATTGTTTGTCCCGTTGGCGCTGATAGCAATTTCGTTCTGGTTATAGTTCATGCCGAAGCCGCCGCGGATTACAAACTTCGGCTGCGGATTCCAGGCGAAGCCAACCTGTGGACCAAAGTTGCCTTTCTGCGCGTTGTACAGGTTGCCGCCGATGCGCATGGAAAGCCCCGTCAGCCTGTCCTGGCCAGAGCCAAGCTGCGCCACGCTCAGGTTGTTCTGTTTGGAATAAAACGGCGAAAAATAGGAGTAGCGCACGCCAAGATTCAACGTCAGCTTTGGAGAAACTTTGAAATCATCCTGGATAAAGAATCCCCAAAGGTTTTCCCGGTTGTCCTGGCGATTTGCTGTCGGAGTACCGGTGAGTGGATTGAATACACCAGTCTCAGAATACGGAGCATCGTTCAGAAAATCCCAGACATTGGCAAAGTGGAACGTAGGACGTGCTGCATAGGGAGCTTCATTCAGATAGTAAAGGCGAGTCACGCCGCCGCCCATCTTCAGAGTGTGCCGTCCGGCGATCTTGGTCAGAATGTCCTGGTAACTGTAGGTCCATTGGTTGAAGATACTCGGCCCGGGGGTGCCAAAATATTGTAACGACTGGTTACTGTTCACTGGAAAGTCATAGCTGTTTCCATTTACATCAAAGTTGGCCTGGGAAAGACCAAAAGCAGCATCTGGATTGTCGGTAATCTCATTCCAACGCCATCCGGCAGCATTTACGCGCGCCTCGTTCAGAAGTGTTGGCGAAAAGATGTGGTTCCACAATCCGGCAAAAGCGTCGTTGATTCCCGAGTGATGCCAGAGGTTCGCGGCGCGTATCGTACCGTTGTAGTCGGTGTTACTGGTTGGCACCCAGTAAATGGTAAAAGTAATGCGGTCGTTCGCGGATACGTTGGCATCCAATCGCCCGTTGTACTGCGATTCCGTTACCTTGTTCGGATTCACCGTATTCATCAGTGCAATATCTGGAGATCCATCAAGACCATTGCCGGTGCCTGGAGTTGTATTGCCCACCCATGTTGGATCGTGTGTCCCCAGTGGCGTCGTCAACGGAGAGCCAATATCAACGCCCTGACCAGGGATTGTACGGCATTGCGTTCCTTCGCTCAGGCCAATGCTCGCGCATGTTCCGCCGACGATGGCGCTGGCGCTCGCCCCTTCACCGGGGAAGCCGAGGTATTGCGACGCAATGCTACCCGAAGGGGCTAACTTGTCAAATTGCGGCGTTTCATACCAGTTCGTGGCTGTGGAGACTGTATTGTTGCGCAGTGTTTCGTAATTGAAGAAAGCGAATATTTTGTCTTTCCAGATCGGACCGCCAAGGCTTCCGCCATATTGATTGAAGCGGCTGTTGTCTCTCAGGAGTCCACGTTGTGCTGCCGTTGAACCTATAGAATTCGGACCATTCCAGCTTTGATAGGCATTCAAACCAGGCCGGTCAGCTTTAAAAAAGAGGCTGCCATGCGGCGTATTGGTGCCGCTCTTCGATGTGACTTGAATCTGCGCGCCGGAGAAGCGGCCGCTCTCGGCATCGTAACTGTTGGCAACCACCTTTACGTTGTCCACCGAATCTTCGCTCGGCGTTACTACTGTGGATCCACCCCAGACGGCGCTCGCTGTGCTGATGCCGTCGATCGAAATTCCATTCGCATTGTTCTGGCCGCCATTGGCGACAATCTGTGGAGCATTTTCCGTTTTGAAGATACCGTCGGTTGAGCTGGAGCCTCCAGTGTTCGCCCCGGGCATCTGATACGAGCCGCCTCCGCCCTGTTGCGACGCATCGCCGAAGACTCCAGGAGCGAGCTGCGTAAGCTGCATCACGTCACGGCCAAACGACGGCATGTGCTGAATCTGTCCGCTCGATATCGTGCCGCTGATGGTTGCTGTCTGCGTATCGAGACGCTTGATTGCGTCGCCTGACACGGTAACAGTCTGCGATATCTGCCCCACTTCCATCTGAATATTGACCGCATTTGACTGTTCTGGAATTAAATGAAGGTCCTGGACAGTCTTTGTCTGGAATCCGTCCCTCTCTACTGTCAGCGTGAAGCTGCCAGGAGGCAGAGCGTTGAAGTTATAGACGCCGCTGTCGTTCGAAGTAGCCATGAGCTTCTGGTTCGTATCGTTGTTTTGAAGCGTGAGCTTCGCGCCCGGGACCACGGCGCCTGAAGTATCAGTCACGACTCCCTGAATTGATGCGCGAAATTGTGCAACGGCGGATGGGACCACAACAAAGGCTGCCAGAAGAGCGAGAAGTGTCCCATACTTGCGCCACAAATCATTTATGCATAGGCTGCTACCTTGTGCATTTTGCATGTTGCCTCCAATAAACAATGTGCTGTTCCTGGGAGTGTCTTCATTTCAAATGCCGCAACATGGGTGCGATTCGGCTTAGGCGATAGCATCTGACACTCCTCAAAGAACGTCTGTCAAACGATTCAGACGTCAAAGAACCGTCATCGTAAACACACCAATGGTTTTATGATGCATTTGCTTGAAGCAAGGTAACTATACGGAGGTTTGAAATATGAGGACTAACCAAGAAAGTAATGGGCTGCGAAGAAGGTACACTAAACGTATGCCATCCGACCGGATAGTTACAGATAGTCTGCTCCGCTGATGAGCTAGATGCAAATACATCCAAATGAGTTTTATTTCCCTTTTTTGATGGTGACAAACCATATACATCAACGGTTACAAAACTTCACAATTAGTAGTGGAACCGGCGGCCATCGCGCGACGTAATTCTGACAGGTTGAAATGCATAGGACCCGAGCTGAAGTTAGTACTGCGTGGTTGCGCATCGATGCTTTCCCACTGTTGTTTCGAGCAGGTTTCTGGATCTGCATTGTGATTGCGCTGGCCGTGGCAGTGAGACGGATGGTAGCGCTGGTCCATCCATCGCAGGGTGGTCCTCCGCAAATGGCAGGCCTCGATGCGGCATTTGCATCACATACTGCTCTGACGCTGGCGCATATTCTTCCTGCAGGATTGTTTGTACTGATGCTTCCTTTTGCTTACAGCCGCAGGCTCAGCGCGTCAGAGCGCGTGGAACGCATGCTGTTTCCGCTCGGAGTTATCGTAGGCGTGACCGCTTACCTGATGAGCAGCTATGCAGTCGGTGGATGGATCGAGCGCTCGGCAGTTCTCTTCTTCAACAGCCTCTTTCTTTTCTCGCTGTTGCGCGCGTGGTGGTCTATGCGGCACGGTGAGATTCAACTGAAGCAGCAGTGGATGGCCCGCGCTGTTGCCATCCTTCTGGGCATTGCCACGACCCGTCCGGTGATGGGAGTGTTCTTCGCTACCAGCATGCTGACGCATCTTAAACCACAGCAGTTCTTCGGCATGGCCTTCTGGATCGGCTTTTCCATCAATGCAATTGCAATTGAGTTGTGGCTTCGCTTGAGAAAAACTCCTCAGGTCTTATATGCATAAGACCCAAAGGATGCAGGATGTATCTCTGCTCTGCTAGTCTGATTAGTTTCACATCAGAACGGAGCAAGCATACACAATGGCCTTTAAATTCAAGGGTGTCGACTTCATCGGTTTCGACGCGCTCCTCAGTGAAGACGAACGCCTTACGCGCGACACTGCCCGCCAGTTTATTGAAGATAACCTCATCCCCATCATCGAAGAGTGCAACCGCGAAGGCCGCTTTCCGCGCGAGCTCGTGCCGCAGATGGGTGAGCTTGGTTTCTTCGGCGCGAATCTTCATGGATACGGCTGCGCTGGCATGTCGAATGTGGAGTATGGCCTGGTAATGCAGGAATTTGAACGCGGCGATTCCGGAGTGCGCAGCTTTGTGAGCGTGCAATCAGCGCTGGTGATGTATCCCATCTATACGTTTGGATCGGATGAACAGAAAGACTTCTGGCTGCCAAAGCTTGCGAAAGGCGAAAAGCTCGGTTGTTTCGGCCTGACCGAACCTGACTTCGGCTCGAATCCCAGCGGTATGCGTACCCGAGCCCGCAAAGTTGGCGATGAGTATGTCCTGAACGGTGAAAAGATGTGGATCACTTCGGGCACTATCGCCGATGTCGCCGTCATCTGGGCGAAGGTGGATGATGAAGGCGATCGCGTACGCGGCTTCCTGGTGGAGACAGACCGTCCCGGCTTCTCGGCTTACGATGTTCACGGCAAGTGGTCGCTGCGCGCATCGGTTACGTCGGGCCTTTCGCTGCAGGACGTCCATGTTCCGGCAAAGAACCTGCTGCCCGGCAGTGATGGACTGAAGTCCGCGCTGATGTGCCTGAACCAGGCGCGTTACGGCATCAGCTGGGGAGCGACCGGAGCAGCCATGTCCTGCTACGACACTGCCCTGCAGTATTCATTGCTGCGCAAGCAGTTCCGCGATGAGCCGATTGCGAGCCACCAGCTTATACAGGAAAAACTGACGTGGATGATCACGGAAATCACCAAGGCACAGCTGCTGTCACTGCAGGTAGGCCGCCTGAAAGATGCAGGCAAGGTGGGCCACGAGCATATCTCGATGGCAAAGCGCAACAATGTGTGGATGGCCCTTGAATGCGCGAGGATGGCGCGGGACATTCTGGGCGGTAACGGCATTACCGATGACTACCCGATCATGCGCCACATGATGAACCTCGAATCCGTGAAGACCTATGAAGGCACGCACGACATTCACACGCTCATCATCGGCCAAAGCATCACCGGGGTTCCGGCCTATTAAAAACAATTTTGATAAACCTGCTCTGAATGTCCGAAAGATAGGGGGTAAAGACGTAAACACTTGGCAGTATTGGATCATCCAATATGCAAGGTTTGGATGGCTTTTCCTGCCATTCGCCGGAATAGAACAGAAATTATTGAAAGCGGATAATTTCTGAATAAAGACAGGCTTCGATCAAAAACGGATTGCCGTCGACTCTACAGGATTTTTTATGCAGTTCCCCAAGCCCCAGAGACGGCCCGAACTCGATGCCTTGCGCGGCCTCTTCCTCGTCTGGATGACGCTGACCCACTTGCCTACGCGCTTCAGCGACTTTGTCAATCAGCCTATAGGCTTTGTCTCTTCCGCAGAAGGATTCGTCTTTCTTTCTGCTCTGCTGGTGGGCAGGGTCTACATGCGCGTCGCGCTCGAGAGCGGCTCTGCACTTCGAGCTACTCTATGGCGGAGATCATTGCGCATCTACGCCTATCACCTCCTGATGCTTGCGCTCGCCTTCACGGTTGCAGCCGCGTATGCGGTCAGGACGCATCATGCAGCGATCTATAATCTGCTGAATTTCTACATCGACCATCCCTTTGTCGCCATCATCGGCTCAATATTGTTGCTCTATTGCCCGCCTCTGCTCGACATTCTGCCGATGTACGTCATCTTTCTCTTCTTTACGCCGCTGGTGCTCACCTCTGCCGTGAAACGCGGATGGGGCAGGATTCTTGCCGCCAGCGCGGCATTCTGGCTCTTCGCTCAGTTTGGATTACGGGATGTAGTCCACAGCATCATCGTGCGCATTACAGACTTGCCTATTCCCCTGCAGGAAACCGGAGCGTTTAACCTCTTTGCCTGGCAGGCTGTATGGATTGCGGGCCTGTGGCTTGGCGCAAAATCCGCCACGGGCGATGTGCCGCTCAAGCGCATTCCCGGTTATGCAGTCGCGATCTGCGCAGCAGTGTGCCTCTTTTTTATCGGAATCCGCCACGAACTGCTTGGTCCACACCTGACACAGCAGGCGTTAGGAATGAAGCTGGATAAGTGGCAGATCGGCCCGCTGCGCGTCGTCAACCTGGTCACGTTTACCATTGTCTTTTACTGGCTGCGAAAATATGTGCTGCGCATCGTAGCAATCGAGCCATTTCTCACATTGGGAAAAGCATCGCTGCACGTCTTCTGCGCGCACGTGTTCTTTGTTTTTGTCGGGCTGGCGCTTCTCTACAACGATGTTCCGCAACTGCACGGCGGAGTTGCGATTGCGCTCCTGGCTATTACATTTGCAGGATTGATCTTTATCGCTGTACGAGAAGTAAGAAAGCAGCGCGCCGAACGTCTCCGGCAAGAGGCCCGGAAAACAAAACCTCGCATTCCTGAGCCTTCACTGGAACGGCCACACGAAGTGTTTCATTAAGAATTTAGACAGCGATGGTGAATGCGTCCTCTGTGCGCGTCACTTCGCGGTACATCGTGTCGCGTTCAAAGGGCTGGCAGCCTGCCTCGCGAATCAGACGAACCAGATCCTGGCGGCGCATGCCTTGCGGCGTAGTAGCGCCTGCATCGTGGTAAATTTTCTCTTCGACCACCGTCCCATCGACATCATCCGCGCCAAAACGCAAAGCAATTTGGGCAATCTGCGGAGTCATCATCTGCCAGTAGGCCTTGATGTGCGGAAAGTTGTCGAGCAGCAGGCGGCTCACGGCAATCTGGCGAAGGTCGAGCATGCCTGTCGTGCGCGGAAGGTGCTCGAGCGGCGTGTGGTCCGGGTGAAACGCCAGCGGGATAAACGTCTGGAAGCCTTGCGTGTCATCCTGCACGGCGCGCAGCCGCAGCAGATGATCGACGCGATCCTCATTATTTTCGACATGGCCGTAAAGCATGGTTGCATTCGACTTCAGGCCAAGCTGATGCGCAGTACGCGCTGTCTCCAGCCACTCGTCACCGTCAATTTTGTGGTCGCAGATGATGTGGCGCACGCGGTCTGCAAATATCTCGGCGCCGCCGCCCGGCAATGAATCCACGCCGGCATCCCGCAGTTTTTCGAGTGTCTCGCGAATTGAAAGTTTGCCACGGCGCGCCAGGAATGCAACTTCGACCATGGTGAAGGCTTTGATGTGCACCTGCGGGAAACGCTCTTTGAGTCCGCTGACCAGATCGAGAAAATATTGCAGCGGCAGATCAGGATGCAGCCCGCCTACGATGTGAAATTCCGTGACGGCTTCAGTGTATCCGGAGGCAGCTGCCTCCCAAGCCTGGTCGAGCGCCATGGTGTAAGCGCCTGGTGAATCTTTCTTGCGGCCAAAGGCGCACAAACGGCATGCCGCGACACAGACATTTGTCGGATTAATGTGACGGTTAACGTTGAAATAAGCGATGTCTCCATGCAGCTTTTCGCGAACATAGTTGGCGAGCCAGCCGACAGCGAAGATGTCATGCGAGCGGTATAGAGCGAGACCATCATCAAAATTCAACCGCTGACCGGAAAGAACTTTTTCTCGAACAGGCTCAAGCTGCGCATCGCTGGTTTGAAACGGATGCCGGGCTACAGGAAGTGTCATCGCTGATCCTCATTTACATGATAATGGAAGGATTCCCGCCGCATCTATTTCAGATATCCTCTAATTCATGTGCGTTTGAAGCTGTCTCACTGATAACATGCGTCAAGAAGCAACCACACAAACTTCAAAAGCCAAGGTTCTACGATTGCCCCATCGCTTGCGCTTGCTCCTTTTTCTCGTTTTTTCCTTCGTTCTACTGCCTGGCGCCAGGGCCAATCAGCCGAACGATACGCCCAAGGCTGCAGTTTTTCCTGCCCTGAGCGCATATAGCCTGGATAAAGCAAAAGTGAACCTTCCTGCCGATTTCGTCGGCAAGGCGAACCTGCTTTTGATTTCCTTCCAGCCTGAACAGGCGAAGGAGATCGAGACCTGGATGCCATACGCCCAGGCACTCCAGCACATGAATTTTGAATTCCGGTATTACAAAATTCCGGTGTCCAATTCAGAAAACATGCTCTACCGCTGGTGGGACACGTCTTCGCTGCGCAGCGTCGAAACCGATCCGGAATCGTGGCACTGGATCATTCCGCTCTATCTCAACAAGCAGGATTTTCGCCGTTCTTTGAATATTCCTGATGAGAGGTCAGTTGTCGCGCTCCTCACGGACAAGAATGGCCAGGTTCTCTGGAGAGCGTCGGGGCGATTTAACGATGACAAAAAAGCATCCTTGACTACAGCTGTTGCCTCTGCGACTCGCTGATCTGCTTTGTCATTACAAAAGCATCCAGAGAGCCCATGTAATAGCCCGGAATTCTTCCCGTCACTTCATATCCCATGCGCGTATAGAAATTCTGCGCGTTCAGATTATCGACAGCGACTTCCAGTTTGATGGAGCCAACAGCCTGGGAGCGAAAGTGTTCCTCTACTGCTTCCAGCAGCATGCGTCCCACGCCGTGACGGCGAGCTTCCTGAACCACATCAATCGTGATGATGTGTCCACGCGGCATATCTTCATGCAGGTAAGTATGGCCGATACAAAATCCCAGGATGGCGCTGTCATCGTTTACGGCAACTGATGTGCAGGCCTTGGGATGTTGAAGGTAATAGCGAAGCTCAGCCTTGGAATAGGCGATGCCAAGCGGGAAGCAGGCCTGGTCGATTTCATACAACCGCTCCAGGTCTGCCCGTTGAAAACGTCGAAGCTGAATCACGCAGAAGAAAGTTTATGGCTGCGAGCCCGCGCCTGTCTTGATGCTTGCAGATGTCTGTTCCCCGCCAGGCTGGATAACAACTCCATCAAAAAGAGAAGCCGCCACCAGACGCTCACCCAGCGATCGCACAGACCGGACAGTCCAGCCCGTGTCCCACCACTTCCAGGTCTTGTTATCCACATCAAGCGCGAGAACAAGAGTCGACCGCCACGATGTGACGACAAGACGACCGAGCTGTTTGTTGAAACTGAGGCCGTTGATATCGGCTACGGGCAGGGTCACCATCTGCTGCCAGCTTTTGCCGTGGTCCTCACTGAAGAAGAGCCCTTCCCGTCCACCGACCCAGAGGCTTTCATTCGGCGCAGTGGATACAGCCTGAACCGAGCTGAGCTTTGTCGGCAGGCTGATGGGATTCCATGTCGCTCCACTGTCGGTAGAGATCATCAACTCGCGCCGGTTTGCGGCCAGCACTTCACTTCCCTTCGCGCTGACGAACAGAAAATCTTCGCCCTTCAATATTGGCGGGGTCCAGGCCGATCCCTGGTTTTCACTGCGATAGACACCGTCTGATGTTGCTGCGTACCAGACCGGGCCGCTGGTGCTGATGTCGTTCACGCGGGAACTGATCGGTGTAACCTGGGGAACCTGTGTCGTTTTCTTGATTCTTTTCTTATTTCGAATGACGTAGGTCGTCTTCTCTGTGTAAGTGACTGTATTTCCGTCCTGCTCCCATGCAGACCCGTTCCAGCGGAAGATACCGCGTCCAGTTCCTGCAAGCAGCATGCCGTCGTCTGTCTGGACCAGCGAGAAGATATCCTTGCCATTCAACCCGTCACTGCGCTGCTTCCACGTCGCTCCGCCATCTTCCGTCACAAAGACGCCGCCGTAGCCTTTATCATTGAGCACTCCGGCATAGATGGTTTCGGGATGCTTGGCGTCGGCAAGGATAGTTGCCACCTGCCGCTGTGAAAATCCACTGTTTGCGGAAGCAAACGTCGTTCCCCCGTCCTGGCTCGCAAGAACACCACTGCGGTCGGTCGCCAGCAGCACATGCTTCGAATCCTTGGGGTCGACAAAAATATCGTTGATGATGACATCCGGCCCGGTCAAGCGCGACCAGTTCACGCCATCGTCGGTCGTTTTGTAGAGGCCCTCAGTAGTTCCGGCGTAAACTGTCTTCCTGTTTGATGGGTCCTGCATCAGAACGCGTGTGCGGCGCGCTGTAGAAGGAATGCCCTGTACTTTGCGATAGAGTTCGCCGGCGTTGTCACTGCGATAAATCCCCGAGCAGGCGCTGGTGTAGATCACCGTCGGGCGCGCTGGGTCAATGATGATCGAGAAGACGTCGGAATCGTCGATCAGGCCCTGCTTGATGTTATGCCAGTTGGCGCCGCCATCGGCTGTCTTCCAGGGCAGGTGCCAGGTTCCGGCATAAATGACATGCGGATCATAGGGATCGATGGCGATGGATTCCACTTCGTGTATCTCTGTGCTGTCCGGAGGACTGATCAGTTTCCAGTGATCGCCTCGGTCTTCACTGCGATACACGCCGGCAAGAGATCCAGCCACTAATACCTTGGGATCTGATTTAGACTGCGCAAACGCGCGCACCGACTGGCCTTCCATATCGTGGCTGGCCGTCCAGGTCTTGCCGCCGTCATGGCTGATGTAAATGCCTCCCGACGGATGATCCACCTGCCATACGCCGGCATACAGCGTCTTCGAATCGGAATTGTCAATGGCCAGGCTGTCTACTACGAGATTGTCGGCCTTGCCCAGGCGCGCGAGTCGCTTCCAGGTATTTCCCCCGTCTCCCGACTCATAAATCCAACTGGTTAAAGTACCGAGATAAATATGCTGCGGATTGGCCGGATCAAAGGCCAGACTGCGGGCGTCGCCGCCATTCGGGCCCACGGGCAGCCACTTCTCAGACTGAGCATGCGCCAGATTCGGACCAAATAGAAGATATACGGCTAAACCAAGGAGAAAAAACTGCAAAGGCTTTCGTTTCATCATGTCCAACTATTACTTTACTCCCGTTTTTTGCACTTGCCAGTGCTTCATTGGATGCAGGCACAAAGAGAAAGGCCAGCCGAATTTCTTCGGCTGGCCTAAGTGGTTGATATACCGCGTTACTCGCCGGCGTGATGGCGACGGCGGCCGTGGTGTCTTTCCCCAAGCGGCTTGCGCGGCTGTGCGGTGACGCTGGACTCATCGACTGCGGTTGTGCCCGGCACATCCGTGTCGAAGCTGGCACCTGCCGGCACGAGGTAGTCTTCCACCTCAGGCGAGCTGGCACTGCCAGTGCGTACCTGGATGCGGCTGGCGTCAATGCCCTTCTCCTTCACCAGGTAGTCCTTCGTGTTCACTGCACGCTGTGCTGCCAGGTTGGCCGGCGGAGGAGCATGTCTCCTTCTGCCTCTCGGCGCAGCCTGCTCATCCGGGCTGGCGTTGCCGACGACAACCACGGTTGCATCAGATGTACGCTGCGCGTTGAGCGCCACGTCATCGAGGCAAGCCTTGGCTTCGTTGTCGACGCGTGCCGGACGGCGCTTGTCGCGGTTAAAGGTGATCGAGCAGAGTGTCTGCGTCTTCGGAGCAGGAGCCGCAGGAGCATTGATCGACACCGAGCAGGTACCCGAAGCCGTCTGTCCCTTGTCATCTGCAACGTTGGCAGTCACTGTGATCGTGCCAGCCGGAGCGCCTGCTGTGGACAGCGTCGCCGTGTTGCCGGTGCCGCTGATCGAGCCAGAAGAAGCGCTATAGCTGTAGGTCAGAGGACGGTTCTGCGGGCTAACGCCGCTGGCCGTCACGGTAACCGTGTCGCCCGGGTTCACGCTGGAAGGATTGGCCGAGCAGCTTACTGTCGGCGGCTCATACTGCTTCACCGTGAAGTTCGCGGTGCAATCTGCGAACTGTCCAGGCTTCTGGCCTTCGCTCACGTGGCCGGTAACGGTGTAGCTGCCGGGCTGCAGACCCGTGGTGTCCACATTCGCCGTAGCCGTATCACCCTTCACCGTCACGCCCTGACCGGACCAGCTGTAGGTCGCAGTCTTCTTGGGGTTCAGGTTGGTAGGAGTGCCGGTAACGGTGACCGGATCGCCGGGATATACAGATGACGGGTTCGCCGAGCAGCTGTATTCCACCGGAGGCGGCGGAACGATGTTGCCGAACTTCCAGACAAGGCCGGTGCTCAGGCGCGCCGCATTCACATTGGCGCGGCCGCCGAAAGCGACCTCCGGACCGTAGTTGGCATGGAAGTACTCATAATCCGCCTGGAAGAGACGGAGAGCGAGATGGTGGCCCCAGAAAGGCAGATCGTAATCGAGTCCGCCACCAGCGGTAAGCGCCGGGCCCCAGGTCGCTTCATGTGCTGCGAAGGGCTCAGCATTCGGACCGCCAAGCTTTACCGCGCCAGCCAGAGCGTGAACGAACGGGGTAATGCCTTCTGAAGTTGGATAACGGAAAATCGGACCACCCTGAATGGTGTAGGCCGAGTCATTCCGGCCATCAGGATGAGCACCGAACTCAACCTGGCCGCCGAAATAACGGTTGAAGTAATAAGCGACACTGCCAATAGCGCCGAGATCGACCGATGAATAGGTATCACTGAATACCGATCCATCTACCTGAGGTGTCCGCACCGTGCCATGAGGCGCCAGGTAGGAATAACCAGTAAAAACATCGATTCGGGAAACGGGCCGCTCTAACGGAGCAGCCGGCTGTGGGTTCGAACTCTGCCCGAAAAGACTCGTTGCTCCGAGTCCTACGGCGCAACCAAATAGCAGAATTCGGCTCACGGAACTTAACGGACGAGTTTGCATGCGTCTATCCTCCGCAACCATAGCTTTGAGAAATTACAACTACTGAAGAGATCTGGCTTAAGACATCAAGCCTGCAGAACTGCCAAAAACTACATTTGAAAACTACAACGGTATAAAAACTACCACAGCTAATTAGCTTAGAGCATAAATTCTTCAATGAGTTGCCTAGAATCTTGCCCTTGCAGCAAAAAGCATCCTCACAGTAAATACCAGAAAAACGAGCCAAAACACCGAAACAGTGTCGGAGGCCCCTTCCTGGTTAAAAATCAAAACCCCGTAACGGGTAGCGTTTTCTAAGTTATTGAATTTTATGCTTTATTGCAAGTTCAGGACTCGCTTAAAGCTGCCGCGCTCGCGCTGAATCTTTTCCTGAAGCAGCGTAATGGCATATAGAAGCTGCTCCGGACGCGGTGGGCATCCGGGAACATATACATCCACAGGAATCACCTGGTTCACTCCCTGGAGAAGGGCGTAGTTATTGAAAACGCCCCCAGAAGTGGCACATGCCCCCATGGAAATAACCCACTTGGGCTCGGGCATCTGCTCATAGAGACGGCGAATGACAGGCGCCATCTTCTGCGAGACGCGCCCTGCAATCACCATCAAATCCGACTGGCGCGGCGAAGGGCGAAACACTTCCGCGCCGAAACGCGCAACATCGAAGCGCGACGCGCCCATCGACATCATCTCGATCGCACAGCAGGCAAGGCCGAAGGTCATCGGCCAGACAGAATTCTTGCGAATCCAGTTGATCGCCGCATCAAGAGATGTGAGAAACACACCGTCCGGCTGGTCATAACCATAGCTGACTTCCCGCAGCTTCTCGCGGTTTTTCCCACTGCTCTCAAGGTTGCCAAACAGATACCGGTCATGCGCTAATTCGCTCATATCTCTACTATAACGCCGCTTTCTTCCTGGAAAAAACCAGGCATAGAGTTTTCCCCGCACGTCAGCGCAAGAATTTGCGCTATCCATCGCTACAAAATCGCGGACCCGCACGATTTTCTTATATCTGCGATAAAAAATTGCTGTTTGCGATTTTTAAGAAATATGTAAAAGTAACTGCAACACATTCAGGAAATCCCCAGGGCATCAGGCTGTAACCACGCATGCCCGGCTGTGAATCAAGTTCGCACTCGTTTTATTTCGCCGGCATTTCGACAGGCTGGCAATGGTCTATCTCAAATCACTTTCAACGGGGTGTTATGCATCGTTGTCGCAGCATAAAAGTTTTTTTTGCATTGGCTCTCTCGAGCGGCAGCCTCTTTTCCGCACTTGCGCAGTCACCCACCAGCGACCAGATCAGCAAACTCCAGGCACAGATCGCCAATGCTCAGACCTCAGCCGACAATGGCTGGATGCTGGTCTGCGCTGCTCTCGTGCTGATGATGACGGGCCCCGGCCTCGCGCTTTTTTACGGCGGACTCGTTCGCAAGAAGAATGTGCTCGGCACCATGATGCAGAGCTTTGCCATGATGGCCATCATTACTGTGCTCTGGGCGCTCGTAAGCTACAGCCTTGCCTTTGATTCAGGCACCAGCTTTATCGGCGGACTGCACCACGTCTTTCTTCGCGGTGTCGGCCTCACGCCTGATCCTGATTACTCAACAACGCTGCCGCTGCAGACCTACATGGTCTACCAGCTGATGTTCGCGATCATCACGCCGGCGCTCATCACCGGAGCTTTCGCCGAGCGCATGAAATTCAGCGCCATGGCGGTCTTCCTCATCCTGTGGTCGATCATCGTCTACTCCCCCATGGCCCACATGGTCTGGGGCAAAGGCGGATTGCTCAATGCAGCACTCGGCGGGCGCTTTCCTACGCTTGATTTCGCCGGCGGCACTGTCGTTCACATCACATCAGGCGTATCTGCACTGGTATGCGCCCTCTATCTCGGCAAGCGCGTTGGATACCCGAAAGACGCGATGCCGCCGCACTCGGTCGTTCTCAGCTTTATTGGAGCATGCCTGTTGTGGGTAGGCTGGTTCGGATTCAACGCTGGCAGCGCTCTCGCAGCAGGAACCCTGGCCACCAGCGCTTTTGTGAATACGCACTTCGGCGCTGCCGGAGCAGCATTGAGCTGGCTCTTCGCTGAATGGATTCGCAATGGCAAGCCCAGCGCACTCGGCGGCATCTCGGGTGCGGTAGCAGGACTCGTCGCCATCACCCCGGCAGCCGGCTTTGTGCAGCCGATGTCAGCCATTGTGATCGGCCTTATCGCCGGCGTCGTCTGCTACTTCATGGTTTTCAAAGTCAAGAACATCTTCGGTTACGACGATTCGCTCGATGCCTTCGGCGTGCACGGAGCGGGCGGAACACTGGGCGCAATCCTCACCGGCTTCTTCGCATCGAGCACCATCAATCCGATCTTCAAAGATGCGAGCGGTAATCCTCTTCCTTCTGGAGCGGTCGATGGCAACTGGCATCAGGTTCTCAATCAGCTCGTCGGCATTGCCCTAGCCTGGGTGATCTCCATCGTGGGAACGCTGGTCCTGCTCAAGCTGGTCGATCTCACCATCGGACTGCGCGTGCCGCAGGAACACGAAGTCGAAGGACTCGACCTCTCGCAGCACGGCGAGGAAGGCTACGATTTCGCCTCGTAGGATTTATGAACCTGTTACCCTGTAACATCTGAGACCAGAGACTATGCAGAAGATTGAAGCGGTCATTCAACCATCGAAACTGGATGCAGTTAAAGACGCCCTGCTCGAAGTGGGCATCGAGGGCATGACCATTCTTGAAGCCCGCGGCCACGGCCGCCAGAAGGGCCATACAGAGTTCTATCGCGGCCGCGAATATACGGTCGATTTATTGCCGAAGGTCAAGCTTGAAACCGTCGTCCCCGACGAACTCGTCGAAAAGGCGGTACAGGCCATCCTCTCCGCAGCGCGCAGTGGAAAGATCGGCGACGGCAAAATTTTTATCTCGAAGATTGATGAAGCCATCCGCATTCGCAATGACGAGCGCGGACCTTCAGCACTCTAGCTCCAAAGAAAACGCAGGTGCCTTATGTTCGGCGCGTGAGCGCCTACGTGGGGTAACCGCTCAGTTTGAATCTCGTTAACGTAAGACTGAATCGAAGACCGCATGACGCCAGAGTCGCTATCCCTCCCGCGCATACGGGAAACGTATCAAAAAGACACAGCCGACCTGCGTCAAACCTTTGAGCGCACCGGCGATGGCTCAGCCGCCATTCGCCGCCGCTCCACGCTTGTCGATAAAGCAGTGCGCCAGCTCTGGACCGATCTGCTAACTGATCAATCCGAACCGGTGAACATTACGCTGCTTGCCACCGGAGGCTTCGGACGCAAAGAGCTCTTTCCCTACTCCGATGTGGACGTGCTCTTCCTCTGCGCGAACGACAGCATCGAACGCGACTTCCACAACCTCATCCGCATCTGCATCCAGTCCATGTGGGACATTGGCCTCCGCGCCAGTCCCGCCATCCGTACCTGGAAAGAATGCGACCGCGTCGACCCCGACAATCTTGAGTTCCTCGTCTCCCTGCTCGATCGCCGCTATCTCTGCGGCGATTACACGCTCTACAAGCGACTTGAAAACGACCTTCTGCCTTCGCTCGTTCTGCGTGAATGGAACACGATCGTGCAGAATCTCGCTGAAATCGCCCGCTCGCGCCATACGAAATTCGGCAACACCATCTTTCATCTCGAGCCCAATATCAAGGAGTGTCCGGGTGGACTGCGCGACTATCAGCTTTCGCGATGGCTGACGCTGCTCTTTTCCTTACAGGAACAGAAAGCGTGGCCGAAACCGACTGGCAATTCTTTCTTCACGGTTCACAACGATCTCGAATCGGCTTTCGACTTTCTCGCTGCCACACGATGTTTCCTTCACTACCGGTGCGGCCGCGATGACAACACGCTCGACTGGCACGCGCAGGATGAAGCTGCAGCGCAAAGCATTGGCCTCGAGACCCGCGGCAGCGCCGACCCAGCCTACTGGATGCGCACCTACTACCGGCACGCGCGCACGATCTTCCGCCGCACTTCCCTGCTGATGGACGACGTGCCGCCTGCGCGCCGTTCGTTCTACAAACAGTTTCGGCGTCGCCGCACGCCCGTTGCCGGCACGGATTTCTTCCTCGAACAAAGCCGTCTCGATCTCGACAGCACGGGAACCGTCAACGATGCGGACAGCATTCTGCGCATCTTCGGACTCATTGCCAAGCACGGCTACAAGCTCAGCCAGAATGCTGAAGACCGCATCGCTGAAGCGCTTCCCGTGCTCGCCGTGCAGATGCCCGAAGGCCCGTTCCTATGGAACTGCCTACGCGAAATTCTGCTTGGGCCGCATGCCGCGCATGCGCTGCGCACCATGCATGCGCTCGGCGTGCTCGAGCTCGTCATTCCCGAATTCCACGGCATCGACGCGCTCGTCATCCGCGACGCCTACCATCGCTACACCGTTGATGAGCACACCTTCCTCGTCATCGACAACATCCATGCCCTGCGACAACCTACGCACGACTGGGAGAAGCGTTTTGCCACACTGCTTCCGGAGATCGACCGCCTCGACCTCTTCCTGCTTGCGATCCTGATGCACGACACCGGCAAGGCGCGGCGCACCGGAGACCATTGCACACAGAGCGTCGAGCTCGCCGAGAGCCTTGTCACTCGCCTTGAATTCGAACCGGAAGAACGCGAAGCTGTGCGCAGGCTCATTCGCAACCACCTGGAAATGTCGGCTACGCTGCGCCGCGACATCTTCGACCAGGAGAGCATCCGCGCCTTCGCGGAAAAGGTCAGCAGCCAGGCACAGCTCAAAATGCTTTGCCTGCTCACCTATGCCGACATCAAAGCTGTCGCACCGGAGGCTTTGACTCCGTGGAAAGCTGAAAACCTATGGCAGCTCTACATTGCCACATCGAACTTCCTCGATCGCAGCGTAGATGAGGAGCGCTACCATGTCGAGTCCGACACTGGAGTGCTCAACCGCATCCTCGCGCTTGTTCCCGACCGCAGCGATGAGCTCAAGTCGTTCCTTGAAGGCATACCGCAGCGCTATCTGCAGACCCGCCTGCCCGAACAGATTCGCAATCACTTCCGCATGGCGCTCGATTTAGATACGGAGCCTGTGCAGCTCGCTTTCCGTCAATTGCGACAGGTGCATGAGATCACTCTCATCACCAAAGACCGCCCCATGCTTTTCGCAGAAATGGCCGGAGTGCTCTCCGCATGGGGAATGAACATCGTGAAAGCCGATGCTTTCTCGAACAGCGCGCACGTTATTGTCGACACTTTCCAGTTCACCGATCACTTCCAGACTCTGGAACTGAATCCGGAAGAGGTCGACCGCTTCCTCAAAAGCATCCGCGACGTTATATCCCAGCGCGTGCCGCTCGACACCCTTCTGCGCGCGCGCAGTCATACCAACCGCCGCAACCACGCGAAAGTGAAAGTCGAAACCCGCCTCTCATTCGACAACGAATCCTCATCGCACAGCACTCTGTTGCAGGTTGTCGCGCAGGACACTTCAGGCCTTCTGCGCGAACTCGCAAAAACCTTCGCTGAATGGCAGTGCAACATTGAAGTTGCCCTCATCGACACGGAAGGTGAAGTGGCCATCGACGTCTTCTATCTCACGTCTCACGGGAAAAAGCTGAGCGAGTCACAGCAACAAAATCTCTCCAATTCACTCAAGCACATACTCGAAGAGCTCAAGAGATAGGGAGGTAGGGGGATAGGGAATAGGCAACCCGCTCTTATTTCCCTATTCCCTGCTTCCCTCCTATTTCCCTACCTCCCTACTTCCCTGCCCTCACTTCAGATACGCACGCACCAGATCAATCAGATCCTCCGCCAGCTCCGTCGGCGGCTGCGGGCTTTTCTCCGTAAGCATGTGCAGCCGTATATGGTCCTCCAGGACCTCTGCCATCAGACTGTTGATGCCCCCGCGCACGTTCGCCAGCAGCATCAACACATCAGCGCAATCGTCGCCATTGGTCAGTGATCGCTCGATCGAATCTACCTGCCCGCGAATTCTTCGTATGCGCGCAACCAATTTCTGTTTTTCTCTTTCCAGGTGGCTCATGAAATATATCCTATGGGGATATGGTACATTATGTTCTGACGTCGGAATAAATACTGTAACGCCCATGCAATCTTCCAAGTAGAAGATCAGACTATCCTGGCGTCCTGGAGGCCTTTTGCGCAGGTTGTTCATTGCTACATGTCTGGCATTGTGTCCGTTTTATGGATTTGCCCAGGCATCTGCCCTGCTCCCTTCTGCGCCCTTGCCCCAGCAGAGATCCGAATTATCCGGGCAGTTTGATGTACAACCTAGCCCATCGAGCGCCGCAAGCATTTCTCCGGAAGAGCGCGAGGCCCCGGAAGCGCCCGCTGTCACGATGTTTCCGCACAGCGATACCGCACCTTACTGGATTTCCGGCCAGACCAACATCATCTTCCAGGCACATCCGCCATTTCATTCGCCATACCAGGGAACAAATAGCCTGCACGGCGCAGGAGAGTACAAGACCTCGCTCGTAGGAACACTCTTTCTCGGCTACCAGCCGCACCACAACACGCGCTACAACACGGACTTCATCGTGGATTTTGAAAGCGCCGGCGGACGAGGCATCAGCCAGGCGCTTGGCCTTGCCGGGTTCACCAACCTCGATGTCGTCCGTAACCCGAACCTTGGCTCGTCGCCCTATCTGGCGCGCGGCCAGATTCACCAGACCATCGGACTCACCAGCGAAACTACTGAGTCTGATCGCGGTCCTTTCTCGCTGGCAACGCAAGTCCCTGTGCGCCGCTTCGAGTTTCGCATCGGCAAAATGAGCATGCCCGATGTCTTTGACATCAACTCCATCGGCTCGGACAGCCACCTGCAGTTCACCAACTGGACCATCGACAACAACGGCGCATGGGACTATGCCGCCGATACCCGCGGCTACACTGTCGGAGGCATTGCCGAATATGACGACCGCAGCTGGAGCGCGCGCTACGGAATCGCAGCCATGCCCGTCGTCGCCAACGGAATCGACCTCGACTGGGCCTTCTCCCGCGCCAGTGGCCAGAACATGGAATTCGAGCTGCGCAAATCCGCCATCCGCGGTCGCAAAGGCGTCACGCGCATTCTCAGCTTTGTGAACCATGCGCACATGGGCAATTATCGTGAAGCAGTGCAGGCTTATCTTGACGGCATCGACCCGACACCCGATATCACAAAGCACGCGCACTTCAGCTCAGTGAAATACGGCTTTGGCTGGAACAACGAACAGGAGATCACCGAGGACTTTCGCGTCTTCAGCCGCTTCGGCTGGAATGAAGGCCAGCACGAATCCTTCGCCTACACGGAAGTCGACCAGACTGTCGCCTTCGGAGGCGATTTGCAGGGCACCCGCTGGCACAGGCCGGTCGATAAGATCGGCGTTGCCTTCGTTTCAAACGCCATCAAGCGCGACCACCAGAATTACCTGAAATACGGCGGCCTTGGCTTCCTTTTAGGCGATGGCAAACTGAATTACGGCCGCGAGAACATCGTTGAGAGCTACTACAACTGGCACACCTGGCGCGGCGTCTTCTTTGCGTTAGGGCTCTCACATATCGACGACCCCGGCTACAACCGCGACCGGGGCCCGGTATGGGTGCCGTCCATCCGCATGCACGTTGACTATTGAGCTACTGCCTGCTGGTTGCCGTTTCAGCCGTCAGCTTCTGCACCTTGCTGTGCTTGGTGGAGTAGGTGAAATAAACCACCAATCCGATCACCAGCCAGATAATGAGCCGCGCCCAATTCAGCCATCCCAGCTTGTACATCATGTAGCCGTTGAACACGATGCCCAGGATCGGCACCAGAGGCACCAGAGGTGTCTTGAAGGGACGTGCGCGGCTCGGGTCAGTCTTGCGCAGAACAATAATGGAGATGCAGACAATGACGAATGCCAGCAGCGTGCCAATATTCACCATCTTGCCGATGTCGTCGATCGGCGTAACGCTGCCGACGATGGCAGCCAGCAGTCCGGCGAGGATGGTGCTCTTATAAGGCGTGCGGAATTTTGGATGGATCGCGGCAAAAAACTTTGAAGGCAGAAGACCGTCCTTCGCCATGGCATAGAGCACACGCGATTGTCCCAGCAACATCACCAGCATCACGCTGGTCAGCCCTGCAAGCGTGCCGACAATGATGAGATCAGCTGCCCAATTCAGATTCCGGTCGAGAAATGCCCGCGCAATGGGAGCTTCAATATTCACCGCCTGCCACGGAACCATCCCTGTCAGCACAGCGGAAACGGCAATGTACAGCACCGTGCAGATGCCCAGTGAAAGAAGAATGCCGATCGGCAGATCGCGCTGCGGGTTCCTGGCTTCCTGCGCTGTAGTCGAAACCGCGTCAAATCCGATGTAGGAAAAGAAGACATACGCAGCGGCCGCGCTGATGCCGGAAAATCCAAACGGCGCAAAAGATGACCAGCTCGCTCCCCAGTTCCCCGGATGCACATACTTCGAGCCGAGCACGATCACAAACAGCACCACGCTGACCTTCAGCGCGACGATGCCGCCGTTAAACTTCGCGCTCTCCTTAATGCCGACCACAAGAATTGTAGTAATCACCAGCGCCACGATGAACGCCGGCAGATTGAATCCAATCTCCACGCCAAACAGATGAGGCGCCGCCAGCAGATCATGCGCGCGGCTCAACAGTTCCGGCGATGCCGACTCTTTTAAGCGATCGACCTGCTGCAGAAATTCCTGAGAACCCTGCGCGATATTCGGAAACGAAGCAGCAGTCATCTGCCGCGCCACCATGTCTGTCGCCCTGCGCAGGCCGGTCCAGTGATCGTAGGCGAGCCAGAGTGGAAGCCGCAGATTAAAGATATTGAGAAACTCGATGAAGTTATTGGACCAGCCGGAAGAGACCGTGCTTGCCCCCATCGCGTATTCGAGCGTCAGGTCCCAGCCAATGATCCAGGCAAAGAGCTCACCCAGCGTGGCATACGCATAGGTGTAGGCTGAGCCGGCCAGCGGAATCATAGCGGCAAATTCTGCATAGCACAGCCCGGCAAAAACGCAACCCAGTCCGGAAAGCACGTAAGACAGCATCAGCCCAGGCCCGGCATAATGGGCGCCCAGACCCGCCATCACAAAAATACCGGCGCCAATGACAGCGCCAATCCCAAGCGCCGTAAGGGACCAGGGCCCCAGCGACCGTTTGAGTGTGTGCTCTCCCTCTTCTGCTGCCTCATCGCATAGCAAAGAGAGCGGTTTGGTTGCAAACAAATTAGCCATCTACCAGCGCTTCCCCTTCAGGAATTTCAATTTTGATTTGCCGTCTGCCCGCGGCGCGACCAGACCATAAAAACCGGAATGCCAAGCAGAACAATCAACAGGCCCGGCCAGGTGAACTGCGGCTTGTAGCGCAGCAGCACCACACAAATCCACGCCGCCATGCCGATATAGATAGCAGGCAGAACCGGATATCCTATCGCACGGTAAGGACGTTCGGCATCCGGCCTGCGCCTGCGCAGCACGAAAAGACACGCAATGGTCAGGATATAGAAGATCAGCTCGGTGCAGATAATGTAGTCGAGCAGTTGGCTGTAGGAGCCTGTCAGGCACAGGAAGCACGTCCATACCGCCTGAATGATGAGCGCCGCAACCGGCGTCTGATAGCGCGGATGCAGCTTACTCGTCGACTTGAAGAAAAGCCCATCGCAGCTCATTGCGTAGTAAACGCGCGCGCCAGCCAGGATCAACCCATTCGCGCAGCCGAAGGTCGAAATCAGAATCGCGCCTGCCATCAGGAACGCGCCGCCATTCTGGAATATCTGCTGCAGCACTGCCGTCGCTACGCGGTCTTCTGCCGCATATTGAATGCCGCGCGCAAACGCTGTTGTTCCGTTGGGGTCGCCCTGGAGCGGCAGCGCGCACAGGTAAACAAAATTCGCCGCCACATAGAGCGCGATTACAATCACGGTGCCCAGCACCAGTGAGAGCGGCAGATTGCGCTTCGGATTGCGAATCTCGCCTGCTGTAAACGTGACGTTATTCCACGCATCGGCAGAAAAGAGAGAACCGGTCTGCACCACGGCGAGGACCGCCACCAGCCCCACCATGGCGATTGGGCCGCCTACCCCCACCTGCACGGGATGCAGCGAATGCCACGATGCGTTCTGCCAGAAATTATGACCGAAGTTTGCCGCCATCGCTGCCGGGTTGCGCCCGAACAGCAGCCCGACAATCACCAGCCCAAGCAGAGCCGCGGTCTTTGCCGTGGTGAAAACATTCTGCACCAGCGCACCCAGCCGCACACCGAGAATGTTGATCCCGGTCAGCAGCAGCACAATGATGATGCCGGTAAGATTGGCCGTGTTCAGACCGATATCCATGTTTCCCAGCACCATCGGACCTACCCGCAGCGCGGGAACATGCCCGATATGCCACAGCCAGTGCGATGAAGAGATCGTGGGAAAAAAGATGCCGAGAAACTTGCCAAAGGCCACGACAACCGCGGCGATCGTTCCTGTCTGGATAACGAGAAAAAGTGTCCACCCAAAAAGAAAGCCCCACATGGGGCCAAGAGCTTCGCGCAGATAAACATATTGTCCGCCTGCAGATGGCATCATGGCGGCAAGCTCACCATAGCTGAGCGCGCCAATGATCGTCATCACCGCGGTTACGAGCCATGCTGCGATCAGCAGAGCGGGCGAACCGACTCCGCGGCTGATCTCTGCCGCAACAATAAAAATCCCCGAACCGATCATCGACCCGACGACAATGGCCGTTGAACTGAAAAGTCCAAGCCGTTGCGCCAGGTGTGGAGCGGCAGAGGTCGTCTGTGCGGGAGTTGGTCGGGTACTTGTACTCACTTGTTGATTGTTCTACCGGAAATTTGCGAGAAAGTCTTTTGCTATTTTCGCAGAATCTTTACCAGACCCAAACAAGGCAGAAATTACGGCTACAGAATCGGCACCGGCATCGAGCACCTCATGTGCGTTTTCTATCGTAATTCCGCCAATCGCCACCAGCGGTTTCGCGGTCAGACGCCGCACTTCGCGCACATGCTCAAGCCCTACTACAGGATCAGGATTCAGCTTTGAAGATGTTCGAAACACAGGCCCAATCGCGATGTAATCGACTGGTTGTGCCTCTGCGATTTCCATCTGCGCACGATTGTGGGTTGAGATGCCTACGATTCTTTCAGGCCCTACAATGCGCCGTGCATCAACTGGAGAAGCATCCTCTTGCCCTACATGCACGCCATCAAAATCAGCGCGCAGCGCCAGGTCAGGACGATCATTCATAACCAACTTTAATTGCGCGCCTGCAGCTTTCTTTATAACGACTGCATCGGCAAGAATCTCTGCTTCCCCATCCTGCTTATTGCGATATTGCAACAGAGTGACACCTGCATCCGCCAGCTCCGATACAAGGCTTCTCAGGGACTTATCCCGGTCATGCGAAGGCAGAAATGAGGCGTCAAGAATGGGATAAAGCGGCGGAAACTGAAAGGGCATGCTCTCTTGAGGATATAACGTCTTCTAGAAGAACCGTGCATCGAAAGGATGCTCGTGAACAGCTGCTATTTTCAGTAATCCGGCCTCGGGGTGCAGTGGATTGACCAGTACATTCCATGTCTCAGGGACCAGTACACTCGGGACTCCCAACAGGAGAGTCCGCCCTTCTATGAGCCAGTGATCCCCGATGCTTTGCGTATATAAGGAGTCAGCTGCCCATTCTGCAGGCAGCTTCTTGAGTTCGATCCTTTCCCGCGAAAGCTTATTTGGCCCTTCAATCTTGAGCAGCTGAAAATACTCAGGGCGGTCCTCTGCGTCAATCTCCATATGGACAAGCGTTTCGAGCAGAGCAGTAGATGGATTGAGTGTGCAATAAACAACTGGATGGCCTTTGGTATGCCAGCGCCCCGATACATAAAGTCCACCGGCACCGTCCAGAGTTGCATAGTTGCTGATGCGCCATAGGACGATGGACATTGCTTAAGCGCTGAACCCGTAGTCAAGTTGCAGAAGCATTTCTTCGACTAAACGTGAGCCTGCTTCAGTACGAAGCAATTCCAGAGGAGTGCGCCCCTCAAAACGGACCTTCGGTTTTCGCAGCCAGCGCGATGCCTTGGCGTCATCGCCAAAAACCTCTTCCGCTAATGCGGTGATACGCGCCATCCGTACCGCGCGGTCTGATTCATCTGCAGTAAGCGGCTCTTGGCGGGTTCGTCTATGCAGTAATGTGCGCCTGGGCACGATGATGTTGTAGATTTCCTCGTCGCTGATCCCGTGGCTCGAAAGCGACTCAACCGAAGCAAGAGGGAGCCGTTTCTCGACAAGCTGCGCAAGATCATGATCCGAGCGCAGACGGGCAACACCAAGCTTACTCTCGATGCGGCGATACAGCGCCGCCGTTTCCCGTCTTTCGCGAAGATTTGGTTGCGCCATGCCTGCTCCTTGGCAATCTGCCTCAATTATATGAGCAGTTTGCCACTCCCGCAATCCGAAATTGATACGCGCTCTTAACAAATCCCTTAGAAACCTCCTACTCCTCCTTTATGGCCCCTGCATTTGAATAAGAAATCGGAGGAATTATGAGCGCATTTCGAACGTGCAGACCTTTACTTGTGGATGCGGAACAATGTACGGAAAACAGAACCATCGCTACAGACACCGGCTTTTGCAACGTGCAGCGCGGCGACTGGATCGTTCGCGGCGAAAACGGAGAGTGCTATGTTCTCGACAACGCATTCTTCCAACGCACCTTTTCACCCATCCAACATTACCCCTGGGAGAACAGCCATGAAGAAGGCCGCAATTACGGCGCGTAAACCGCAACGGCCGGCGAAGCCGTTATCGGAAATCAACTATACGCAGCTCGCAGTCCTTACAATGCGGATATATGGCAATTCAAAATCTCTCCGCTGAAGAACGCGCCCGGCGCATCAAGCTCATCCTTTTCGACGTAGACGGAGTGCTCACCGACGGGGGCATCTGGATCTTTCCCGCCCCGGCCCCCAGCCACACCACCGCCGCGCACGCGCAGGAAATGGAAAGCAAAGGCGGCTACGCCATCCACTCTGCCAACATGGTCGAGGCCAAAGGCTTCAACGCGCATGACGGATCGGGCGTTTCCCTCGCCCGCATCGGCGGCATGAAGTGCGGCATCATCACCAAGCGCATCTCAGAAACCGTGGCGCTGCGTGCCCGCGATCTCCGGCTCGAATATGTCTACCTGGGCCAGTCCTTCAAGATGAAGGCCGTGCGCGAAATCATGGAGAAGGAATCGATCTCGCTCGAAGAAATCGCCTATGCCGGCGACGACGTGATTGATCTACCGGTGATGCGCGAGGTCGGCCTGGCCGTCGCAGTCGCCAACGCCCGCAAGCAGGTCAAGGACGCGGCACACTACATCACACCGAACCCAGGCGGACACGGCGCCGGCCGCGATGCTGTTGAATTCATTCTCGAAGCCAAAGGAATTCTCGACGAGGTCATCGAGAAGTACATCGACGAACGCAATCCCATTGCAAGGAATATGGATATTGGCCAAGGGGGAATTTAAGACTGCGAACTACCCCAGGTTAGCTACGCGAACCTGGGGCACCCGCTCTTAATTTATGCTTTCGCGGCGTCTACCTTTTCTGAATCCACGCCAAGTTCTTCGAAGGCCTTCTGCGCGCGCTTGGCATCGAATTTGCCGTCGCGTGCCAGCTTTGAGAGCGTAGCCGCCACAATCGACTCGGCATTTACTTCAAAGTGACGGCGCAGATATTCGCGATTGTCGCTGCGTCCGAAGCCGTCCGTGCCCAGCGTCACGAGGCGGGTCGTCAGCCACGGAGCAAGCTGGTCCGGCACAACCTTCATGTAGTCCGAAGCCGCGATGATCGGCCCCTTCGCGCCCTTCAAGGCCTGCAAGATGTACGGTGTCTTCTCCGCTTCCACAGGATGCAGGCGGTTCCAGCGCTCGACCGAGAGTGCATCGCGGCGGAGCTCGTTGTAGCTGGTCACGCTCCACACGTCCGTCTGCACGCCGTATTTTTCAGCGAGAATCTGCTGTGCGCGCACCGCCTCGTTCAGGATTGGTCCGCTGCCGAAAAGCTGTGCATCCGCCTTGCCCTTGATCGCAGACTTGAATTTGTAAATGCCGCGCAGAATGCCTTCGCGCACCCCCTCAGGCATTTCGGGCATCGCGTAGTCTTCGTTGTACATGGTGATGTAGTAGAAGACCTGCTCATTCTCCTGATACATGCGGCGGATACCGTCCTGCAGGATCACGGCCGTCTCATAGATGTAGGCCGGGTCATAGCTCAGGCACGTCGGAACCGTGCTCGCCAGCACATGACTGTGACCATCCTGGTGCTGCAGTCCTTCGCCGAGCATCGTTGTGCGCCCGGCGGTGCCGCCCATCAGGAAGCCCTTGCCGCGCGAATCAGCGAATGCCCATATCATGTCGCCGACACGCTGGAAGCCGAACATCGAGTAATACATGTAGAACGGAATGGCCGGCACACGATAATTCGAATACGCAGCACCCGCAGCAGTGAATGAGGCCATCGATCCGGCTTCGGTAATGCCCTCTTCCAGAATCTGCCCGTCCTGCTCTTCGCGGTAGTAGAGCAGCATATCTAGATCATGCGGCTTGTACTTCTGCCCTTCGGCGGCGTAGATACCCACCTGGCGAATCGCCGATTCCAGACCAAACGTGCGGCCCTCATCGGGAACGATAGGCACAATCAGCTTGCCGATCTCCGGGTCCTTCAGCAGATGGCGCAGGATGCTGACAAAACCCATCGTCGTCGAAACCGCGCGGCCTTTCGATCCGGCGATCCATTCGCCGAAGTAATCCAGCTCCGGCGCCTTGAATTTAAGCTCAGGCACTTCACGGTGCGGCAAATATCCGCCGAGTTCCTTGCGACGCTCGTGCATGTACTGAATTTCCGGAGCATCATCCGCCGGCTTATAAGGCGTGCCGTGCATTGCCGCTTCTTCCGGCACCGGAATATCGAAGCGCTTCACGAACGAGGACAGCGCCTCATCCGTCATCTTCTTTTCCTGGTGCGCCGCATTGCGAGCTTCCGTGGTGCCCATGCCATAACCCTTCACGGTCTTGGCAAGGATTACCGTCGGGCCACCGCGATGTTCCACAGCGCGCTTGTAGGCGTTGTAAATCTTTACCGGATCATGTCCGCCGCGATGCAGCCGTGCCAGCTGCTCATCGGTCATGTCGCTGACCAGCTCCAGCAGCTCCGGATACTTCCCGAAGAATTCCTGCCGCAGATACGCGCCGCCCTTGGCCTTGAATGCCTGGTATTCGCCATCAACGCACTCCTCCATGCGCTTCAGCAGCAGACCCTTGTGGTCGCGCTCAAACAGCGCGTCCCAATCCGAACCCCAGACGACTTTGATGACATTCCATCCCGCGCCGCGGAAGACGCCTTCGAGCTCATCAATGATGCGCTTGTTGCCGCGCACGGGGCCATCCAGCCGCTGCAGGTTGCAGTTGACGACGAAGACCAGATTGTCGAGCTTCTCGCGCGAAGCGACCGTAATCGCACCCAGCGTATCGACTTCATCCGTTTCGCCGTCGCCCACAAACGCCCACACCTTGCGCGGCGTCTTCTCAATCAGCTTGCGGTTTTCGAGATAGCGCATGAAGCGCGCCTGGTAGATGGCATTCAGCGGTCCGATGCCCATGGAAACCGTCGGGAAGCGCCAGAAATTCGGCATCAGCCATGGATGCGGATACGATGACAATCCCGGCTTCTCGCGCAACTCATGGCGGAAGTTCTTCAGATGATCGTCATTCAGGCGGCCTTCGAGAAAGGCGCGCGCATAGACGCCCGGCGAAGCGTGTCCCTGGAAGTAAACAAAATCGCCCGGCTGGTCGCCATAGCTGGCATGGAAGAAGTGGTTGAAGCCAACCTCAAGCAGCGTTGCCAGCGACGAATACGTCGAGATGTGCCCGCCGATGCCCGCGTCTTTCTTATTCTGGCCATGCACCATCGCCATCGCGTTCCAGCGGATCAGGCTCTCGACGCGGCGCTCCATCTGGCGGTCGCCCGGGTATGGCACTTCATCATGTTTGGGAATGGTATTAAGGTAGGGAGTTCGAATTTCGCTTGGGGTGCTGATGCCGGCTTCGCGTGCCCGCTGCCGTAACGCGCCCAGCAGTTCCGCCGCCTGCTCCGGGCCTTCGTCAACCACAATCTGGTCAAAGGCCTCAATCCACTCTGCAACTTCTTCCGTAATATCCGCCTGGGCGGGAACTTCCAGTTTCGTAGCCATAGGATTCATTTCTGCACAGCAAGAAATTCAGCTTCCACCGGAGCTTCAAAAGGGCTGCCCACGGCGATCACCGGCACGCTGTAGTCGTCTTCAATTTTCGCAGAATATTTTGCAGGGTGCCAGTTTCCCTTACCGTACTATCAGAGTGTGAAAAGAACGCTAGCGCTTTCCATCCTTGCACTTCTTCCCATCGCACAGGTCCACGCGCAATCCACGGCAAAAAAGCCGGCGGCCCGTACTCGCACAACTGCGCCGGCCGCTCCAGCACTGCCGAAGAACATTCCTCCTGTCCCAGGAGTGCCCCACACGGCATATGCGCTCAAGTACATCGACATCAAGATAGGAACAGGCGAACTGGCTGAGCCGAATAAGTTCTATACAGTGCACTACACAGGCTGGCTGGCATCAGATGGAACGAAGTTTGATTCATCCGTCGACAGAGGCACCCCGATCACCTTTCCAGTGGGCATGCATCGCGTCATTCCCGGATGGGACACTGGTTTTGAAGGCATGCACGTCGGCGGCAAACGCCGCCTCTTCATCCCTTATCAGCTCGCCTACGGAGAAAACGGACGCGACCCCATTCCACCAAAAGCCGATTTGATTTTCGATGTGGAACTGATTTCCATCTCCGACACACCGCCCGCGCCCCCGGCTCCTCCAGCACAGCCTCAGCAAGCGCCGCAGCCGGAAAAACCAGCATCGCCGCAACCGTGAGGTATTAGAACTGCTAGAACTCTGCCTGCAAAATGTTATGTCTTCTGAAGCTGGGAACAGGGCGCTGTTCCATGTGGGCAACATCCATTATCTGCAGAATCTGGTCGACTGCATCAGCTGCTTCAGTCCGCTGCCCGGCATAGCATGCAGCAGACGCCGCTGCGCGCTGGAACATTGCTACCATACCCGGCGACTCAGTCAGAACATGCGGTGTATTCCGTAACAGCGACAACACCGCTTCGCTCTGAGGCATGGATGCTACATTCCACGTGCATTCGGGCTGGTACTCAAGGAAGAAAATCCAGCCGACGGGCGCCGGTGCATGCCCAACTAAAGCTTTGCATTCAGAGGCAAGCACAGGAAACTGCCCAGGGCCGCCATTGCGCAAAAGCAGAGGCCGCGGGTATGGATGCACACGCCCGTCTGCATCGATCAGCGCATACTCATCGGAAAAATAAGTGGCGCCTCGCTGAATCAACTCGGCCACCAGCGACGATTTGCCGGCATGTGAAACGCCCGGCAGCAGCAATGCCTGCTCGTTCCATACAACAGCGCCAGCATGCACGGCACGCAACCCAGTCAGGCGCTGGACGACAGCTTCATCCAGCACTCTGATAAGGTCCACCACCAGACCAATCGGGCGAGAGGCCGATGTCACCAGCACATCGTCGGCGAGCAACTGAAACTCCCGCGCATCCCGAACAATGCGAATCGAGAGGTCAGGGTGGCGGCCGACAATACCGATTCTGGGCAACGAAGGAAAGACATAACGCTCCAGAATGGAGTGCGCATCACGATTCTCCGTCGCCACTTGAATCGTGCAGCCGAAAGCGTGAATCCCGAAAGTATATTTGCTGGACATAGGAACCTGCGGCAAAGAACTGCGTTCTGCTCTGTCAATCAATACAGTTGACAGCCGATCGAGAGTGCCCGGGACTCCCGGGCACTCTCACTACCTGGTGACGCCGTTCCTTATAGTCCCAGCAAACCAAGCAGCCAGCCCAGCAGACCGCCCTTCCCGCCGCCGGACGGAGGTGGTGGCGGTGCTCCGGGTACTGTCGAACGCGCATGCTGTGCATAGGCGCGCTGCTCCGCAGCCGGCAAAGCCACAACAAGCGGCAAGGCAGCCGCAGCTGTGCCCAATTTTGCAATGAATTGACGTCGCGTGGAGCCCGGCAAAGATAACCCTGTGGTCTTCACCAGTTTCTGATCCTGCAATTGCAGAATTGCTTCCTGCGCAACCTCTTCAGTAACACCGGGGTCGATCAGGCGCATCTCTTCGGCCACCCTGGAAAGGGTCGTCGGCTGACTGCACGCGTCCCAGGCTGCACGGGCTGTTGGATTTAAGGCGAAGACGGTTTCATTCGCGGAATCCATAACAACCGCTGAACCGTCCGGAAGATGATTCACTACCAAGGCATTGGAGGTGGTGCGTTCTACCAGCATCGAACCTCTCCTTCATTTATGAATTTTCTAACGGGGAGGTTGTTCCGCAGTTACGCGGTATTGGTGAAGTGTATAAGAGCTTTCCGCTATTTGGGGAGTAACTTGTTGCCTCTTTCTGGTAATCCATTTACTTTGGGTACTTTGCTAAATCAGAGTAATCGGCGAGTATAAAGCACAGTAATGCGACTCAGTCTCGCTATAAGTACTTCCGGGCGGGTTATAAGGCCGGACTAATACCCATGGACCACGATTCCAGCGAACTGCTGCGAGCCATTGTCAGGCTGCCCGGCGATGCGGAAAAAATCCACCTCCTCGCAGGCAAGGTGCGTGACTGGGACGCCCTTCTGAATCTGGCGCAGGAACATCGCGTCGTGCCCATGCTGTTTTCGCGGCTTGAACAAACAGGCACAGCCATTCCTTCTGCAGCGCACGACCGCCTGCGTTCCGCCTATGAGCGCAATGTCTTCCACAACATGACGAATGCAGCGGAACTGATCGATGTGCTCAAAACATTTTATCGTGAGGCAATCCTCGCCATGCCGTTCAAAGGCGTCGTGCTGGGCGTATCTGTTTACGGTAACCTTGCCACCCGAACTGCCGGCGACATCGATCTGCTCATCCATTACAAAGACCTCGCGCGCGCCAGCGCTCTGCTCCTGGAGCGGGGATATAAGCTGACCAGTGACGACGTGCTTGCCGATGGCTCGCCGGCCCCGAATTGCTACGAATTCCGTTTCGAGCGTCCGGCAGACGGGAAGGTTCTCGAGCTTCGCTGGAGGCTCGAGCTTACCTATGCGAAATTCAAACGCGACCTCGGCATGGACTGGATCTGGCCGCGATGCCGAACCACAGTATTAGCCGGCGCCGAGGTCCCCAATATAAGCCTGGAGATCACCCTGCTGCTGCTCTCGATGCATGGGAGCAGGCACATGTGGTCCCGGCTTCTCTGGATTTGCGATATTGCGCAACTGCTCGCATCGTCGCCTGATCTTGATTGGAGTGAAGTCCTCAAGGAAGCGAAAACAACCGGCCTATGGCGAACGCTTGCACTTGGCGTTCTGCTCGCGCACCGCTTCACAGGAGTGCCGGTTCCTGCGCCCATCCTGCAACGCTTTGAAGCTGACGCTTCTGCATCGAGGCTCGCGCGGCATATCGATAAAAATCTGCTCGAAGCACCCGGGACCGCGCCGCCGGGCCGCGTCCCTTACTGGGTCCACCTGCTGGGATTTCGCGACCGCGCCAGGCTGCTCTTTTCGATGGATTTCCTGCGCCCCAACGAGAGAGACCGAGCGGCGCTGCCTCTGCCGAAATCACTGCACGCTCTCTATTACGTAATCCGGCCTTTCCGTATACTTCGCGATCGATCAGCCAGATAAAAACGAAACAAATGCTTCTACTACCATCATTGGCAATTCGTCGCGATTCCTCCTGGTCATGAGCTCATGCCCAGCGCCTGCAACCTGAAGAAGTTCCGTTCGCGCTGGTACGAGCTTCCTTGCCTCTTCGATTTCTGCGATGGAGCCGAACCCGTCCCGCGCACCATGTACAAACAGCGCCGGAGTCCTCAGCGATGGAAAGTGTCCAGTCCGCAATTCAGCAGGCCTCTGCGGCGGATGAAGCGGATATGAAAGCAGCAGAAGCTTCTCCACCAGACCAGGCTCTGCTGCAGCCAGCATCGATGCCTGCCTTCCGCCATAAGAATGCCCACCAAGAAAGATCCGGCTTGCAATTTTTTTTCGCATTGAAGCTACCGCAGAGCGAAGACCCAGCTGATCGCTCTCTGCGCTTCCGCGCGGCGGAGGCCCTTGCGGCCTGGACTGACGAAAAGGGAGATCGCAACGAAGAACAGTCCATCCCGAAGCAGAGAACGCGTCGGCGAGCGCAACCAGCAATGGAGCGTTACAGTTCGCACCTGCTCCGTGCGTCAAAATGAGACAGCCGCCATCTGAATCCGCCGGAGTATGCAGAAATCCGCGAACAGGCACACCGCCCGCTGCATCATCGAAAAACTCCGACACTTTGCTTATAACGTTATTCACAGGACCTCGCTGTCAAATGGAGATCCTACATAACAAACATTGCACATATGCACCCACGGACTAAGTTTTATCCTCGTTGACTGCAAAACCCAACCCCGCGCAGTCGTGCCGTAACTTTCGCGCACACCTTGAACAAAACCACAAGAATCACAGTGTGATGATGGAAGTCCACCTCCGAATCCCTGGAGCAGTAGTGAGTTGCAAAGGCTTCCGAATTTTTGTAGGTCGGACGACCGTCGCAACCCAGGTTCATAGTCGTGAATAGTTATTGACTCAAACCTATGCCATGTGCGCTCTCGCCTGCTGAAGTACAGTGGAGAGATGAAGGTCACTGAGGCTGCCGCGCTCATTCGTACACCACTCATTGAATGGGCGCGACCTCAATCATGGTCTGATCTAGGTTCCGGAAGCGGAACATTCACGATAGCCCTGGCTCAATTACTGGCGCCTGGCAGCATGATTTATGCTGTCGATTTCGACTGGAGAGCCTTGGAGGGAATTCCAGACCAACACAATGAAGTGAGGATTCGTAAGATTGTTGGAGATCTGCAGAGCCCAAGCCTTAGTCTCCCACTGGCCGATGGAGTTCTCATGGCAAACACATTACATTTCATTCAAGAGCAGCAAATATTCCTAAAAAAGCTTTTATCTGCGACAGACCGCTTTTTAATCGTGGAGTATGAACGGATCAAGCCAAATCCATGGGGACCCTATCCGGTTGGGTTTGAAAAACTCCGCCAACTCTTCACCGAGGCAGGAATAGAGCGAGTGAAAAAACTAGCGACACGGCCTTCGCGATTTGGTGGCACGATGTACTCGGCTTTCGCCGAATCATCCAAAGCATGTTCTCAATGAGGGCATGACCGCCAATCACCGATGCTTCAAAGGAAGGCAAGCTTACAGGTGAACGGTCAGTTCTTTGCCGTCGAACAGAATAGTCTTTTCCGGCCCACTGACAAGAGCAATCCGATACCTGTGGCCACGCGGAGCCACTCCGCCGCCGGGTTTGATGGTGAGGCTTCGATTTGCCTCTTTCCACTCAAGCTCCAGACGCGTAAAGTTGCCTTGTTCGTAAGCGAAGGTCTGTCCATCATCTTCGTAATGGGTGAACTGCCCATCGGCTCCAGGATAAACGGTAAGCTTGACTGGTTCCGTCGAAGGCGCAAGTGCGTATTGTTTCACCGGTCCCGTTGGCACGATACTCCCGGCCTTTATATAAACAGGCATGGTTTCCAGATTGACATTGCGATGAACCGATGTTCCCCCATTCACTCGTTCTGATGTCCAGAAATCCCACCACACTCCGTCTGGCAAATAAACCTGTCGATCCCTTGCGCCTGGTTCCAGCACAGGGGTCACCAGGAAGCTCTCGCCAAACATATAAGCATCATCGATGGATACAGCCTTCGCATCCTTGGGATAGTGCAGCCACAGTGCGCGCATCAAAGGCATTCCCGTTCGATGCCCTTCCGCCACTGAGGAATAAATGTATGGCAGAAGCTGGTACCTGGTATTGAGATATTTCCGACAGATGGGCTCGACATCAGGATTATGCAGATCTTCAGGCTTCGGAAGCACTTGAGCTGCATATTCCGGCTCAAGCTCAGCAGGACCATAATCGCCGGTGTTCCATCCCCACGGCAGACGCAGCTTCCAGGTCCGTCCATGCGAACGGAACAATGGGCAAAAGGCGCTGAACTGGAACCAGCGCACAAATAACTCAGCAGTAAATTCCTTGGTAGGAACAAAGCCACCTGTATCCGTGCCCCAGTAAGAGATGCCGCAAAGACCCGTGTTAATGCCTACCATAACCTGCGCAGCGAGTGTCTTCCACGTGGAGAAAATGTCGCCCGACCATAGCCATCCATAACGCTGTAAGCCCGCGTATCCGTTGCGATGCAGAGCATACGGACGAAGATTCGGTCGTACTTGCCGCTCGCCTTCCCAGTACATCTCGTTTCGCGTCAGGCGGGATGCAACAGGCAGCACATCTCCCTCATCAGGCCACCATCCATCTACGCCCATGCGCACCAGTGGAAGATGACGATTCCAATAAGACGCGACATCGCCGGGTTCTTCAGCCGCCGTGCCTGTATCCGTCACTTTTCCATGCAGGTCCTCAGGAGGATTCACAATGTGCAGCACCACTTTGAAATGGTCCTCATGTAATTGATGAATCATTGCCTCGGGATCGGGAAAGACCGCCTCATTAAAAGCGAAAGAGCCATGCCCTGTGTTCCATCCCGATGGGCAGAATCCAGTGCCGAGATAAATCATGGCGTCGCAAGGCAGTTGTTTCTCACGGAATGCCCTGACTTCTGCCAGCACTTCTTCTCTGCTGGCTAACGTGCGATGCGACTGCTGGTAGCCCAGCGCCCATATCGGCGGCATGTGCGGATATCCTGTAAGTTCCGCCCACTCGCGCATCAGCTGTGGCGGGGCTTCACCGAGCATTAGAAAGATGTCCTGTCCACGCGCGCTTTCCGACGAACGAACTCCAACTTCTCCAGTCAGGTCGAAGCTTCCCCATGGCTCATGGAAAAACAATCCCCACCCGCTTGCGCTGATCAGCAATGGAATCGGCACACGCGCTCCATAGACGCGCAGATCTTCCCCGTGCTGGCCATTGCGCATGGTATCGGTAGTACCGTGGCGATCCATCGGATGAACTCCCTCACCCAGCCCGAACAACGGTCCATCTCCATAGCGAAAACTGACTTTGCCCATGCCGGTATCGAAACGCAGTTCCTGCAGGACGTCTCCGTTGGCACTCTTCACCGTGACATGAAAAGGATCCGTGGATACCTCAATGCTGCGTTTTCCCCACGCTACGGATGACACCGCTGACTTTGCTTGTGCGTGCAGTAACGGTTTTGGCCAGGGTCTGGGAACGACACTGCCATCCGTATACGTCCGCTCCAGATCCACGTCCACCGCAGCAATCGTCACACGCAGCGTGTTCTCACTCACAGCTGTCAGCGAGAGCTCCATCGCAGCCTTGCCCGTGCCTGGTTTGTTTGCGAGCATCGCTCCGGGAAATGGAATGCCAGCGAAGCGTTCCCGAAAAAGCAGCTGCATGGTGCCAACGCTCATTACTCGCAGGATGGCTCTTCTTGAAAGATCGACGGTCATTCCTAATCTCCGAGGACTGCGCAACTAAGGTTCAAGTAAATGTTTTCTCAGCAGGTCAATTTATAGTACCTGCCTGCCAATCTGCTGAGTAATCAAAAGTTGGCGAGGCATCGCTGTCGCACCTAATTCATTGCCTGGTCTTGCCCCGCTTTCCACGCGTTACCGCACTGATGCGCTTGCGCAGACGCTCGTCGGCCTGCGTCTGATTTGCTTGAGCAAGCAAGGCCCGGGCATCGATCAGATGGTCACGCATGTGTCGCGCAGCCTCAGAGGTGTTGCGACGGGCAATGGCATCGTAGATTGCCTGATGAAATTCCAGAGTGTGTTCCTGAGTGACAAGTTGAGATGTCAGCATCATCATGTTCATCATGGAGCGATGAATAACCTGGAAGAGACGGCTGAAGAGGCGGTTACCGGCGCTTTGATGGATCATGCGATGGAATAGCAGATCAGCCTCGATGATGCGGAACTGATCGGTTCCCGCGGCCTCGATCTCAGCGATCGTCTGCCGCATGATGAGGAGCTGCTCCGCGGTGGCCCGCTCAGCAGCCTTCGTAGCGAGAATCGGCTCTACCATCAGGCGCGTTTCTACCAGTTCCTGCGATGAGGTCTCATCAAGCAGAAAGAGAAACTCCAGCGGCTCTGAGAGTACGGACGAGGCGTCATTGCTCAGATAAGTTCCGTCTCCCACACGTTGCGTGATGACACCCATCATGCTTAGCACCTTCATCACAGGGCGTAATGAAGTACGGCTTACGCCAAAGTGCTGGGACAGCTCCCGTTCGGATGGAAGCTTGTATCCAGGCTGCAGCGTTCCCTCGCTGATGAGTTGCTTGAAGCGCAAGATCAACCAGTCGGTTAAATCGCTCTTGTCCGAATTAGAGGAGGTTCGCGAGGTCATAATCAGAGTTCCAAATGTCTCCAATCTAGCCCATTTTCGCTGCCCGTCCTAAAAATACCTGAAATATCAGTAATTCATTCGTTGACAGGCATAAATTAATGGTACTACCATTCGTCGGACTCAGAAAACCACAACCTGTTGTCTTCCAGACGAGCGGGTTAGAAACAGAGGCATATCATGCCTTTCAGTAATACGAAGAAGATCGCGATTGTTGCAGGTATTTTCGTAGTGATGACCGTTGCAGGATCTGCGCAGGTCCAGTCGGGGCGAATCGTGGGCACAATCTATGACCAGAACAATGCCGTCATACCCTCTGCCACCATCACCGTAACAGAAACCGCTACGAACTCTGTGCGTACGGCAGTATCCAGCACTCAAGGAGAATATGTCGTAACCCCAGTAAATCCTGGCGTATACAATATCTCAATTACTGCACAGGGATTCCAGACAATGGTCCGCAATGCAGTCGAAATCCAGGTCGGACAGATTGCACGCGAGGATTTCACCATGCAGATCGGCGCTTCGACATCGACCGTCGAAGTGACGGCCGCTCCTCCTCTATTGAATGTAGACACTGCGACTGTGGGCCAGGTAGTCACAAATACTCAGATCGTGAACCTGCCCTTGAATGGCCGCGGTTTTTACCAGCTGGCCCAGTTGACGCCCGGTGCTGCCCTCCTGCCGTCAACTGGAAATTCAGTACCGATTCGACCAGAATCCATTAATGGTAATACCATTAGTGGCATACGTGGATCGGCGCTTTCTTTTCTACTGGACGGAATGGACGTGAGCGAGCAGCATCAGGGAGGGACTTTTGTGCAGACATCCATTGACGCGCTGCAGGAGTTCAGCGTACAGCAGAACCCCTACTCTGCAGAGTTCAATCGCGGTGGCGGCTTCTTCAATGCAACTACGAAATCGGGAACGAACGGTCTGCACGGCGATCTGTTCGAGTTTCTGCGCAACGATAAGCTGGATGCCAGGAATTTCTTTGCTTTGACGCGCGAGCCGCTGAAGCGGAACCAATTCGGAGGCACGCTTGGTGGACCGTTGACCGTTCCGCGCCTTTACAGTGGCCGCGACCGGACATTCTTTTTCATAAGCTATGAGGGGCAGCGTCTCCGGCAAGGAGTCGTTCAGAACATTGTTGTTCCTACCGCAGCACAGCGTAATGGAGACTTCAGCGCTTCTGGCCTGAACAAGATTTATGACCCGCTGACGACTACTTCAGGCTCCACGCCAACGCGTACCCAGTTTCCCAACAACATCATCCCTCCGGATCGCCTTTCCCCTCAGGCACAGTACATCAACCAATTTATCCCGCTCCCGAATACGTCATCGGGAACGTTTTCCTACAACCCGACCCAATCCATTGATCTGGATCAATTCACGATCCGGTTTGACCACAGAATCAATTCCTCGAACCGTCTTTTTCTACGCTGGAGCTTCAATAATGACCGTGAAGCCGATCCTAATGTTTCTCCTGTATTGGGTCTCGCTCCTCTGCATTCTCAAGGTGAAGACATCGCCGGAGGGCTGACAACGAATATTGGTACGAATAAGGTCTCAGAATTCCGCGCGCATTATCTGTTCAGCCGAATCCGTCTCTCCGCATTTCTGCAGGGACAGGACATCAACAGTGCTGCCGGCATCACCGGATTTGAAGAAACGCTGCGGCCCGGCAGCGGCGGCAGCTTTCCTGATCTCTCATGGAGTGGATATGGCAGTATCAATGGCTCGGCCTTTGACCAGCGTCCAAAGGGGCAGAATCGTAAAGTTTTTGAGCCCTCATGGAACCTCACCCTTATTGAGGGCAGACATACAATCAAGTTCGGCGCTCTGGTGCGGTATTACCAATGGCTTGGTTATGACAGCGAACAATATGTAGGGGTTTGGAGCATGACTGGTATCAATACTCAGAATCCGGCATCCTCCTCAGGAACCGGCGATGCTTTTGCTGACTGGATGCTGGGCTATCCGGCAAATGTACAGCGAGCGTATCCAGCCAATTTCTTCGGAGGCCAGAATACGTATTACCAGTTCTTCGGGCAGGATGATTACCGCCTTTCGAACCGCCTGACATTGAATCTGGGGTTGAGGTACGAATATACGCCGTGGCTTTCACCCTACAAAAATCAGATGGGAACCTTCGATCCGAGCCAGGCGAAACCAATCATCGTGAGCGGACACGGCGACACAGTGGACCTCTCATCGCAATATGCTGCTCCCGTCGCGTACCAGTTTTTCGGATCCTATATCCAGACCTCGCACCAGGCAGGCATCCCCTACAACATCACTGCTACGGATAAGACCCAGTTTGCGCCAAGGATCGGCCTCTCATGGCAGCCTTTCGGCAACAACACAGTGGTGCGAGCAGGTTACGGTATCTTCTATGAGCCGGAAAACGGCAACCGCGACAACTACAATATCCTGCCGTATAAGCTTGCCGAGACCGCATTCAACACCGCGAACACCATACCGAATCGAACCATCGCGAATTTCTTTCTGGGAGCGCCGCTCGGGGCATCCACAACGCAGCCTACCATTGCCTCCAGTCCGACCTCTCTCAAAATGGGCTACGACCAACACTGGAGCATCGATGTACAGCAACAGCTCACCAAGACCATGGTGGCCGACATCGGATACGTCGGAAATCACGGCGTGCATCTTCAGGGATCACAGGATTTGAATGATCCTCAGCCTGGGCCGGGAGCCGTCGCGGCAAGACGGCCTTATCCGGTATTTGGCGGCATTACGCTATGGAGTTCTGAGATAGGCACAACCTATAACTCGCTTCAGGCCAAGATCGACCAGCGTCTACGCAACGGACTCACCTTTCTCGCCTCATATACCTGGTCGAAATTTCTGCAAAGCAATCCGTCGCCTGCACTTGGAGGCAACAACGGATATGAGAAGTCGATATCGCAATTTAACATTCCGCAGAACTTTGCCTTCAGCGTCAGCTATGAACTGCCCTTTGGGACGAATAAGCAATTCATGAATCATGCAAACCGGTTCATGAATGCAGCATTCGGAGGATGGCAGATCCAGAACATTACCGTGCTGCGGAGCGGCTTGCCGTTTACGCCCGTCATCTCGCGGGATGTTGCCAACACTGGCGTCGGTAGTCAGCGCCCGATCCAGATTGGCAACGGCATACCGCAGCATCGCACGCTTTCCAACTGGTTCGACCAGACAGCTTTTGTTGTGCCGTCTCAATACACCTATGGAACATCGAGGGCATTCATCCTGCAGGGAGACATGTACCGGCAATACGATGTCTCCGTCTTCAAATCATTTCCTATAACTGAAGGCTCAAATGTGCAGTTTCGTGCCGAGTTCTTCAATCTCCCGAACATCGCCAGCTTCAATCCTCCATCACTCGCAGCTAATTCGACTGCCGCGCCCAGCGCTGCAGTTGATGCAGCAACCGGAGGAAAGATACTGAGCACTTCGACAAATCCACGGCAAATTCAATTTGCGCTGAAGTATTACTTCTAATTGCGGAGAGCCTGTGAAAAAAAATTTCAGAACCGTCGCAACCGCTTGTATTTTGTTGGCAACTGTTCCCTGCCTCGGCCAGACTCCGGTCACGGTCGACGTCGACCTCGCTCAGAAGATTGGGCCGTTTTCTCCGATCTATAGTTGGTTCGGTTATGACGAATCAAACTATACGACAACGAAAAACGGACAGGCGCTACTGCGTGAGTTGCATGACTTGAGCCCTGTCCCGGTATATATCCGCGCGCATTTTCTATTGGCAAGCGGAGACGGCAAGCCGGAGCTCAAATGGAGCTCAAGCAATGTCTACACCGAAGACGCTAAGGGCAATCCAGTCTACGATTGGACGATCCTCGACCAGATCTTCGATGCTTATGCCGCTGCGCATGTTCGGCCACTGGTTGAATTGGGATTCATGCCCAAGGCCCTCTCCAGTCATCCTGATCCTTATCACATTGGATGGCCACTGAAGCCAGGAGAAGTTGAAGGTTGGTCATATCCCCCGAAAGATTATGCGCGCTGGCAGGAACTGACTCGACAGGTTACTGCGCACATGGTGAAGCGTTATGGCGCGGATACTGTGTCTACCTGGTACTGGGAAATATGGAATGAACCCAACGGAAAGTATTACTGGAAAGGGACGCAAGCGGACTACAACAAGCTTTACGACTATGCAGTTGCGGGATTGCGCCAGGCGCTACCGACGGCAAAAGTTGGCGGGCCGGCGACAACAGGCCCCGGGCCTACAGGCAATGCTTCAGAATATCTGCGCGCCTTCCTCGAGCACTGCACGCATGACAAAAGCGCTGCGACCGGAGGCGAGATTCCGCTCGATTTCATTTCCTTCCATATCAAAGGCAGTCCGAATGTAGTAAGCGGACATGTGCAGATGGGGCTGGATCGCGAACTGAACAACGCGGCAGATGGCTTTGAGATCGTACGTTCGTTTTCGCGCTTCAGCCAATTGCCCATTATCCTTACCGAAGCAGATCCGGAAGGTTGCGCAGCCTGCTCCGCGCGTCTCTACCCGCCTAACAACTATCGCAACGGCCCTCTCTATCCCTGCTACACAGCGGCAGCCATGAAGGGCCTCTTTGAATTGGTAGACCGCTACCACGTCAACCTGCTGGGCATGCAGACGTGGGCCTTTGAATTTGAAGGCAAGTCTTACTTTGAAGGCTATCGGACTCTGGCGACCAATGGCGTCGACAAACCTGTGCTGAATTTCTTCCGCATGGCCGGCTTAATGCACGGCTCCCGCGTCATGGCAACAAGCAGCGGCTCCATTTCACTGGACAACATCATGAAGTCAGGCGTGCGCCAGGATTCCGATGTTGATGCCCTCGCGGCTTATGCACCTCATGAGGCCACGGTGATGTTGTGGAACTACCATGACGATGACATTGCTGCGCCTGACAACGCGATCGATGTTTCTATAAAGGGAGTACCGGCTAACGCTCATCGAGTGCTTCTGCAGCATTACCGCATCGATGGAGACCACAGCAATGCCTACACGGCCTGGAAGGAAATGGGCTCGCCACAGAGTCCATCTCCGGAGCAATATCGCAAGCTTCAGGCAGCCGGGCAATTGGAATTGCTGGATTCTCCGCAATGGATTACGCCGGACCACGGCACAATTCAAATGAATATCCATCTTCCGCGCCAGGGAATCTCATTGCTGCGGATCACATGGCCGGACGATGAGCACTCGTCGTCAATCGGACAATGAATTCTTAGTTTGCGGTCATAGCAGTGATAACTTCGTTTCCAGAAAAGGAACAGATTGCGTCAGGAATTCAAACCGTGGGTCTTTGTCGCGCTGGTCACTGCTGCGATTGCCATCAGCTATTTTGACCGGCAGGCGCTGCCGGTGGCTATTGCTGCTATCGAAAAGAACATTCCGATTTCTGACGCGCAGTTCTCAAAGCTACAGGCCGCTTTTCTGGTTACATATGCCTTGCTCTATGCCGGCGGCGGCCGGCTACTCGATGCCATAGGCACAAGAAGAGGATTCGCCCTCAGCATGACATGGTGGTCGCTTGCCTGTTCGCTTCATGGTCTGGCTCAAGGGTTCGGGACACTTATCACTGCGCGTCTTCTGCTTGGGATGGGTGAAGGTGCGGCCTTCCCTGCAGCAACGCGCGTCATCGCGGAGTGGCTTCCCGCAACCAGGCGGGCAACGGCAATGGGCGTGATCAATGCCGGAACAGCAGTTGGCTCCGTGCTAGCTCCGCCGCTTATAGGATTGATTCTTCTCGCGGGCAGCTGGCGATATGTTTTTTTCTGCGCGGGTCTTGTTGGGCTGGCATGGGCAATTACCTGGAGCATCTGCTACAGGCAACCCACGGAATTCAGCACAACAACTCGACCCCTAACAGGCAATCAGGCACAGGCTTCATGGCTCCACTTGTTGTCATCCCGTGAAGTTCTGGGAATGGTGACGGCTAAATTCCTTACTGACTCGGCATGGTACTTCTGCCTTTTCTGGCTGCCGAAATATCTCTACGACGCGCGCGGCTTCGATATAAAACGCGTCAGCTACTTTGCCTGGATTCCATACGCTGCTTCCGGCCTTGGAAGCTTTCTCGGTGGATGGTTTTCCAGCAGGCTCTTAAATGCCGGATACTCCTTGAACTTTTCCAGAAAACTGGCTCTGGGAATAAGCGCAGCGCTCATGCCTGCGGTCATTCTTGTTCCGCATGTGCCCGTAAGCCTTGCCCTGGCTCTCTTCAGCATCGCCTTCTTTGGACAGCAGTCATGGTCAGGATTGATTATGACGCTGCCGACGGACATCATTCCGATAAAATCCGTCGGCTCCGTTGCCGGGCTCATAGGATTTGGTGGCGCTGCAGGTGGTGCGCTCTTCAACCTGTTTGCAGGACAAATGCTCAGCCACGGATCGAGTTACGCAGTGCTGTTCGCTATCGTTGGCAGTCTTCACATCATCGCGTTCATCATTCTTCTTCTTACTACAGGAGTTCTGCATTCGCCGGAAAGCGGCACATTTCAACCACAAGGAAAACTGGTCTCATTATGAAGATTCATAAGGTTCGCACTCGCGTTGTGCAGTGGTCCGGAGAGACCACGCCGCTGCCGCCACATTTCTGCACCAACCCGATGGACCTGCTTTCGATCTCGAAGACTTCCATGAAAACTTTCACCTTTCACGACTGGCTGGTCGTCGAAGTGGAATCGGATGACGGTTTAGTCGGAATTGGAAACGCAGCACTTGCTCCGCTTGTAACCAAGCAGGTCATCGACATTTACCTGACGCCGCTCCTGCTTGGGCAGAATCCGTGGGACATCGAATTTCTCTGGCAGCATATGTATCGTCATACGATGGCTTTTGGCCGCAAAGGCATCGGAATGACCGCTATCAGCGCCGTAGACATCGCCTTATGGGACCTGCTGGGCAAGGCAGCGAAGCAGCCGGTGTATCGTTTGCTCGGTGGCAGAACCAAGCCGCAAATTCCTGTATATGCCAGCCGCCTCTATTCAGTTGGACTCGAAGATCTGGCAGCAGAGGCCAAAGCCTATAAGGCAGAAGGCTACAAGGCAATGAAGCTTCGTTTCGGCTGGGGACCAACGGATGGAGCTGAAGGCATGCAGCGCAATGTGGATCTCGTGCGTACTGTCCGCGAAACAGTAGGGAATGGGATTGATGTGATGGCGGATGCTTACATGGGCTGGACTCTCGACTACGCGAAACGAATGCTTCCCTTGCTTGAGCCTTTCGATCTTCGCTGGCTGGAGGAGCCGGTCATCCCCGACGACACGGAAGGATACGCAGAGTTGAAGTCATATGGACGCGTTCCTATCGCTGGCGGGGAGCATGAATTTACTCTTTATGGCTTTAGAAGCCTCCTCGAAAATAAAGCACTCGATTACATTCAGTTCGATACCAGCCGCGTGGGCGGCATCAGCCAGGCGCGAAAAATTTCAGCCATGGCTGAAGGCTTCTCGATACCCGTCATCCCGCATGCCGGGCAGATGCATAACTATCACGTTGTAATGGCTAGCCTTAATTCGCCGATGGCCGAGTTCTTTCCTCCGGTAGATGTGGAAGTTGGAAATGAGCTGTTTTGGTACATCTTTGATGGAGAGCCCAAGCCGAAGGATGGGTTCATCGATCTCAGTGACGACCTTCCAGGATTGGGCTTGACGATCAACGAAGAGCGTCTTCACCAATTTCAGGTGATTGAATGAGCGCGATGCAATTAGTGCAATTGAACGCTGGAGACAGGCGGCGTGTAGCGCTGGTCAGAGAGCCGGATCTGTACTTCGTCGATAATTTTGATTCCGTCTACGCTCTTGCCCTGGCCGCTATTGCAGGCAATGGCAGCCTGACTGAGTTAATAAATAAGAACCTGACCTCAGAAAAAATCGCTTACGATCCTGTCTATCTGGGTAAGGGAGAATGGAAACTTCTCTCCCCTGTCGACCATCCTGACGAGCCGTCTCGATGCCTTGTATCCGGCACCGGCCTCACACATCTCGGCAGCGCGCGTGACCGGCAATCCATGCACGCAGCCGCCAAGGCGGAGCAGGAAACGGACAGCATGAAAATGTTCCGCTGGGGAGTCGAAGCGGGACGTCCTGCAAAAAATGAGATCGGTATTGCTCCGGAGTGGTTTTACAAAGGCAATGGCCTGGCGGTGCAGTCTCCGGGAGAGCCGCTGCTGGTGCCTCCATATGCGGAAGATGGCGGAGAGGAAGCAGAAATTGCGGTGGTCTACGTCATTGGCCCGGATGGCCAGCCACACAGAGTCGGAATGATGCCGGGCAATGAATTCTCCGATCATCGCTTCGAGAAAAAGAATTATCTCAACCTTGCCGGCTCAAAATTACGAAGCTGTTCTACAGGTCCTGAAATTACGGTGAACCCTACCTTCGATTCAATTCCAGGCAAGGTGACGATTCTGCGCGGAGATAATGTGCTATGGACTCAGGACATCATCAGTGGTGAAAAAGAGATGTGCCACAGCCTGCAAAACATCGAGCACCATCATTTCAAGTTCGCGTTGCACCGGCGGCCGGGCGACATTCATATTCACTTTCTGGGAGCCCATTCACTCAGCTTTGGTCATGGTATACAACTTCAGGATGGCGACACGATGGAGGTACACTTCAAAGGTCTGGGCCGTCCTCTGCTCAACCCGCTTCGAGTAGTGAAAGAGGCCGATATCCCTGTTGAAGTTCATCCACTTATATAAGAAATCAGGAGATCCATGGAGCAGACAAAAGTAGCGATTCTAGGTTTGGGACTCATGGGTGGAGGGATGGCTCGCCGCCTGCTCGGGGCTGGATATTCATTGACCGTTTACAACAGAACAGCTGCAAAAGCGCAGCCTCTTGCTGAGCTTGGAGCGACGATCGCCGCCGCGCCGGCGGAAGCAGCCTCCAACGCGCAGGTGATCTTCAGCATGGTCGCTGACGACGACGCTTCCCGCAAGATATGGTTGGGAGATCATGGCGCTCTCGCCGCCGCAGCTCCAGGCACAATCCTCGTTGAGTCGAGCACAGTAACTCCGGGATACATTGCCGAACTCAATCATGCCGCGCAATCAAGAAACCTGACGCTCATCGACGCGCCCGTCACAGGAAGCAAACCCCAGGCTGCCTCCGGCCAATTACGCTTTCTCGCCGGAGGACCGGAAGCTTCTCTTGCCAGCATCATGCCTTTGCTCCGGGTAATGGGGCGCGACGTCGTGCACCTGGGACCGGTGGGCAGCGGCGCGTGCATGAAGCTGATTAACAATTTTCTTTCCGGAGTTCAGGCTGCATCTCTTGGCGAAGCATTAGGCCTCATTGAGCGCAACGGTCTGAATGTCGATCAGGCCATCGGGGTCTTAATCGAAGGAACGCCCGGAAGCCCCATGATCAAGACAATCGCTGCTCGCATGCTGGCGAGAGACTACGAACCGAATTTTGCTGCCCGGCTTATGGCGAAGGATTTGCGCTATGCTGTGGCCCTGGCAAAAGAAGCAGAGCAGGAGCTCCCCACTGCAACTGCCGCGCTCCGGGACTATGATGCCATCATATCCGCCGGACGCGGGGACGAAGATCTTTCTGTGGTCGCCGAACACTTTCGCGCAAAAGGCTAGCTGCGGAGGGAACATGAAGAATATCCGGTACCCATCGATCAACCAGAAACGCTGCTCCTTTAGAAGATAGTTCCCGGTAAGAATGCCAGGGATTGACAGTGGGAATCCAATGATATTTGGGCAGTATTTCCCATGATTTGATCCGATTGTGCCTCCAGATCACGAGTGTGTAGAACTTGCCGGTGTTTTATAGTAATCCTTTTCCGACAATGGCTTCTCTATAAGAAGTTCTTATCATTGCGACTTCGTATTAACCCAGTCCCGCTTCTTTAATCTCGTAAGCAAGCCTAAATCAAAATTTTCTAAAAACACTGGACAACTCTGCAAACCTCTGAGTATATTGCTCCACGAATTCCCTGAGAGACAGAAAAGCAAATCAATAATTCCGATTTAGAGAAAACGTATTCTTCAAGACGGGCGCAGACCTCATTTTGCAGAGTAAAGAAAAAGCCGGAATTGCATGGTGGGAATTCTAAGGGAGGTTTATTGTGACAATTTCAAATTTGCGTTCGCTAGCAGTAGTGCTTCTCTTCTTTCTTTGCTCCGCGGTACTCGCTCATGCTCAATTCAGCGGCAGCATAACAGGAGAAGTTCAGGACCCCAACGGATCTCTGATTCCGGATGCCAAGCTTACACTGACCAGAACAGATACCGGAGAAACAAGAACTACTTCCTCCAATGCCTCCGGAGTCTACCTGTTCGTCAGCCTGCCACCGGGCACCTATCACCTGGATACCTCAGCCAGCGGATTCGCTCTTGCCCAAAGTACGCTTACATTGCAAACAGGGCAGACGCTCAATATTCCAGTGAAGCTTGTTGTCGGCAGCGCCACCCAGTCGATCGAAGTCACCACCGAAGCGCCGGTGCTCGATACCGCGGACACGCGCCTGCAGGAGACCCTGTCGACGCAGACACTCTCTACCCTGCCGCTCGCAGGACGCAACATGATTTCTCTGGTCACTCTGGCTCCGGGCGTGACCGGGCTCGGCGTGACCTCGAACGGCAGCCCTGGTTCCGGACGCGATAACTATTCCACCGAAACGCAGGTGGACTCGAGCGCGAACGGACAGGGCGCCGTGGGCAACATGTACGTCGTCGATGGCCTCGATGTAACCAGCTCGATTCGCGCCGGCGTTCTGAACATGACGCCAAATCCTGACTCCATCCAGGAAACCAGCATCCAGACCAACACCTACAACGTGGACTATGGCCGCGCCAGCTCGATCCAGATGACCATGACAACGAAATCTGGAACCAACACCTATCATGGCAATGCCAGCGATTACTTCACTTATCAGGGATGGCTCGCGCGCACGGAATTCACAAAGTCATACGCTCCGTTTCACAGCAATAACATCTCCGCAACTATCGGCGGACCAATCATCCCACGCAAAAACTGGGGATACTTCTTCTTCGCCATCGAACCTCTGCGTTCTTCAGCCGCTTCAACCAGCAACATTACTTTTGAAGACCCGGCCTTCACCTCCTTTGCGCAGACAAACTTCCCGAATACGATAGGCACCCAATTGCTTACGACCTATCCCGTAAGCCACGTGTCTAACGTAACGGTCAGCCAGACTGCGCAAGACCTCTTTCCAGGCACATGCGGAACAGCAGCCACAAATAACCTGCCTTGCGGGCTGGCCATGGTAGACACCGGGAACTTCTCCTCCAGCGCATACCGCAATGGAATGCAATACAACATCCGCCTCGATAAAGACTTTGCCAGCGATCGCCTGTACGGCAATTTCTATCGCACCACACTCAACAGCAATGGCGTGAATCAGCGCGAAGCCTTCAACACCACAAGCAACTACTACCAATACGCACTCCAAATCAACGAAACGCATACTTTCAGCCCGAGAACCCTCAATGAGGCAGCCTTTGCCGTGATGAGAGTAGAAGGCATTCAGCCGGCCACTGGATTGTTCACAGTACCCGTGGTCAACGTCACAAGTATTGGATCTGCCTTCGGCGCGGGGTTCGCTCAGGGAGACTTCATCCAGCACAACTACCACTGGCGCGATGTACTGACGCACACCATCAAGTCGCATGTCATCAAGGCAGGATATGAGGGACTGTTCGGTGATGACGTCGAGGTCTTCAACGGACCGTATGATCAGCCGACATTTCAGTTCAATAGCCTGCTGGATCTCGCGAAGGATAATGTTTATACCGAGACCGGCCTGGCATATAACCCGCTGACCGGCCAGCGCGATCAATATGACTGGAACGCCGCCGGCGTCACCAATGGCGCATTTGTCGAAGACACGTGGAAGATTTCGTCCCGCCTGACGGCAAACTTCGGCTTGCGCTGGGATGATTTCGGCAATCCGTACTCGCGCAGCGCCAACACTGCATTTTCCAACTTCTTCCTCGGATCGGGCCAGACGCTGCAGCAACAGATCGCGAATGGCGTCCTGATCCGTCACAATCATGCGCTCAACCGCGCCATTACCGATGTCTTCAGCCCGCGTGGCGGCATCGCCTGGGACATCGGCGGCGATGGAAAATGGCTGGTGAAGGGCGGCGCAGGCTTCTTCCACAACTGGCCAACGCTCGCCAACCTGCAGGAACAGTATCGCGGCAATCCTCCGGGAGATATTTTCCCAACCTTCTATGGAGCGTCAGGCCCGGCGCCGGTCTTTGGCTTCGGCACGTCGAATACCAAGCCGTACAACTTCCCTGCGCCATCGATTGAAGCCTACACGCTGAACGAAAAAGGCGGCATTACAGGACTGCAGTTCGGTGTCGGTGCTATCGATCCCAATCTGCATTCGCCTGTGACATATGTTTATTCGATTGCCGCCGAGCATGAGCTCAGTTCCAATTTAGCTGCCAGTCTCGCCTACTCGGGAGCAAACGGGAGAAGCCTGATGTCGGGTGGCGGACAGGTGTATGCGGTCAACTACGGACAGAACATCAATGAGCTGCCTGGCGACCTGATCATGCACAACAGCCTCACACCAACGCGGCTCAATACGAGTTTTGGCTCCGTGCTCTACACGCAGAACGATCGCGTCTCCAACTACAACGCATTCATCGCCGCCTTGCGCGGCCGATTCTCGCGCGCATTCTTCAATGCTTCGTACACGCGCTCTGCTTCCAATGACGATACACAGGTCTTCCCCACCTACATCAATCCGCACCAGTTCTATGGACCATCGATATGGGACGCTCCGAATCGCTTCTCCTTCGCCGGCAACTACCAGTTTCCGGACTATAACCGCGGCCTCGGTCTATTAGGACGAGTCGCCAGCGGATGGCAATTGAGCGGCACAGGAATTCTGCAATCAGGCACACCGTTTACCGTATCCACAAACGCCGCCTTCAGCCCCACTATTGGCGCCGACGGCACTTATACCGGCTACGCTCCCGGCAGCGGTGACTATAACGCAGACGGTGACAATTTGGACTACCCGAACGTAGCCAGCTATCACTACTCAACCGGACGCCACAATTATCTGCAGGGCCTCTTTACGACAGGCAATTTCCCCCAGCCATCCTTTGGCTCAGAAGGAAACGAGTCATTTAACCAATTCCGGGAACCGGGCTTTGCGGAGTGGGATACCTCTCTGTTGAAGAACACCGCTATCACCGAGCGCGTTTCTTTCCAGCTCAGGTTCGAATTCTTCAACCTCTTCAATCGTCCGAACCTGTATAACGTAGACGCGAACCTGCCCGACGGAAACTTCGGGCGCGCAACGCAACAGTACACTCCGCGATTCATGCAGATTGGAGGCAACATCGTCTTCTGATCGCATTGCACCAGGGGAGAGCATTCGTACCGTGTTTAACCGAAGATATGCCAGGGCCTGCATCATCACGGGCACATTCTTAATAGGATGTGCCGCGATGGGGCAATCATCGCCGCAGAGCGATGATGCCATGCAGGCCTTGCGCCAGGGAGAGAACCAGCGGGCCATTGCCAATGCCGATACAGTGTTGCAGACAGATCCACACAATTGCCGCATGCTGACCATACGAGGGCTGGCACTGAAGAAGCTGGGTCGGACAGCTGAAGCTTTGAGCTCATTTGATAAAGCAGACGCAGCATGCCCCGACTTTCTCCCAGCGCTGGAAGGCATGGCAGAGATCGAGTACGCGCAAAACTCTCCAAAGGCAGCTGACACTCTCAATCGAATCCTCGCCGTCCAGCCTGGGAATCCAACGAGCCACGCGATGCTCGCCGTGCTGGATTGGAAAGCTGGGCATTGCGATCAGGCAGTGGATCACTTCGCCAAAGCCGGAGAAGTGATCCAATCCAGCAATGCCGCGCAGATTCAGTATGGAGCCTGTCTGCTGGCTCTGGGAAATAACGACCAGGCAGCAGCGCTCTTCCAACAAATGCTCAATCGTGAAGATACCAGTGGGAACAGGCTGCGTTATGCCTATGCCTGCTGGAAAGCCAAAACGTACGGTCAGGCATCGGCTGCCCTCGCACCTCTACTCAATGCAAATACAGCGAACGCACAGGCGCTGACTCTCGCTGCACGCATAGCAGAGGCCAGCGGAGATACTCCGCGTGCAGTGCAGCTTCTGCGACAGGCAATCCTGGCAGAACCGAAAGACCCGCGAAACTACCTGATCTTTGCAGAAATCTCGTTCAACCATTCGTCTTATCAGGTAGGCATCGATATGCTTAACGCCGGATTGCAGCAGCTGCCGCAGGAGGCGCGGCTTTATCTGGCGCGCGGAGTCCTGAAAGTAGAACTGAGCAAGATGGACGGAGCCATGGAGGATTTCCGCGAAGCGCATAAGCTCGATCCTCAATTATCGTTTGCCGAGGACGCCATGGGCATGATGTTGAGCCAGCATCATCAGGCAGGCGAGTCACTGACCGCGTATGCCGAGCAGGTCAGGAAGCATCCCGACGATCCGCTGGTGCAGTATCTGTATGCAGAAGCTCTGAGCCAATCAGAGAATGCTTCAGACAGCCATACAATAACCGCTGCCATCGCTGCCGCCGAACGCGCTGTTGCTCTGGAACCGGATTACCAGCCGGCACGCGATCTTTTGTGCGTGCTTCAGCTGCGTGCAGGCAATCTGAATGCCGTGATACAGCACGCCGAAGAAGCCCTGAAACGAGACCCCAACGACGAGACGGCCATCTACCAGGAGCTGATGGCGAATCGCCGCCTCGGCAAAAAAGATGAGGTAAACGCTCTTGCAGCCAGAATGAAGCAGGCTCACGAGCACCAGCAGGAAGCAAGAACGAACTATCAACTCCAGGAGATCGCTGTTCCCGGTCAATCTAACCCGTAACCCACTTCGTAGCGCATCAGGAGTTACATCATGAGTACAGGAATCAAAGTGAATCGGCGCCGGTTTCTCTCAGGAGCTGGAAGCATCGCTGCAGGCTCTATGCTGGCATCGCGATATGCAGGCGCATTGACTGCGGTCTTCGATGATCCTCAGACGAAGGCCACGGCAACGATGCAGTGGAAGAACAAATCAGTCTTCGATCTGTCAAAGTCGCCGCATGCAAAGCTGAAGCAGGTGCCTGTAAGCGCTGTCGTGATTCAGGAAGGCTTCTGGTCAAAGCGGCGCGCCACCAATGTAAGCTCCAGCATACCCAGCATGCATGATGAGTTGCTCTCACACGGGCGCATGGATAACTTCCTCCGGCTGGAAGGCAAATCAAACGCTCCGCAACACGGACCAGTCTTCTCCGATTCGGATATGTACAAATGGATTGAAGCGGTCGGCTTTGTGCTGCAATCTGGCGATACACCACAGCTGCGCCAGCTGGCCGAAACCGACATTCGCGGGATCATCGCCGCCCAGGAACCAAGCGGGTACCTGAATACCTATTACGTGCAGGACCGCAAGGGCGACCGCATGCTCTGGCAGATTCAGACCACAGGTCATGAACTTTATAACATCGGCCATCTCCTGCAGGGTGCAATTGCCTACTACCGCGCAACCGGCGACCCCACGCTGCTCGAAGCAGGCATGCGTTTTGTCGATAACTTCCTGCTGCCGAACTATGGACCTGCAGCCAATCAGAAACCGATCGTAGCCGGACATCCGGAAATCGAGATGTCCCTGATCGAGCTGTATCGCACCACCGGAAACCAGAAATACCTGGAACTGGCCGGTTACATCCTGCAAGGCGATTCCCGTGTTCCACTTCTTCCCCGGCAGATATCCTACATGTTCTGCGGCATACCATTCACTTCGCGCACAAGGCTTGAAGGACACGCCGTGCGCGCCATGTACGCCTGCTGCGGAGCGACGGATTATTACCTTGAAACCGGCGACCCATCGTACATGAAGGCGCTGCAGACTCTTTCCGACGACTTGATCGCGCACCAGATGTATGTAACCGGAGGAGTCGGAGCGCGCAGCGAAGGCGAAGCCTTCGGTGATGCTTATGAACTTCCCAATGCGCGCGCCTATGGCGAGAGTTGCGCCGCGATCGGAAACATGATGTGGAATGCGAGAATGCTCGCGGCAACCGGAGATGCGCGCCACGCCGATGTGATCGAGCGCGCTCTCTACAACGGCATCAACTCAGGCATGTCGCTCGACGGACGCACATACTGCTACCGCAATCCCCTGGCCTACGATCCGGTTGTAGACGCAGGAGACCGTCATACTCCGGAAGGCAAAATTCGCAATCCCTGGTATGACACAACCTGCTGCCCGCCAAACCTCGAACGGACCTTTGCCTCACTGCCCGCATATTTCTACAGCACAGCAAGCGACGGCATTTATGTGCACCTCTATGACAACTCGGAACTGCAATGGCAGCTCGATAGCGGTAATCCGATCAAGATCACACAAACAACCCGTTATCCCTGGGAAGGAAATATCGCGCTGCGCATTTCGCCAACTCATCCGGAAGAGTTCACTTTATACGCGCGCATTCCTGAATGGAGCAGGCATACGGTCGTCAAGGTAAATGGAAAGCTGGCCGGCACTCCTGTTCCCGGACAATATCTGCCACTGCGCCGCACCTGGACTGCCAACGATCTTGTTGAAATCAGCTTCGACATGGAATCCCGGATCGTTCGCGCGAATCCCGCAGTTGCCGACGATACCGGACGCATTGCGCTCCAGCGCGGACCGATCATCTTCTGCATGGAACAGCTTGACCAGACCGAGCATGACCGCCTGAAGTTTCCTCTGCTATCAGCTCGAGCGGGAAATGCCACTCCATCGCAATATCAGGCCAGCCTGCTCGACGGAGTCGTTACCCTCGAGCATCCCGGCATACTTGCGGAATCAACCGCACACGATGCGCTTTACAGTGCTGCCCCTTTGAAGAAGAGCGCCAGCAATACCACATTGAAGCTGATTCCTTATTATGCGTGGGCAAATCGTGAGCCATCCTCCATGCAGGTATGGATTCCATATATCGAAAGTTAGATAGTTCGAAAAGAACACGGAGAATTTGCCTTGAATCAAATATCGCGCAGGCAGTTATTAAAAACAGGAGTGGCTTTGAGCGCGGGCGCAGCTGCAGCACGCCCTCTGCGGGCATTTGCCACAGCAAAACCAACCGATGCAATCGTTCCGCAGCTATCGCAATTCTCATATTCTGAAGTGCAATTGCTGGATGGCCCGATGCGCGAGCAGTTCGACCGCAATCACGCCTTCTTTCTGGCGCTCGATGATGATCGTCTACTGAAGCCTTTTCGCCAGCGCGCTGGGCTGTCTGCTCCTGGCGAGGACATGGGTGGATGGTACAGCTTCTCCGATGCGTTCGATCCTCCAAAGAACATGACCGGATACGTTCCCGGCCATACCTTCGGCCAATATTTGTCCGGTCTCTCGCGCGCATACGCAGCAACCGGATCAAAGAAAACGCAGGAGAAAGTGCAGCGGCTGGTGCAGGGCTTTGCTGCAACCGTTACCCCCAATTTCTACAAGGGATACTGCCTGCCCGCTTACACCTTCGACAAAACAAACTGCGGATTGATCGACGCGCATGAGTTTGCATCTGATCCGCAGGCGCTTGCTGTTCTGAATCATGCAACCGATGCCGTCCTGCCCTTTCTTCCTGAGAAAGCGCTGACCCGCGCCGAGCAGAATGCCCGCCCTCATCCAAACATCGCCTTACCTGGGACGAAACCTACACGCTGCCCGAGAATTTCTATCTCGCATACAAGCGCGGCGCAGGCGAGCGCTATAAACAGCTTGCAGCACGTTTTATGCAGGACCGCGAATATTTCGCTCCATTGGCAGCAGGCGAAAATGTGCTGCCCGGCCAGCATGCCTATAGCCACGTTAATGCACTCTGCTCGGCCTTTCAGAATTATCTGGTGACCGGCAACGAAATGCGTCTGCGCGCAGCACGCAACGGCTTTGATTTTGTGCTCAACACGCAGAGTTTTGCTACCGGCGGCTGGGGCCCTGATGAAACCTTTCGCAAGCCGGGAAGCGGCGAGATGGGCGAAAGTCTCGTCAAGACGCATGCCAGCTTCGAGACTCCCTGCGGGGCCTATGGCCATTTCAAAATTGCGCGATACCTTCTGCGCGCATCCGCTGACAGCCGTTACGGAGACAGCATGGAACGCGTGCTGTACAACACGATCCTTGGCGCGTTGCCGCTCCAGGAAGACGGACAATCCTTCTACTACTCCGACTACAACAACTCGGCCAGCAAGTTCTTTCATCAGGACAAGTGGCCCTGCTGCTCTGGCACATTCCCGCAGATCACTGCAGACTACGGCATCAGCTCATATTTCCGTGGAGCGCGGAGTGTTTATGTAAACCTGTATGTGCCTTCCAAAGTTACATGGAGATTCGGAAGCACGCGCTGCGTCCTCAAACAGAACACCCAATACCCGATCGTGCCTGAAACCTCGATCGCTCTTGAGCTCGATCAGCCGCGGAGCTTCGCCTTGATGCTGCGTATTCCCGCATGGACAGGCAGTAGCACGCGAGTGGCAGTAAACGGACGCGCCGTGGAAAAACAGCCGGTGCCAGGCAAGTTTTTTGCCGTCGACCGGACATGGCGCAGTGGTGATCGCATCGAAGTAGCTTTCGACATGCCCATTCGACTGGAAGCTGTCGATCCGCAACATCCGAATACGGTCGCTTTGTTAAGAGGCCCACTCACACTTTTCGCCATCGGCGATGCTCCGATTCACGCTACGCGAGCTCAGCTGCTTGCTGTGAGCCAGATGGCACGCTCCTCATACACATGGAAGATAAAAGCCAGCGGCCAGGAATATGAGTTCAAGCCCTTCGCGGCCATCGGCCACGAAAAGTATCGCCTCTATCATGAGCTTGCTTAATGAGACATAGAAGGAGGCGCTGCATCAGGAGCGCTTCCCCAGTTCTTATTCGGCAGAGATCCCATGGTCAGCACCAGCTTTCCGCCATTGGCTATATCAGAGTGGCTGAACCATGGCTTGTTCCAGGGCTTTCCATTCAGCGTTGCTGACTGGATATAGATATTCTTCGCAGAGTTATTGCGGGCGATGATTGTGAAGTCTTTCCCACTGCCCAAGTGGATCGTCGCCTGATCAAAGATCGGGCTGCCCATGATGTAATCCGGGCTGGATGGGTCGACCGTATAGAAACCCAGAGCGCTCATTACATACCAGGATGAGGTCGAGCCTTGATCGTCCATTCCGGGAAATGCCAGGCCGCTCTTGTCACTGCCATACATAAGATTGAGAATTTCCCGCGTCAGCTTCTGGGTTTTCCATGGCTGACCGGCCCAGTCATAGTAATAAGCCGCCTGCTGGTCGGGCTGGTTTCCCTGAACATACTGTCCGATCACTCCGGTACAGTCACGGCAGATACCTTTTGCTGTATAAGGCGTCGTGAAGAACTCATCTAACTTAGCTGCGAACTTATCCCGTCCACCTAAGAGATGGATCAAACCCTGCACATCATGAGGGACAAGCCATAAGGTGGACCACCCAGATGCTTCCTTCATCATGAAGTTATAGTAGGGCTCGCGTGGATCAAACGGGGATATCCACTTGCCATCTTCTGTTTTGCCCCGAATGAAGCCTACCGAAGGGTCGAAGACATTCTGATAGTTATGTGCACGCTTCAGAAACAGCTCATAGTCATCCTGCCTGCCAAGTTTTTTCGCATAAAGAGCAAGAGCATAATCATCCCAGCTGTATTCGAGTGTTGTAGCGGCACCGGCCTTGCCACCTGCATACGGAGGATTGGGATTCCGGTCTTTCGGAATGAAGTCTGAGATCCAGCCGTTCTTCATGTATTCTGCAAGATAGCCTCTGGGCCCCTTGGGATCGGTCGCGTTCTTGCGCAGGTATTCGTAAGCCGCGGCCCAGTCAAAGTTCAAGCCGCGCTCCCAATCGCCCAGATACATCAGAACCGCGTTGTCGCCGTGGAATGACGTGCCCATGTAGCCGGACTCGCGCGCGATATCAAGCTGCGAGCGCAGAATATCCACCTTCACATCAGGCTCGAGAAGCGTAAGCAATACAACCTGGTTGCGGCCCGTGTCCCACAGTGGCACCTGATCGTAACGATCATAGTCTGCAGTATGCACTTGCCTGTCGCGTCCCGTGAACTGCTCTCCTTTTTTCGCGATCAGGTGCGGGCTGGCAAACGAATGGTAGAGGCAGGAGTAGAACAGCATCTTTTCTTTTTCTGTTCCACCTTTTACTTCAATCAGGTTCAGCTTTTTGGCCCACGTTTCCTGAGCCTGCTGCTTGATGTGATCGAAGTTCCACCCTGAGCTCTCGGATTGCAGCCTCTCTTCAGCCACCTGGTAACTCACTCCGGACGCAATCTTCATCAGGACCTGTTCACCTTGTGTAGTCGTGAATCGCAGATAGGCTCCGGCATAGTTGCCAGAAATTGTTCGCGCTTCAGGATTCACATCATTCCAGCCGAGAATATCTCCACGCATCGGCTGCTCTGGCGGATTCTGCTTGAAGACGCCGAAGGTCGTGAATGGTCTTGAGAATTCCGCGACAAAGTATCGGTTGCCATAGCGGGATTTCCCGCGCACTGTATGGTCATCGACAACCTCAATGTCTCCACCACCACGCCCGAGGTCAAGCAGGATGTTAGATTTTTCTGACTGAGGAAAGGTAAACCTGAAGATGGAAGTCCAGGTAGTCACCGTCATTTCAGCGAGTGTGTGAAAGTCATCGAGATACGCGCTGTAGTATCCGGGTGAGGATTTCTCCCGTGTCTTGTCGTATACGGAAGCGCTTCGCTCAGGAGGAACTGTCCAGTCTCCGACTACCGGCATTACAACCGGGCCACCGGCGGTTCCAGTCGAGAACCCATACATCATTCTGTTCGGATAGAAGTATGCAGCCCTCACTCCCGCGGAATACTCAAGATCGAGATTTGCATTAAGGGGGCCTGGATGAGTAGACCCATGAGGCAGCACAGCATCGGGAGAAGTAAAGCCGGAATACAGCTGTTCTCCCGGAGGCGGTGCGTTTCCAATAAGTTTCTGATCGTCCAGCGGCGCGGTACCGACCAGCCCGTTGGCATAATCGATGGGCTGTTTGTCAGCAACCGCTGTACGCTGGGCCGGCAGTGAAAGTAAACAACATCCAGATGACAGCAAAATCGTCAGCAGTTTGATCCGGGTTGAGATCATCCTATTCATTCACGAACCAGGCTAATTGCAAGCGCCAGCACATAGCGGTTATCAGGCAACTGAATGGATTTCACCGCCTTATTGCAGTTAATAGGCAGCGCATATTCATAAAGATTGAAAGCCTGGTTATCCTGAGTGCCGTCGTTTAAATCACGATAGCGCATCTTTACCGCTAAAGCTTCGCGTGAGTAGCCTTGCGGGGTATACCAGTCGCTGAAGCTCTGCGTAAATTTCGCTGTCGTTCCGTCAGTGTATGTCACCACGATAGTTTGCGAGGCCTGATTCCCCTGAACTCCTGTTCCTAGAATGTACAGAGTATTGTAGCGACCGGCTGGCAGCGCGATGCTCTGGCCTGCGCCATAAACAACATTCTCCTGGTTCGCCGCGGCGAGATTGAACTTAACGCCGTTCACCACCAGGCTTGATAGGCCTGTTTCATCACCAAGCAGATTGGCTGAGTAAGCTGCGCCTCCTCCATCGATCCCTCCCGTTTCTGAGAACGTTGTGCTGTCGGTATAGATTCCGGCTGCATTGAAGGCGGAAGTAAGAGAGGCCTGCGCTCCGAGATTCTCATTTACAAGTGTTGCAGCAAGCACGACTACATCACGGTTGCTGGGAAGGGTAAAGCTTTTTGCCGTCTTTCCTGGCGTGAGAAGAAGTGTATAGCCATATACATGAAAAGGCCTGTTGTCTTTGGCTCCGCTGGCTGTGTTGCGATACGGCATCACCACGCCTTCCGCTTCATTGATGTTGCCAGAAGGACTGTACCAGTCACTGAATCCCTGCGCGTATTGCGAGGTAGTGCCGTCTGTATATGTCACAGTAATGGCTTGCGACGCATGGTTTCCGTCGATTCCGGTTGCCAGCAGTTGCAGTGTATTGAACTGTCCGGCAGGCAAAGTGATTTGCTGTCCTGCTCCATAAACTGCATCGTTGGCATTTGCCGGCCCCAGATTGAACTGCACTCCACTGAGGACACGCGCACGCGTCAATATATTTTCCGAATACGCATAGCCGCCGCCATCCAGACCTCCGGATGTGAAGGTTTGCCCATCGGCATAGATGGCTGCCACGTTGTACGCCGAACTGAGATCCACTGGCTGCCCGGCACCATTCTTGCCGATAGCCGCACTTACGGATAGCGTTGCTGAGGACAACGTATGCGTGGTGCTGCCGGACACGCCTGTGATACCGATAATGCTGGTTCCGGTTGCGGCTTTACTGCCGGCGGTCAACAGCAACGTGCTGCTCGTTGCTGTCTGAGAAGGCTGAAACTTGCCCGTGACAGAATCCGGAAGCGCATTCGCAAGAGAAAGCTGCACCTTGCCGGTGAATCCATTCTCAGGCGTGACGGCTACAGTGCCTGTTGTAGAGCTGTTCTGGTTCAGATACAAAGCCGTCGGAGTAAGCGCGAGGCTGAAATCCGGCAGCGCAATCGAAACGTAAGCGGTCTGCGACAACCCGCCGCTCGTGCCTGTGATAGCCAGCAGAATATTTCCACCAGGCGCAGCGCTGGTTGTCGACACGGTCAGCATAGAAGAGCCTGCGCCGGTAATAGAGGAAGAACTTAGGCTCGCAGACACGCCTGTGGGCGCTCCAAGAATCGTCACCGTCAGGTTCACGGTTCCGGTGAACCCATTAACCGGTGCAACCGTGATCGTCGACGTTCCATCGCTGCCGGGCGTGAGATTGATGGTGGATGGAGACGCAGTAAGCGCAAAGTTGGCAGCTGCAGTATTTGCCGGAGCAAGCGAGTCAATCAGGTTTTGCCCGGTCGGTGAACCCCATCCGGTAACCAGGTCGTAGCCGGTAACTGCTGAGAACAAATCAGGACTGCCGCTGTTGAAGTCGTTGCCGGTAGTGATGTCGTGAAACAAGTTCGTATAGTTTGAGGTCTGGCCAAGCGAATAGAGAGTGGTGTTCAGAAAGCCTACCGGGCTTCCATTAGCCTGCTGGTTCACCAGGGCCAGAAAGCCCGCCCATCGCGGTGCTGAAAGGCTGGTGCCGCCGATTCCTCCCTGGCACGATCCATTCGCGCAGAAATAGTTGTCAGTATTTGCTTCCATCGCAACGTCTGGAATGTTGCGATAGCTTGTAGAGCCTTGGTTGGTGGAATTGATGACAGGTGTCTGGTAGCTCGGGATCGGCGATTGCGTGCTCCATCCACCGCCGCTGCCAACCCATCCGGATTCCGACGACCACGCACCGCCAGCGCCGTTCGTGGTAAGGTCCGTGCCGCCTGCATCGGTGATATTGGGGCTGTTTCCCGGATAACCCACGCCGCCAACATTGGCTCCCGAGTCGCCTGAAGCCACGAACACATTCTGCCCCTGCGCCTGGAGCTCCATGAATATCTGCTCATATCCGGGTTCAGTGTCGGGAGTGCCGCCCCATCCAAAGGAGAGGCTCAGCTGCTTGGCAATATTGTCATTCGCCGCCTGCGTAAATGCAGTGAGCGCATCGCTGTTCGCGCCATATGCTTCGTACACAATCAATGCCGAGAGATGCGGCGCCATCGATATCGCCTGCTGGATGTCGATGACCTCCTCGCCGTCATCGCAGCCGCCAGTAGCCGGCGTTCCTGAGCAGATGCCGTCCACGTTGAGCAGGACGTTGTAGATGGGGACATTGAGAGGCTGGTTGATAGAGCTGAAATAGCTCTGGACGTCGCTCAGATTGTAGGGCCCAAGTTCAATCAAGCCAACAGTCTGCCCGGCGCCGTCAAGCGTCACTCCCGGAGCATAAGCGGCACGCATGTCGCTGCCCAGAAACTGTCCGTTGGGTCCTGATCCGGTTGTATAGCTCTGCACTGCATCGCGCGCGGCCTGTTTCAGCATTGGATGCGGCAGGTGATAGTTGCTCAACCCCTGCACACTGAGGACCGGCAACCCTTTCTCGATGGATGGCTCTGTATCGGGCGCATAGAACTTCCGGTTTTCTGACGGATGCTGATACGAGTGCATCGTGAAATGAAACGCCTGGTTCACTGAAGCAACCGGAGCGGTCATATTCACCAGCATGCGATTGGAATAAGTCTTCGTCACCTTCATTCCATGCGATCCGGCATAAGCGATCACTTTGTCGTAATCGCTGGACGTTGGACCGAACCGCTCCGTGAATTGCTCGACCGTCAGGAAGTGGTTGTACTGCGGGCTTGCTGGATTGTGCAGTTGATCGAGAAATGCCTTGAGCTGCTGCTGATTTCGCAGGGGAAGGGCCATGGAGAAACTTAGCGATTGCGAATCGGGAAGCCTGCCGGCGTCCTGCGCGCCCGCCGGCGCAGACAGGTGCGTTGCAAGCACCTGCCGCTGCGCGCGTAACGGCAATACGGAGAGGAAGAAGACTGCCATGCATACAGCGAGGAAGTAGCTGAAGAGAGCTCTGCGCATAAGCGGTGTTGCCTCCGTTTTTGAGTGTGGTTGACGTGGCAGGTTGTTGCTTTGCCGGGGACTCGACTGAGCCTCCGACGCTGACAAACGCAAGATTGACCAGAAGGTGATCTTCCCCGAGATTTGCAGAATTCTCAGGGAAGTTATGTTGCGTTGATCCTACTTACTAGAATTGCAGTTTCAGCGACATCTGAATCTGGCGCGGGAAATTCTGCTGCGTCGATCCAATCGTCCCGTAACCTGACCAGGAACCAGGCTGGTTGTCAGTGCCAACACTGGTGCGTGTCAATTCCTGATCGGGCGATGACGTGCTGGGACTTCCGAAGATAGGAGTGTTGGTGAGGTTAAACGCTTCTGCCTTGAACTGCAGTGTCGTTCCCTCGCGGACAATGAATTTCTTCTGGAAACTCAGAGCGGTTTGCTGAGCCCACGGGTTGCGGATTACAGTTGTACGCGGCAACTTGGTAGTTGCAGTGTACTCGGTAAATGTAGAGAAGCAGGTATTGTCCGAATTGTTTAAATAGCTCTTCCAGCTTTTATGTTGCGGAAGAATGTTGTAATTTCCGCAGTTGTAGTTATAGCCGTTCGGGTAGCCGACAGGCGTTCCTCCATCATTCTGGAAAATCCATTCCATCTGCCAGTCATTGACGATCTGTCCGAGCAATCCGTGCGCATTGGAAAGAATTGCGCCGCCTTTACCAATCGGAAGTCCAAACAATCCGCTGAAGGCCAGATCCCAAGGGCGGTCACCGCCATCGATGTCATAGTATGGCTTCGGATCGACCAGGCTTGCGCCACTGTTGTTAAGGAGTCCGGTCGCGGACATCAATTTCGACCAGGTAAACGCAGAGATGAAGCTAAGACCCTTCGAGAGAGCTCCCGTGCCTGAGAATCTTTTCTCCAGTTTGGCCAACAGCGCGTTGTAGTTGCTATATCCACCCGGATAGGTGTAGTCGTAGATATTTCCATCGAACGCAGGATAAGGAACCTTGAGATAGCGTGCCTGGATCGTGGGGTTCTGACCCAGCGCCACAGTGGTGGGCAGTACTCCATAGAACGGGTTGGTAACCTGCTGATCCAGATAGTTTGGATCGGCATGCCCTTGTGCGAAGTCGGCTGCGCTGATGCCGTTCAATTGTTTCGATGCCCGCAGGTTGGTGGTATGGGAACCGAGATAACTAATCTCCCCGATCATCTGGAAAGGCAGCGCTTCCTGAATGCCGAAAGTCCACTGCTGAACGTGAACGATCTTTCGGTCGCGCAAATCGATGCCAAAACCGGTTCCGACCAGCGCCAGCGCACCCTGAGAACTGCCTGGAGGGGTGATGAATCCATTTGGATAAGGATTGCCGTTGCGGAATGCATCGGATGGATGAAGTTTGTCGTCAGGAGAAAAGTTGTAATTCGTTGACTGGTTCCATGCCGAAGCGCCTCCTAACTCGATGCCGAAGGCCTTGTTTAACACCCAGCCGCCATGAAGCACTATGTTTTTTCCCAGTCCGAGAGAGGCGCCGATCTTTGGCTGCCACAGCTCGGTATTATTCGGGTACGCGGGTTGCGAACTGCTGGCAAAAAGCACAGTGCCATAAAGTGGAGCCAGTGACGGAACGCTGGACGAGATTGGATTCACGCAGGTCAGGCACATTCCAGCCAGCAGCCGGTTATGCCGCTCGATGGGAGAAAACTCCTCATCCCAGCGAATGCCGGCGTTTATCGTCAGGTTGTGCCGTATCTTCCAGTCATCCTGTACGAAGCCGCCAACGTACCGATACGACTCGTAAGGAGCAATGTTGTAATCAACGCTGCCGGCGTCAGGGTAGCCGAGCAACAGGTTGGCAACAATAGACCCGTCCTTGTTCTGCTGGAAGGGGTTCTGCTGCGTGAAATCCGTTCCGAAGCCAAAGTAGCCATTCGGACGGCCAATGCCGGACGGCACATCGTGATAGAGGGAAAACTCTCCGCCATAGTGCAGGCTGTGATTGCCCAGAATCTGCGTGATGGACGGCCCGACATCGTATGTTTCAAAGATATTGGGATTGACCTGGTTTCCGATAATGTTCGGCATGTTATCGCCAAGATCAATTTCCGGAGCATAGCTCTTATTCGTCGTTGGTATCTGCGGCATGCTCAACCCAAGGTCTGATGCAGAAAGAGAGTTGAGTCCGGCAGACACTGTTCCATTCGGATCGGCATAGTAGTAGCGGTTGAAAGAAACGCGGATGTCGCCTATCAGAGATGGGGTGAACGTGTGTGTCAGGTCGAGCACCTGCGTCAGGCTGGAGCGGTAGTTGTCGATGTCGCCCATGATTGCTGGTCCGACCAGGCCGTTGCCGTTCCGGTATTCATGCCCTGACCACCACGCGAAAATACCATACAGCTTTGTCCGGTCGGTAAAGTTATAGTCGACGCGTGCAATCGGCATGTTGTAGCGATAGCGGTCCTTGCCGTTGAAGACATAGTTATTGATGTATCCAGGCCGGTTCGGCGCAGGAAACTGCTTCATGATGGCGAGTCCGACCTGGCTGATGCGGTTTGCCGGAATAACATTTCCGGCAAACGGCTGGCGGCCATAGGTAGTGCAGCCTGAGTCCCCTTCCTGCACGCAGGCGGTCGTGAGAGGATCGTAGATTCCTCCAGTACGGCCCGTTGACGCGAGATAATTCGTCAGGTTCACTGTCCCGCTGCCGTCCGGAAACTGATCGGCAGTAGGCACAGTGGTCACCACACCAGCCGGAAGCACCTGACGGTAACCTTCATAGCTGAAAAAGAAGAATCCATTTCGTTTCAGAAATGGGCCGCCAATTGTCCCCCCGAACTGGTGCTCATTATGGAAAGGTTTCGCTTCATTCTGCTGGTTGAGCTGATAGGTGTTGGCATCCAGTACCGAGTTACGCCAGAAATCATAGAGCGTCCCATGAAAACGAGGCGTCCCGTTCTTGAGGATGATATTGACCGCGCCTCCGCCGACACGCCCGTACTGCGAGTCGAATGTGATGGTCATGATCTTGAATTCCTGGACGGCATCGATGCTGGGCGAGATATTCCATGTACCCGATGGACCTCCTCCCTGGACAGAAATGGGAGCGCCGTTCAACAGGAACTGGTTGGTGGTCCCGGGCTGGCCGGTGATGGAGTAGGCGTTCGAGGTGTCCCATCCGCGCGTGCCGGAATAGCCGCCTGGACCGAACTGGGTCTGGGTGAAACGCACTCCGGGTGTCAGGCTCATCAGCATATAGACCTGCCGTCCATTAAGCGGGAGGTTCTGGACTTTCTCCGGATCGATGACCGTGCCGCCTGAAGCATCGGCAGTACTGAGTTGCAGCGAATTCTCACTTACAGAGACTGTTTGATCCACTTGTCCTACCGGCAGCGAGAATGCCTGGGTGATCTTGGCGTTTACATCGACACTGACGCCTTGATGAACCACGGTTTTGAATCCGGTTGACTCGGCCTGGATCGAATAGGTTCCCGGCTGCACATAAGGGATGTAGAAGTTACCTCTGTTGTCAGTTTTGCCGTTGTAGGTTTGTTCGGGACTGGTTGCGGTGATGGTTGCATTGACGATGGCATTTCCTGAGCTGTCTGTTACCTGTCCGGTGATGGTGCCACGGTATTCCTGTGCGCGGGAGGGCTGCTGAAAGATAACGCACAGGGCTCCGAGAAGAAGACAAGTGAAAAACCACTGCTCAATAACCAGGAAAGCACGGCTGGTCCGTGACCTTGGGGGATGGTATTGCACGGTGACCTCCGAAAAATTGTGGGACTGTTTTTCTTCCTGCCTGCGGCGATCTGCGGACAGGCACAACATTCGGAAGGAAAGGTATTCCGTGAAAAATCCGGTTGTCGTGAATAGTTCTGAAAAACCTATGAAATTTCTATGAGATATCTAACTCATTTTATTTCAACCTGATAAGCTGTTAACTTCAAACAATTTCATGGTAACGATTCCACTTTTCCATCGTTCCCGCGTATACTTGGCAACTACAAGATTGATCGGGAGGAGCTTCGGTGACCGTTTCAGCAGAGGCGGTTAGTTGCTATCTCTTTGGCGATTGCAAGGTTGATATCGTCAGCGGATGTTTAATTTGTTCTGGCCAGGAACGCACACTCAGGTATCAGAGTTTCCAGGTGCTGCTCTATTTCCTTCAGCATCCCGGGACTCTCATCTCAAAAGACGAATTGATTGCCGCTGTCTGGAATGACACGGCAGTCACTGATAATGCTTTGGCCCAATGCATTGCGGAGATCCGCAGGGCGCTTCGTGATAATCCGCATCAACCGCATTTCATCAAGACTTTTCCTAAAGTCGGCTACAGGTTCCTTGCCCCTGTAGAAGTGGCGCTGCAGCCTGTTCCGATCATTGAAGCGGCTGGTCCTCGTGAAATAACTGTCGCACCGAAGCCGTTCAGTATTCCGGCACCGAACCGGTTCCTCACGCGTGCATGGCTCTGGTTGCTTCTGGCCACTCTGGCGGCAGGATTGTTCTTCTACTGGCATGAAGGTCGTCTGCATCATTCAGGGCAGGTGAATGCAGCCACCATCTCTCCTTCAGGCGTTCCAACATTGGCTGTTTTCTCCTTGAGAAATGAAACAGGGCGGACTGATCTGGACTGGCTGCGCGAAGGCTTCTCAGACATGGTCTTGACCGATCTGGCTCATACTGTCAAATGGAAGATTTTGAGCCGCGAAAAAATCCACGCGCTGCTCAATGATGAAGGCCATCTCCAGACCATTCAGGCGGCCAAAGCGCTCGATGTCGCCAGGTCGATTCATGCCACAGCATTTGTCATCGGCGCAATATCTTCTTCCGGACAGCAGATACATGTCCGTGTCGAGACGCATGACGGTAAAGACGGGCACCTGATTGCCGCCGACGAAGCAGCCTTAGGTGATCCTCGCGAGATCGTAGCAGAAGCTAATCTGCTCTCCGCAGACATTGCCCGCCATCTTGGATTTTCTGATACCGGCACGCCCCCGCTTGCCGATGTCATGACGAGCAATATGGAAGCGTACCGCTACTACTCCGTCGGAGTAGAGAAAGCCGAACGCTTCCAGAACGCACAGGCAATCGATGATTTTAAGAAGGCAATTGAATTCGATCCCCACTTTGCCATGGCATTTGCCCGCATCGGATACGCCTACTCCGTGCGCGACTTCCAACCGGAGAAGGGCCGTCCCTACCTCGAACAGGCCCTCCGCCTTTCGGGACAGTTACCGGAACTGAACCAGCTTTACATCCGCGTGTGGTACGCCATGGCCCGAACCGACTACGATACCGCGACGCGGGTACTCCAGCAAATCATCCTTCAATATCCCGATGAAACCGAGGCCTACTGCGAACTAGGCCGGCTTCTCCGCGGACAGGAAAAAGTGCAGGAAGCTGCCATCATGCTGGAAAAGGCCATTCACAACAACCCGAATTCTGGCGATCTGTACAATGCCTACGGTTTTGTCCTGAGCGGGCTCGGGCGGATCGAGGAAGCCACTGGCATCTATAAACAATATGTCGCGCTTGCACCGGAAAATCCCAATGCTCATGACAGCCTCGGAATGGGCTATCAACTTGCAGGTCAATACAATGCCGCCGTGTCGGAATACAGCAAAGCCCTGAGGCTCGACCCTGAGTTTGAACCATCAATCGTTCACCTCGGAGACACCTACTACCAGCAAGGCCGCTACCATGACGCGCTGAGCGAATACCGCCGTTATATTCAGGTGGCTCATGGGAACGATACCAAGGCCTTTGCTTACGGAGACCTCGCCACGGTTTATATGACGATGGGAAAGACAGCAGATGCGCAGGCATCTGCTGACCAGGAACTTCACTACAATCGCGCGTCGGTCTGGAATTCGCTGGTCATTGCTCTTCAAAAGCACGAGAAGCAGCGGGTAGCCGATTTGGAGAAGATTCTCTTCGCAAGCCCACTGAACTCCGAGCGCGGCTCACCGCGGGACATGCGGACTGAGTTCTTTTACCAGGGCTATATAGAACTCAAAAGCGGTAATGCTCAAGGAGCGATCAGCCATTTCAAAGCCGCTCTCGAACATTTGCCTCCCTCCTCCGGAATCGACATGCATGAAGACTGCCTTGCAAATGCTTATCTCGAACTCCATATGTTTCCTGAAGCCATCGCCGAGTACCAGCGCATTCTCAAGATCAATCCCAATTACCCACTGTCCTACCTGCATCTCGGTCAGGCTTACGAAGCAATGAAAGACAAGCAAAAAGCTGCCGATGCCTTCCAGCATTTCCTTGCAGCGAATCCATCCGCTGACCAGGACAGCCCGCATGTGCTGGAAGCTGAGCTTCACCCCTAAGTACTCTTCATCCTGAGATACTGGACCTGTGTTGCGGCTATTCCGAGCAAGCGAAGACCAGAAGGAAAAACTCCTGGCAGCTGCCCGCGAAGCTCCACCTTCCAGTCCTCACTTCCTGACAGGAACAGGCGGCTCGTTAGGAGCCCGACCGAAGGGCTTTGTGCATGATCTGTCACGCAGCGAGATTGGTCGAGGACCGCATGTTTTCTCAGCGGCACGCCAAGCTTTTCAGCGATGGGAAGAGTTCAATTTGGGGTGGGTACAGGTTGTGAACCCTTTTGCCAAAATCGCACCGGGAGAGCTAGTAGCTGTGGAGGCGCATACCGCCTGCTTATGGTCGATAAATTTCAGCCGCATTACTGAGGTAGTAGACAGTCCGACTCGCTTCGGTTTTATGTACACCACCACCGCCTTTCATGTCGAGGAAGGGCAGGAGCGTTTTGTCATTGAGTTTGACCCCGAAAGCAAGTCTGTCTCTTATCTCGTTGAAGCAGTATCCCGTCCGAGACATCTTCTGGCTCGCATTGGCTACCCTTTCTCACGAGCGGTGCAACATAGATTCGCAAGAGATTCACACGAACAGATGAGACGCTGTATCAAAGAAGAAATCTCGAGGTCAGAAGTCTACTAATGTGGACGGAGTGGTAGCTTTAGCAATCGGAAAGCACTAGGAAACCCGAGCTGGATTTTCCGTACGCGTATGGAATGGGCAAGTGCCTTGTTCAGGCGCATTGTCATCCGGCAATGCGTACTGTTTCCACTCACGATTTTGCAAGTCTCCATAGAAGCCGATATCCGGATGGACAGGCATACCGTCGTAAACCAGCATGCGCTTGTGAATGCGATGCCTCACATCAGCGGCAATTGGTTCCGATGTCATCGGATCGATAAACAGTGTTCGCGGCTGGAAGATTAACACGATACCAGGACCGAGGTTTCTGCTGCGACGCAGTCGGTAAGTCGGCGAGGTTCCAACGACGAACATTTCACGACCCTCAAATGAGAACTCCCAAAGAGGATCATCAGGAATTCTGTTAGTTACGGGAGATGTGTCGTGCTCATGGAGATACTGGAGTATATGCCAGAACCGCTCGACGAATGAGGAGTGATCCCGAATCACAGGATCCGGCTTGAAGAAGGCAGTTAGACTCGCGCGTTCGAACTCGGGGGTGCTGAGGAGGTGAACAAAGCGCCGCATGTTGGGAACTATTTCATCCAGACGCTCCGCATCGATGAAGGCGTAGAGCATCTCTCCTCGTACCTCTGCAGTTTGACCAAAGAAGCAAGGATAATCGGCAGTACTGAGTTTCGTTTTGTATTCCTCGTAAGCCTCAGTCTTCCAACTTTCCTGCGGATGGATTCCAACCTCACCCTTTGTCAGGACCCGGGTCGTCCATACTGCATAACGCTGAGAAATCATGATGCGGTCCCAACTGCTGCAGTTTTCTTTCCTCTGCGAGCCAATCGAACCATACGGCGGAACCCGGCCGCTTGCTGTTCAGTCCATGTACCGTTTACCAGGGCAGGCTCGGCCCCTGCATCGCCGGTCTCAATGGTGTCGTCATTGAATCGAGCAGTCTTAAAGAAAATGTCCCAGACTGAAAGAGCTGTACCGAAATTGCAGCTTCGCCGACCTGCAGCACGCAATGCGTGGTGAGTGCGATGAAAGCGTGGAGACACCAGGATATGGCTTCCAAGCCATCCATAACTAAGTCGCGTATTCGCATGAGACATGCTGCCGAGCAGTCGGAAGCAGAGGATAAGGAACGGAAATTGCATCGAGGGCACACCGATGGCGAGGCCAACAACGATCAGCCATACATAGGTAATTGCATCCTCGAGGACGTGCGAGCGGTCGTCGGACCAGAAGGTCAACTGATCCTCGGCATGGTGAAGAGAATGGATGCCATACCACCAGGCAATCCTGTGAGAAATACGATGCTTCCAGTAGTCCGCGAGATCAAGAATGGCAAAGTTCATCATGAAGACGAGTGCGGGCAGTGAGGTAAGAGCTGGAATCGCTGCCGGAAGGGAGAATGCCGTAACACCATGATGTTCAAGAAATGTATCGAGAGAGGTACGCAGCCAGTCAAACTCGAAATAGGCAATCAATGGAAACAGGACAATACGCACGAAGAATGCATACGTAATATCGGCAGCGATGGGATTGCGCTTAGGCCAGCTGGTGAGCGGCCAGAATTTCTCGATCGGCGTGCAAACCAGAAAGCTGATCGTGAGTTCGGCGACCCCGCAAGCAGCAAAGAAGAGCCACAGAGCCAGGAATCGATCGAACGCTCCGAGTCCGAGGTGCCCAAGAAAGGATTGAATCGAGCCAATGACGCAATCTGGAATTGCGGCACACAATAGGCTGGAATGAAGTGTCCACGGCATGGCTACCTCCATATAGCCGACCAATCCGAGTCTGCCAGAATCGGCAGACGTTGCCACATTCTTGCAGGGAGCGCGCGGCGTTCTGCAGTGAACGCCCTCTTTTAAGGACGATTCATGGCGGTTATTTGAAATCTCTGATCGGATTAAAAGTCCATGAATAGAAGCTTTCCGGGCGCACCGTCCCGGTGTCATCCCTATAGTTTTGGAGTCCGAGCGCAGAAGAAAAGCGCGCTAAGATAGAAATCGATTATGGACGCGCTTACTCCTGATTCAAAGACCTCCCAACTCAACAAACCTGTTTTGCAGTCTGACTGTTCCCTTCTGCCTCTGCCAGTCGTTTCCGAAGTTTCTGGTGTCCTGACACTGCATTTTCAGTCGGATTATGTTCAGAGCCAGATGCTCGTCGACAACCCGGACTTCCTGGCGCTCAGCTATACGCGGACCATGATGGCATTTGAGCTTTTCCAGCCTAATCCCGGACATATTGCCCTGATTGGCCTCGGAGGCGGTTCGATCGCAAAATGGTGTTATCGCCACCACGCAAAAGCGACGCTCACGGTGGTCGAGATCAATCCACATGTCATTGCCATGCGTGATAGATTCCAGATTCCACCGGATGATCACAGATTTCAAACCCGTTGTGAAGATGGCGCACAGTTTGTTGCAAGAGCCTCATCGAAATTCGATGTGCTGCTCGTCGACGCATTCGGGGCCGATCATCTGCCTCATGATCTGTGCTCTCAGAGCTTCTACGACAATTGTCATCAGGCATTGACTGAAACGGGTCTGATGGCAGTCAACGTGTGTGTGGAGAATAATCAGCAGATCCTGGCTCGGATTCGCAAGGCTTTCAGCGGCAAGGTGCTGCTGTCGCCTGATGACGATGGCAATACAGTGGTATTTGCCTGCAAAGGACAACTCCTCTGGCCGAAAGGTGAGTCTCCTGGCTCATTCCAGATGAAACTCAGAAAGTTTGAGAAAAAGCATGAATTAGGAAAAGCCATGACTCCTCTCGGTTAAGCCATGCGCTTCTGGGCAGCATTTTGCGAAAAAAGGTTCTTCAGGGGCGCTCGTCGGTCGGAATATAACTATTGAAACCAGCTTTTGTCATCCCGCGTTGCGCCTCCGGGTTCTTCATAAAGGTTTCCCACACGAAAGCAGTGCGCAGGTTTTCCGCCATAAGCATGATGATCCCAGCATCGATACCCACAATATCTGTGTCATACCATTTCTTTAACGGATTGAAGGCATCGATAAAGCCATAGCGGTTCCAAGCCTGAGGGTAACGATTCTTAATGTTTTTCAGGACGCGCATTGTGGCCTCAGGCAGAAATGGAAGCGAGCCCCCAGCGGCTGCGGGAACTACCGTTCCATCAATCGGACCCATGGCCGGAGGACCTCCCCAGATCACGTAACCCTTGTCGGAATCAGATGCAGTGATACCCCACAAATCATCACTGTAATCCGGAAAGGTTTTGCTGAGTTCTACACAGAAGCGACGGTGAACTTCGGTAGCAGTAGCCGAGTTCTGAAAATAATCCGCATACTTGTCGCGCTTATGCCGGAAATCGAACCATGCCTGCGAATATTGATGAACAAACAAAGGCGCAAATGAGCCGATGTAGCGAAGTCCATCGTACTCGAAAGTGGTCCGTTTCCATGCCAACCATGCCTCAGGATGAAGAGGATGAGTGGAAGACCCCATGCCCAGAAGATAGATCATCATCAATTCGCTATAGTAATCCCACTTATACGGCAGGAAGCCGAGCTCAGGCGTCCACCCCAGAGGTAACAGTGAGACATCTTCTGATAACCACGTCCAGTCCACACGGTCGAAAATTGCGTGAGAGAGTTCGATAATGTCGCGGTCCCGAAAGTGCTGCCGGCACGTAAGAATCCCGCAAAGCAGAATGGCTGTATCGACAGAAGAAACTTCAGAGTCCCATATTCTTTCGCCTGTATCGATGTTGGCAAAGTGGTAGAAGAATCCCCGGTGGGTTGGCAGTTTCTTCCAAAGAAATACAAGTGTCGCGATCACGCGCAGACGGGCATCCTGGTGAGATATGAAGCCGCGCTTCTCTGCAATGCAGATTGCTGTCAGGCCAAAACCGGTCGATGCGATGCTTGCCGCGGCACTCGTGTCGGGTGTGCGCACATTGCAGCGATCTTTGATCAGCCCCGTTTGCGGATTCGCTTGTTCCCAGAAATAAAGAAAGGTTTTCTGTTCAAGATCGTCCAGAAATGCCTCGTCTTCAGGTGAAAGCACAGGTTGCGCAGGAGGAGTCACTGATTGCGGGCGCTGCGCCATTCCCGTCAGAGTCTTCCATTCAGCGAACGGCAGACCCAGTGAGACAGCGGCTATCTGGCGTAACAGTTGGCGCCGGGAACTTAGATTTGTGCGCGAATCGTTTAGCTGACGGATTTGTACTTCATTGCGTCTGTTCTCATCCATGCTCATTCGGGCCATTTGTATTCGCTAAGAAAAATAATCCCTTATGACACTAGTATGGAATACATAGATGTACGATGTCGCAGTCTGACTGCTTTGCTGGCATCATGCCCTTTCTGTCAGGCGTCTAATTATGGTCGGTGTCGAATGACGGGAAAAAAGATCGTCTGGATATCAATTTCAGTTGTGGCACTTGTGGTTGTTCTGTTACTGCTGCGCGCGCACCGGTTGCGATCACTTTCCACGCAGTTGCTTATTGAAGGCACTGTGATTCAGAGCGATGTGGACACAAACAAGCAACTCCCGATAGCAGACGTTGCCATCACCGCATCTGATGGCGCTGTGAACGCAACGGCCCGCTCCGAAACGTCAGGATATTTCAAGGTAACCCTGCAAAGGAGAGTATTATCCGAAGGGCAGGTAATAGTCTCTTTCCGGCATCCATCTTACGAACCTTATGATCTGAATGTGCAAGTCGGAAGACTTAAGTCCCCCGCCAAACTATACGTTGTGCGAATGGTTCCTGTTGCCACGAAGAAATCAGCAGGCTCGAATCCCGCGGGGATGGTTGTTGCCAATATCCGTGTGAGATATACGCTCAACTCCCGCACTGATGCAAATGTGGGCAGCGAAGCCAGAACCTTTCGCGTCGTCAACCAGGGAAACGTGCCTTGCAATCATCAATTCCCATGCTCACCTGATGGCAAGTGGAAGGCTTCTTCTGCATCTGTGACGGTAGATGCAGGAGCCGATAATTTGTTTCGCAATGTCAGAGCCTCCTGCATTGCAGGACCATGCCCATTCACGCGAATTGACTCCAGTGGATTTATTCGCGGTGGCCGCAAGATCACCATTACTGCCTTGAACTGGTCAGATACTGCCACTTTCCTCCTGGAAGCCGAGGTCTATCACTCCGCAATCAACTCCAGCGTTCGCGAATTGTATCCGGTCACTTTTGGCCGTACGCTCAGCTTTACATTGCCTCCCATTCAAGAAGGAGTAAGCCTCGAGGCCGAGATCAATGGCTCTCCCATGGTCTTCCCGCTAGGTCCGAAACTTAATTTAAGTTGGGCTACATGCACCGAGCAAACTAGCGCAGACCAGGAAAAGACGATGATGTACCGTTGTGAACTTAAGCCCGAGTATCGATTCCAATAAGTGAACACATAGTGAAAAATCTCAAACCAGAGGGGGCCAATAGACCTCTGTAATCTTGATGCCTGGCTTAAGCGTGCTTATAAAGGGAGTCAGCAACAAACGCAGATCTGGGGAACGGGGCTGGTATACAGCCCCTCTTTTTTATGTAGCTCTTCAAGAAAGAGCCAGCATATACATCGAAACACAGTGCAGCTCAATCTCCCATTGAGATCTGTACCAGCTCCTGGTCCAATTTCTTTGAAGCTGTTTGTTTTCGTTGTCTCCATGCTGGGAGCGCAAGACGCTGGAAGCGCGCGATCGTGCTTCCAATCGTCATCGATGCTTGCATCAGATGTTTCGCCTGCAGAGGACCGGCAAGGCGCATTCCGCTGATCCAGTGCGCGGCCGCGCTCGCAGAGCAGCCGCATTGAGAGCAGTCGGGATCACCGCCAAAGACACAGGGTTCAATGTCTGTCTTGAGGTCGGCAGAATAATTCTTAGAGAGACGCGAAAAGGTGCATTCCTTTGGCGACGCCGGTGGATGCAGCAGAGCTCGCGTGTAGCCCTTCGGTGTGAGCAGCTTCGGATAAAGCGCGTGGAGACGCTGCAGCTCATTAGTTACGTGTTCCCGTTGCTCTAAGGTTAACTGTTCCTCGCTTTGCTCACCTCGCTGAGGAGAGTAAAGGCTAACCCAGATCATGCGTACCTCCGGCCGCGCGCACCAGAAGCGCGCATATTCCTCCAGATATCCGGGACGGCTCAACATCTGAGCCGTGATTGTCCAGTGGATATTGACCTGTCTGCCGGCAAGATTCTCAAGAATCCGTTCGTACGTGGCCGGATTACGGCGCACGTTGTGGTGTTCGGGCAGGCCGTCGATAGAAATCGCCGCCGTGAAATGAGGCAGCGCCATCCACTCCTGTGGGATAGGAATAATCCCGCTGGTGACTACCATCGAGAAAATTCCCCGGCTTTCCAGTTGAGGCAGAATCCGGCTCAATTCGCGATGCCGTACCATCGGCTCGCCGCCTACCAGCGTCACATGCATCGGCTTGTGCTGGTCAACAAGACCAATAACGCCCCTTACAAGCTCATCGCCACGTTTGTCGCTGAGCTCGCGCAGGGTCACATCGCCACCAAGATGGTTTGATCCATAGGCATAACAGCCAGGGCAGTGCAGCGGACATTCGCGCGTGACCTCAATGGAGAGCATTGGAGTATGGCCCCGCAGGACTTTCCCCCAGGATGTCAGAACATGAGTAATTTGCAACTTCGCTACTCCAGGGATATTGGGAATGACTGTCTCAACGACATTCCTGCCCCTTCTCCCTTAGACGCGCGACAGTGGCGCAGGATGCGAAACGGTAGAGCCTGCATGCTGCCACAACTGCATCATTTATTCTCAAGAGAATAAGATGACGCCGCAAATATTTGAAAACAAAGCGGGTTTCATCTCTGAATCATCGAGATATGAGCTTGGCACGTGTCCTGCGGAAGGAGCGAAGTATGGTTTTTTATTTGGAAACTGTGCCAGGAAGAAATGCAACCAGGAGAATGAACCGGAGAGTGCTGACTGAAAACTACTCAGAAGATCGCAAAAACGTAATTGGAATGTTCAAATGCGTATCGGTGATGATGAAAATGATTCAGAATGGCGCAACGCGAGCCTTGTCACGTTGCGCCATTCCTGAGCTTAGAAGAAGATCTTCGCTGCTATCTGTACTTTTCTTGGGTTACCGCGCAGGCCGGTGATGCTGGCAAATTGCGTCGGGTTATTGAAGTTCAGATTCCCTGGTTGGGCAAACTGTGTCAGGTTGAGCGTGTTGAAGGTTTCAAGCCGAAGCTGGAAGCGCCAGCGGTCGGTCATCGTGAAGTTCTTGAAAAGTGAGGCATCCAGGTTGTTGTATTGGGGTCCCCTGGCTTGTCCCGGACCTCCGCCAAGAGCGGCCAGATTCACTTCATTGTTCGTAACCGCCGCCGGATTGGAAAACGCGGCTGGGTTAAGCCATTGTGTGCGGTTATGCGGCCCGGCGTAGATGTCCTGCCCTTTCACTGTGGGCGCAAAGCAGCCGAAGAAAGCCGTAGTCGAGGTGGGGCAGCTGATCGTGAAAGGCTGGCCTGTCTGGTAAGTGTAAATCCAGTTTGCCTGCCATCCGCCAACCACCGCGTCGAGGGCGCGGTTCATGTTTTTTCCCACCGTCATCCCGCGTCCAACCGGGATCTGATACGTTCCCGAAAAGTGAGTGACACTCGTTGAGTCAGAATCGCAGAGACCGTAATCTCCAGCGATACCGAAGCCACTAAGCCACTGCGCACGATATCCCGCGGCAGCCGAGTTCTGCGGTGACCTCTGGTCAGTCATGCAACGGCTATAGGTGTAGTTGGCCAGAACTCTCAACCCGAAGCTCGCCTGGTGCTCGTAGGTGACCTGCATCGAGTTGTAGTTGCTCATGGCATTGGTCGTCTCATAGGTCGAGCCGCGGGAGAAATCCGGAAACGCGACATAGGAAACGGGGTTGGCTCCGGGAGGCGCGAACTGGCTCGGCGAATTCGTTGAGCCGAGGATATCCAGGTGACGGCCTAGAGCACCGACGTATCCGACCTCAAGGGAGTCATGCTGAGTGAACTGCTCCTGCGCAGCCAGGTTAAAGGTCTGCACGTAGGGCGTCTGGTAACTCCACTGGCGACCATAGAGTGCAACGCCGGCGCCGTTCACTGATGCCGGATCCGAGAGGTTCAGTACTGAGAACGTATTCTCCATGGTTGCCGTTTCCCCGTCAGGCAGTACCAGGGGGGCCTGAGAGCTCGGAGCCGTGTTGCTGATTGAGTAGACGAATGGATAGTTGGTTCCGAGAGTGCCGCCATAACCGAGATTGGCCAAAGCGCCATAAGTAATACCGTATCCGCCGCGTACGACGAAACGGTCCGTGGGGCGCCAGGCAAAGCCGAGCCGGGGAGCAAAGTTGGTATATGGCGCATTTCCGGTCCTCATACCCGGGTTACAGACCAGGTTGATACCGTCGGTCTGGAGCAGGGCATCGAAGGTCGGCGAGCGGTTGACTTTGCATCCCTGGTTGGCGATATAAAAGGTTCCACCCGGCCCATTTCCTCCGTCGGGAATGAAATTCGCCTGGCGTCCATTGGTGTCTCCATAAGGAGTGAAGAAATCCCACCGCAGGCCGAGGTTGAGGGTAAGGTTAGGGAGCACCTTCCAGTTGTCCTGGAAGTATGCGCCGATAAACCATCTCTGGTAATTGCTTCCGGCAAAGGCATTACCGCTGTAAGTCTGGACGCCGCCTACGTTATCGACGCCGCCCTGCACTGTGGCTGGGATAGGAGAAAGCAGGATGTCCGCCAGGCCATTCAGTCCTGCGCTCTTGTTGGGAATATCGGAGAACTGTCCGTTGAAAGTGAATGATCCGCGCGAAGCGTTTGGCTGCACGATGTTTCCATGGATGTCATCGACCGAGACGCCGGTGTGCATGTCATGTGCGCCGCGGACAATGGTCACATTCTCGGTGACCTCGGTATCGAAAACCGTCTGGAGCGTCGGACGGAAGAGGCTGTCTCCGAGACCGGTAAGACCGCCGATCGAGATCGCCGGAAGTCCGCCGTTGTTCGGGACCTGGGGGATGCCTCCAATGCCATATTGAGCAGGAAGACCTGTCTGATTGGCATCGAAAGGAATCTGCAGCTTATTGCTGTGCGAGAAACCGACGTGCAGCTCGTTGATAAGGCGGGGATTGAATGTGTGGACGTAGCCCGCAGAGATCATGTAGCTGGGAAAGTGCTGATTCTGCGCTCCCGACTGGCCAATTGCAGCGCCGGCGAGATGGCCCGGTGTCACCTCGTCAAAATAGCTCTTGTCAAAGACACCGAAAAGAGTGTCCTTCTCGCCAAAAATCTCATCGATGCGGATATCGTACTGCTTGACGGTCGCATCCTGCTTTGGATTGATGAAGTAGTTATTAGTAAAAATCGCCGGGTTGGTCGGACCGGGATAGAGACTGAGCAGTTTCAGGGCATTCGGATCGAGCCGGCTCTGCGGCAGGATATTGAGCGAACTGGTCAGGTTGGTGAAGTTCGTGATGCCCGCCGTCGAACCTCCAGTGAAGAAGGGGTCGCGAACATAGACCGTGCTCGTCGAGGTATTCGGAAGTCCGGAGACAGGATCGATCGCGCCAGCTGCGACGGAGCGCGTCGTTGCCGGATCAAGAATCGTTCCGTTGCTGAAGGTTCGGCCAAGACCATCGGTATGTGTCCCGCTGTTCAGCGTGATGAGGTCCTGCAGGTTAGAGAAGTTGCTCTGCTTCATGCCCAGGGTCGGCACTGTGCCGGTAAATGCCTGCGGGGTGATGAATTTGAGCCCCTGGTAGTCGAAGAAGAAGAAGGTCTTGTTCCTTCCGTCATAAAGCTTGGGGATCATGACCGGGCCACCGATAACGCCGCCGAACTGGTTCTGACGATACTCGCCCTTGCGGGTCCCGTTCAGCTTTGAGAAGTAGTCGTTCGAGTCCAGCGCCTCGTTGCGGAAATACTCATACAGATCGCCATGCAGGTCATTGGTTCCTGACTTGAGCACGACATCGATCACAGCTCCCGTCGAGTGACCGAACTCGGCGTTATAGTCGCCGTTCTGGATGCGGAATTCCTGGATGGCGTCGGGCGGTGGATTGACTGTCGCGTCGCTTCCGGCATAGCCGCCGCCAAAGACTTCGATGTTGTTATTGATACCGTTCAGGCGGACATCGTTTTGCCACAGGTTCTGCCCGTTGACCGAATAGAATGTGTTCTGCGCTGTTCCACCTGTCGGAGATCCATTGATGCCGGGGGCGCTTGTGCTTGGCATTCCCACGCCAGCAGAGAGCTGGCCGAGCGAGAGCCAGTTTCGGCCGTTCAGCGGAAGGTCGTTGACCAGTTCCGTTCCAATCGTCTGTCCGACGGAGGCATCCTCTGTCTGGATCAGCGGGCTGGCGGCGGTGACGACCACTTCCTGATTCTGAGACGCCGGAGCGAAAGTAATGTCGACCGTCTGTGTCTGCTGGACGTGAACTTCGATGCCATTGATGGTGACCGTGTTAAACCCTGCACGCTCGGAGCGCACGGTATAAGTGCCAGCGGGCACTGAGTTGAATACATAAATACCGTTTGCATTGGTCCTGGTGGAGTTCTGGGCTCTGGTCGCAACGTTTTCGAGCGAAACCGACGCATCCGATATCACAGCCCCGGATTGATCCTTCGCCGTTCCGGTAATGCCGCCAGTGTCGAGCTGAGCATAACTTCGAGCTCCACCCAAAGTTAATGCCAAGGTGATTAAAACTGCTGTAAGGCCTGCCTTCAGAAATGACATGTATCCCTTTCAAACTGACCAGGGATTGCGTCTGTGAGACTGCCGACTTCGACTCTGTGGGCTGCACAGAGTCGTTCCCCGGTTTGCAGTAGCCCTATTGTTCGCTTTCTCTCGGCAAGCAAAAAAGGCTTTACCCTGTGTGGGTTTCCGGGTATACACCTGTGTACAAATGCAATTAACTCATTTAGATTGAAAAGGATACATCCAGCATTAATTATTGGTAAAACTACACTCGAATATCTCCGGGAAATGTATTTACCTTGGGTTTATCCAGTGACGATACATTAACCAATAAATAAACCCCATTTGAGTTTGAAAGATGGATAGTGGTCGAGTTTCCCTTCTGCCTGAATATCAATCTCTGGTTGAAGATGATCCGCGGTGGGATCTCGTTCAACGCATTGTTGCGAGCCGTCAATTTACGCGAGCGCCGCTCTTATCGCGATTCCTGGTTTACATCTGCAGCAAGACGCTCAGTAACCAGGAGCACGAAATCAGTGAATACCAGATTGGGGTGCAGGTCTTTAGTCGTCCCAAAGGATACCGTACTGTCGAAGACAATATCGTACGCAACTATGCACGCCAGCTGCGTAAACGCCTGACTGAATACTTCACTACAGAAGGTCAGAGCGAACAACTTCGTATCGAGATTCCTCTAGGCAGCTACGTGCCCTTGTTCGTGGCCCATGCTTCCCTTCCTTCTGCGTCCGTCTCGGAACCTCTGCACGAGACTGACGCCGATAGTTCCGAAGCAGCCGTACCGGTGCAATTAGCGGTGGAAAATGGACACGAAGCATCGAAGCTCAATGCGGAGGGCTCATCGTGGAAAAGCAGATTGGGGCTTGCTGCGAGTCTGTTTGTCTATTCGGCGATATTGGTCGCCGCGACAATGGCTATTGCACATCACACTTCTGTTCCGCAGCAGAAGCCTACCGATCTGATGACAGCATTGTGGTCCTCTCTGTTTCGAGAGCCGCTGGACACCTTTGTGGTTCCCGCTGATTGTGGGCTCAATCTTCTCGAAGATATCTCGAAAAGGCAGATGAGCCTGGATGATTACCTCAGAGGCGACTACCGGACACTGTCGCTTCCGGAGCTGGATGAGCACAGCAAGATCGACCTGCGCACGCAGGAGTTTACCAGCTTTGTGGACCTGCATACAGTTGCGGCAATTTCACGTCTTCCCCAGGTTGATCCGCAACGGATGTTTGTGCGTTTTCCGCGCGACCTGAGCATGGATGATTTAAAGGACCATAATATTATTCTGCTCGGTTCGGTTGGCAGCAATCCATGGGCTGAGATCGCCCAACGCAATCTGAACTTCCGCATTGAATACAGCAAAGAGATGAACCAGGCATGGGTAGTGAACAAAAAGCCATGCACCGGCGAAGCAGACCGCTACCTGAGTCGCTGGAGTGAGCCGACGCACACAACCTATGCGGTGATCGCGTATCAACTCAATCTGAGCGGAAATGGCCATCTCTTTCTGATCCAGGGCCTCGATGTGGCAGGCACGCAGGCAGCTGCTGAAGCATTGCTGCATGGAACCATTCTTGATTCGGTATTACACGCAGCGTCTCAGAAGAGCGGCGCCTTTCTCCCGTTTGAAATCCTGCTTCAAATTACCAGCGTCGAATCAAACGCAACCAATGCGCATGTAGTTGCATACCGTCTTGGAGAAAATTAGAAAGGCTTCAACTGCCCGAATAAGAAGTCGGCAAAAGTGATTCCGCTCAAAAACAAATTTGTGGATAAAAAAAGAGAAGAGCTTCCAGGAATTTGGCCCTTTCTGCTCTTCTCTTTCTATCCACTGCTGAAATGCAGCTCCAGCACATTACAAGTACTACTGACTAGAAACTGTAATGTAATGAGAACTGCACAATACGTGGCTGTGACCGGGTATCAGTGATCTGACCAAAGCTGCTATCACTGATGTTGGAATCCGGGTAGTTATAGCTGGCGAAATTGAATGCGTTGAAGAAGTCGGCTCGGAATTCAACACCCTGGTTTTCCGTAATGTGAAACTCCTTGCCCGCAGTCAGGTCGATCTGCTCGAACCCGGGAGCACGCTCCGTGCCATTGCTCGCGGTACCGAACTGTTCGCTGTTTGGGGTGCCGTAGGCGCATTCACCATTGTCGAATCCGTTGCTCCCGGTACAGGGAGTGGCAGACGGATCAGTACCAAACCATTTACCGACGCTGCGATTCCGTACTTCAAGCGGACGATAATGATTTGCGCGTGAAGATCTGTTGTTGACCGTTGTCGTGTTCGGCGCGCTGATCGTGATGGGCAGGCCGGAGAAGGCCATAGCCGTTCCCGTCAGCTTCCAGCCACCGGCAACTTCGTCGAGCCACGGGTTCAGGTTGCTCCCGAAACGGCGTCCACGACCGAATGGAAGCTCGTACACGCCTGTTGCCGACAGATTATGACGTACGTCCATGCCAGCCGGACCATAGTCCGCGTGGCCGTTGTAGCCATTCTGCCAATAGGCGCTGTAGTTGGGACCGTTATTGCCCGAGGAGTTCGCGCCATAGAAGCCCGGATTGTTAGTCAGCGCCTTGGCGTAGGTGTAATTCACCGTGTACTCAAGACCATTGTGCTGACGGTGACGGACCTGGGCCTGCAGAGCATTGTAGTTCGACATCGATTCAGCTTCAGTCACAACCACACTGCCGCTCTGGCCAACCAGGTTTGCATACGGAGCAGTAGTGTTTGGAGCATAAAGCTGATTGCCTGCGCGCGCATCAATCAGGTGCTGACCGGTCTGACCAACATAACCGACAGATATCGAGGTCTGATTGTTGAGCTCATACTCTGTTGAAAATGTGAACTCCTGGATGAGCGCGGGACGCAGGTGACTCTGCCATGCGCGAAGCGTATTGCTGCTGGTGGAAGCACTGAAGCTCTCCGGCAAAGCATTCTCCGCGGTCAGAGGCGTACCCGGACTTGTGGTGCTGGCGTTTGTTGCCTGATAGGTAAAGGCCGGCTGAAACGGCGGATTGAAGTTCAGGCGCAGGTTTGCGCCAGTGCCTTCAAGGAAGTTAGTAATGCCGTATCCACCACGGAAAACCCAGCGAGCGGATGGCTGGAAGGCAAATCCGATACGGGGCATGAAGTTGGTGTAGACCGGATGGTACAGTGCATTCCCACTGCCAAAGACCTTGGCGGCCTCAGGCGTGCCTGCCAGGTAATACTGGCCGGTAGCCAGATCGACATTCGCCTGCTTATTGTTCACTTCATAGATTGGCTGGTCATACTCATAACGCAGTCCCAGGTTGAGGGTCAGAGCGGAAGTTACCTTCCAGTCATCCTGGAAGAAGCCGGCATCCCGATACTGACGCTGACCGGAACGGCCTACATTGGCTGAGATGCCAGCGTAGTAGACCTGGTCCGTATCGAAATCTGCGACATTGCTGCCTGTGAATCCACCGCCATACTGCAGGCGGCCCATCACGCCATCATTACCGGGGTAAAAATTGTTCTGCTGGTAGCGAACCACTTCGGCACCCATCTTCATTGTGTGCTTGCCCAACTCGATGGTGAGGTTATCGCCATAGGTGAAGATGTTGTTGATCAAGCTGCTGCCGAGGCCGGTAGTACCGATGCCGGTAAGGTAAGTCTGATCGAAGCTGCCCTGGCCGCTCCCAAAATCCTGAAAGGCAAAGCCGGGATATGGCTGATTGGGATAATTGATGCCGACAACCGCATTGCCCGTGGTGCCGAATGCGCCAGTTGTATCAACCGGGATGCCCTGAACCCAGCGGATACGCGACCAGCCTGCACGGAACTCGTTGACAATTGCAGGCGAGAAGATATGCACCTGATTGAAAGCAACGCCCTTGAAGGGATAACTGTTTACAGTTGGAAAAGTAATCGCAATCGGAGTTTGCGGTGTGGCATCGGAGGCCTCGCCCTGCGAATAACGGACACTGAAAGTATCTTTTGATCCGTAGTGCCAGTCGATTTTCGCGTCGCCCTGGTCGTTGCGCACGGTATTCCGATAATTGCCAATATAGTTGTTCTGCGCGACTCCGTCGGTAGGGGTCTTATTGGGAAGAGGGTATAGCTCTGGATGAGCGAACAGATATTGTGCCACCGGATTCGTGACGGGTACCTGATTGTTCGGATATGGCGTACGAACACCATTCACAAAGTGATAGAGCTGTACCGGAGATGAAGAAAAATCACCGTTGCGGAATGCCTCAGGAATGACGCTTGCAGTCTGAGTGCCTCCGGTGTGGTAGCGGGAGCCTTGATAATCTGCAAAGAAAAATAACTTGTCACGCAGGATCGGGCCGCCGATTCCTCCGCCGAAAATGGCTTGAGTAAAGGGCTGCTTTGGGGTTCCTGAGAAGTTGTTCGCCCAGGTGTTCGCATCCAGGTTGTAGTTTTCCAGGAATCCGAAAGCTGAACCATGAAATTTGTTTGTGCCGCTCTTGATGACCGCGATGATGTCGCCGCCGTTCACGTTGCCATACTCGGCACCCGCGTTGGAGGTGATCACCGTCAGATTTTCAAGTGCGTCCGGGCTCGGGTTGTAACCGATCACGTTGTTGATCGTTTCGTTGATCTCGACGCCGTCCATCAGATAGTTGTTGGTCTGGTTCCGATTGCCATTAACGGAAACCTGCCCATTCTGATTCGTGTCACGCTCGATGGCATTGACGCCGGTCATGCCGGATGGGGTTGCAGTCACGGCGCCAGGGATGAATGAAGTCACAGACGAGAAATTGCGCCCGTTCAGTGGCAGATTCTGAATTGTGTTCGAGGTAAAAGTGCTGGAAATGGATGCGTTGTCGGTGTCCAGAATTGGCTGGAGCTGTCCACTGACCGTGACTGTCTGAGATTCATTCCCAGGTGTCAATTTGGCATCGATCTTCGCAATCTGATTTACTTCGAGGGTGAATTGGGGCGATGTATAGGTAGAAAAACCAGCGCCTGAAACCGTTACTGTATAGTGGCCAATCTGGAGGAAGCGAATATTGTAATCGCCGGTATTGTTGGAAGTCGTTTTAGTCTCGACTCCGGTGTCGACATTATGCGCGGTGATAACAGCATTAGGAACAACAGCGCCAGACGGATCAGATACCGTTCCATTAATGGAACCTGTAATTGTCTGTGCCCTGCTCAGTGTGCTGATCGAAAGCATCACTGCACTGGCTGCAACCAAACAACGAAACTGCCTGTAAAACATGAAAAAGAGTTGCCTCCTGTATAACGAAATAAGGATTTATATATTTCTCTGATTGCTGAAGGAAAGGACGTGCATAGCTGCTCATTCTGCCAATGCCGTGAGAAAGTACGCCCTTTTGTATCGTTGGAGGATCAATCATTCTCAGGCTGGCTTAAGTCGCCGCTAAATCGCTTTTTTCAAATTTGAATGATATTACCCGGAAAGCGTTGTCTCAATTTTTTAATTTAATAATTTATGAATTAATAATCAATGGGTAGAGAATGCGAAGCAGGCAATTTAAACGGACATTATTAACCAGGCAGAACATCTTGAGTCGATATGAGCGCAAAAGCGCTCTTCCCCATCTGTAAGTCTGTAAGTACTACCCACCCATTTTTTCTGAGCTATCGTAAAGCAGGACGCCTTAAGCTATGCTGGGGAAAGAATTACCCCCTCGACAAGTGTAAACATTTTCTTTGTCCATCCGCTGTTGCCAAATTGGGAATCATATAAACCCGCGGCACACTTGCCATTTTTGTGAATGTATAAGTGAGTGATTCCTGGTAGCGCCATCGGGGATCGAACCCGAACTCTCCGCCTTGAGAGGGCGGCGTGTTAACCAATTACACCATGGCGCCAGATGAAATGTCGGCGCAGGCGCTGCTGCCGACTCTCCTGATTCTAACAGAAGAGTCCGCGTGAATCATTCGCTGCGCTTCAGGCATCCTTCAATTATGTCCAACGCCGCACGACTCGCACGCACGCCGCTTTCTGTTCTGGACCTCGCGCCGATCAAAGAAGGCCGCTCCATTGCAGACAGTTTTCACGAGACACTCGATCTCGCGCGGCATGCAGAGCAGTGGGGATACAAGCGTTATTGGCTCGCCGAGCACCACAACCTCGCATCGGTCGCCAGCGCCGCAACCTCTGTTCTCATCGGCTACGTTGCCGGAGGAACCTCGACCATCCGCGTCGGCTCCGGCGGCGTCATGCTGCCCAACCATGCACCGCTCGTGATCGCCGAGCAGTTCGGGACTCTTGAAACTCTGTACCCCGGACGCATCGATCTTGGGCTCGGCCGTGCCCCGGGCACCGACTTCCCCACCATGCGCGCCCTGCGCCGCGAGCTTCGCAACGGCGACAACTTCCCTGAGCTGGTCGCCGAGCTCCGCGGTTATTTCGCCACGTCTAAGTCCGGCCAGGCCGTCAAAGCCCTCCCTGGAGCAGGACTCAACATTCCCATCTGGCTGCTCGGCTCCAGCGGATTCAGTGCGCAGCTCGCCGGCGATCTCGGCCTGCCCTTTGCCTTTGCTGCGCACTTCGCTCCGACTGATCTGATGTCGGCCCTCGAAATCTACCGCCACTACTTCCGCCCCTCGGAAGTGCTCGACCAGCCTTATGTCATGGTCGGCGTGCCTGTGCTCGCGGCCGATACAACCGAAGAAGCGCAGCGTCTCTCGACGACGGAATACATCAATATCCTGCGTCTCATCCGGAGCCAGCTCGCGCCGCTATCGCCCGCGGTCGACAGCGTGGAAGGCCTCGCAAACGACTTCGAGCGCGTCGCTATTGCTCAGAAGCGCGCTGCTGCTATCGTCGGGGACCGCAGTACAGTCCGTCAGAAGCTTGAAGTTTTTCTTGAAGAAACCGGGGCTGATGAACTGATCCTCACGTGCAATCCCTATGACCACACAGCCCGTCTGCGTTCCTATGAAATTGTCGCGGAGATCAAAAAGGAACTGCTATCAAGAGAAGAGAACCAGCAATTCGCAGCGGCGAAATAAGAACTTCTCCCAAGCAAACAGCGAGCTGCAAGCAAGAAACAAAACGTAGGCAAGAATGGCGCGCAAAGCGCGCGTGTGCCCGATCGGCTAGAGACCGAGCTTCTTCACTTCGTCAGTGTAGTATTTGCGGTAGAGAATGTCCCACTCCTGGCTGCCCTCAAGAATGACCTTCCGCTGCGACTCGATCTTCTGCCGCGCAGCCTGGTCGATCCTCATCTCTTCGGTCAGCAGGTGTTCAAGCGCCTTACGCGCCTCCTGCCGGATGGTGTTGCGGTCCTCCTGAAACTCAACCTCGTCGATCTCGGCCAGGGTGTCGGCAACCACATGCGCCAGCTTGTTCAACTTGTCCCGTGAGATTCTCACAGCACCGCCTTGTATTTGCGCGCCAGTTCCTGTTTTACTTTTTTGAACATCTCAGGGTAGCTCGCGCCCGTGCGTCGCATTTCTTCCTGGAAGGCCTCCAGGATAACGCGGACTTCTTCATTGATGCGGTCTTCGAGCTGCAGCTCTTCAAGGAGACCGTTGTAAATGCGCTCTTCGACGAGTTTTTCCTTGTCGGTGCGGATCATCTTCGCATCGATCAGATGCTTGACCGTATGGCGCGCCAGATATCCAACATATTCTTTTGAGAAAATCATTGATCCTAATGGGAATATAGCACGGGACTGCGCGTCCAGCGACACGCGCCTTCGGCGCCAATTGCCAAACATTCTGGTTGAGGTATACGCAAAAGGGTATGACCCATGACCTGCGAAAACAGAAAAGTCTGTGGCAGGAACTCTCCATCTGAAACCTGCAGAGCGACTAGATTTGAGCGTTCGGTTACATCGCTCATTGGGGTCTCCGCAGAGATAACAAACCAGGTTGCCGCTTTAAGAAACCGCCCGAAAATTCAACACTGCTGCGGTTACAGGCAGGCGCCCTGCTCTGATATGGTATCTCGCAACAAATTCTCGCCGTGAGAGGCCAGCTATGCCCTGCAACCCCGATGAGTTACGACATGTTCCCCTTTTCGAGCTCCTGGACGACGACGAAGCTGCAGTTCTGGCAGCGCAGGTGGAAGTCAGGAAGTTTGCGCCGCGCCAGCGTATCTACAAGCTGGGTGAACCTGCAAACCATGCCTATGTGGTCATGTCTGGCACGGTGAGTGTCACCACTACCGACGAGGATCAGCAGGAAGTCATCGTGCACGAACCGACTCACGGAGAATTCTTCGGTTTCGCTTCCATGCTCCAGCAGGTGGAGCACCACACCACGGCTATGGCCGTGGACGAAGTAATGTGCCTCGAAGTCGGCCGCGACGACATTGCCGCCTTGATTACACGCAGGCCGATGGCAGGGATCGATATGCTCGCCATGCAGGCGCGGCAATACCACAGCACGCAGAAGCTGGTGCAAAGCCGCGCCAGCCGCAATCCAAACGAGGTCATTGAAGAGCAGTCGACCTTTGGCGAGCGCATCGCGGATTCAGTCGCGGGCTTTGGCGGCTCCTGGGCATTCATCATCACGTTCATTGTCGTGCTGGTGACGTATTCAGCCGTAAACATCCTGCTGCAGAAACGCGCATGGGACCCCTACCCCTTCATTCTGCTGAACCTCTTTCTCTCCATGCTGGCTGCAATCCAGGCGCCGGTCATCATGATGAGCCAGAACCGTCAGGATGCAAAAGACCGCCTGCGCAGCGAACTCGACTTCGATGTCAACCGCCGTGCTGAGACGGAAATTCAATCCCTGTCACGCCGCCTGGGTCTGCTTACAGACAAGGTGAGCGATGTAGAAGACCTGGTAAGGCATACAGTGAGTGAATCTTCGCAACCGCGCGAGGGCACGATTTAATCGAAATGACCTGTTGCCTCATCAAGCCACACGTTAATTTGAGAAAACGTTGTGGACAAAGCTACTGCAGCTCAGATGCCATGGATCATGATTTCTGTAGCAAAAACTGTGTGGAAGATGCAGTGAAAGCTCCTTCCACACAACGTTTGAAACTATCGAACCTTGATCTGGCCCCGGATTTCACCTGTCGGAAAATCCTTCGAGTGCACATTCACGTAGGATGTGCCGCTGAGAATCGCCTCCGCCAGAGCTCCGAAGTTTCCCGGGTAGACGCCTTGAGGAATGACTGAATCGGGATTGTTTGCTGGAAGAACGCTTACATCCGAGGCAGTAATTGTGCCAGATACCGAGCCCTCGGCTGGGCATGCAGGCTTGGGAGCACCGCATAGAAAAACCATCACGCCACCGTTGGTTTTAGTCGCGCCAAAATGTATGTGTGCCTGGGTGGTAGGAGAGCTTAAACCAGAGAAGGTCAACTTGTACGAGAGTGAGCCATCCTGACTGAATTCTGCCGTGAAATTGCCGTGCGCAAAAGAGGCTTTCGCCGGAACCTCATCTAAAGGGGAGCAAAAGAGGCTTTCGCCGGAACCTCATCTAAAGGGGAAAGGTCAGCGCTGAGAAACTGCCGATGCTCAATGTTCTGTGAGTGCATTGTAGCGTCCAGCATTCCGAAAATGGCCAGAGCTACAAATGAGAGGGCAAACTTACCTTTGCTTGAAGTACGCATCTTTCACATTCTCCTTTTAGCGTTATCGCTTAGGTGCAGGCGGAATCTGTTGCCGTGCTTAGAAAAAGGCGTGAGCGTATCAATGCTGGTCCAATGAACAGTTCACGCATTCTGCGGGTAATAAAACACCGCACAGATTTTTATTCCCTATGTCTTATGGATAAGTCGATGCGAGACACGAGGCTCCAGCAATTGGAGATTGGCGCGACCGACGGGCACTCTCGTAAGAATGCAAATGTGATGGGGGAGACGCGAGCTCCACCGACAGAAGCTCAAAACCAGCTCAGACTAAATAACTCGCGTTTCTCTAGGGAACGACATAGCCCAGAAACTTATCGGTTGTCTCACCATGACATTTGGGATCATTGCTGACAAAGTGATCGCGCCCCGTGGAGCAGCGGTAGAGCGCGACCAGGTTCAGACCAGATACTGGCCCGGAATAGCCATATCCATTCTTGCCCAGCACTCGCTTGCCCTCACATGCACTGTCGAGTGACACAAAAAAATCTTTCTGCCCGCTCACACACGCGTAGAACGGAACATTGGCTCCCTGCCCCGGAGCTTCATAAAGATGGCCCAATACTGATTCCTGTCGAAACCCTCCACTGGGAAGGCTCCAGCCTGTCGTCGCCATGTGAACAGAATCATTGAAGTATTGGGCGAAAGATTTGGGAGGTTGATTCGGAACCCACTCAAAGGGAGCGATGTCCCATGAGTCAGGCCCAGCAGAACTCGCCGCATCTTTTGGAGACGCATCCCAGCTTGGTCGCGGATCTGACACGGACACATACAACTGGATCGAAGGATAAGCCCCGACATTAACGGTACCGTACGGGTCGCGTACGAAACCGGCAAGAAAGTTCGATTCAAACCCGGTTGCATTGGAGTCAATCGTACCGAGTTGTTGCCATGGTGTGCTTCCTGTAAGAAGTGCACTATCAGGTATCCGGTACAATTCGACGCCGAGTTGTCCGCGTTCCGTGACTCCCCCTGTTGTAGAAGGATCACGGAGTGGCAGGTTAAAAGCCGCATACCAGTAACCTGTTTTGGCGTCGTATGCCATATCTCCCCAGGACGCATCTGTGCAGTCGGGACTCAATCCATTGGTTGTCAATGTTCCCTGTACAGTGAAGTGCACACCGTCGCTTGAAGTGGCTTTAATGTGACTTGTAGTGGAATTACTCTCCTCATAAAACATCGTTATGCCGGCCTTGTGATCCGTGTTGTACAAGGCCGGTTGGCCAACGCCGTAACCAATTAACGAGCCAGGAGTGATAACTGGCTGGGGATATTTCTTCCAGGCGATTCCGTCGTTAGAGAAGGCTACGCCAAGATTATTCGTTGATCCATCGTTAATGCCCACGTAATACAGCGCATACGTGTATGTCTTGCCGTCATTCAAAGGATTATTAAAAGTTCCCTCGATCACTTTTGGGTTGCATGTATACACTGAATCCCATGCGTGAGGAGTCTCCGCCAGGACGGTCAAAGGTCCTGTAGTTTCTCCTGTGACAAGGTTTACCGATTCATAGAGAATTGCATCCGAATCCTGCGATGAGTCGGCGGGATTATGTGCCTGACCGCACCACCAGAATTGCCTGGTGTTGCCGGACTGGATCACCGAGGGTGAATAATCATATCTGCCGAGTCTGCCAACCATTCCCTTTGGTAGCTGCGATGACGCGCAACTGACTACGCCAAGCATCATCACGACCATTACAAATACTGCTCCAAGGCTAAAGCCAATCTTCCTAAAACTCTCCATACAGGAGCACCCGCTCCTCCTTACATGTCAGTGAATCCAACTTTATCCTAAAATTTCCAATCCGCCATGCCCTTTGTTTTCGCTTTTGAAACGAGACTGTAACCACATTCGACTCGCCAGTAATCAGCCCTTCATCAGCGCCATCCGGTGCGGGCAGCTCGCCGTGTTGATGCAGCCCTCATCCAGCATCAGCCGTTCCACAGGCCGGCCATTGACGATGTGCTCCGACACGATCTCATCCACATCTTCCGGCTTAACAAATCCGTACCAGACCTCGTCCGGATAGACCACCACCGTCGGCCCATGCTCGCACTGGTCGAGACACCCGGCTTTATTGGCGCGGACTCTTGCCTTCAGCCCCGCATCCTTTAGCTTGTCCTTGAAAAGTGTGTGCAGATCATTGCTACTGCTATTGGGCGCACGAAGGCCTCGCGCTGCCCGGTTCGCGGGAATTTGTGCACACAAATACGTGCCGCTCGAATTTCGCCAAATGCTTGTCTCCTGTTTCTATCGTACAATTCGTTAGCTGGCGACTAAGACATTCCTGGTGCAAATCTTTGCTGAAGTTCGAAGGCTCTTTCAGTCACGAATGGGCCCGAAGGCGCGTCCCGCCGAACGCGGAGTTCTGAGAGAATAGACACTTGATGATGCAGCCCGACAATCTCCTCTCCCTCAAAGACGACATGATCGCCTTCATTGAAGGCCACGGAATGCGCCGACTCCCCGGATACATTGGTGAAGACGTGCCCACCGTCACTTGGGAAGACGACTCGAATCCCGACAGCTGGAAAGACTTCGTCGAAACCGCCAAGGCCGCCGGCGCTCCCTTCGTCACCATGAGCGATTTTCTGCTCGAGAAAGAAGACCTCGAGCTGCTCCTTGAGGAACTGCAGGACCTCGACTTCCCCAACGAAGAAAGCGCAGACGCCGAAGAGGCGCAGTCGCTCATCAACTATGTCGGCAAGACCGGCTACATCCAGCTTGGATTTGTGCATCAGGGCGTGGCCTTCATCCACGAATCGTCCACCTCGTGGTATGACCGCTACCAGCGCCTGCTGGAATCGGTCGACGACTTCGGCAACATCGTCTTCGAACAAAACGAGGAAGAAGACGAGTAGCTGTGGGCAGTATCGCGACACCCACCGAATCAGCGAGCAGAAGCAGGCGGGCTCGCAGGCGTTGGATCTATCCCGAAACTGATGCCACTGCCGCTGCCGATCTCGCCCGCTCCGCCAGCCTCCCGCTTATCGTTGCTGAGCTTTTGCTCTCGCGCGGCTTGCGCACTGCAGACGAAGTCGGCCGTTTCCTGCATCCTGAGTTGAGCGATCTGCACGACCCTTACGCGATGCGGGGCATGTCCGCCGCCGTGCCCCGCATCCAGCAGGCCATCGCGCGCCATGAGCCCATCCTCATCTATGGCGACTACGACGTAGACGGGACCACTGCCACCGTCCTGCTCAAGACCGCCATCGAAATGCTCGGCGGTGAAGTCCGCTTCCACATCCCGCACCGCCTGCGTGAAGGCTACGGCATGCGCGACGACCGCATCGAAGCCGCAGCCGCGGAAGGCGTCCGCCTCATCATCAGCGTTGACACCGGCATCCGCGCCTTCGCCGCCGCTGAAGCTGCAGAAGCCCTGGGCCTCGACCTCATCGTCACCGATCACCACCTGCCCGAAAGCAGCATTCCCAAGGCGCTCGCCGTCCTCAATCCCAATCAGCCCGACTGCTCCTATCCATGCAAGCATCTATGCGGAGCAGGCGTCGCCTTCAAGCTTGCCCAGGCACTACTGGAAGCGCACGACGCCGAACGCGCCCGCACAAAAATCCTGCCATCATTCCTCAAGATTCTCGCTATCGCGACCGTGGCCGACGCAGTCCCGCTCCTCGGAGAAAACCGCGTCTTCGTCGCATTGGGACTCGACGGCCTCCGCCGCCCCGTCAACTCCGGACTTCGCCACCTGATGCAGGCTGCAAATCTCGATCCATCGCAGCGAAAGCTCACGCCCGTTGACATCGCCTTCCGCATCGCCCCGCGCATCAACGCCGCCGGACGTATGGACATCGCCTCCGATGTCGTCGAGCTCTTCACCACACGCCAGCCGCAGCGAGCCCAAGAGCTGGCCGAAAAACTGGAGCGCCTCAACACCGAGCGCCGCGCAACTGAAGCCGGTATTCTTGCCCAGATCGAAGAGCGCCTCAAAGATCCGGCATTCGAACAGACCCGCTGCATCATCATGGACGGCGAAGGCTGGCATCGCGGCATCATCGGCATACTCGCCTCCCGTATAGTCGACCAGACCGGCAAGCCCGCGCTTGTCCTTACTCACGAAGAAGGCGAGGCCCACGGTTCAGGCCGCTCCATCGCCGGATTCCACTTGCTCAACGCTATCGAAAGCTGCCACGATCTCTTCACCCGCTTTGGCGGACACGCCCATGCCGTCGGCTTCTCCCTCGATTCTTCGAGTGTCACTGAACTCCGCCAGCGCCTCGAAACTTACGCCTCGGACCATCTCGCAGAAGATGCTCTCGGAACGGCGCTGACCATCCAGGCAATTCTGCCTCTCGACCGCATCACACCGGCACTCTTCACATGGCTGCGCCGCATGGAACCCTGCGGCATGGGGAACGAAGAACCTGTCTTCGCCGCGCAGAACGTACGCCTCGCTGCGTCCCCGCGCTTCATCAAGGATAAGCATGTCCGCCTGCAGCTGGCGCAGGGCCCACGCGCCGTCAGCTTCCCGGCCATTGGGTGGCACTGGGCCGAGCGCATGCAGTCCTTAGCACTCGCAGAAGGCGCCGTCATCCATCTCGCCTACAAACTGCGAGAAAACGACCACCCGGAATTCGGAGGCTTGGAGCTGGAAATCGCAGATATCGAAGTCGCGCACTGAAAGTAACCATCTTATCCATCAAGTTAGAGTGATCTGCGCCAATAGCTTCAATAGCTTACAGGCTACTTAAAAATATTGATTGACAAACTAGTAACTTCAACATACTGTCAGACTTAACTTCCTATAGAGAAAGCCCCCCAATGGTTTCGGCCTTGTTAAAGGCTGCAGGTTTCAGTGCCCTTGCTGTCCTTGTGTCTCTCGTCAGTGGATGCGGCTCCTCCACGGGAGCGCCCATGGCATCCGCATCTTCCGTAGAAAATCTGCCTGTTTCTGCAACGAACCCACTCGCTGGCTACACGCTTACTGGCGATACAAATCCCGTGCATGACCCCAGCATCATCCGCCAAGGCAGCACTTACTATGCATTTACCAGTGATGTGCTCGCTTTAGTTCCCGGAAACTATCTGCCCATCCGCTGCTCCCAGGACAAGGTTAACTGGACCGCCTGCGGCAGCATCTTCCCCAAACAGATGCCTGCCTGGATCACGGCCAAAGTTCCAGGCGCTCTTTGTCTCTGGGCGCCGGACATCTCCTTCTTCAACGGTCTCTACCATGTGTACTATGCTGCTTCGACGACCGGCTCGCAGCAATCTGTGATCGGATTGGTTACAAACACTACCCTCGACTCCACCGACCCCAACTACAAGTGGACAGACCAGGGCGAAGTGCTCTCCTCCGCACCGGGCGATGACTTCAACGCCATCGATCCCAACATCCTCGTCGACGCCGACGGCAGCGTCTGGCTCACCTACGGCAGCTATTGGAGCGGCATCAAGCAGCGCCACGTCGATCCCGCAACCGGAAAGTTATCCGCAACAGATCTGACCCGTTACGACCTCGCCACCCGCCCTGGCGTGTCAAACAACCCCATCGAAGGCCCGTCGCTCATCCGCCACAACGGCTATTATTACCTCTTTGTCTCCATTGACCGCTGCTGCGCTTCAAGCCTGCAGTCCGACAACTACAAGGAAGCAGTAGGCCGCTCCATCAGCCCGCACGGCCCCTTCACCGATGAGCAAGGCAAGTCCATGATGCAGGGCGGAGGCTCTATCCTTCTCGCAGGCAGCGGCACATGGATTGCTCCCGGAGGAGGCACAGCCTGGATCGATACAGAAAGCAGCGACAGCCTGATCGTCTTCCACGCCCTGAACCAGAGCGAGAACGGCACACCCTATCTCTGGCTCAGAAACATCACCTGGCAAAACGACTGGCCGGTACTTGAATAATTGTCAGAAAGATAGGTGAGAGCTAAAGAGGATGCTGAAGGGTCATAGTTTTGAAGGGGCACGGCTTCAGCCGTGCCGTAAGTGAACGAAATTCAGTGCGGCTTTAGCCGCCGAGGGATTGCTTTCAAATCAACTTGACTTTTTCAGCATCCCTCTTTAAGACCCTGAGGTCTATCTTACGGACGCTTAACCACTTCCAGATGCAAAGGCATGCTCTGCCAGAACAGCACTTCATGGCCGCCGAGGAGGCGCATTTCGTGAAATGGCGTCAGCCAGCCTGAGCGCTGAAACAGGTGCTCGCATGTCGGATTGCAGTACGCGATCTTGATGTGCCGCGGTTGTTTCAGCCATGATTGCCGAATGTTTTCAAGCACTTCACGCATCGAATTTTCGCCGAAAGGATTGTAGAAGAAGTAGAGTGTTCCATCGGAAAGATCAGCTGTCGTCGCGTCTTCGCAGACCATCTCGATAGGCGAATGCCGGCCGCGCAGTTTCCTCGCATTGGCCCGCGCAATCCTCCAAAGCGGATCAGACAGCTCAATGCCTACGCACTTGCGCAAGTGTTGGCGCGCCATCATGCACACAACCCGCCCCATGCCCGCGCCGATGTCGTAGAAAACGTCATCAGGCTCTGGGTCGAGAACTTTGATGATATCGCGTATGTTCCAGTAGTCGATGCTGGAATAAGGAAAGCTATCACCGTGCAGAGAACTGAAGCCTGAACCGTCTTGCCGCCAGGATATCTGTTCTTTAATTGCCTGCCCGTTCTTCGATTCGGTCTGGATGCCAAGCAGGCGTTCATTGGCCTGAACCCAGTACGGTTTCGCCAGTGAAACCGCCGTCTTTACCATGTCATTGAATGAAACTGTACTCTTTAGATCGTTGAATGAAACTGTGTTCTTGACGACAACCTTCATACGGAGCCCTGCTTTCACCCCCAAGAGGCATCTCACTCACAAAGCACAGAACCGTTGGCTTACAGGAAATAGCAGGCACCATCGCTCCCTTTACTTTCACCACTGGGCGACGTAGCGGCTTCAGTATACCGAACAGCAAACACTTCTCGCTGTAGAAAAGTACAGAAATATGCTTATTTTATGCGGGTAACGTACATCTTCCCTGGAGATTGAGTACCCCGGAGCTCCCACATGCCAAGCCAAAGGTAACTCAGAGGTAACAATTCTTATTTTCATATATGAACAGCGAGGGTGTTTCATACATCGCTCAGTTATGAACGAGATGAGAAGTTAGAGGTTTCTCAGACTAAGTGAGTTATCTACCTCGGTTAAATCTTCAGATATTGAGAAATCCGCGTTACACAAGAATTGAAAGATAAAAGTCCAGTGTCCAATATCTCAATTTCAGCAGCACGCGCTTCTTCCCGTAGAAAACGCGCCCAATCCATCATCACCGGAGTTACAAGTTCGGGCTGCGAGCGATCTATCTGGAGCCTTGCTGTCCTTGTCACATCATCGCAGTCGACAAGAAGAATATGTGCACCCGCAATCCCTGACGCCTCCAGAGCTTCCTGTATGAACGCAATCCGCATTTGCCCCTCAAACAGGACCGGCATTCCGTTCGGCAGTTCGCTTCCGATGCGTTCCATCCATTGAAGCGTCATAGCGCGCTGCCACGCTTCCCCGCTTCCATATTGCTTTTCCATGGTTTCAGTAGAGGGCACACCAACAGAGTCAAACAGGAACACTCTGCAGCGCTGCGGCTGACAGCTCTGAAAATATCGAGCCAAAGTAGTCTTGCCGGCGCCTGAAGCGCCTGTTAGCACAACCAGAGGCATAGTCATGCGCCTTAGTTAGGAGCTCTCAATTTTCTTCGCTTGATGAGAAATGAGTGAGAAATCGGGGTGCCCCAGGTTCGCGAAGCTAACCTGGGGTAGTTCACAGGATTTCAACAAACACTGAATATTTCGCACTCACGCAATCCCGGCAAAAGGCTCCTCCAGCGAAGGACTCTGCGGCGTGAACAGCTCTGCTCCGTTCTCCGTTACGTGCATATCATCCTCGAGTCGCACTCCGAACTCGCCACGGATATAAACTCCCGGCTCATCCGACAACACCATCGCCGGAGCCAGCACAGGATGAAGCTCCGTTCCGAACATGTTGTTCTTCACGAAATACGGCCACTCATGCCCTTCCATGCCCATTCCGTGACCGACGCGATGCGTAAAGTATTTGAACCCGGGCCCATATCCCGCATCTTCGATCACCTTGCGCGCCGCCGCATCCACATCCGCCAGCGGAACACCCGGCTTCGCCGCAGCCAGCGCCGACGACTGCGCGCTGTGCACGATCTCGAAAACGCGCTTCATCTTGTCCGTCGCCTTCCCCAGCACAAAGGTGCGCGTTATGTCCGACGTATATCCCTCAACCGAGCAGCCGTCATCGAGCATCAGAATTGTGCCTTCACGGATCGTCTGCTGCTGCGCCGAGCCATGCGGCGAAGCCGTAAACTCGCCGATGTTCAGGCTCGCCTCGCCCTCGAAGCCTACCTTCTTATAGGCCGCCTGAATCAGTCCGCGCACATCGCGCGTCGTCATCCTAGGACTGAGCGACTGGTACACCGCGCGATACACCAGCAGCGTGGCATGGCATGCCAGGCGAATGCAGTCGAGCTCATGCTGGCTCTTGAGCATGCGGCAGCCCGCCGTTACCGGAGTCGCACTCACCCACTTGATCTGCGGCCCTGCCTTCGCCAGGCCATCGGCGAAGACGAACTTTACATTCTCATCGAGCCCGACCGTACCCGTCGCAATTCCACGGTCCTGCAATCCCTTCGCTGTCAGCGTATAGGGGCTTTCATCTTCCTGCCAGGTCAGAATGTCCGCGTCCTTGGCAAACGGCCCCGCGCCCAGCAGTTCCTTCGCCCGGTCTTCTTCAAATGCGGGACAGACGACAAACGGCTTCGCTTTTGCCGGAATCACCAGTGCCCAGAAGCGCTCACCGCCGCCAAAGCGAACGTTGGCAAAATAGACCGATGAAGCCGCATTGTTCGCCAGAACAATGGCGTCAATCCTGTTCGCAGCCATCAATTCCCTGGCCCGTTCAATCCGGGCCAGCCGCTCATCATTGGTAAAAGGCTTCGCCTGCCCGGTAAGATTCGGCAAAGCAGCAATCGCCGGCGAAACAGAGCCGGCAGCGGATTCCTGAGCACGCAGACGCTGGTTCAAACCAAGCACAGCAGCAGCCGAGGACAGTTGAAAAAACTTTCGACGGGAAAACATACCCCATCCTACACAACACCCCAAAATTCCCAACTGACTTTCGATATCGCTCACGGAAATAGAGGCAAATGAAACTGGAGTAAAATGGAAATAGATCTTTTACAGGCTTCAGACTTCCACGAAGCTGCTCCACATGGGGGCGTCACGGTTTCGACGGGATTGTTTGCGGCATAGAGGCATGCCGGGGGCTGGGCACCCGTAATCGCTCGGAAAATGATAATTGCCGATCATCAACTGGCATACGCTGCTTAATTAACTAAGTAGCCGTCCTCCGCAGCTTTGTCTGCGGGCTGCGGAAGGACGTCGCACAGCAGACTGGTATTTGTGGCTGGGTACGGGCCATAAGTACGAGATCCACGGACTAGCAATGCGCGCATCTTGTCCGTTCTGAGCGCGCAAAGCGAAACTCATCGGAACGCGACTGAGCATGGAGTCTCTCTGCTGACTGCAATTTCGGACGCGGGTTCGACTCCCGCCGCCTCCACCAATTAAGCCATTTATCTTCAATTGCTTACATATGAAAAAGCGAAAAAGGCGATGAGAATTGCCAAGTTCTGGACAGATGGCTTGCTTTACGATCGAGGACAAATCTGGGTTGGGAGTCGAGATCAATCTGGCATTTAGCTCAGGGTGCTGGACCACCCGAGCACTGCAATCGCAGCCAACAACACTACCACTCCGGCAGTCATCCATCTTTGTGTGTCAGCGTGCGTGAACTTCCATTCGCCTGTCCAGTAACCTGCAAAGTTGGCCGTAATCAGACCAGCGATTAATTTGATCGGCCATCCAATTGCCGGCCCAAGCTTCCCGATCATGGGAGAGGCGAATCCATAAAGAAAGATGTCCCCTCCCCACAACAATCCCATCAGGATCGCCAATATATACAAGGTTGCGGAGCGCGTAACAGCATAATTCGCCCAACTTCGGTTCTTGCTGAGAAGATATGCGCAAAAGCATAGGTTTGGAACTGCTCCGCAGGTCAGCATCAATAGCCAGATCAAATTGGAGCCAGCGAAAGGGCTGTAGCCGAGATGAACTGCGGAACCTAATATGGGCTGTGCCTTACTGTAGCCAATGTTCAGCACTGCAGAAAGCAGGCCCGCGCCCACACAAAGCAGCAGGCCGACTCCGAAACTTCTGGCCCTGCCGACCATTTCCCCTCGAATGGTTTCCGCATTGTCTCTCTGGCTTCTCTCTCGCAACAGGCCGGCGTAACCGCAGCAGATGATTCCTGCAATCCCGATAAGCGTCCCGAATACGATTGCATGTCCCTGCGGTTGATGAAGCCGTTCCGGGGCAAGCACGATCATCGGCAGAAACGATCCCAGGGATGCGCTGATCGCAAGCATCAAAGTGTTGCTCATCGAGATGCCGACTGCGCTGACTCCCTGCCCAAACATAATGGCGCCAAAGCCCCACGCAAATCCCAGCACACAAGCCCAGGCAATCGCGTGCGGCGGTGCTAACGCCAGGACATGCACGAAGTCAGGAACCGTTTCGCGGGCAATCACGAGAGGCATCAGCACGCAGGAAACAAGGATGAAAATTGCCCACACGTTCTCCCATGCCCATCTGCCGAGGTACTTCATGGGCAGGACAAAAATTCCACACAGGACTCCCGCGACAATGATGTATCCGATTCCTGAGATCAGAACCGATGTGGGTATGCTCACATCCGTCATGCGAGTGCCTGTAGCTGCGTGCTGTCACCCAGTTCTGAGGCCGATTCAAGATCAAGATAGAGTGTTGCTGCCGGATGCCTGCGCAGAATGGTCGCGGGGCAGTACGTAGAGATCGGCTCCTGCAAAGCACGGCGAACGATCTGCGCTTTTCGTTGCCCCGGAACTGTAACAATCATTCTGGGAATATGAAAAATGGTGGGGATCGTAAGTGTGAGCGCGCGGGAGGGCACATCCTCCAGCGTTGCAAACCATCCTTCGGCAGCCTGTTGCTGTCTGCATTCAGCGTCGAGCGTTACCATCTTCATGGGCTTTGGGTCATTGAAGTCTGCCTCGCCAGGGTCGTTGAAAGCCAGGTGGCCATTCTCCCCAATGCCAAGCAGGCACAGCTGCGGTTCCGCTTTGCGTAGGGCTGCGACATATTCACGGCATGTTGACTCAGGATCTTCGGTATTGCCATTGATCTCCGTGAACTCACGCATAGAGACACGCTGAGTCAGGTTGTTGCGAAGATAATGCCGAAACGACGCAGGATGGCTTTCATCCAATCCAACGTACTCATCCAGATGGAAGCCATAAATCCTGGACCATGGGAGCTCGTACTCTGTCACAATCGCGCGAAGCATGTCGAGCTGCGACGCTCCCGTGGCGAAAACAACTCCGATATTCTCTCGCTCGGTGACAAGTTTATGCAGAAATTGCGAAGCAGTATACGCGGCTGCTCTTCCGGCTGACTCGCTATCAGGGTGAATCTCAACATTTAAGGCATCGACGCGGAAGCGAATGATTTTCATATACACCAGGAATGATTGATATCAGTCTGGACCTGATACTTTATGCCTCAGGTCCGGAAGTACATCGTGCTTTGCTCAGAATTTATATTTTGCTGAAAGCTGGAAGAATCTTGCATCGGGCGTATTGTTCTGGAAAAACTGTGTGCCCGTAATCTGGCCTCCGTTTGAGTTATTGCCGGATATTCCGATCGCATAACTTGGGGTGTTCAGCACGTTAAAAGCGTCTACGCGAAGCTCCAGCCGCTGTTCACGCCATGCAGGAAAATCCTTGAATAAGGAAGCATTCACGCGCTCAAGGCCGGGCCCATGGACCGTATTCGATCGGCCGCCGAGATAGGAAGAGATCTGCGCCGGATCCGTAACCAGTGAACCCGCTCCGCTACGTGGAATCAGGCTGCCTGATAGAGGGTTGGCGAACGCACAAGGGTTATACCAGTTTGTCTTGGTCCGCGTGCGGGGAGCACAACTGATATCAGGATTTGATGGGTCGGGAGAGCCTCCGGGAGCAAATGGATCGCGGACCATGATTGACCGTGCGCTGCCCCCGGAAGCAGCGCTGATATTCGGCGACACCGTAAAAGGCTTTCCAGTTTGCGCAAAGAAAGTTATGTTCGTAGCCCAGCCTCCCGCAATGGAATTAATCAGTCCACCACGATTGAGGTGAGCACGCCCCCTGCCGAAGGGCAGCTCATAATATCCGTTGAAGTTAACCCTCTGGCGGATATCATACGGTGAGTTCGTATACTCATCACGAATAGGAATAAGGTAGAAGTTACGATAGCTGACTCCTCCAGCAATCGGATCATAGGAATCATCCAGAGCGTGTGCCCAGGTGTAAGTTGCCAGGAAGTTCAATCCATTGGAAAAGCGCTTCTGCAGTTTTGCCTGTAGAGCGTTATAGTTGCTTTGCCCTATGTAGGCCATGATCGTTCCGCCGCCTATGCCTTGAAACGGCTCAGCATACAGAGAATTATTGGCCGGATTCTGCAGCGCCAGAGCGGAATTGAAACCATCGTTGGAAACCAGATGGCGTGTAATATTCCCTACATACCCAATCGATGCCATCAGGTTATTGGACAGGGATTGTTGTACGAAAAGGTTATAGCTCATCGTATTGGTCGTCTTTGAATCCTTCGGAATTCCCTGCAGCGATGGCAGCGATACAAAATTCTGCAGCCCTGCCGCTAATGGTTCCGAGAACCCCGTCTCCAGCTTCTCCTGCAGCGATGGACATGTGTTGGGAGCGCAATTCGGGCGGCTGAATGAATCCGACTGGCCAAATGGGAAATTCAAACCCATATTCGGTCCTACGCCTACCGGCTCCAATCCGCCATAGAAAATGCCGAATCCGCCGTTCACGACCGTGTCCGGATGGGGTGAGAATGCAAAACCGATGCGCGGCGCAAAGTTTAAATATTGCCCGTTTACCAGGGCTGGGTTCTTTACATACTGCAAAGCGATATTGTTCTGCGCCAGAATAGTCTGGAACGCTGCAGGCAAGGCGACCTTCGCGCTTTGCTGGGGAATAAGGTAGACACCCGTCCCCTGGGCAATTCCCTGCACGCCTGTAACATTGAAGTTCGCCTGAGCTCCCGATGTTTCTCGAAATGGCTGGAAGTAGTCATAACGGAGTCCAAGATTCACCGTGAGCTTTTGCGTGATTCTCCAATCATCCTGAGCATAGGCGGCGCGGTACCACATCTGGTCATGGATGTTGACTTCATTCGTGAGCTTCGCGCTTGCCATCTGGTCGGCAAGGAAATCCGCGATTCCCGAGCCCGTATAACTGGCTCCCAGATTGCTGGTATAGAGGCCGCTGAAACTGTATGCACCGCGCGACTGAGGCGGCTGTATGGCCGCGACGCGGATATTCTGAAAAGCCACGCCGAATTTCAGGGAATGGTTTCCAACCACACGTGTTACGTTGTCCAGTATCTGATAAATGTTCTGATGTTCGATCGATGGATCGTAACCGGGAGCTCCGAATCCCGTGATGCCACTGACTGTAACCTGCGGCAGTCCCCCGTTATATGGCCATTCCGGTCCATACGGGATGCCTCCGAATCCAAGTTGTGCTGCAAGATTAGTGTTGTAGTAGGGCTGTAAGAAGGCAAAGCCTCCATAGTTATAACCAAAGCGTGCTTCATTGGAAAAATTCGGATTGAAGATGTGAGTCTCGCTTACAACTACATTCTCAATCAGATTTTTAAGCTGACCGGCGTTATATGCGCTCCCATTCAGAATCGGGCCAAGCGGCGGCGGCGAATATCCGGGAGTATTCACATAACTCAGCCGTGCAAAGGCCAGATCACTCGGCCGAATGTTCCAGTCAAAACGAGTATCCCACTGAAAAGTGTTCGCTACATCGGTCAGGTTCTCGACATAGTTGTTGTAGGTCTTGCCGTCATTTGCATTGGGCTCCGGATAAAGATTAAGGATTCTTTGTGCAATTGAGTTGATCTGGTTGGAACAGAAGGTATTGTTTTGGCCGTTGCAGCTCAGCTCAGCCGTACCGCCGGAATTCGGCTCATAAAGCTGCACCGGTTTTGTGTTTCCCGTCAGGCTGGTATTCAACAGTTCCGTAAAGTTTCCCTGGCGCATGAGGGGAGTAGGAACACTCAGCGTGTTTGTAACCCCATCGGTAACGCGATTGGCCTGCGCATCGCCAAAAAAGAATAGCTTGTTTCTGAGAATGGGAAGACCCAGGGTAGCGCCGAACTGATTATCGTGATACGGCGGCATCGTCAGGGCATTCCAGTTTTTTGCCGAGAGGTTCGTGTTGCGAAAATACTCCCACGCATCTCCGTGAATCTGATTTGTACCCGACTTGATCGTTGCATTGACCGCCGCTCCGGCAGAGTGGCCAAACTCCGCGCTGTAATTGGCAGTGTCCACCTTGAACTCGGAAAGCGCATCCGGGGGAGGAAGTACGCTGTAGCTGGATCCATTCATCAGATCCATAATGTTGGCATTGTTATCGACCCCATCCAGCAGGAAGTTATTCTGGTCGCCGCGCTGTCCATTGGCGCTGAAGTCTCCTGTGCCTCCACCCTTGGTGCTTGTTGAAGGAACAACGCCCGCGGTGAGTTGAATGGCGTAAACCCAGTTGCGCCCATTCAGCGGTGTATGATCGATCGATTCCGTGCTAAGCACCTGCCCCACAGATCCGGATTGCGTCTGCAGTAAAGATGGTGCTGTCGTCACTGTCAACGTCTGTGAAACTGTGCCGGGATGGAGCGTGAGATTCACATTCAGGCGCTCCTGCACGTCAAGGTGAATATTTTCCTGGACTGTCTTGTTAAACCCAGCAGCTTCGGCGCTGATCCTGTAGCTGCCGATCTTCAGCGGAGGAAAAACGTAAATACCGCTGCCGTTCGTCTTTGCCTCCAGCGTCAGGTTGGTCTCCGTGTTGATCACTGTGACCTCGGCGCCAGCAATCACTGCGCCTGAAGCATCCTCAACCACTCCGGTGATCGTTCCCTGGTCCACCTGGCCGAATGCAATGGAGGCTGTGGCCATAATGCTACAGATTCCTAAAATCGATGAGATCGCATATCTTCTGTGGGCTTGCATAGATTTTCCTTAGTGCGGGAAGTTACCATTTGGCGTCAATGTTGGGCGAAATCATATCGGCGAGGGCGCGGCCTGTAAGACTGGTTACCGTATTAAACGCATTCATTCCGCCCCGGGTATTCGACTCGGCGCCGTCATACAAAAGACCATACGATTTGCCGTTTTCCGGATTCAGAACGAAGGCATTGAAACGCTGCACGGCCTTGGCAACGCGCGGGTCCCGATCGACGTGCTCGTAATACCAGATCAGATAATCAGCAATGCCGGGGCTGCGGGTACGGTCCCAGCTCGTCTGCTCCATTTCTGACCATGAGCCGTTCGCCAGCTGCGTGCGCAAAAGAAACTCGATGTTTGGCTTGACCGTTTTCTCAATCCACGACTTCCAGGACCGCTTGCCGCAGTAAAGATCAAACGCAATTACGCCTTCTCCAACATAGCCCGATGTTCCATAGGTCTGGGTATCAAACAGCTTGTGGTTTATCTGCGGATCATCCCGCTTGTCCCAGTCGAACCCTTCCTCGGCCAGAATGTGCGGGATGTTCCCATCGCTGCGCATCGTGCTGAAAACCCATCGCAAGGCGTGATACGCAATCTCGCGATACTGATCTTTGTGAGTCTTGTGGTACATCCACGTGAATATCGGGCTGCCGGTCAGCGCGGAAGATAGAGTGTATTGGTCATGAAGAGGATCAGTGAGCTTTCCGTCCACCACCTTTCTCCACCCGGTTCCGAACGCGCCATAGGGATGAATCATCCCTTCCTTCTGGATCGAGTCAACATAACGCTGGACGGCGGCAAAGTATTTCTGTTGCCGCTCGTGATCAGCATGGTCGTAAAGAACAATGAAGAGAGAGATTGCGCTTCCGGTATCGGCCATATATACCGGGCCATATCCGGTTTGCCAGAAGCCGTTAGGCATCTGCTTTGCAAGCAGGTAATCGCCGTAAGCCAGAGCCGTATCAAGATAGCGCTGATCGCCAAAGATCTGATATCCGGCAACCAGCGTCCGCATATAATAGCCGCCGATATAAATCGTAGGAAACGTGCTCTTGTTCTGTACGATGTAGTCGCAGACCCTCTTCAATTCCTGTTTGGTTTGAGTGCATCCTGAATCCGAACAAAAAGATGAGCTTGTCTGAGCCCGGAGATTACCGGCAAGCAATATTCCTGACAGAAACAGCACAGCTGCTCTCACGGAGTGTGTGCGGATAGAATTCAGAATCACGATCGTATTTCCTCCAGTACGGCAAAGCCAGGTGCGGCCGCAAAAACAGGCATTGCTCTGCGGCCGATGTTGTTAAAAATTCAGTGTTGCTGCAAACTGCAGCTGACGGGGTGTTCCGGGAGTTCCATTGACTCCCGTACCTGCAGTTGAGGTAACTTCACCGAAGCTTGTGCTCGTCAACGCTGTAGACGGATTATTGAACACCGGATGATTCAAAACATTGAACGCATCCATCCGAAGCTTCAGCACCAGCGACTCTCGAATCGGAAATTGCCGGAAGATCGAGCTGTCCAGCGTGAGCAATCCCGGGCCGCTATATATGTTTTGTCCGATGTTCCCCTCGGTAGCGCCGGCCGGAGTAATGAAGGACGACGGATCAAACCAGTAGTGTGAAGTACCGATGCCATGAAGCTTCTTAAATGGCGCAACCTTTTCGGCAACCTGAATTGTGCCCGGCGCGTTCAATTGAGCTCCACTGGAAGTAAATGTGAGAGGTGTTCCTGTATTGGCGTGCAAAATAGTGGATAGCTCCCAGCCGCCGGCAACACGGCTTGCCCATCCGCTGTGCAGATATGGCTGATCTGTCCCAAATGGAAGCTCATACACGAAGCTTTGCGCATATGTTTGTGCGTTGTTATAGCCAAGCGCCGAATAGTTGCGCTGATACGTTCCCGGCAGGTAAAACGACAGGCCGCCGTCGCTGACGCTGTTCGATATCCATCCCATGGCTTTCTGCCACGTGTAACTCGAGGTCCATGCCAGCCCGCGAGAAAACTGATGCTTGAGCGTCAGCTGGAGCGAGTTATAGTTGGACGACGTAGGATAGCCATATAAGGTAGTGGCGGATGTACGTCCGAATGTAGTGTATTCAGGCTGCCCTTTTGCTCCTGCGCCGGCAACCAGGCCCGCATTCAGGTTGTAACCGGCAGGAACATGCCGGCCAACATTTCCGACATAGGCGATGGTACTCACCCATCGTTTTCCCAGACTCTGCTCAACGGTCAGGTTATAAGAAGCTACCGATGGATCTTTGTAATTTGTTTTTACAACGCTCCAGCTGGAGGCTATGGGAGCGTTGGATACTGTGCCATCAGAAGAAACTGCGACCGGCGCCGGCGCTGGAAATCCTTGTTCCAATGTTGCGGGCTGGCCGGCGCTGTTCAACGCGGGAGTATAAGTATTGAGTGAGTTAAAGGATACATTCGTTCTAATTGGATAGTTATAAGCATAAGCCAGGCTCTGCCAAGGAGTGTGACTGATGCCGAACCCTCCGCGAACAACAGTATTCGGCATCGCTCTATAGGCAAAGCCGATTCTCGGTTCATAGTCATCATGGACGCTCACGCCCAGCGTGTTTGAAATTCCTCCAGGATAGCCTGAGAGATGCAGCGAGTTAGTAGTTGGATCATATTGCGAAAACCCGCCTTCGCCTGCCTTTGGATACGCTGGAGGGATAATTCCCATGCGCAATCCATAAGTCAGAGTTAGCTTCGGTGTTGCCTGCCAGGTGTCCTGAGCGAAGATGAAGTAAAGCTGTTCACGCCATGATGCATTGCCGATATTTCCATCCGCATTGATCTCCCGCGCAACCTGACTGGGCACATCCAGCAGAAAACTGGCAAAGCCATTGCCCAGGCTGGTCTTGGAGCCGGAGGCATTCAGTTCTGTCTGTCCCTGGGAGTACGTAAATTGTCCTCGCGGGCTGTACGACGCAATCTGATAAAGGTCCTGGCGATTGAGTCTCACTTCTCCGCCGATCTTGAGCGAATGATTGGCGATGATCTTGGTCCAGTTGTTTACGATGTCTACGTTGGTTTCAGCGCGGTCCCAGGGCTCATACGGGCTATAGCCAAGCATCGGCGATGAGTAGCCCGACACAAGCATGCTGCTCAGGCCGCTGGTAAACGGACTTATGTTCGCTCCGGGAATCCCTGCCTGCGTTGAAGTATCAAGACCATAGCCGGAAGGGTTGGCTGTGTTGTGATCATGATCGACGCCGAGGCGCAGCTCGGTGATCAATGTGGGCGAGAATATGTGCGTATACTCTCCGGCAGTATTGAAAATATTCTGATAGCCAGTCCCCTCGAATCCTGCGCTGGCGCCTCCCGGTCCGCCGCCTTCATTGCCAAAGGCAGGCGCCTGCTTCGTCACAATCTGTTGCCAGCTGTAGCGGTAAACAAGGTGGTCCTTGCTATTCAGATTTGCGTCGAACTTGGCGTCCAGTTGGTCGGAGATCTGAGAGTACGGCAGCGTTGTCTGGTAGTTATTTGTAAAACCTGCATTCGATATGTTCGGTTCAGGAACAAAGGCCAGCAGCTTCGCCGCTACAGGATCGATCCGGTTTGCTGGAATCACATTCGGAACTCCGTTCGTTACAAATTGTGACCGCCCGGAACCGTCCGGATTGCCGGTATTGGGATCATAGATAGGCGTTGGACTGGCGCTGAGATCGCCCGTTCGAAATGCAGGCGTCGGCAGCGTAAACAGCTCGTACAGACTTTGAACGTTCGAGGTACGCAGAAAGTCAACGAAAAAGAAGGCGCGATTTCGCTTAATCGGCCCGCCGAGCGCGCCTCCGGTGTAGTTGTAAGTAAATTGCGGACGCGGCCCGGTGTTATTGAAATAGCTGCGTGCCTGCGTAGCACTCACCTGGTTGTACTCGTATGCCGTTCCATGAAAAGCATTCGTGCCTGACTTGAGAACTACGTTCGTCACTCCGCCCGCCGAGCGGCCGAACTCAGGTGAATAGTTGCTGGTTTCAACATCCACTGTCTGAATCGCCTCGGCTGGCGGGATATAAACCTGCAGGGCGCCGCTGAATTCGTTGTCGTCAATTCCCTCGATCTGAAGATTGTTGGCCATCACAGATTGTCCATTTACCTCAAAGGATTGCGAGTTCTGAGCATTGAAGAAAGGTGATTGGTCGTATACGACCGTGCTGACGCCGGGCACCAGGGACTCGAACGACTGAAAGTTTCTCGTGGAACCGTTGGGCAGATCCTCTACCTGCTTCGATTCAATCTGCTGGCTTACATCGCCGCGATCGGTCTGCAGCAGCGGCGCCTGATCGGTTACCGTCACCGATTGCGATACTCCGCCGACCTCGAGCACTACATCTATGCGCGCCGTGGTGTTCACCGGCACGCGCACATCTTTTACGATCTTGGTTTGGAATCCGGAAATAGAAACCTGAACGGTATAGACGCCAGGAGGAAGAAGAGTGAAGTCATAGTTTCCACTTCCATTCGTCGCCTGGCTCCGCGTCGCACCCGTTTGCTGTTCTGTAATGGTTACCTGTGCGTTTCCGACTGCTGCGCCAGAAGAGTCACTTACGGCGCCAACCAGGGTGGCAGTCACTTCCTGCCCAAAAGTCTCCTGCTGCAACAGTGAGAAAAGGAGAATACCCGGAAGTATGCCGAGCAGGAGAAATGATCGCAGAACTGTCATGCCAATTACCTCAATTTGAGAGACCGGTCTATTAGTTTTCGGGATCGGCAAATGGGATCGACCCTGTATCGCCAAATCCGGAACGGTCCGCACTTTATTTCGTCAATGTGCTCGATTCTTATTGAGAAAAATGAGCAATGTCAACAGAAAAATTTCTCATAAATATAGATAATTTCTCATATAAGCGCCGCTGAGGGATGGATAGAGGTTCTATTAAGTAGAACTGCCGCGTCTAGCAGAATGGGATTCATATGCGCAGGCGAAAGAAACCATCAGCATTTCAGCCCACACTGCCCTTGAAAAATAGGACAGGATTTTTAGCTGGAAACCACGGTTTCTGAACTTGCAATGATTTCTGAAGCAGGAGAGGCAGGCCGGCAGGAATCTCTCTTGATCAATTCAGTTGGAATCGTAACTTGTTGCGGAGCCAGCTGTGCGTTGTCAATGCGGTTGAGAAGCACCTCAACCAGATTTTTTCCCAATTGCTCAGGAAATTCGCGGATGGTGGTCAATCCCGGATAAAGCCATGAGCCAACCGTATCATTGCAGCCGGCGACGCTGATATCTTCTGGAATTTTCAACCCGCTGTCCCGGAGCGCTTTATAAACGCCATGGGCAGAAGGATCGTTTCCGGCGAAGATTGCGGTGATGGGCTGGTTCCCTGCCAACAGGGATTTTGTCCCTAAATAACCGATCTCGGCGTCATCTTCAGAGTGGATTTCGCTTTGCCGAGGCGTGAGACCTGCTTCTTCCATCGCCCTGCGATACCCTGCAAAGCATCTGGAAAACCACGGAAGACGCGTATTGCCGACAAAGCCGATGTGCCGGTGACCCAGGCTGATAAGATGCCGCGTCATGTCATACCCTCCCTGAACATCATCGGAGAACACGACGTCGTAATTCGCATGCTTCGGCCTGTGAATCACGTTGTTTCCCAGAACAACAAACGTAATTCCCTTATGCTCGAGCATCTCGATGAGATTGGGAGAATTCGTACCCGCCAGGATGACTGCCCGGACAACATCGTGCCGCTGCACAATCTTCGGCAGGTGGAGTTCCTTCCACGGGACCTGCGCCGAATAATTAAAGCTCAGAAACACCATGTCCCAGCCATGTGCCGCACAGGCTTCTTCCGCGCCGATGAGGATGCGGGAGTGGAAAGCGTGCAGCATGGGACGATTGCAAAGAAGAAAAGCCAATGCCTTTGTCTTATTTCGCTGCGAAAGATCGATATCGAGTTTCGCAGCCGTCTCCAGAACTTTCCGTTGTATCACCGGATCGACGCGATTATTCCCATTCAATACGCGGGAAACAGAGGCGACACTTACGCCGGCGCTCTCTGCAATTTCCTTAAGCCCAATCTTGGTCCGTGGGGTGTTCTGTTTTTTCATATTTACCAAACCCCAATATAACTCGCTAACTGAAAATTTTCCCCGATGCTGGGAAAATTCTAAAACAATTTCGGAGAGGTTAGGCGCACGCTTTTTCGTACTTGATGACTCCCATGAAACATTAAGCTCTGACAATTACGATGTTAGCGATCCCGCTCCTTCTTTGTGCAAATTTTCTTATATTTTTAGATAATTTCTAATCATGTGATATCGTTTCCCCGTGGCCGACGAACCATTCCACCTGGATAACCCCACTCCTCTGCAGCGCTACCGGCAACTGCTTCTGGAAGATGTCGTGCCGTTCTGGTTTCGGCACGGCATAGACTGGCAATATGGTGGCGTGCTGTCCTGCCTGCGCGACGATGGTTCGCTGGCCAGTGGGGATAAGTTCATCTGGTCGCAGGCGCGCTCTGTCTGGACCTTCTCTGCACTATACAACCGTCTGGAAAAGCGCCCGGAATTCTTGAAAGCCGCCGCGAACTCCGTACGGTTTCTCCTGGATCATGGCCGCGACAGTCAGGGGCGCTGGGTCTACCGTACAGATCGACAGGGAAAGATGATCGACGGCGCCATCAGCATCTATGTTGACTGTTTTGCCGTTTACGGTCTCAGCGAATACTATCGTGCCGTTCCGGATCCATACATACTCTCCATAGCCCAAGAGACTTTCGCGCGCATACAACGCCGCGTGGAAGAACCCGATTTCTCAGAAACCGCTCCCTACCCCTTGCCTAGTGGTTGGAGGAATCACGGAGTTCCCATGATCCTCACCGAAGTAGCCAATGAACTGGCGCAAACCGTCAACGATGCAGCCATCGACTCTCTGGCAGACGAGTATGCGCGACGGGTCATGCAGCACTTTGTCCGGCCGGATCGCCGAGCGGTGCTCGAATTCCTGACCCGGGATTACAAAGAGCTGCCTCCTCCCGCAGGCACCTTCATGATGCCCGGTCACGCCATCGAATCCATGTGGTTCATCATGCATCTGGCACAACGGCGTGGAGATCAGCAGCTGATCCGCCGTGCCGCCGAGGTCATGCACTGGCATCTTGAGCTGGGATGGGACCAGGAATTTGGTGGAATATTTCTATCCCGTGATCTTGAAGGCCATGAGCCCTACCTGCCTCATTCGGAGAAGAAGGCATGGTGGCCTCATGTAGAGGCGCTCTATGGCACTTTGCTGGCGCACGAACTTACCGGAGAAGCCTGGTGTCTTGAATGGCATCGCAAAGTATCCGATTGGACGTGGGCACACTTCCCTGTCGCAGAATTCGGAGAATGGCATCAACGCCTGACACGCGAAGGCCGGCCCACGGATGAAGTCGTGGCTCTTCCTGTGAAGGACCCTTTCCACCTTCCGCGCGCCGCTATTCTAATTATCCAGCTGCTGGACCGGATCAACATAGCTCGCCCCGCGGAACCGGTTGCGCGTCAATCACAGATATGAGCTCTTATTCCATCACGGGCCGCGACATTGTCAGTGGCCATCCGCTTTCCGTCACAGTAAAGGATGGCCGTATTGCATCTATGGATCCTGGCTCTGTCGAAACGGATGCATGGCTAACGCCTGGCTTGATCGATCTGCAGGTCAATGGATATCGAGGCCATGACCTGAATGGAGATCACATTGATGCCGATCTCGTTATCTCGCTTGTTCGCGAGCTCATTCGCAGCGGAACGACAACTTTCCTTCCCACCATCATCACAGCGCCCGAAGAGAAGATCATCCGCGCGCTCCGTGCAATCGCTGAGGCCCGCCGCGCCGACGCTCAGGTAGCGCATGTCATCCCCTTTGTACATGTCGAAGGCCCGCATATCTCACCGGCAGATGGCGCCCGCGGAGCACACCCTCGTGAAGCGGTTCGCCCGCCTGATATCGATGAATTCGAACGCTGGCAGCAGGCATCGCACAATCTGGTTGGAATGGTGACTGTTTCCCCGCACTGGGATGACGCCGCGCACTACATCGCAAAGCTGGTCTCGAAAGGTGTGCTGGTAGCAATCGGACACACCGATGCCACTCCGGAGAGTATTCGGGCCGCCGTTGACGCGGGCGCAACGCTCTCAACGCATCTCGGCAATGGAATAGCCCAGACTCTCCCGCGCCATCGCAATCCTCTCTGGCCACAGCTTGCGGATGATCGCCTTACCGCGACCTTCATCGCAGACGGCCATCACTTGCCTGCCGACACGCTCAAAGTCATGTTGCGCGCAAAAGGATTCGATCGCAGCATTCTTATCTCCGACAGTGTGGAGCTCGCAGGCATGCCGCCGGGGATTTACAGTTCTCCTATAGGAGGCCGCGTGGAGCTCCGTGCTGATGGCCGCCTGAGCCTCCTCGGCTCAGACTTCCTTGCTGGTTCGGCATGCTCGCTCAGTCAGACCATTGCGTGGTTGGCACACTCAGCCATCTGTACGCCTGGCGATGCGATTCGAATGGCAACTGAAAATCCCGGGCGCCTGATCGGTGGGCGCGGCACTCTCCGTCCTGGTCATCCTGCAGACCTGCTCTGTTTTCGTTTAGATCAGGAGAAGCAGACTCTGGATGTCCAGTCTGTATGGGTCCAGGGCATGGAATGCTGCTGAAGCGTTAATGAATTCCCTTCCGAAAGTTTTATGACGAATCGAAACATTTGCGACGAGATTGTCAGCCGCATTTCGCGGCGTGAATTCCTTGGTCTGACAGGCCTGACTGCGGGCGCGCTGATGCTGAACGGAAATTCGCTGGCAGAAGCATTCTCTGCAAATAAAACCGCGGCGACATTCCAGGACGAGCTGACCGCAACGCATGATCTCGTTTCTCTTCCCGCCTGGGGGCCATACTCCAAAAAACATTTCGGGATCTCTCATATCGCTGATCCGCATCGGGGACTGAGCTTCGATCTGAGCATATTTCCCCTGCTGGCAAATGGCCCAGCGCGGCTGCCTAGTGTCACGGATCCTCAGCCCGGGGTCCATCCATGGGAGGCCGCGCCAGACCTCAAGTTTTATTCCTTTCGCTTCGCGAACTTCCCCAACATTCCCAAGGATCAGCTTTACTGCGATCTCTCTTTTTCTGAAATTGACAGCCACAGCCGCCTTATTCGGATGGAGCTGAGTAACCGCACAAGTGCCTCGCAGGAGATCGTGGTGAATTGCCTGGCACAACTATGCTTTCCTCCGTTTCGCGAACTGACTGCTCAGCCGATACGCCTTTATGCAGCCGAACTTCCTCCAGGATCTCTCTGGATCAATGCAGTGGATTATGAGGACCTGCGGTTCGCGCAACCGCGCCCCACTGACAATCTGGTGCAGGATGGCAAATGGCGCGCCGAAGAGCGGCGACATGATTGCGTTGGAGGATCCGTCGTTGCTCAAGGCTTCGGCCAGAACTCCGGAGACCGGGTGCAGTATCGTGTGGACCTGAAGCACGAATTTTCCGATGCAGTTCTGGTATGGCGTTACGAACAGAATCACGATGAGAGCGTGACCTTCCAAATGAGCGGCTCTGTTCATGGCGCGATCACCTTCCGCGGCACTGGATCATTCACCACCGTTGCCGTCCCCCTCGGACATTTAAGCGCGGGAGCAAAAGAATTCTGCTTCGCATCTGCCGGCGGCTCCGCTCCTGCCCTGAATGGGTTTGTAATCGTTGAAGCCTCGCTTGCTGAACAAATTCGATTCGTAGAACAGCCATGGCATCCCGAACCAGCAATAAACAACGCCGGCCAGAACAACGCACTCATCCTGAAGTATCAGGACATACCCAACTTCTACGGCTTCTCCGTAGACATCGGTTGGACCGATCATCGCGAACTAAAATGGCGCGACCTCGATCAGGCATTTCATTGCGAATCGGATGCGAACACCAAAGCGCGAATCTTCGGCACCAACAACGGCCGTCCCGGCGACCCCGATTCTCTCTTTATTCATAGCTGGACCAAGCCATTCCTGGTGCCACCTGGCGCAGATCGCGTCATTCATGTCCTTGTCTGTACCGGGGCTGAAGCCGAAGTCCGGCAATCGCTCAACAGATTTAAACCAGAAGCAAAAAGAAATCAGCGAGCGTACTCCTTCGCGAAAAGCAAATGCTTTGAGCCTGTCTCCACGCCGGACGCAACGCCTTTCGCGCAAAGCCAGAGGCTGATGGCGGCTGTCACATTAACCAATCTTGTCTACCCGCTCTATGCGCAGGGCAGTTATATTCGCCACTATTCGCCGGGAAAGATTTGGGACTGTCTTTACACATGGGATGCGGGTTTCATCGGCCTGGGGCTGCTCGAAATCGATCTCCGCCAGGCGATCGACAGCCTGAACGCATACATGACCGCGCCTGGAGCGCAATCTGCCTTCATCCATCACGGCTCTCCCCTGCCTGTGCAGATTTATCTTTTCAATGAGCTGTGGAACAGGACGCAGTCTCGGGAGCTGCTCACTTATTTCTATCCCCGTCTTCGGCAATATCATCGCTTCCTTGCCGGACGCCTCGGCAGCTCAACCATGCGCCGGCATCAGGATCATCTCATCTGCACATGGGATTACTTCTACAATTCCGGCGGGTGGGACGACTATCCTCCGCAAAAGTTCATGCATCAGCAGAAACTCACAAAGGCCGTCGCTCCCGCAATCAACTCTTCCCACACCATCCGCTGCGCAAAGCTATTGCGCCGTATGGCAGAAGAATTGGGAGAAACAACGGACTTCGCAGAATACGATCAGGACATCGCAGTTCTATCCGACTCCCTGCAAAAATATTCCTGGGATCCCGCCTCCGGATACTACGGCTATGTCCTGCACGACCAGTCCGGCAAGCCAACAGACATTCTGCGCACGGACAACGGCATCAACTTCAATATGGGTCTCGATGGCGTTTGCCCTCTGATTGCTGGGATTTGTTCCCCTGAGCAGACGCAGCAAATTCTCGATCATCTGTTCTCAACACAACATCTCTGGACAGATGCAGGAATCACCACCGTCGATAAAACTGCGCCCTACTACAATCCAAACGGCTACTGGAACGGCAGTGTCTGGTTTGCGCATCAATGGTTTCTCTGGAAGACGATGCTCGATCTCGGCCGAGGGGACCTGGCGGTGCGCATTGCGCAGACCGGCCTTTCTGTCTGGAAGCAGTCGACCGATGCAACCTGGGACTGCATGGAGCATTTCGTTCTCCGGGCACCGTTCGCCGACGGATGGCATCAATTCAGCAGCCTGTCCTCGCCCGCCTTGTCCTGGTTTGCTGCTCTGTTCACTCCCGGCCGTATCACCTGCGGGTTTGATGCCTCGATTCAGGAGTATTACTTCCATCTGGAAAAGCGGCAGCTTCGCACGAAAATCAAAGTCTCATCCAATCTGGCGCACAAGGAGTTTTCCATTCTTGCCTGCATGCCCCCGCATCCCCGATACAGCGTCTTGTGGAATGGAGCACCTGCAGCTTATACGCAGGTACGTGATGGCTTCTTACAGATTCAATTACCATGCGGAGCTCTTATCGGCGAATTGTCTATCTCGACTACCTAAGCTTCCCGTTTGCGCAATCCTCAGATGGATGTTAAGGACAGAACGCAGGCACAGATCGCGCTGCTGCTCTCAGAAATGATCTTCTCGGATTGAAACTCATTTCAATAAAATACCCAACGGATGCAGGATCAGCTCTTTTTCAGAGGCGGCTTGAGGGTGCGCACTACGCGGATAACTATCTTCTCGTGGACAGTTGAGCTATCAAGGATCAGGTTAGCGGCAACTTGTGGATCTTTAATGTTCGTGACGTAGGCCTGGAATGCGTCAAAGCTGTCGCCGTAGTCGGATTCGAGCATATTCTTTTGAATCGTGACTGCACCACGGCGGAGAATATCGAAGCACAGATCCGCCCATTGCGCGTTGCACTGGTTTATCGACTTTTGGAAATCCTGACGGCTAAAGTGAGTCGGCCTCTTTTTGTCGTCGTCATTGATTGGCACATTCGCCGCAATTATATCTTCATTGTAGTAAGTCGGCGCCCAACTTTCTCCGGAACCCAGATGAATCGATGATGCCGGCTTCCCGCTGGCTTCCATGAACAGACTGCAATAGAAACACGAAGCCATCTTTGTTGTTGAAGGATCCGTAGGCTTCTTGCCAAGCAGTCCAATCTCGTAGGGTGTGCCCGAGTAAAGCTCATCTCTCTTTTCGCCAGCTTTTTCGCGGTCGATTTCTGCTTGGACCACATCGTAAACTGCTTGGATCATGCCATGGGTATACCCGACGACGAATGTTTGATAATCAGGCTCCTTCTGATCCTCATCCCGATATACCATCTGATATTCAGAGCGTGTTTTCTCGGCAGCTGCGTTATCGTAAATAATTCCCCAGGTGCTAACGTACTTTACGCGCTTATCAGGAGAGTTGCCGCGCTCGATCGCGTACCCCAGAATCCCGGGCTCACTTGGAAGCCATCTTTCACCGGCTTTTCCAGATGGATACGACCGAAACGTGCTGTAGATGTAGGACTCACCATACTGGCGGGCGGACATTCCGGTATAGGCGCCCGGTCCCTTGTATCCGAGGAACCCATTGCTTTTGATCTCATAAATCCTGTGCCCGCAATGCGGGCTTCGAATCGGACTATTCACGTAGCGGTTCTCGTTATAGAGTTCCAAGTCGCCAGTCTCGCCAACGATCCAGATAACGCCGTCTCCTCCATAATTTGGAGTCGCATCAACGACCACTTTAGGCTCATCCTTTGTGAGGTTAATACCCAATGCGACATTGATGCGATCGATTGCATTTTCCAGAAGGATCCATCCTTTGGTGAAAGCGATATCTTCCTCTGCAATCGTCTTCAGCTTGGCTATGTCTTTGACTTGATTCTGAAAATGCGCAACTTCCGAAAGATATTCTTTAACTATTGGATCGCATTTCTCAACCCAGTTTGTGTAGCTTAAGATAGTTGGAGGAAGCGTTAGTCTGGGCAGGATTGGGAAGTCGTGTTCTACTTCGGCAGCGAACGCACAATTCTTCTTAGCTTCCAATCGCATTTGAGCATAACCAACTACGGCCGCAGTCATGATCACGTCTGCATCGTTATTTGGGTTAGTTTCGTTGCCAAAAATACCTTTAGTCCTTCTTACACCCATATTTCTTCTCCTTGGTCTGCTCTGTGACAACTGCTCTTCAGCTTGCTGAGCGTGTAAGTGGATGCTTCGGTCTAACTTAACGACCGGCAATCCTTAGAACCCTGGAAACAAGCGCTTCAGTATTTCGAACTGCTCCGACAGAGCGGTGCGCACAGCATAGTCCTCGATCAATGCCGCTGCCGCCTTGCGCTGCTCGCCCATGTCCACCACCGATCCATGCCGGACAGTTAAATCCATCGGCTTAGGACGGAATGGCGCCTCTACCTCTGGAGCATCGGTCACCGTAAAGCATGCCTTGGCAACGCCATCGCCAAATAGTGCAAGGGTCCGCTCCTGGCTGATCCCGCTGTGCCGGACTATGTTGTGGCTGATTTGCTCCACCGCCAATTTCTTGGCATTCAAGAGTCCCTCGAGTTCCTGCACTGCATCTGTATCCTTTCCGAGGGCGGCCGCTAGCAGATCATGGCGATACTGCGGTAAAAGCAGCAGCTGGGCTTCGAGGTTCCGGGTAACTGCATCGATATCCTGATGTTCGATCAGCCGCAGAACAGCGGCGATATAGATATCTGAAGACTTCAATGTGGAGTGGTTGATAAAACCGTTGTCGTCCAGTGCGGTACGCAGCGCGACGTCGTCGGTGTAGGCCGCTTCGGAGAAGTAGGTTTTCCATCCCAGAACCTGAACAAGAAGACGCAATACATGGCGGCCGGACAGGTACCGGTTGCGCTGGAAGACGAGTGGACGATTGGCCACGGCATACATCAATTGGCGCGCCCACTGGATTCCTGGTTGATTGTAGCCAGAGGTGGCGGGAGCGTAATTCGGGGCATACTGGACGATGGTCGCGTCTACGTTGGGGTTTAGAGGGGCTCCCGCAAGATTGGCCGTGCCGGCCATTCGGTTTAGCATCGCCTGCATGTCAGGCTGAGGGATTACGAGCGAAGTCCAAATCTGGTTAAAGCGATCCAGCCGCCTGCTGAGTTTGTCCTTGTGATGGGAGCTGCCGTCCGCGATCTCGCAAAGCATGATCGCGTTTTCGCGCAGATGGTATGGGAGAGTGGGAAGGGGAAGCATGTATAGACGGCGTGAGGGGCCCTCGAGCACACCGACCCTTTGCGGCAATACAACCAAGTCGCCGGTCTCGAGCTGCCGCCATACCTCGACCGCCTCCACCGTGTTCCGACGAGGAAGGGTGACGTCAATCAACTCCATCAGCTCCGGCCGCTCGATCTCGGGACCTTGCCGATACAAGGGATCCGGCGGTATAGGTCGTGCTCGGGAAACCGTCGCGTGCCAGGTATAACCCATGCGAAAAAGCTGAAACGGGACCACACCGTCGTTGAAGACAATGCCGGGAAGAAATTTGGATGGAACGTGCTCGTCGCTGAGCGGCATGCGTCCGTTCATCCACATTCCCAGACGTTCGTAGTCAAATACCTGGCGGAAGGTCTGAGGATTATCGCATGTGAGCTCATAGTAGCAGTGGCGTTGTTGCTGATCCGGTGCCCACAGGACAGTAGGACTAGGCGGGAACCCAAGGGCGGATGCTAGACGCGCGATCTCCACCCCTGTCTTTATCATTTGGTCTCTGACGATGTCTTCAATCCGGTTGTAGAGATAGGTCTGGACAGGCAGCGGCGCCCATGGGTTCACAATCACCTGAGTGTCCCAATCGGAATTGCCGCCACCCTGATCCTGGGCTGGGACGCCTGTCGGTTCATAGACACATGAGTAGGCGTTTCCACCCTTCATGTAGAAGCGAATCAGGGGCTTGTTGTCGTCGATGTGGAGCTCGTGATGCGCGAGGGACTCCAGCTCAGTGAATCGTTCATTCAGTTCTTCGAGCGACTCCAGAACTTTGAGGCGGATTTCGGGATAGTTGGTCGCAGTATTGATCGTGCGCGTCAAATCACTGCTCAGAGCACGTCTCAAGGCTCGGACTTCAGAGTTTTCCAAAGGTCTTTCTCCGCACTGACCAGGATTCAAATTAAGACGGTCTGCACCAGAAAACGCGGACAGATTGACGATGTTTGCTGCTTTTTCCGCGAATCAGGGGCTAAGCCGCGCGTCGGTAATGCGGCTCATTTTTCGTCACCCGCAAAGTGGGGTGAATTCTCTCGTCGCTCGATAGTATGGATGGCGCGCTATGGAGCGACACGAGAGGTGATCTTCTGGCGGCGGTACTCACGGGGATTGGTGCCGACGAGCCTTTTGAAAGTGCGCTCGAAGTGACTAAGATCACCAAATCCCACCTCTAGAGAAATGTCCGTAATGCTTCTTGGATTGGGCTCACTCAATAATTGTTTGGCGCGTTCGATGCGGACGGCTGCGAGCAGGGACTTAAATGGCACTCCAAGCGAGCGCTTGAGCAGGAATGAAAGATGCGAAGGGCTCATGAAGCTTTCACGTGCCAGCCGACCTAGCGAAATATCTTCTGTATAGTTCGTTCCCACGTAGCGCAAGGCGCGCTGAATGCCGAGCGCCATGCAGTCGAGATTAGAAAAGTTGCCTGCTGCCAGGCGCACAGGCAAGTCTCCAAGCAGGCCTGCCTCTTCCATTTCCTGCTCTGCCGCTGCTTCGGCAACATCGCATGCCCCGCATTCGATTGCCAATGGATCGAGTTCGGAGTACAAGTCCGGCTCCAAGGCCAGCGCCTCATTGGGAACCAGGTAGCGATTTTCCTGTTCCATGATGATCTTTGGAGTCGACTCACCGGTGTAGTAGTTCTGCAATCCGGTTTCTGCCGGCACGCTGATCTCCTTGACTCCCGGTTCGTCGGGAACCCATGAGACGGTCTTGCGAAGCTCAGCAAGGCCGATGAGCGAATCCTCCGTCATTACAACCAGCCGTGTTGCCGTACGCTCAAGTTCCGACTCGTTTTCAGGCCAGTTGTACCGCCGACAGGCGGCCGCTGCGGCCTCACTCAGCCGCTTGGGAGTGCTGATAGGAGAACGGGCGTGAAACAGTTCTTTCAGCAGCATCGGGATGTCCTCCTGCCTTTCGCGTAGGGGAGGAAGACGCACGCGCAAATAATCAAGCTCGGTCTTAAGAAACCGGCAAAAGCTGCCTTCGCTCGCCAGCGACTCCAACGACCGTTGTGTGGAGACGATTGGCCGCACCAACAAACGTTGCGAAAGCATGCCCTTCGCCTGTCTTAGCAACCGCAGCAGATCCCGCTGTTGTCCGGGCTCTAGAAGGTCGACGCCACCCAGAAAGAGCGTCCCGCCTTCCGCAGTCCGATGGGCCGTTTCGATTTCTTCGAAAAAACGATCCGGGTTGCAGCAAGCCAGGTCGAGAAAGACAAATGGCCGGTCTTCGCGATGGCTCGCGAGATGGATCACCGCCGCGATGGTCACCGGATTCGCGCCGAACTCTCCCTCGAGAACTACGGGATAAGGTGCCGCGCCGATCTTTTCGATCTGGATCTCAAGATTCCGCAAGGCGACGCTTGTGCCGGCTAGAATCGCATCGATGTCAAGAGTGCGGCGGGCGCGATCACGAAAATCGAGACGTGCTACCTGTAGGGCGACCTCGCGCGCCAGCCCGTCACTGTACGATTCGAATTCGCGCAAGCAGCTCGTCTGCGCGAAGGTAAATACCATCGAGCCGATTGAACCTCGCCCATAAGGCAACAACAACGTATGCTCTATGGGCTTGGATGAGCTCTGAAGACGGGGCGCTATGCTGAGCATCCTGCCCCCGCTGTCCAGCCCGCCTCCAAAACTCTTTTGGTCTATGTTGAACGCTTCGGCGGTAACGCACTGACCGAGCGCATGGAGTTGAACTCGAGCCGCCTTAGCTCGGCTTACGATGGGCCGCAAAACAGCGAGCAAAGATTCGCGAAGCCACTCCTTCATAGGAAGAAGGGGTGTATCGGCTTCAAAGAGTTGGCCAAGTTGGTTTTCTGAGACGCGAGCTGCTCCCAGAAATGCCTCTTGGTTGTGTCGGGAACTCAAGTTGTACGCCACAGATTGGACCATCCTTACCCTTTCGGTCAGCGAGTATGCATTCCCCCGCACAAAATGGGGCAATCAGCTGTTTGCATACGACTGGTGCCTCATTCGCATGATCTGTGGAGAAGTGGAGATGCCGGCAGGAAAACTGTCGAAGGGCCAACTCTCGATGGGTTGGTCCGAATTTCCGCCTGGCGGGACTAAGTCGACGCACCAACTGCACAGGACTCCATGCGGCGCGAAGCAGCTTAGAACTTCGTAAACCGAAGCTACCAGTGCGAAGTGAATTTTTTAACCACTTGCTTTGCCTCTAAGAAAGTTCACGATGATTTCGCAAATGCCAATCTCTTCAAAAGAGATAATCGTATTGACGAGTCGCATCAAATTCGCCCTTGCAGAAATATGTTTTGAACAAGCTCTTGGCTACGGTTTAACCCGATCAGGAGGGGGAATCCTTGATCGGATCGAGATTCGAATTACGTTTTGTCCATCCGGGCCGACACTTCTTCCTGCTCCGGTTCAACTAGTTCCAGACCTTCTTCGCAGACAAGTGCGCACTCATCTGTGCACATTGCAAGGTCCGCTTCAAGCATTGCCGCCTCGGCTTCCTCATCAGCAAAATGTTCAGAGAGAGTTTCGAAATAAGAAGATGTGCTCAGCAGGAGATACTCCCCTGGAGCGGGCTCCTGCAAAGTAAGATCTCCACCCGGCAGATCGTTCGTGTCATCCTGGTCGAAGCTCTCAGTGTTGGGGTCAAGATTCAGGTCAAGGCTTCCGGCAAGACGCGAAACATCGTGTTGCGCGAGGGTCATATTTGGTGCGGGCAGTTCCATCCCAGGGTCGGGCGAAACCCTTTCCTGTTCCTCTCTCGGAGTGACGACCTTCTTTGCTGCTCGACGTACTTCGCCTCGCGCTGGCGTTCTCTTTGCGGGCCGGACTGGCGACACGGTCTGCCCGCCTGGTTTCCTGGCAACTTCGCCAGAAGATTTTTCCGGTCTGTCGGTGTCTTTCATAGACATTGCAAACTTGCCTTAAGTACGTTCCGAATCCCCTTCAGCCTTTTCCGTTTGCCGGGAAAACATGGGATGAAGCGAACGATGCGGACCGATTGTCAGGTTGCCATCCTCTGACAGCCGCAGCAGAATGTGCCCGCTGTGCTGTCTGTACCCATATTCCACTTCTCCGCCATCCTGGGTGTAGCGAACAAAATCGGGAATGCGTTCCAGCCAGAGCGCCTGAAGCCCTTCCATATAACGATCGATGATTTCTCTCGCAGTGCGGCCCGTTTCGCCAATCAAGCGGACGTGCATTGCCATGTGGGCTGCCGCTGCCGAAATTCTCGGAAAACCAACTTTGTTCGACTGGGCGGACCACGCTGTGAGCAGGGCGGGAAGATCTTGGGCCTGTGGTGGGGTCGCAAAGTTAGGGCAGTGAAGAAAGGGGAGCAGAGGCTCCAGAAGCGCTTCGAGAGCGGCCTCCGGGGATCGGCTTTGACGCCCTGTGCCTGAAGGATCGGCCCCGACATACGCCATATGGAAGCGATAGTAATCGACGAACTCGGGAATGCTTTGGGCAAAGCGAACGGCAAATTGTGCTGCGTTGCGCTGCTGCACCAAATCGAAGTCCGCCGGACTCTGCGCCCCATCTACTAAGTCAAAGATGGCGATACGATCGGCCAGCGTAGCGGAGGTGAAAATCGGTTCATTCTGGACGTTGGTGCTATCCAAAAAATCCTTGCAGATAAGGAGCTCATTTTCAGTACGCAGTTCGAGCCGGCTTAGTGCCTTCCGGGCCTTGTTCAGAGTTACCTTGTTTTCATCGCTGCTGCGTTCATAGTCATGGATTGCCTCCAGCTCCTCCAGCTCAAGCGATTCAAGAACCAGGGGACTGACCGTGAGCGCGAGGCGACGAAGTGTCAGCATGCGCGTTGCATGCAGGCCCTCCTGCACGCCAGTGAGCAGTTCGAACTCATTGTTAAAGACATAAGGTTGTGCAGAAGAACTGACTGCGCGAAGCCAGTGATTGCCGAAATTGATCAGATCGAAGATCAACTGGGGCTTCGGGGTAAGGTCATGCCGGTAACGAATCAGCCGGTCACCGGACTGCACGTAGCACTGGATCACGGGTCGGAGCGGAAGCGTGCGGGTACTGTCACGCAGGCTCTGCTGCAGCCGCGGAAAGTCGCAGGCCAGGCATTCGGCCTCTGCTTCCAGAGCGGGATCGACGTTAAACCCAGATCCCGCTGATGGGGTCACTCGGCCCTGTCTCTGTTGCAGCACATGGGCCAACTCATGGCCCAACAATCTCATGGAGCGCGGCGAGCCGAAGAAGTCGTCACGGAGGTTCAGGTAAACGCGGTTTCCCTCCGCGGCCCCAATAGCTTCTATCGCATCCGGATGCGGATGACAATACAGTTCTACGCTCTGCATTGCCGTCGCCAGTCGCGATCGTTCACGTTGGGTCATTGTCTTGCCTAACGTCTCCGGGTTCGGAATCCGTGTGCGCCGCGGTTAGAGATCAGACTTCATTGGTCGGAGTCGGCGGTGAAAGATGGTGGAGTATCGGACGGCGGGAAGCTCTTCATCACTACAGCCGCTGTAGCTCCGATGTTCTTGAAGTCGTCTGCGCTGCTCTTGACTAGATTCTGGGCCAATCTGATTACATCGGTCCAGACGGCGGTGTCACCACTGCTGATAAGCTGGGCCATCGCGACGCCAATCGCCGTCGTGCTCATCGTGCTCACATTGCGCAGATTATCGGTGGCGTCCTGGATAGCCATCGCGGTGGCCTGGGCGACAAAGTTAAACGCTTTTCCCGAACCCGTGTCCCGTAACGCGCCAGGCGAGCAAACGGAGGCGCGAACCTTCTCAATGGCATCGATCACCTGGTGGTTCACTAATAAGTCAGACATTGTAATTCTCCTTCAAGTGCAAGTGAGGGAACCTATTGTTGATGACCGCTGCATGGGCCCTGATCTTCCTGCGCATGTAGCTTCGGTTTTGCCTCGGGAGAAGCATTCGCTTCGCTGGGCCGGTTCTCCTGTCCTTCGCAGGACTGGTAGACGGTTGCGACATTCATCATCGACACAGCTTTGTTAAATAGCCGGGTAGTTTTCTGGTTGCACGGATTGATGAAGGTAACCCGGAAGGGTCCGGGAGGAACATCTTGCGGGATAAGAATCTTCGCCAGCCCTGGCCGAATCTCGCTTATAGCGGCGCCCGGCACTGGATTGCCCTGGGCATCCTCAAACGTGGCAGTCATCTGCGGATGAAAACAGCTTCCGACAACATGATAGGTTTCAGGACCGGACGGGGTAATACTTGTCACTTGGGGCGGCACGCTTGCAACCGTCACCTTAAAGTTGGGGCTGAAGACGGGGCTGCCGTTAGGCGGCGGCGGATTCTGAATCCGGAGATAGTAGGTGCCCGGGTCTTTGAAGACACCGCTCTGAAACGAGAAACTGGACGAATCCGGAACATGCGTCAGCTGCGCTGTTCCAGACAACGTTGCCAGCAGCGTGCCGTCATCCTTCAGTATGTTGACGCTGAATCCCTTCTGGAGCCCGGCGGCAACGACCGTGATCGTCTGATCTGCCTGAGGCGGAATGGTCGCGGGCGCTACGCTGAGAATCACGGGAGGAACGCCGGCCACCACGGGCGGTGTAGCAATCGGCGCCTTCATCATTCGCGCGCAAGCCGCAACCACAGTCGCATTGCTGACCATCTGTGCGTTGTGCTGATTGGTTACCGCGTTATACATGGCCATGCCAATAGTTTCGGCCATAAGCGTGTCCAGCATGCTCTTGGTTTCGGAAGGTGAATGCCCGACCACATGAGCCATGGTCTGCGTCACCGAATCGGTGATCTGATGGTTTACAGTTCCGTCCTGTTCATACAGCATGGTCTACCTCGTCGAAGACAATAACATCGTGTTGATACGGGTTCCAGAAATCTATTGGCCGCCAGCTGCAGCGGCAGCCATCTTGGCAAGAACGTACCCTAGTGCTGCTACTTCGATCTGTTGTACGGCTTGTTGGACTTGCGCAGCATTGAGCATGATAATCCCGATAGAGTGGGAGCCGGCTGCTTCCGCAAAACCCATCGTCAAGGCTGAACTCTGCGAAAAGCGCATGACCGGGGCCGTCCCGGGATTTGAATTGGACACGGGCATCTTGGCATCTCAAGCTGAAGTCAAAAGTCTGCTCCGGCCAGTTCCAGCTGGAGCAGACTCCTAACGAACGCTAACGCTACGCGTTCAGTATCTTCGCGGTCGCATCACCCGTCGAGGCCGTGTCGATCGAGTACAGCGTCGCGACACCCATCACCGTTGCTGCCTGCGCGGTGATGTTGTTCTGCTGCTGCGCTGTGGTTGCGTTGTGGGCGGCATTGGCGAGAGCCTGTGCAGTCGCTTGATACAGGTTTGCCATTGCCATCGCGGGCGCATCAGCCAGCACCTTGACGTTGGCCTGAGTCACCGAATCGGTAATCTGATTATTTACTGAAGTGGGAAATGCCATGTCGTTCTCCTAGATAAAGCGAATTTAGGGTTGAAGTCTTGCTGCGTCATTACAACTCAGCCGGCTGTTGCTGAGGTGAGGACTAGGAACTTGCCTGCTGACTTGAAAAAATCTTTGCGGTCGCATCGCCGGTCGTCGCCGTATCGATGGAGTACAGCGTAGTCACCCCCATGACAGTTGCCGCCTGCGCAGTGATGCCGTTCTGCTGCTGGGTGGTGGTGCTGTTATGAGCGGAGTTGGCCAATGCCTGGGCTGTCGCCTGATACAGGTTGGCCAAAGCCATTGCGGGCGAAGTTCCAAGAACTTCCAGGTTCGACTGAGTCACCGAGTCGGTGATTTGGTTATTAACTGATGTTGGGAAGGCCATTCCGATCTCCTAAGGTTTTTTCGATCCTAAGTTTTCAGATCAGTGAGCTAAGACTAAGTGGTTGTTGCCCGGGGAACTAGGACAAGATTATGTTTTTGTAAGAGCAAGCTATTCGGACATTGCATAGTAGTTTTAACCGTGTTTCTTGATTTGCTTCCTTAGTTAGAAGATTTAGGCTTTTGGGCCAAAATGATGGCGCATGCCGTGGACGCAATCGCGATAGTAACGTTACCGCCTTGATGCTGCAGCAATGTGGCATTGTTGGCTGCATTGCCCATTGCCTGGGCCACTGCCTGGTAAAGCAATGCAGCAGCCATGGCTGGCGAGGAAGCCAGCGTCATTACGCCGGCCTGCGACACAGAATCAGTGATCAGGTTGTTGACCGGGGTGGGATACGACATCAGCCCGCCTTCGGAGTGAAGCACTGGGGGAAGCTGGAAGCCACGGCTATTGCAGCTCCGCTTATGGTCGAGAACTGCGCAACGCCTGCCGCGGAGAGGGCGCTCGCTGTGCCAATCACCTGGCCCCCTTTCGTCGTTTCACCGGCAATCACCATTGCAATTCCAATGCCCATCGCAGTCGAACTGATCGTGTTGATGCTTCGAAGGTAGTCGGTCGCATCCTGGATCGCGATCGCTGCGGACTGCGCCACCGACAGATAGGCGCGTCCAGCAGCGGCAAGCTGAACATTGGCCGCTTTCATGCAGGACTGGCGCACTGCCGAGCGGTCGTGTCAGGGGCCTGAGGCGATGGGGCCTGAGGCGATGCTTCTTGCTGAGGCTTTTGCCATTGCGCTTCGTAAAGCGCCCGAGCTGTGGCTACTTCTGCAATATCCTCAGTATGCTGCACACTTATGACCGCCAGGTCGGCGATCCGATGCGCCTCGGCGACGATCTGATCTATTCCTGGGGGGTTGGTGAGGAACTGGCCTGTTCCTTCACGCACCAAGTCGCGGGCGGTGAGGATCGAAGCGCGCATTTGGTGGGCAGCCTGCGCCATGCGTACCCCGGAAACTCCCGTACGGCCGCCGAGAAGCGGCGAAATCACTTCCCCCACCGCCGGCCGCGCCGGAGCGACGGTCTGCTCCGTCTGAGGTGGCGGGACAGGAGGGGTAGGCGCAACCGCGGCAGCCACGCCCTGACTGCGTTGCATCAACTCATGGAATTGCTTGAGGTTCGCTTTTATCATCTCACCCCGGTTCGCCGCGGAGTGCGAACTTCTCTGAGAAGCTGTCCTTAGCATCGGCTTACGTCGGATGGACATCTGCTCTCTCCTCCAGGCCTGCCCCAGGCCCTATTTGTAATTACATTCCAAGAGGCACTGTGTTGAGGCCAACGACACGATCAATTTTGGCTGTGCCGCTTCCCGTTGTGCCGGTAGATATTCCGAATAGCGTCGAGACGCCCTGAACGTTTGCTGCCTGGGAAGTCGCGAGATTCTGTTGTTGGAGGCTTGTGGCGTTATGTGCGGCATTGGAGAGCGCCTGGGATGTGGCGATAAACAGGCTACCCATGCTCATGGCAGGCGCATCACCCAACACCTTCAGGTTAGCCTGCGAGACCGAATCAGTGATCTGATTATTAACGGAAGTGGGAAACATTGTGCTCCTTTTGATTGATCCTGTTGGCTAAGCGGTTAATTTCGTGATGCGCATTACAGCCCGCGCACCGGCGGCGGACTCAGGATGGTATCCGTAGCTACGGCGGTCGTAGCGGTGTCCAGAGAATAGAGTGTCGTCACGCCCATCGTTGTGGAAGCCTGGGCAGTCACGCTGTTCTGTTGCTGTGAGGTGGATGCATTATGGGCTGCGTTGGCAAGGGCCTGGGCCGTGGCCTGGTAGAGGCTGGCCAATGCCATTGCTGGTGCGTCTCCCAGAACCTTAACGTTGGCTTGAGTGACGGAATCGGAAATCTGGTCGTTGACGGCCGTTGGAAACGCCATGTTGTTCTCCTTCGAGAGAGAACCGGAGACCGGTCGATCTGCGGCTTCCACCTCTGCGGAAAACGTAATCCAAACCAGGTCTGCGACACTTGGACAAACCTACGTTCTTCGCTTTGGAAATTTCGCCGTATATTTTGTGACGCCGAACAAAGGCAGAGAAGGCCTTTTGCCTCGACGGACAAAGCCAACGGGCCTGGAGCTGCTTGATCCCGATACAGCCGGATCGACGAGTGGCTTTCGGCCTGGCGGGTAATTTCGATTGGCATCAAGCGCAGCCGAAGTGCTCGCCAGCGCATCCTGCAGCCGATCGCTGGTAATGCGTTCTTCTTCCCACTCGAGCGAGTGTGACGTGGAGGGGTGAGCAGAACCGGGCCGCGCCTTCTGGCCAGCCGGGAGATGGACCGGCCCCGCGTGCGAAGCAGCCTCTTCAGGGCGAGTTCCCAAATTGGGAATACCGCGTGCCGGCCTGGCAAGCAAAACGACTCTTTTCCTTTTACGTCGAATGGTCATTATTACCCTGCGGCGGTATGCTCCCTAATCGACCTTATCGATACGGCGCTCGATCAGATAGGTCCAGGCGTTGATCTCCCCGTTTGGAATCGCGGCGGTTATCGTTTCAAACCTTGCTTCCCACTCAGGCGGCACCAGAGAATCGGCTACAGAGCGCTCGGCGCATCTCAGTGGAGATCCGTAATCCCAGGTAGGCCGTTCGGGGTATCGCTCTCGCCATTCTGCGAAAGCATCCAGTTCCCCTGCGATCTCCCGCTCCACATTCGCAATCTGAAGCACCAGCGGCTTCCATCTATGCTGGCGCAGGTCGTCCCAGTTTCCACTTCGGTCGGCGAATAGGCTGTCCCACCGGGATTCCTCAAGAAACATCAACTGCCGCTTCAGTGTGCTGTGCCAGACCGAAATCTCGGCCTCGGCTCGCAGTTCGAATGCGACCGCCCGGCAGAAGTCCGGCGTGAACTCCTCGCAGCCCAGCACCTCCCGTAAGGCCGCTCTAAACCATGAGCCAGTCAGATCCATCAACGAATCATAGTACTCGGCCCATTCAGGACTATAAATCTGGCTGGCACATGGCGCAGCCCTGCGCACCGGTTCATCCGCGTCGTCTTCGACGGGCACATCCCCCGGACGCTTCCGCCATGCAGACTGCTGCTTCGCAATGTAAGCCGAAGTGCTCAGCACGGCCAGCGCACTGCACAGCGCCTTGTTGGCGATCAGGTATAACAATGCCACCGCCCGCAGGTCGTTATACTTCATTCCATTCGGGTCGATATTTCGAATCTCCGTCGCTATGCCTCGCTCCGCGAGCGTCTCAGTCCCAAAGACCCGCAAAATGTAGTCGTTGCACACGCTCGCCAGCAGCGAATTCCAGAACCAGTCTGTCACCCGCTGCTCCCAGCCGTCGCTCTCCTCTGCGGGCTCCTCCTCGATCCGTCGATCCGCGCCCGGCAGACGCATTTTGGCTATATAGAGAAAGTAACCGGCTAGAGTCATAGGCATGTTCACGCGCGCAATGCCTCCGCGCCCGCGATCTCGTTGACCGGCACTGATGACGGTTGATCCGAGATACTCTTCCCAATTTTGCGCGTTGTTGGCATATCGCAACAGGGCGGCGCTCACGTTCATGCCAATATCGATGTTCTCTCTCTTGAGTTGCTTGCCCACCTCTAGCGACGAGGCAAGCTGCGGACATCCCCGGCTCTCAGGGTGGAGCGAGCGGAACTCAGTTGTAAACGGGTCCCGAGGATCGCGCCAACGGTTACACATCTGCTCTAATGTGATGGCTCCAGACTCCGGTGTTGCGGATCCGGAAATGGATAACGTCAGCGCCTTCACAAGACTGCGCGCAGTTGAAACGGCCTGCTCGGTTGTTGCGAACGTCGTCGGGCCGGTTACCAGCTTGAGCACCATGCCGGAACTGCTCGCGACTATCCATGGCGCGGCCCCGACAGCATCGAGATCGATCTTCAGCGCATTGATACCGGTAAACGCGAGAACAGGGCAATCGTGGATGCAGAACTCAATGCTGAACGTGTAAACGCTGCTGCTGATCTCTTCGCCGTCGTCAGACAGCAGAATTCTCACCGGAGGTGAATCATTTGTCGCAAAGCTGGTTACCACTCGGGCCCTGTCCTCGGGACATAAGTATTCAGATTGTAGAACCTGTCATCCCGGCGCCTCCCGCAGTTGCCTGTTCCGCAAGGGAAGGGCGTTCGGTCCGCAGCCTCTGTCCGTTGCAAATCAGTTTTCATTCAAAAATGTAGCTGTGCAGTCCAATTGCACTGCCCTCTTCAGGGGGTCAACGGTGAGTATGAAGTGATCGGTTTGCGGCTCGAGTATCCACCCCGTTCCGGTTAGAATCAGCGTGGCCCGAAGCTTATTCGATATGATGACGTTAATCTTGTCACCAAGGTCATATTGGTTCTCTTCCACTCGCTTGCTGCGGGGTGGGAGTTCGAAGTAATTGCCGCCATCCAAAAAGCTCCAGGTCTGAAAACGTTCGGAGGCATTGGCCCAGGTAAACCAGAAGTCATTCATAGGTGGTCCTTTCTTTAGCAAGACATGAAAAATGCTCTCAAAAGCGAGCCCTTCAAGGGCGCGATCGCGGACTTCGCCATCATAAAGGCAGTTTGGGCCTATCCTACTTGGGCTAAATTACGATTTCCTCTGATCTGGAGCACTTTGTAAGCGGACTTATTCTTCAGCGCCAGCACGCGGTGGGATAGATTTTCTGGCGGGGATCGATCTCATCCTCACGGGCACACGAATCGTGTCGATCATGGGCATATCCAGCATGATCTGAAGGTTTCAATCCTGGTAGATGCGGCTGGCGATGACCTCTGAGCCGGCGGAATGAGAGGCGATACTGCTGGAGCGGATGAGAATTTCAAAAGAATGCAGAGAGCCATTGAGGCGCGTGGCTTGCTGGAGGATGGGTGTTATGGCAGCGGGATGGATGAGTGTTTCGGCGGCTGCTTGCGTTCCGGCTACGTCGAGACCCTGCAAAAGAAGAATGTGGCCACTGCCGGCCAGATTGGGCAGATAGGCGATGATGGCATAAGTTTCATGCGCAGGTTGGTTCCAGTGACTCTCATATGACGCGGCCTCGCCGGGCAATGGCCTGGTGTTGACGATCGTTGCGGCCTGCATTGCTTCGCCATTGACGATACGGAAGTTGGCGTTGTTTTGAACAATAGACGTCCAGGGGTTGCTCCCCGTGGAGCCGAGGATGATAGCGTTGGAGTCCTTGAGGTCGTCGATCTGCAACTGGCGCGGGAAGCGGAGAATCACGTGCTCGGGATTGAAGCTGGGCAGCCCTGCTAGCGCGACAATAATCTGCAGGTCGGTAAAGCTGGTGAACTGCGCGCGCAGATCCTCGGCGCTATGGCCATCCATCTGCGACAGAGGTACATCGAGATAGCTTCCCTTTACATAGTCCGCCAGCGACAGCGGGTGGTGCGAGATATCTTCGAGAATGTTGAAGCCAGTATCGGCAGGGACGATGTAGCAGTTTGCAGGGCCGTCGAAAAGCGCTGTCCACAATGGCTTCGTCGGAACCGTGGGGAACGGTAGATGGAACCAGGTGGCGAGCCTGCTGGTTACCGGCGAAGCAATGACGATCCATGTGAGAACAATGAGAGCGGCGCTATAGACAACACGAAGTGCTGTAAAACGGATTTTATACTTCCATTGCGAGACGGGAGCATGCGGAGTGAATGCCTGTTGCGGAATTTCTACGGGGTCTTCGGCAGGCGAGGCCGCGATGGAGAGGGAGGGCGTCTCTTGGTGGGTAGCACCAGAGGAGGCGGACTCGAAAACGGGAATGTAACCGCCAACGGGAATGCGGATGTGGAGCAACTCGAAGTTGCCTTCGGATTCAAAATATTCAGCAAGGCGACGGCGAAGGTGGCGGGCGTAATTACGGACGATGTTGTCATCACCAGGGTTGTAGCCTGAAGGGCGGCGAAACACATGTTCGCCTATTTGCTGCTCAGTAATTTCATTGGTCTGACAGAGCAAATATTTTTCACATATATATAGGAGGAAGCTGGAAAGGAACTTGGATTTCGCAAAACGTTTACTGCTTGCGATTCGTTTGGCTAGCTGCCATCGGGGATCTTCATTTAAGAGCTGCAAAGAACTATCCCTCCCGTCAGAGGAGACAGCCTCGAGGATATTGGAGGTGTAGCTCATTGCAATTCAGCCTATTACTGATTCATTTAGTAAAAATTATCACCGTGGAAAAAGTGTTACGAGGAAGATAAATTCAATCACTCCCCTTATGAGCGATGTGACAGAGATATGAAAATCATGTCGACGGTAAATCTGTAAAGCGCAGGAAATAAACTAAATATAGAATTCATGCCAAATGGGTTTAACAAGATTCCACGGTGGAAACCCCTAACAATTCTCTCTGTTTACCGGAGATGATCGAGCCATCGAAACAAAAATGTAGTTCGGTTAGGCTGCGGGCGTAGGGGGATTTGTGTCTCGACGTCTCGCTGGATTTGGCCGACCTATTTCCAGTAGGAAAAACTAATGAGAGCGCTTCTAAGGATTCTGCCGCTGATTGGGATGCTGCCACTGCACGGGGTGGCCCAACAGGTCACGGCTGGGCAACAAGATCAGACATTGCGAATTAACCAAATTCAGATCATCGGCAGCCATAACAGCTACCACACTGGAATTGCACCGAGCGAGCGGAAGGTGATCGAGCAGCAGAACCCGAAGGCGATGCGGGCGCTCGACTATGCCCATGCACAGCTGCCGGATCAGCTGAGTGGTGGAGTAAGGCAGCTTGAGATTGACGTCTATGCCGATTCCAAGGGCGGGCGATATGCGCACCCGGCAATTGTTGACAAGGTCAAGGAGGCCGGGTTACCGGCCGATCCGGATTTTGATCCGCAGCATGAAATGGATAAGCCAGGATTCAAGGTGATGCATGTAATGGATGTGGATCAGCGGAGTTCGTGCCACACTTTTGTCCGCTGCCTGGAGATTGTGCGCGACTGGTCGCGGGAACACCCGCAGCACCTGCCACTCTTTCTGCTGATTGAAACCAAGCAGGGACGTCTGGGAGCGACAAAGAGTGACCATGGTCCGGAGCCATTTACTTCGGAAACCTTTGATGCATTGGACGCCGAGATTCGCTCCGTCTTTCCACCGGAGGAACTGATTACTCCAGATCAGGTGCGTGGCAGCTATAACACGTTGTTCGAAGCTATCCAGGCCAGTGAGAAAAAGGATACAAAGACTGGCGGCTGGCCAACCCTGGCTGAGGCTCGCGGCAAGGTCGTCTTTCTGCTGGACCAGCGGCCGATTGAGGCAATGTATACCGAGGGACATCCTTCATTGCGTGGACGGGTGCTTTTTACCAACGCCACACCGGGCGCTCCGGATGCTGCATTTACCGAGATGAACAACGGAACCAAGGCAGAGATCGACGCGCTGGCGCAGCAGGGATACCTGATTCGTACGCGTACCGATGACGGCACCGAAGAGGCGCGCGCGAACGATCACCGTCGTGCAGAGGTAGCGCTTTCCAGCGGTGCGCAGATACTAAGCACGGACTATCCGGCCTCGGAGCCGGCAAAGTGGACGGGTTTCTTTGTAGGTCTTCCGCATGGATTGGTAGCAAGATGCAACCCTGTAACCGCGCCTCCTGGATGTCTAGACGGGCTGATCGAGAAGCCACAGAGCAAGTAACCTAGGCAAGCCTAATCTTCGTTTCGTTAACCTCACACGCTCCATCAGAGATGGTTCCGGGGCGTTTTTGTCTCAAATTTCTTCCCCCTATTGTCTTCATTTCCTTATTGAGGAGGCATCTGTGCACAGTGAATTCCGAGTGTCTAGTCCGAGATGTCGAGAGGCTTCGGCTTCATATATCTCTTCCCTGTCCCATGGCCTTGCTGTCTGTGGCCGTGGCCTTGCGGTAATGACGTGTCTGATAGCGGCTCTGGTGCTGATGCAGCCGGCAGCTTTGCTGGCGCAGTCGGATAACGCCTCGCTTGCCGGTACGATTACTGATCCTTCCGGCGCGGAGATTTCCAATGCCACGGTAACGGTCACCAGTGAGGAGACCGGCGTTGCGCATACGACGATCAGCAATGCTTCAGGGTTCTACACCATAGCTGGCCTTGCGCCAGGCAAGTACACCATAACGGTGACCGCGTCTGGCTTTTCCACGGTGCAGCGCACCAATAACAACCTTGATCCTTCTCTGCCTGCTACCGTGAACATCAGTCTGCCGGTGGGTAGGAATTCCGAACAGGTAGAAGTGAGAGCCAACGAAACCACGTTGCAGGCAGATAGTGCAACACTGGGCCGTGTGATTACGAACAATCAGGCACAGGAGCTGCCGCTGAACGGACGCAGCCCTGTCTATCTCGCGCTGACCAAGGCGGGCATTACAAGCACCTCCAATACCGTGTCGTCGTCGAACTTCAGCACTGGCCTGGGTGGAATCAATATCAACGGCGGCCGTGAGCGCGATAACCTGCTCTCTTATGACGGCGCAGTTGCGGTGCGTGTCCGCGCCAGTGGTGATTCGGTGGGTACGCCTGATCTGGATGCAGTACAAGAGGTTCAGGTACTGGCGACAAACTATCCGGCCGAGTATGGGCGGTCGATTGGCGGACAGGTCCGTATCATTACCAAGGGCGGTACCGAGCAGTTTCACGGCAGCTTATACGAGTATTTCCAGAACCCCGTGCTGAATGCGAACACATGGGTCCGCAACCATAATGCGAACAACGCCAACCCGAACTATCCCCAGGCGCTGAAGACCGACTCGGTGGCTCCATTTACCTATAACCAGTTTGGCTTTGTCTTTGACGGTCCGCTCTATGTTCCTCATGTTCTTCCCAGGGGCAAAGTCTTCTTCCTCTACTCGGAGGCCTGGGTCCGCAATCCCTCACTTTCAACGACGACGAGCGTGGTGCCGAATGCCGCATTCCGTACGGGCGACTTCAGCTCTTTAATTACCGGCGACCCAACAACGAACCATTACATCAAGGACCCGCAATCGAGTATGCCTTGCAGCGTATCGACAGGCGGCCCTGGCTGCTTCTCCTACAACGGTATGCCGAATGTGATTCCGCCGAGCCGCTTAAGCCAGAACGGCGTGGGTTTGTTAACGGTCTTCCCAGACCCCACGCCGGGTTTCCAGGTTGGAACGGCAAACCTGCTCGAGACGGGAAATTATCCGAGACAGCAGCGGATTGATAGCGGCAATCTCGACATCGTGCCCACGGATAAGGACTACATTCGCTTCCGTTTGATGCACTTCTGGTACACAGAGCTTAATCCTTTCGCGACCTCGAGCTACGATGTGGTCCCGCGTCTCTATAACCGTCCTAATGAGACAGGCTCGCTGGACTGGGTGCATACCTTTAGTCCAAGCATGACAAACGAAGTGCTGCTGACAGCCAGCCACGAAGTGGCGCGGCTGAGTATTGATACTTCGACAGGCCTTTACAATCGCACGAAATATGGCATCAACTATCCATATCTCTTCCCCACCGGCAAAGATCTGCAAGATAAGATTCCTACAATCGCATTTGATACGACTGGTATTACGACCATGGATGGAAGCACGTATCCATCGCACTCGCAGGGGCAGATATTTGATTTTGCGGATACGGTGACACGCGTCATTGGCAATCACACTATTCGTGCAGGCGGCTTGTATGAACGCGCTGGAGAGAACGATGACGACCAGATTGCGTATGCAAACTCCACGCCAGGACAAACCAACAACCAGAACGGCAAGTTTGACTTTTCGAGCCTGAATTCGCAGGGCACGGGATATGACCTTGCCGACGCGGCGCTCGGTCTTTTCAATACGTATTCTGAGATTGGTCCGCGTAACGAGACACCGAGTCGCGCGAATATGTTCGAGTTCTTCGTGCAGGATTCGTGGAAGGCGACGCCGAAGCTACACCTGGAATATGGCGTGCGCTATACCAGCATTCATCCTTTCTATAGCCTCTGGAACAATGCGGGTACCTTTGATCCGGCCTTCTACAATTCGGTGAATGCGGTGCAGGTGAGTCCCACGACCGGCAATCCGATTGCAGGCACGGGCGATCCGCTGAATGGCACGGTGCTGTTTGGTAAAGGTTTTACTTCGGATGCGGCTGCTCATGTTGCCATTGCGGCGACTGGCGAATATAACTACCTCTTCCATGATCTTCCACGTGGCTATATTCATGTGCAGAAGTGGCTCTTCCAGCCACGCGTGGGCATTGCATATCAGTTGAACAACAAGACGGTGCTTCGTACCGGCTTCGGGCGCTACACAAGCCGGCAAGGAACCTCGGACAACGTCTTTCTTGGCGGCTTTGCTCCGCTGCAGCAGGTAGTCTCTATCTCGGCTGGTAGTGTGGATAACCCAAGCGCTTCAGCAGCTCAAGGCTCTTATCCGACGCTTTCGGGCTCGATTGATCGGCAGTCGCCTCAGCCTGAGGCCTATATATGGAATGCGTCTGTAGAACGCGATCTAGGATTCGATACCGTCGTCGATGTCTCCTATGTGGGCCGTCATGCGCTACACCAGCAGTTTGAATCGGACATCAACCAGGCGCCTCCGGGCACTGCACAGAAGTACGGCACCAACGGTGTGAATGCTCATCGTCCTTATCTTGGATATGCGGCCATTACGAGCGTGTATCAAGGAGACACCGCCATGTATCAAGGCTTGCAGATTGATGTGAACCATCGCTTCAGCCATACCCTGGGGTTCGGCGTTGCTTATACATATGCTCACTCGGACGATTGCGGTTCGTTCCAGAAAAATCTTCTGCCAAACGCAGACGATCCGAAAGGCTTGTGCGGTCCTGCCGACTATGACCTGCGCCATGTGTTGGTTATTAACGCGATCTATCACATCCCTTTCCACAGCAGCAGCAGGCTGGTGAACGAGGCGCTTGGTGGATGGCAGCTCTCCCAGGCATACCAATTCCAAAGTGGCACGCCGTTCAGTGTCGGTACCAGTCAGGACATCGCCGGCGTCGGTGCGGGCTTTCAGCAGCAGTTGCTGCAGGTCACGCCGGGAGCACATCTGCAGGGGAACCATAAGTTTTCGACTGGCAATGACAGTAACTTCTGGTTCAACACAACCAACTCTGACGGCACAAAGATATTTACGACTCCGACGCCGGGTACATTTACCTCGCAGCGTGTACGTAATTTCCTGACGGGGCCGCCCCAGCCGAGCTTCAACGCGAGCTTGATGAAACAGTTCCCGACGTTTGAGAGCCAGTTTCTGACGTTCCGAGTGGATGCTTTCAACTTCCCCAATCATCCGGATTTGGCGAGCCCGGATGCAACCTATACAGATTCCACCTTTGGCCGGGTAACCAGTAAGACCGGACAGCGCTCCTTGCAGCTCAGTCTGCGCTACTCGTTCTAAAGTGTTTCTATTGCGACGCATTACTGGGACTTGCGCATGCAAGTCCCAATGATGAATTCACACGATGATTGCCGACATACAGATAACAGATTGATTGGAAAGAACAGGAACTCGATGCGCGCACAAAATCTCTTTCACTGCCTGATTCATTGCAGCCTTGGTGCGGCTTTTTTAGCAGCAGTTGTGCCCGGCCAGAGTGCATGTGCACAGAAGGCGGATGCGGCAAAAGCCAGGGATTATACACAGAATGTGGATCCTTTCATCGGTGTGGATTGGGGCGGGAATACTTTTGTCGGCTCGGCGATTCCATATGGAATGGTGAAGGTTGGACCGGATATGCAAAGCTTTGATGGACGCCGCTCGGGGTTCGGTTATACAAGCAGCGGCGAGATTCTTGGCTTTTCGCATCTGCATTTGAGCGGCGCGCAGGGTAAGTACGGCAACGTGATGGTAATGCCTGTTACAGGGCCGCTGGATCTGAATGACATTAAGAGCGCGCGTTCTGAGGAAGAGAATCGCGTTGGCTATTATGCTGCGAAGCTCGACCGCTATCAGGTTAAGGCTGAGCTGACCAGCAGCCGGCGCGTGGGGTTTCATCGCTATACGTTCCTTGCCGCGCAGGAGGCGCATATCACGATCAACCTGGCGCACGCGCTGGGACTTGGCACCGATTGGCAGGCGCAGAAATTTTTGGGCGCCGAAGCTCATGTGCTCTCTAGTCGCGAGGTTCAAGGTGTTACGCGCGTGACCGGAGGATGGAATCGCGGCGGTGAGTACAAAGTTTACTACGACATGGTGCTTGATACTCCTGCTGAGAGTGTGCGTACGTGGACCGGAACAGAGCTGGCGGCAACAAAGGATGTAGTTGTAGGAGCGAACACGCAGATTGGTGCTTCATTTGATCTGCATGTGAAGACTGACCAGGTGGTGCGCGTAAAGGTGGGTATCTCCTTCATCAGCGCAGACCAGGCGAAGCGAAATGTGCAAGAAGAGATTCCGGAATGGAACTTTGACTCGGTTCACAACGCGGCGAAAGAGATGTGGAATCAGGAACTGGCGAAGCTGCAACTGGCAGGAGAAAGCCTCTCGCAACGGCGGCAGCTTTATACGGCGATGTATCACATCATGCTGATGCCGACGGATCGTACGGGTGAGAATCCAGACTGGAAGTCAAGCGAGCCGTATTACGACGACTACTACTGCATCTGGGATACCTTCCGCACTTCCAATCCTCTATTGACGTTGATTTCGCCGGATCGAGAGCGAGATATTATTCGTTCGCTCGTGGACATCTATCGTCATACGGGGTATATGCCGGATGCTCGCAGTGGCAACGACAATGGACGTACGCAAGGTGGCTCCAATGCCAACGTGGTTGTGGCGGATGCTTTTGTGAAAGGGTTGAAGGGCATTGATTATGAGACGGCATTCGCTGCCATGGTTCATGATGCGGAGGTTCCTCCTGCGGACGCTCAGAAGGAAGGCCGCGGCGGCCTGCAAGATTACAACTCGAAGGGCTATGTAACATTGGCGGATGAACGTTCCGGATCGCGTACTGTGGAGTATGCGTATGACGACTTTGCGATTTCCGAAGTTGCTTGCGGACTAGGCAAGACAAAAGAAGCTGCGCTTTATGGTGGCAGAGCGCACAACTTCCAAAACCTGTGGGATAAGGATATGACGGTGGAAGGCATGAAGGGCTTTCTTCGTCCGCGTAATCCTGACGGAAGCTGGGCTGCTCCCTATCTTGTGGTGCGCGGTACATGGCCAGATTTCTTCTACGAGGGCGATATCTGGACATATTCGATTTATGCGCCTCAGGATATGCGCCGTTTGATTGAGATGGCTGGCGGTGATGAAGCATTTATACATCGCCTGGACTGGACTTTTCTGCGCAGGCACTTTGATGTTACGAATGAACCCGGATTTCTGCTGCCTGTGCTCTATAACTACGCACGCAAACCGGATCGAACAGCAGATGTCGTTCACATGACTCTTGAAAAGAGTTTTATGGATAACCGAGCAGGTATTCCCGGCAATGATGATTCGGGAGCAATGTCCAGCTGGTTAATCTTCTCCACATTGGGATTGTTTCCGGTGGCAGGGCAGGATGTTTATCTCATCAGCACACCAGGCATTCCGGATGCGTCACTATCCTTGGGCAATGGAAAGAAGCTGCGCATCATTGCGAAGAATCTCGACAGCAATGGCTTGAATCGATACGTGCAATCGGCCACGCTAAATGGTATGGACCTGCCAAATGCCTGGTTCCGGCACGGACAGATTAAGAATGGCGCGACGTTGGTGCTTACAATGGGATCGGCCCCTTCTAAGTGGGGTACTGTTACTCCGCCTCCCTCGATGAGCGATCAAGAAACGAATACATGTTACAGAGCCAAGTAATGGCGTTATCTGCAGCGACAATTTCTGGAGCTGCGTGTAAATCAAACAGCTTTCGGCAATTGTGCTATACGAAAAGATGCCACACTCTGCACTTCGCCCCATACGCAGCTTTATTGCAGGTCTATGTGAAGTTGCCGAAATAGTATGAGGCAGTCACACACCCAGCCTTTGCCAGGATAGCTCCTCTTGCACCATTTTTCCTGCGCAAATAATGGATTCACACCTGTCCATCTTGTCTTCTTAGTCATTTCAGTATCGGAGTCAGTACACGGCCAAGCCATGTACTGACCTGAAATGCTAGACAAGGTTTTTTCTCTGTACTCGACGGTTTCTCAACCAATCAATGGTTGCACGGAACGGCAGGCCAGTCGTCACGAGGAAGGAGTCCAGCGATAAACCACCACATTCGTACTGTTATAGTCGTCCTTCGTGATAACGTATTCACCGGTCGTGCGAAGATAAGCGCGAATCCCATACATGGAATCAACATCGTTTCCAACCGAAACGGTGTCAGGATTGCTGTTCGTGAAAGTAATCGTATTGGCTCCGGTAGCCAGGTTGAAGGCATCAATATTTGGAACAGTATGGACATAGCCAACAAAGAGATAATTGCCGGCCGCTGCAATCGTCTTGGGATTGGCGCTCGTCAGAGTAATAACTGGATTCGGTGAAGAAGTATTCCCGGCGAGCCAGCCATGGTAAACCTCAATGCGTGTGCCGATAGCCGTCCAGTCAGTACTCCCGGTAATGCCTGAGGCAAGAATCATGGTATCGCTGTCAGCGAGATAAATGATGCGCGTGAGTGTGCCGATCGTCGAAGGTGTTGGAGTCGAGGTACCCGCCCCCCAAATTGGCTTGCCCGTCGAATCAAAGCCGGTCAGCGGGTAATGCCATATCGCATTGGTTTTATCCAACCCTGCCCAGATGCCGCCCTTACTGTCGATGCAGAAACCATTTCGGATGCGTGCCGTGGTTCCAAAGAGAGAACCAGGTATAGAACCCACAGGGTTTGCTATATAGCCGCTCGCGTCGGCGAAGTAATAGAGGTAAAAGATGTCTGGGTTCTGCCCGTTGGCGACCAGGATGCGGTGGCCATTGACGTAGGCGATCTGGCCAAAATCTTCGCCCCGTTGAGGATCAGCAATGTCGATGCGCGGATCGGAAGGATACGTAAATGGATCAATGGTGTTGGCGCGGAATGAGCCTCCGGCCGTACCGGTGTAGATATTGTTGCCGCTGTAGAAATAGACCCCATCCGTTGCCGGATCCGGAGCGGCTACTGCTTCGAAGTTCAACCCCTGAAGTTTCCATTTAAGAGCTCCTGTTGGGTCATAGGCGTGGATGTCGGTGCCGCCATCGCGTCCGAGATCCCAGGTGCCTCCCCACGGATTATTGAGGACATAGAGATATCCGGAGGAGTCCTTGCCGATACCGTGTACACGCGTAAATCGCTTGTCGCCTACGTAGCCTTTGGGCCCCGTAGTGGTGTCAAGGTAACCGCCGAGTATGCCAAACGTGCCGGCCATCGCAGGTGTGCCGTTGATGTCGAAGATCTTGATATTCATGTCAGGACCTTCGTCGCCAACAAGCAGTTGTTCTTTGACAGCGTCATAGTAAAGTGAGGCGGGACGGGCGTTTGGATCAAGACTGATCGTTGTGACAGCTGCGCCACTCGGGTTGTACTCCTGAATGGAACCACTTCCCTTTTGCGCCACCCAGATATCTCCCGAGCCGTCAACGGCGAGCGCTCCTGGAGCAGAAACGTTTATGTCCTGTTGCCAGGCTCCGTCGGTGGTGTAAACGCGAACGCGATTTCCGGGATAATCGCTGATGTAAAGCAGATTGCCGGAAGTAGCAATTCCGGTAATCACATCGGCCTTCTGTTCCGTTGTATCGGCACTGACAGCAATGACCAGATCGCGAGTCTTCGAAGAACGGTTATAACGGCCAACAAGTCCGCTGCCGCCGAGTGAGCTATTGAAAGCAAGAGCTACAAAAAGATCAGTGGCATTACCAGTGATGGCGCTGCCCTGAAATTCATTGTGGACGCCTATCGACCCGATTGTTGTGCCGCTCTGATAGATGCCGACGCCACCAGCATCTTCATCCCATAGGCTGGAGGTATAGATGACACCTTCAGGAGCAACCCACATCGATCTGGCTGCGTTTCCGACATGCGATGAATCAAGACCATACGTGTTGGCTATCCAATCAGTCGTGTATTGGGCGTAGCTGGGCTGGATAAGGGTCATGATCAGAGCAGCGCCAAGAAGCACCGCGAGAATGTTTGTTCTCTGGATTCGGAAGAGCATGAGAATCAACCGCTCCTTTATGGAGTTCCGCGTGGTGCGGGCCGACAGTTGTCAGCGAAGAGCGTTCTAGCTGGGTGGGAGAGAGAGCGTCAAGAAGTGATTTCCATTTCGTTGCAGGCAGTTTTGTGTTTCACCATGTGGAAGATTGAATACCGATCAGATGGTGAGCCAGTTAGACGACATTTCTATTACATCTTTATGATAAGCCTGCAGCTATCAAGTCGACTCAGACATCCCTGCAGTCTTTTATTTCACGTCGCGAAAGTCCCATGAGTGGATAGATTCTGTCTCTGCATGTGAAACGACTTGAGGCAACATATTCTCAAACACCTTTTTCGCTCTAACACGAGATAAGTGCTCCACACTGCCGCGAGAGAGGACAAATTGCGACGTTGTTCCGTGCTCATCATCCGCATCGCTTTGTATCTGAATTGAACCCAGCGCAAGGCTACTTGTTTATTGCCCACAGATGGTACTGCCAGGCACGGATATAGTCGATCTGCATCACTGCAGGAAACTTCGTTGTATCGTTCGGAGACTCCGGCCAGCGTCCACCCACAGCCAGATTGGCGACAAGGTACATCGGCTCGTGAAACCTGGAAGGAGTCGGCTGCGTGGCAATGGCTTTGCCATCAACATAAATAGTCATGTTCTGGGGACCCCATAATAGCCCGTATACATGGAAGGCCGCATACTGATCGATAGTTAGCTTGTGCCACGCATTGAACTCGGAAATGCCACCGCCAACTGTGCCGGTGTGAACCCAGCCTGGTCCTCCTTCGGCCCGGCTGTTCGGGGCTCCGAACATTTCGAAAACATCAATTTCCGGAGGCCAGTGATCCGCTGAAGGCAGGAGCCAGAATGCCGGCCATAAGCCTTTTCCTTCCGGAACTCTTGCCCTGATTTCAAAGTATCCATAGGTCTGTTGAAAACATCCCTCGCTCAGTCTGTGTATGCGCGATGGCAGAAAACAGGAATGCAAGAGAAAAAAGCACGTACACTGTGGCGCGGATATACCTCAGTGTATTGAAATACTTGATCTGATTCATTGCCTGTTCCGCCATGGAGGCCCTTCGAATGCATGTAGAAAAGCTCAACGTTAAGACTTAATCCTGCACCTGGATTGCAACATCGGCCGGCATTGCGCCATCGGAGAAGGTAATCTGTTTTGCCGCAAGCGACATATCATTCCCAAGTAGACGCACTGTGCGCGTATCTTCTCCACGCACTCCGATGAATACCCCACACCCCCTGGATGCGGTGGAGTTGCGAATCACTCCTTCCTGGGTATGATCGAGGAGAATTGCAGCAGGCCCATCGGTTCGCGCCTGCCTTCCGGTAAATTCATCAACAGTGAAATCCGTTACGTTCGTCAGATGCAGGGCGTACCGGAAGAGAACTGCAAATACTGGAACTGGTCGCGCAGGGTTCCACGAATAAAGAAATAGCGAAAGAGTTGAATATCAGCGATAACACGGTTCGCCATCATGTAAACAGCATCATGGAGAAGCTCGTAGTATCTGACCGTACGGAAGCGGTAGCGACTGCTATTCGAAAGGGTATTCTTTCGGAGATGGAATAACGGTCAACAACTGCAAATGCAGGATTCGTTTTCTGATGCGACCGACGAATTCGAAGGCCAGTTTGCAGGGGCTAAGTAATAAATTTCCAGGCTATCTTTTCAGTGCTGAGTCCTTGGACAATGCGCTTTCTAGATATAACGTCATCACCTTCTTGAACTCAAGAACAACTGAAGCTTTCGTCTTGGGTTCTGCCTCGGCATAGAACGTCATCATCCCTCTGACAATCTGCAGAGAAACGTTGGCAATCAGGAAAGCCTGTTCTTTCGAGAGTGCTGGATTCTTCGCCATGAAGGCATTTGCGATCGTGAGGCGTGAAGCTCTCCGGGCTGCAGGATCGCGTCGGAAGCGGACCGGGGCCTCCAGCAGCCTGAGATAAGCCGGATGTTTTTGTACGAACTCAGTAATGCACTCAATGAAAAGACCGGCAAACTCCCCGAGCTCCAGTGTCGCTGCCTGCTCCATCAATGGCTTCCAATGCCCTTCCAGCTCCTGCGAATACTGCATTGCCAGCGTGAAGGCGATCGACTGCTTGTCCGGAAAATAGTTGTACAGCGCACCGATCGAAGAACCACTCCGCTCTGCGATCGCAGTCATGGTCGCGGCTTCATAGCCAGCCTCAGCAAAAAGCTCGGCGGCAGCCTCTAAAAATCCGGCAAGGCGGCGCTCGGAGCGCTCCTGCTGCGGAGCAACGCGGACGGATTTTGACAAAATCGAGGCCACCCTCATATTATAAGATTAATAATTCGAGGATATCCTCGAATTTATATTTCCACTCCAGGAAGGCAACATGGCAGAACTAAAGCTTGATCCGCGAAAGACCGCGCTTGTCCTTATCGACCTGCAAAATGGCATAGTCGGCATGAATACCGCGCCACATCCGGCTGCACAGGTTGTCGAAAACTCCAGAAAGCTCGCCGAAGCATTTCGCGCTCACTCCGCTCCTGTGGTCTACGTTCATGTCAACCTGAACGATTTCATGAAGCTTCCTGTCGATGCTCCCTCCAACATGGGTGACGGGCCGTTCCCTGCCGAACTGTCTGAGATTGCATCGTCAGCAGGCTTTCAGCCTGGCGACCTCCTGATCACAAAACGTCATTGGGGCGCTTTTGCCGGCACCGAACTTGGACAGGAGCTGAAATCGCGCGGTATCGATACAGTTGTTCTCACCGGTATCTCCACCAATATCGGTGTGGAGTCCACCACGCGCCAGGGTACTGGATTGGGCTTTGCCTTTGTGGTCGTAGAAGATGCCTGCTCAAGCCAGAATGCAGAGCATCACCAGTTTGCATTTGCAAACATCTTTCCCCGCATGAGCCGTGTCCGCAACACTGACGAAGTCCTTGCCTCCCTTGCCTGAGAAAACTACATCAATCCCTGAACGGCTCGGGGCATCGGTCTGGAAGGTCGTCGCTGTTGCGGCGCTTGGCTCTTTTCTTTCGCAGCTCGATGCCACCGTCGTCAATGTATCGCTCTCCACTCTCGCTGTGGATCTGCACAGCAGCCTCTCCTCGATCCAGTGGGTCACCAGCGGCTATCTGCTGGCGCTGGCGCTCATGCTTCCTCTGAATGGATGGCTGGTCGAGCGTATTGGGGCCAAGGCTGTCTACCTGTGGTGTTTCTCTGCCTTCACGCTCTCCTCCGCTTTATGTGGTATGGCCTGGTCAGCACAATCGCTCATTGCGTTTCGCGTCCTGCAGGGCATGAGCGGAGGACTGATGGCGCCGATGGCGCAAATGATGATCGCGCGTGTTGCCGGCAAGCAGCACCTGGCGCGCGTGATCGGTTATGCTGCCGTGCCTGTCCTGCTTGGTCCGATTCTTGGCCCAGTCCTTGCAGGCGCCATTTTGCAGCATGCATCATGGCGTTGGCTCTTCCTGATCAATCTCCCCGTAGGACTGCTGGCAATCTTGCTCGCCACGTTTTTTCTCCCCAATGATCGCGAGGAAACCAGGTCGCGGGAACTTGATCTGCCCGGGTTTCTTCTTTTATCCCCAGGGCTTGTGCTCTTTCTCTACAGCGCGGAGCATTTAGGCGAGCACATTGCACCTTTGACTCTGGTACTGTCCATCATCCTGCTTATAGGTTTCTTCTGGATGGCAATCCGTAAAGGAGATCGCGCGATTGTCGATCTGCAACTCTTTCGCGGTAAGGTTTTCTCTGCATCCGCAGCTACGCAGTTCATGTCCAACGGCATCTCTTTCGCCGGGCAGATGCTCATTCCGTTCTATCTCATCCGTGCCGGTGGACAATCGCCGAGCGCGACCGGCTGGCTGCTGGCTCCTCTCGGACTCGGAATGCTTTGTACCTATCCTTGGATGGGAGCGTTGACCCATCGCTTTGGAATTCGAAAGCTGTCAGCCGGTGGCGCGCTGATAGCTTTGACCGGCACGCTGCCGTTTCTCTATCTCGCAGGACACAAGTTATCGTTCATTGCCCTCGCCTGCACCCTTTTTGTGCGAGGAGTGGGTCTGAGCGCAGTCGGCATTCCTTCTATCTCAGCGGCATATGCTTCGGTAAGAAGGCAGGACCTGCCCATGGCGACAACATCTCTTAACATCGTGCAACGCCTCGGCGGCCCGACACTGACAACGCTCTGCGCAACCTTCCTTGAATGGAGATTGCAGCTGACTCATTCGCCTGCAATTCTTTCGAATGCGTTCATTGCTGCGTTTCTTCTTCTTTGTGGACTGCACGCTCTTTTGTTCGCCGCGGCTCTGAGGCTTCCACTCACAATAGAGAGTGCGGCCGTATAACCTCCTGCGGAAGAGCTCGGTGGAATGCTCATGCCTCACGGCTGAAAATACCTCAGACTTTGCCGGCTGAATTCGGCACCAGAATGATGTTATCGCTCTCATAGCACTCAGCTTCCTCACTGTTAGCTAACAGTCGCTCACTTTTTTCGCCGATTTAAGTTCAATAGTCTTGAGTCGAAGGGACTGTCTGCATAGTTCCGTTCTCGCCGATGACATCGTACTCGAGAAATAAATTGAACAGTGAGGCAGAAAGAGGTCCGTTGGTTGATCAAGCTGATCGAATTCATCGGGAAAGTCAGTCGATTTGGAGTTCGTGTGATCATCGACTTTTTTCGCCCTCCATTTGAGGCTGGCCAAATTGCACGGCAAATTGTAGAGGCCGGTCATAAATCTCTTCCGCTCGTCATTTCCTCCGGCTTCGCTCTGGGGGCAGTCATGACTTTCCATACTCGCAGCACTCTTGTTACTTTCGGCGCCAGTTCCTTGATTCCGACTGTTCAAGCGCTGGCATTTTTCGTAGAGATCGGGCCTCTGGTTGCTGGTTTACTTCTGGCCGGCCGTGTAGGTTCGGGAATTGGTGCGGTACTGGCTAACATGAGAGCCACGGAGCAGATTGATGGGATCGAGTCCTTATCCATCGACTCCTTTAAGTTTCTGGTTGTTCCTCGTGTAGTCGCGTGTGTTGTGGTTCTTCCGCTTCTTACCTTATTTATGGACTTCTCTGGCCTGCTCGGTGGCTTTCTATCAGAATTCGCATCTTCACATATTTCGTTTTATCTCTACATCACACGGGCATTCACAGATCTCGAATGGTCAAATTTCATTCCCCCGACATTCAAGACAGCTGTGTTTGGATTCATCATTGGGACCATTTCGTCTTATTTCGGATATACCACCGATGAAGGAGCTCAGGGGGTGGGAAAAGCTGCAACAAACAGTGTGGTTGTATCTTCGTTGCTCATCATTCTTGCAGATGTGATTTTGATCAAGTGTATCTTCTTTGCCTTTCCGGAGAACGCTTTGTGAGTATCGCGGCAAAGATAGCGGCGGTGGCATTCGATCACGTTTCGAAGGCGTTCGGTCCGAAACAGGTACTTCGTGACATCTCCTTTGAAGTCCCCGCTGGTGAGGCCCTGTGCATTCTTGGCCGGAGTGGAACGGGCAAAAGTGTAACGCTCAAGCTCCTCATTTCGCTCATTAAACCCGATCAGGGAAGAATCTGGGTGGAACAGGATGAAATCACTTGCCTTAAAGAAACTGATCTCTCTAAGGTACGTCGAAAGATGGGCTTCCTTTTTCAGGATGCTGCATTGTTCGATTCCTTGACGTTGTATGAGAATTTGGCGCTACCGCTGCACCGGCTGACGGACAAATCACAGGACGAAATTGACTCGATCGTGGATCACGTCTTAGGCCAGGTCGGTTTAGCGGGAGACAAAGCAAAGATGCCGGGGGCTCTCTCGGGAGGTATGCGTAAGCGCGCCGGTCTTGCGCGCGCGCTGGTGCTCGAGCCAAAGATTCTCCTTGCAGATGAGCCGAGCAGCGGCCTTGATCGCATCACTGCCTCAGAGATTGATGAACTTCTCATACAGCAGAAGACGCAGCATCAGACCACGCTTATCGTTGTCACTCACGATGTCCATGGTGCCAGGCGCGTTGGGAACCGCTTCGCCGTTTTCGACAAGGGTGACCTTATCGCATTCGGAACAGCATCTGACGTGGAGCGCAGTAAACATGAGACAGCTCGCAAGCTAATTTCGGAGCACTAATGTATGGTGAATCGCAACCTCATCGTCGGGCTTTTCGTCACTCTTGGGCTCGCTCTCTTCACCGTCAGCATTTTCCTGATCGGTAATCGACATGAAGTATTTGCCCGCCACATCGACTTCTATGCAGAATTTACAAACCTCGCAGGATTGGCAAAAGGAGCCAAAGTCCAGGTTGCTGGTATGGACGCTGGACAAGTCGTCGACATTAGAATTCCTGACTCGCCGACCTCGCGGTTTCGTGTGAGATTAAGAATCAATGAAAGGCTCCGTGGTTTAGTGCGTGCAGATTCTGTCGTCACTGTTGGAACTGAAGGAGTAGTTGGAAATACGTTTGTGCTTATTCGTCCTGGTTCTTCAAATGCGCCGGCCGCCGCAGCCCAGGCAACATTACCGAGCAAAGAGCCTACTCAGATCGCCGATCTTCTTGATCAAGGAAAGGGAGTGCTCGCCGACGTCGATGTCACGGTTAGAAATGCTAATGGTCTTTTGACAAGCGTTGGGGGAAATCTCAACACGACACTGAACGGTGTAAAGACAACCATATCAAATGCAGATGACGTCATCGCCGGCTTGAAAGCGGGGCGAGGAGTTGCAGGAATGCTCCTTCGAGATGAGACAGTGGCAACCGGGGTTCGGCAGACGGTGATAAATGCGCAACAGGCTTCTGCAGGTCTTGCTCATGCCTCGAAGCAAGCGGACGGATTGATATCAGATGTGGAGTCGCGCCACCTTCCTCAGAAAGTAGATGACACGTTAGTCAGCGTGAAGAGCGCGGCATGGAATCTCGATGCAAGTACGCAGCAGATTCATCAGACAATTGCTGAGATCTCCGGCCCGGATGAACAGGGGGTGACGGCTGGAGTCAATATCCGCGAATCTCTTTCGAGCGCAAATGCTGCTACAGCAAACATGGCGGATGAAACCGAAGCGCTGAAACATAACTTCTTTTTCCGTGGCTTCTTCAAGCACCGTGGCTATTACAACCTTGTCCATATGGATCCGGGCAAATACCGAAAGGATTCCCTGTTTACGCGCTCTTCCAATTTTCGCGCGTGGCTCCCTGCCGACAAACTCTTTCAGCGTGATTCGGCTGGGCGGGAACAACTCACGACCCAGGGAAAGACACTCCTGGACAGTACATTCGTGCAATCCGGCGATTCAATTGTTAATAGCCCGATCGTAATCGAAGGATACTGGGGTGGTGATAATACAGCGGATCAGCTCGCATTCTCTCGCAGCCGAGCTATTCTCGTGCGGCAATACTTGCAGATGCATTTTCAGCTGCCGCCAGGAAACCTTGGAGCGGTTTCTATGATGAATCTTCCGCCGAGCGGGCTGGACCATCAGACGTGGGATGGCATTTGTATCGTCGTGGTAAAGGAAAAATCTTAGAGCATCCCTCGAAGCAATGAAATGACCCAGGTTCATCAAGTCGCGATCGCCGCTCCTTTGGCCGTGGGTGCTGGCGCGACTTTATGTACGATTTTCATTCACGCCATAGCTTTGGGCGCGACAGTGAATTTCTTTCGCCGTGAGGCAAGACGCGGCCGCGCTGGCATGAGGTACTTCATCGATATCACCATCGTAGTATTGGTAATATCATTCGCGTTCGTGGCACATGTGATTGAAGTCGCTGTGTGGGCGTTGATATTCATGATTTGCGGCGAATTTCAGGAGTTTGGCGCCGCGTATTATCACTCAGCGGTGAACTATACGACGCTTGGCTACGGTGATGTGATCATGACATCTTCATGGAAATTGCTGGGAGCGCTTGAAGCTGCAGATGGATCATTGATGTTCGGTGTGTCGACCGCGATGATCTTCACTGTCATTCTTCGTCTGGTTCAAACCAGATTTGTAGATCTCAGAGATTGAGTGATTGTTGAGCAGGTAGGAAATCGCGCATCCTGTCGGCCAGACCGGTAAAGATTTGCAGTTTCCTGGCGCCTAGCCTGTCAAAGCCCTTGGCACGCATCGAGTCTGAACAAGTATTCAGGCACGGCGGCAATATGTGCCCATATTAGCTGCCTGCACCGGCGCAAGCGTTCCCTGCAAAATTTGCAAATAGTGCAGCATTCCGCTGGTTATGTCCTGCGCGTAACCTCAGGCTGAAAGATATGAGGTGCGGCCGGGTCTTCCATTTCGTTTTCATGTTCATTGCCTGTCGTTCCCTCGTTGCTCAGATGGATCCCAGGCAGACAATTATTCATGCATTCGATCTTGAGCAGCACGCGAAATATGAAGAGGCAAGATCAATCCTGGAACCGGTATTGAGCGCTGCATCACTGGATCCAGGACTCTCTGGCGAGGCATGGAATGTTATGGGCCTTGCATATGAAGATGAGGGAGATTTTCTTTCCGCACAGCACGCATTTGAGCAAGCCATTCATATTCTAGAAAATCGTCCGGACAGGATCGCTGATTACGCAAGTGTCCTGTCAAACTTTGGCCGGCTGTATATCAATACAGGGCAGATGGAGACCGCACTCAGATTAAGAAACAAGTCTCTCGCTCTCTATGAGAAAAACAATAACCATGCCGGCATAGCTGTGACGTGTATTGATCTTGCGGGAATTGCCATCAAGCAAAAGCAGCTTCATGACGCCAGGAAATATCTCGAACGGGTAAAGAAAGAATCGAAATTAACCAGTGAACTTAAGAATGATGACCTGGCAGCATTTTCGTCGATGCAGGGATGGCTTGCAGAGGTGGATGACGACTTTTCTGAAGCAGCCTCAAGGTATCGACATGCACTTGATTTGTGGAGAGAGGCGTTTGGTGAAGATAATCCTTCCACGGCATGGGGTTTTCTCCTTGAAGGAAAAGTGAGAGCGGAAGCAGGCGATACGTCGGCGGGACTGGCAGAAATGCAAAAGGGGCTCGGAATCCTGGACCGTCTCCTTGGACGCCAGAACCCTAGATATCTGACGGCGGCGATAGCTTATTCGCGGATCCTGGGCCAGACGGGAGCACACGCGGAAGCCGCACGGATGAAGGCTGAAGCCGAACAGGAGTTAAATAACTGGCGCCAGCGCGAGTGCATTGACTGTACTATAAGCGCAGCGGCGTTCCGGTAGAGGAGCATGCGTATGGGTTCTTTGACAACAACTGCCGAATACACAGGTGTTCGATCTGATATGGGGCGTAAGTCTTCAAGACCGCAGATTCGGATTAACGCCCTGGCGATAATCTTTTCGCTCTCGATCGTACTTGCGCTGATCACTGCCGATGAGTGCCACTCCATTTTTTATCTGCCTTCACTGCTGTATGGCGCCGTGCTTTGGGGATGGTGGGGTTGCATCGGGAGCGCGATGTGGAAGCTTGGCCCGCGGATCCCTTCGCTGCTTCGCTTCACACCGAAAGCGATTACAGCACACCTGCTGACCGGCTGTGTTCTGGGAATAGCGCATCTTCTTGCGCTGGGAAGCCTGGGCTTCACAGTGGAGGGGTGGAGGGCGCATCACACAGCCTCGGCTATATGGACAAGCCTGCTGAACATCAACCGCTTCGGTCTTGAGTTGCTGATTTATGGATTTCTCTTCGGCGTGATTGGGATTGTTCAGTCCCAGATTCGAGCGCAGCGTGATGCGATCAAATCTCTGGAGCTGCAACGGCAGCTTTCGGAGGCACAGCTATGCGCACTGCAGATGCAGCTCGAGCCGCACTTTCTCTTCAACACATTGAATGCGATTACGACGCTGGTGGAACTGGGGAGGCAGAAGGAAGCGGTGGAAACCTTATCGCACCTGAATGCAATTTTGAAGAGCACGCTCAAGAGAACCACTCCGGAAAAAGTTCCGCTCTCACAAGAGATTGAAATCGTAGAAAATTACCTTGCAATCGAACAGGTTCGGTTTGCGGACCGTCTAAAGATTGAAATGAAAATCGACCCTGGAGCCCTCGATGGGATGGTCCCATGCTTCCTGCTGCAACCGATTGTGGAGAATGCTATCCGCCACGGCATTGCTCATTGCGAAAATGAAGGGAGTATCGAGGCAACCGCTCGAAGAGAAGGCGCTTTCCTGCATTTGCGAGTGCGCGATACCGGTCCGGGAACAAACGGGCATCAAAAAGCGGGGCACGGCATTGGACTAAAGAACACACAGGAACGGCTCGCTCACTTTTATCAGAACGGGTATGAGATGAAAGCACAGCCTCTCGATAAAGGGTTTGAAGTGACGATTACCATCCCCTATGAGCGTGGCTATGTTCGCAAAGCGCCGGAGAACAACCTCATTGCACCACAGGGTTCATGGAGAACGCAGGGATTGTGAAGCTGAGAACGCTGATTGCCGATGACGAGCCCCTGGCGCGCGAGCGTTTACGGTTTCTTTTAGCTGAAGACGAGGACATTGACGTCACCGGCGAATGTCGTAACGGACATGAAGTTATTACGGCTCTCAAGGAGAAGAAGATAGATGTTCTCTTTCTTGATATCCAAATGCCCGGGAAAGATGGGTTCGCGGTCATCGAGCAGCTTGGCGCCGCGCTTATGCCTGTAACGGTATTTGTCACCGCCCATAACCAATATGCAGTAAAGGCATTCGAAGTACATGCACTCGATTATTTGACCAAACCGGTCGAACCGGAGAGGTTGCAGGCTACACTTGTCCGCGTAAAAGAGCGGATTGAGTCGAAGTCTGCGCTTATAACGCAGCAGCAGTTAAAGTCGGTTCTGACAGGCTTGGAAAGTGGCAGCCAGAAGGCAGCCTACCCGAAGCGGCTGCTTGTCCACAATGGAGCCAAAGACTCCTTTATCAACGTAGATGAAATCGAGTGGATCGAGGCGGCTGATTACTATTCGTGCCTGCATGTCGGCACGAAGAGCCACATGCTGCGCGAACCAATCAAACAGTTGGCAAATACGCTGGACCCGCAGAAGTTCGTGCGCATTCACCGCTCAATTATCGTCAACATAGACCAGGTGCGCGAGATTCTTCGAGAAGGACGAAGCGAAGGATCGGTGACGCTCGTCAATGGCCAACGATTAAAGATGAGCAAGACCGGCTGGCAGAATCTGCTAAGCGTTAGCCAGAAATAAGAACCACTGTTATCCCCTTCCCTGCACTGGACAACTCTTTCCCTGCAAACAACTGGATTGCTTCCACTGACTCAGAGAAGTTTGTGTTGAGGGCGGGAGTGTCTCGATGACTGTGAGGAATCATTTCAGCTGTGTTGCACTGGCAGGGTTGCTGATATCAACGTTAGCGTTTGCGCAGCAGCCTTGTGCAAACGGCATCCGCGTAGATGGCGTCGTTACCGACCCTACCGGGGCAGTAATTCCCGGAGTCAAGGTCAAGGCAGCCAATGGCGAGACAGCCACAGCCGATGCATCCGGGCAATTCACACTGGGATGTATTCCTTCAGGAACAGATACGGTTACGGCGCAGGCCGAAGGATTTTCTTCGGCCACGGCAAAGATAACAACGCAGGCCGGGGGTGTTGCGCACCTCCACCTTGAGCTTGCAGTCGAGCGAGTAGAAACAAATGTAGAAGTAAATGCAAATTCTTCTTCTGTGGATGCCGATCGCGGCGCAGGCGCGCGAACCCTGAGCACAAGCGACATACAACAGCTTCCTGACGATCCGGATGATCTGGCACAACAGCTGCAATTGATGGCTTCCAGCGGCGGCGGTATTCCGGATTTAAGCACGATTACGATCGATGGTTTCCAGAATCCCGGAGTTTTGCCGCCGAAAAGCTCAATTGCATCCATACGCGTAAATCCGGATCAGTATTCCCCTGAATACGAGCAAGGCAATGGGCAAGGCGGACGCATTGAGATATTTACCAAGCCGGGATCGGATTCATTCCACGGTGCTCTCTTTCTCACTGATAGCGATGGAAGCTTTAACGCGACGAACCCATTCTCGGTAACAGCAACTCCAGCCGGTAAACGGCGTTACGGGTTCGAATTCAGCGGGCCACTCGTTCAGAAGAAGAGTGGCTTTGCTCTCGCATTGGAAAAACGCGACATCGATGAGTTCAATGTGGTGAATGCGGTGACATTGGATGCAAATTATAATCAGACGCCTTTGCATCAAACGGTGGAAGCGCCACAGCGCCTCTGGATAGCATCTGCGCGTGGAGACTGGCAGGTAACCCCGAAAGACGTGGCGACGCTTTCTTTCTCAGCCAACGTAAATAACGGAGACAACCAGGGCATTGGCGGATTCACGCTCCCGGAGGGAGGCTATTCAAGCCTGGTCAGCGAATACGATCTTCGATTCACTAACATGCTGACATTAAATGAGAACCTGCTGCACGAGACTCGTATCGGTTATTCATGGAAGCGCACGGAGCAAACACCGCTATCGACTGCTCCCGCCTTGCAGGTAGCCGGATATTTTATCGGTGGCGGCGCGACAAGCCAGAACCTGAATGAGCGTGAGCGCGATCTTGAAATCGATGACGACATAATGGCAACGCATGGCAAGCACTCGTTGAAATTCGGCGCACAGTCGCTTGGCATTTTCATTCATAATAATGACCCCGACACTTTCAACGGAGCTTATGTCTTTGGCGAGAGCAGTGCGCCAGTCCTGGACGCGAACAATAACGCGACTGGGGAAACTACGACTATTCCAGCGATTGAACAATATCGCAGAGCACTGCTGGGTCTTCCGGGAGGAAGTCCGACCACATATCAAATCACTACAGGCACACCACTGCTTTCTTTCGCTCAATGGCGGCTCGCTTTGTTTGCAGCGGACACCATCAAATTTAGTCCTCGTCTTACGGTAACCACCGGGCTGCGCTATCAGTTCCAGACCACGCCAGGCAGCATTGCAAATATTCTGCCCCGTATAGGCATTGCATGGTCGCTGGACAGCAAATCGAAATGGGTGGCTCACTTCCGGGCCGGCCTGTTCAATACGCCCCTTGGCCAGAATTATGCTGCGCAGGTTTACCGCCTCGATGGCGTGCGACAGCAGTCGACGCTGGTCTACTCACCCGATTACAACCACCCGTTGACGCCGGCTGCAGGATCGATTCAGGTAGGAACAAAGTGGCAGTTTCCGCATGGCTTTGATCAGGCTCCGTCCGGCTGGTTTGAGGGTGGCCTTGAGGGCGATGTGGGACACAACCTGCACCCGTCGGTATGGTTTGCCTATGGAAGCGAGTGGGGGAACCTCAGGGTGCGAAACGTGAATGCCCCAATGGTGAACAGCAGCGTCGGCGCTGCGCCTGATCCGAGCGCCGCCCTGCTTGCTCCGCGCCCGCTCGCGCCGAACATGAACATCATGCAGTATGAGAACTCAAGCCACCTGGGAGGATTTGCCGAGGGTGAAGGCCTTGATTACCGCGGCAAACGGTTTCGTCTCAATGTTGGTTATTGGTATGTGAATTTCAGCTCTGATAGCTCATGGAACGGAACCGTTTCGCCCCAATCCAGCTACAGCAACAAAGGAGAAGCCTCACGGCCCGATCAGCAAACCAGCGGCGCCCTGGCAGAAAATGATATTCATTTCCCGTACAAGATCGATCTATCAACGCAGTTCTATCTGCATACAGGAGCGCCTTACAACATCACCACCGGAACAGACGCGAATGGCGATGGCATTTTTAATGATCGGCCATCTTATGCTTCGAATTCTGCTTCCGGCTCAGGCGTATATGACACGCGCTTCGGAACCATGACCACCAATGCAGTCAATGGCGATATTCCCCGAAATCTGGGGACGATGCCGGCCGTCCTGCACATGTATACAAACCTGAGCCGCACCTTCAGCCTTGTGCCCAAAAACACAGATCATCCGCGCACGCTCACCTTCAACGCACGCAGTGTCAATCTGCTGAACCACACCAACGTTACAGCGGTGAATACAGTTCTTTCTTCATCGGCCACTGGGCAGCCCATTGCGTCCGAAGCTGCCCGGCGCATAGAGCTTGGTGTTCGCTTTGCCTTCTGAAAACGCTGCTGCACTGGCTGCAGCATTCCCTGCATGACAGGCAGGCTTTCCTGCAAAGAAGTTGCGCTTGCCGCAAGCAGGGATAAAGCTTTTTGGCATGGCCGAGTTTGTACTCGAGATAAATGGCAGCAGGCAAAAGGTAGATGCCGACGCCGACATGCCATTGCTATGGGTCTTGCGCGATCTGCTCAATCTTACCGGGACAAAATATGGCTGCGGCATCGGCATGTGCGGCGCTTGCACCGTGCATCTGGACGGCGTTGCCGCTCGCTCCTGCCAGACCACGGTATCGGAAGCAACCGGAAAGAAGATCACCACCATTGAGGGTCTTGGAGAAAGCGGCCTGCATCCGGTCCAGAGAGCATGGCTCACAGAACAGGCGCCACAATGCGGATATTGCCAGCCGGGACAAATCATGTCCGCAGCCGCTTTGCTCGCCACGAATCCAAAACCAACGGATGCAGACATAGATGACGCGATGGCTGGAAATCTCTGCCGCTGCGGGACCTACTTCCGCATCCGCAAAGCCATTCATCGTGCTTCTGCGGAGATGCAACCGTGAACCCGCTGCCATCGCCTACAGAAACTCGCTCTCAAAATCGCAGGATAAGCCGTCGTGCGTTTCTGGTGACTTCGGGAGCTGCTGCAGCAGGCGGAGCCCTGGTGATTGGCCTTCGTCTCCATAGGCCGCTTCACATCGGGTCAGGCTCTCATGCTCCTGAAGATCCATTCGATGCATGGATTCATATCTATCCCGACAACAAAGCAGAGTTGATCCTTGCTCAATCTGAGATGGGACAGGGTGTTTACACATCTCTCCCTATGTTGTTGGCCGAAGAGGCAGAACTGGATTGGGAGCGTATCACCGTTGCCCAGTCAGATCATTCGCAGGGCACGGGCGGCAGCGGAAGCGTGATAAGTAACTATATGCCGCTTCGCCAGGCAGGAGCCGTCGTACGCGAAGCAATGCTGGTGGCAGCCACACGGCGCTGGCATGTCCCCCGTGAGGAATGCATTGCAAAAAAAAGCATGGTGCTGCATCAATCGTCAGGTCGCTCACTGACATATGGCGAACTTGTAAGTGATGCGAGGCGCTTGCCTCTTCCGGATCCTAAAACTGTAACGCTGAAGGATCCGAAAGACTTCACTTTGATCGGGCGTGCGATACCTCATCTTGATATTCCTTCCAAAGTGAATGGAACTGCCCGGTTCGGTCTGGATGTTCGTTTGTCGGGAATGGTCTATGCCGTGATCGCTCGCTGTCCTGTCTTTGGCGGTACGCCTGCCGGATTCAATGCGAGTAAAGCTCTCGCCACTCCGGGAGTGCTTCAGGTATTTGAAATTCCTCCGCGAGGATTTCAGGTCCATACGGCAGGCGGCATTGTTGTTGTTGCCAGGACTACGTGGGCCGCAATACAAGGCCGCAAGGCCCTTGAGATCAACTGGAATCATGGTCCTTACAGTAATGAATCCACCGAAGCATTGACAGCAAAGATGCGGTCCGCTCTGGATAGACCGCCGGTCTGGTCGCAAAACGCTGGAGCGGCAGACCCGGACCAGATACCGGCAGATAAACGCCTCGAAAGCATTTATGAATTTCCCTTCCTGGCCCACTCCACAATGGAGCCCATGAATGTGACTCTCCACCTTCAAGGGAAAAAATGCGAAGCCTGGTGCCCGTCACAAGATGCAGGTTGGAGCAGAAGCGCCATCGCGAAAGAGCTTGATCTGCCTGAGACAAGCGTAACCGTACATACCACTCTCATGGGCGGAGGATTTGGACGGCGCTATATTGCTGACTTCCAGACAGAGGCCGCGCAGATTGCAAAGCATGTTTCTTCTCCTGTCCAGCTTGTATGGACACGGGAAGATGACATGACGCATGACTTCTATCGTCCTGCCGGCATGCACCGGTTACGTGGAGCTTTGGATGGAAGCGGCAACATCGTCGCATGGTCGCACCATATTGCCGATACTTCCATACGCGCTTACTGGGACGATCCCGCCAAAGTAAAACCGGAAGCCGCGGAAATCGGAGGCACAACCGAGATTGTTTATCCAGTGCAGAACATGCGCGTCGGCTATTCGTCCGTACAAAGCGCAGTACCACGCGCTTGGTGGCGTTCGGTTGAGAACTCTTTCAATGGCTTCGCCGTCGAATGCTTCATCGATGAGCTTGCCCATGCAGCAGAAGAAGATCCATACAAATTCCGCAGGCGTTTACTGTCGGATGCAATCCAACATGCCACCGGTAAGAAGCAATCGGACAAAAAGCGTTTGCTGGCCATGCTGGACCTTGTCGCGGAGAAAGCTGAATGGAGCAGGCCACTGAAGAAGCATCAGGGACGAGGCATGGCATGCTGGCCCGGCTATGCTTTTACGGCACAGGTTGCTGAGGTGACCGTAGACGAAGGCGGAATTCACGTGAACCGTATTCTTACAGCAATTGATTGTGGGCAGGTCGTGAATCCAAATGGAGCGAGGTCGCAGATCGAAGGAGGAATACTCTTCAGTCTGGGCGCTTTCATGAAGGAAGCCATCACGATCCGCAATGGCGCCGTCGAGCAACAGAATTTCAATCAGTACGATCCGCTGCGGATGCCCGAAACGCCTGTGCTCGAAACCTGGTTTTTTGACAGCCATGAAGAACCTCACGGACTCGGAGAAGCCGCGGTGCCTCTCCCGGGCCCGAGTGTGGCGAATGCAGTCTTTACCGCCACAGGAAAACGCATTCGCAAGCTGCCTTTCCAGGTAAATGAGATCACCGCATGAAGCGCATTCTGACGGGAATAGTCCTTGGCGCGGCAAGCATTGCAGCGATGGCCTTCGCCAACTCTTCTACAAAAGTGTCGCCCCAGTCTTTGAAGACTGGACAGAGGATCTTTGCGCAGTCCTGCGCGTCATGCCATGCGATACACGGCTCCAGCACTTCCACAGCGCCTGGACTGAAGGGCTATTACACAACCCACACTCCAGGGCACACAGATACAGAAGTGCGCACCATCATCCGAAATGGAAAAGGAAAGATGCCGGGCTTCAGCAACCTCGGCGAATCGCAGGTGGACTCTCTGATCGCTTATCTGAAAACTCTTTGATCCTGTGGTCAGCGGCTTCCCGCACAACATGATCTCGAAATCACTGAGACTGTGTCGGCGATGAGGCCCCGGAAGTACTGCAGTGGGAATTCGGGTTTCTGGCAAAGCCCATGTCAGGAGACAGGGTGAAGGTGCCGGTGCCATTTCCCAGCATCACGTCGAATGTGTCCGCTTCATCTTCGCTGTATATCACTGCAAGATCGGGAATGCCGTCGCCGTTAAAGTCCGCGGCAGCGATATGAGGAACAGTCGCCCGCGTGCGCAAAGGAAAGGACCACATGTGACCAAATGATCCGTTGCCCGTCCCAAGAAGAACTGTTATGACACTTGCCCGCCAGTCCGAAATGGCGATGTCCTCAATGCCATCCTTGTTGAAGTCTGCAACAGCGATCGACGCAACCGAATCGAGGTGCGTTATTTCCTGGCTGGAGCTGAAGTTGCCAATCCCATCCCCCAGAAACAACGTCAGCGTCCCGTCTTCGCCTCCGACAATCAGGTCTGGGATGCCGTCTTTATTGAAATCACCGGTAGTGATTGCACGGGGAGTTCGACCCGGCACAGGCTTCGACATTATTTCCCTGAAAGCTCCGCTTGTCTGCCCCAGCAATACTGTTAAATAGCCCGGCTCAGAAGAGCTATCCTTATGCGAAGTAACTGTTGCTATATCGGCAATTCCGTCATGATTAAAGTCGCTTGTTACGATCAGCGATGAATCGTCATCCGGATCATCTTTGGATGATTCGGATGATGCGCTGCTGCCCAGTGTGACTGCAGGCAAAGAAGCCTGGCCTGCCTTCCACTCCTGGGCTGATGCGAACGATGCAACTACAAAGGTCCCCGCAAGTATAGCCGCAACAGTACCGAACCTGTGGGTGGTGCGAATCATCATGCCCTCTGTAGAAAGACTACTCGTGTGTCAGCAACAATGCTATCTGCCAGCCGGCGCATGGGCTCCGCCTGATGAGAGATGTTCTGGAAGTGTCCATGCGAACAGAACGCCGCCACTGCTGGTTATCAGATATTGCCGGCCATCCAGTTCGTAGGTGCTGGGCGAGCTGGACATAGCCGCGCCCAGGCCGGCATGCCATAAGGTTTTGCCGTTGCTTGTATCAAGAGCCAGAGCATTGCCGTGAGCATCGCCGGTAAAGGTCACACCCGAGTCGGTGGTCAACACGCCGGCGCCTGAACCTCCCTGTCCTACTTCGTGAGTCCAGCGCAGTTTCCCCGTCTGGTAATCAATGGCCTCGATCACCCCTTTGCCCCATAAGCCGTAGTCCGCGCCTGCCCATCCGTAATATCCATCGGCCGGCTTGGCAAAGTAGATGCTGTAGCTGGGGTGAGCGTCCACAATAAAAAGTCCGGTTTTAGGGTCGAAGCTTGGAGAGCGGAAGTTGGTGAGGCCGCCTTCATCCGGAGCAATCAGTCGTCCATCAGGCGCAGGTTCTTTTGCGGGATTCGGAATCGGATGGCCGTCCTTGTCGACGCCAAGCGCCCAGTTCACAGGACCATAAGGGGTGGTGAGGAGACTCTTGCCGTTTGTGCGGTCAATGACAAAGAAGTAGCCATTGCGCGAAGCCTGCATCAGCATCTTGCGCGGCTGGCCGTGAAAGTTGCCGTCTACCAGGACTGGCGTCTCGACTGCATCCCAGTCATGCGTATCGTGGGGCGAAACAGAAAAGCCCCAGCTAAGTTTTCCTGTATCAGGATTCAGAGCGACGATGCTGCAGGTGTAGAGATTATCTCCCGGACGTGTTTTCCCGCTGAGCACAGGCGTGGGATTGCCGGTTCCCCAATAAATAAGATTCAGCTCAGGGTCATAGGTCCCGGTAATCCATGTCATGCCTCCAGTCGTGCTGTTGGGAGTTCCTGCAGGAGGCGTGGCATCCCATTGCCACTGTGTCGCGCCGGTTTCAGGATCAACGGAACGAAGATAGCCGGGAAGATTATCCATATCTCCAGAAACGCCAATAATGACATGATCGCGAACGACGAGAGGCGACATCGTTGTCCAGTAGCCTTTGCTTACATCGGCCACAACGACATCCCAGCGCACGCTGCCGTCCTTGGCATTCAGTGAAATGAGGTGGCAATCCGGAGTAAGGAAATAAAGCCAGCCCTTGTACATGGCAACGCCGCGCTGGCCGATGTGATCTCCCGTGTCAGTCGGCTTGTTGTAATGCCAGAGCATGTGCCCGGAACGCGCATCAACCGCCCAGATGTTGTCCGGCACCGTGAAATAAAGAATGCCATCGACAAGCAGCGGCGTGGATTTGATCGCAGCGTTCTGGTTGGTCTGAAAGGCCCATGCAAGGGTGAGATAGTTGACGTTTTGCGGAGTTATCTGCGTGAGGCGACTGTGCCGTCTGCCCGAGTAGTCTCCATGATAGGTAGGCCAGCTGTCCGTCGAAGGATGAACCATGGCAGCAGGGTCAAGGCTCTGCGCGATCAGAAGGTGAGAAAGTCCCGGCAAAAGTGCAATTGCCGTCAATACCAGTGCGTGTTTCCAAAACTTCATGAGCGTATGTGACCTCATTGTCTCAGCGCAGAGTTTGCAGATATGCCATCAGATTATGAATGTCGTCGTCGGTGTATTTGCCGAATAACTCAGCGTGGGCATCGACGGGAGAATCTACTGTATAGCGGATGCGACTGACTGGCCATGAATGGTAGACTCCGTTGCTGTCGCGTAGCCCGACAGTGAATTCATCACGATAAGCAAGCAATCCGATGAGCTTCTCGCCCGATGGCAGTGTGACAGTTACATGGCTCTTGGGATCGCGGGGATAGAGCATCTGCTCTTCCAGTTGCAGCCCCTCAAAACGCGATGCAACTCCGGCAAGATCGCCCGTCGGCGAGTGGCATTTGGCGCAGCCGCCTGTTCCGTTGAAATATTGCTTTCCTGCTTCGACATTCCCTGTCTGGAGATCGGCCACATCGACGCCACGACGCCCACCGGGGCGGGAAGAGCTTGCCTGATGATGTATGAAGACAACGAGACTATGAACCTCTTCGTTCGAGAAGTTAAAGGATGGCATCTTCTTTTCCGGACGGCCATTGCGAACGACCTCAGTTATCTTGTTGCCATTGACATCAGCTTTAACCAGCTTGGACCGGGTAAGGTCGGGACCGGTTTCGCCGCCTGCCGCATCGCGTCCATGGCAGAAGGCGCAGTTGCGTTGGAAGAGGTGGCGTCCTGCCTCAGCAATATTGCTCGAACCGCCGGAAGGGCTCGCAGCAAGATTGTCAGTAGCAAGGAAGCGTAATAATGCTGTCATCTCTTCCTGCGGCAGCTTCGGAAATCCCGGCATGCGGCCTTTCCCAGTGTGGATAAGGCTTTCGATCTGTGGCTCCTTCAATTGACGAGTCACATCAAGCAGCGGCGGAAATCCAGGAAGATTTCCTTCGCGTTGCTCTCCATGGCAGATAGCACAATGCTTGGCATAAGATTGCGAGCCAACTGAATTGTTAGCGGGCACTTGTCCAACTGGAGTTGTTTGAGACAAAGCACGGCTGGTAGACAGCGGAATCAGTCCCAGAACGGCAGCAAGCAAGGGTACGGCGTGAAATCTCTTCATGGTCCCAATAACTATTTTCAACATAGATGGAAGTTATCCCGCATATTTAATCAGCTGCATGAAGCCATAATCCATGTGCAACTGCTGGTGGCAGTGCCACAGTGTGTCGCCTGGATTGTCGGCGATGAAATCCACTTCGACGGTGTCCAGCGGCATGATGTTGATGACGTCTTTTTTAAGGCCGCTGATTTGCTTGTCACCAATGCGGGTGACTTCAAATGTATGCCGATGCAGGTGGATCGGATGTTGATCGCCGCTGCCGTTGCGGAAGACCAGGCGGTAATGTTTACCCTGATGAACGGTAAGCGGATCGATATTGGGCCAGGACTTGTTATTGATCGTCCAGGTATCAAACTGCGATCCATGTACAGACCCGATATCGCGAAAGGTAAGCGTGAATGTTTCGTCCGCGTTTGGCGCAGCTGTCGTGTTGGCAAATTGCGTGTAGTCCCACTCCGCTGGCGCAGGATCTTTCCAGACCGGAGCGCCCTTCTTCCCGGCATATTCGACGACGATGCCGAGTCCCATCTGGCGGGACTTTTCAAGCGTCGAGCCCAGAATCCATACACCCGGCGAATTCATCTCCACAATGGCATCGACGCGCTCGGCAACAGCTAGAGAAAGAACTTCTACCGATTTAGGATTAGGAACCGGATTGCCATCCATGGCAATGATTTTGAAGGTATGCCCCGGAAGCGCAAGGACGACGTTCTCCGTTGCGCTGGCATTGAGCAGGCGCATAAGAACGCGCTGGCCCTGCTTCACACGGATGGGCTCGCCCGCTCCAAGCATGTGGGCATTGATAGTGGCATATTTGTAGCCCACATCGGAGCCGGTAGTGAGCGGCGTATTCGAAGACCGCTCGCGCATCGTCTCCACCATCGGTACAAACGATGGCTCCCAATGATGAATCGCGAGGTTGATTTCCTGATCGTAATGAGCCGGCTGCTCGCGGCCTTCAATCAGCAGGAAACCAAATTGTCCTGTGTAAGTGCTGAGCGAAAGATTGTCATTCGCAGAAGCATGTGTGTGATACCAGCGAGTGCCCGAAGGCCTGGGAGTAAATGAATACCGATGCGTTGCGCCTGCCGCAATCATCGGCGAGCCTTCTTCCATGGCCCCGTCATTGAGTGAATCAATGGCCAGCCCGTGCCAATGGACGATATCTTCATTCGCCGCCGCATTGGTCACATCAATTGATACAGGCACGCCTTCGCGAAGGCGCAGCAGCGGGCCGGGCACCTGGCCATTGTAGGCAATGGTCTTGATGGAAACGCCCGGCCCGATATCAAGCGTGCATGGTTCAATGCGGAGGCTGTAATCAGCCTTGGCCGATGGTTTGCTGTCTGCAAGTAAACGAGGCGCCAATGCATGCAGCGAACTTCCTGCGAATAAAATTCCTGCCGATGAAAGAAAATTTCTGCGGTTCATGGATGAGTTTTTGGAATCGCTTCCATTTCATCACATTCTCAGACTTTCTCGCACATCGCTTCTCTAAATATGGTGCTGCAGGCTATTGCTGTACATTCTCCCATCGTCCGCCTGCAACGTGACTCTTGAGCATTGCCTCCACAATGCAGGTGGAACGATAGCCATCTTCGAAGGTTGGCAGCGTCGCCGGCTTTGCTTCGGGGCGCCCACCCTCCCGTATCCACAAATAGGCGTCATGAATCAGGTTATGGAAGGCATCTGCCCATGATTCCTGATGTCCGCCGGGGAGATGGACATAGGGAAGGACATCTCGTGATACCAGCGATGGGTCTTTGGCCATGACAGCGTTTGGCTGGTCATGCTTGCCGATCCACAGTGCGTTCTGCTCTTCCTGTCTCCATTTCAGCGAGAGGGCTCTGCCGTTGATTTCCAGCTCGAGGTCATTCTTATGGCCGGGGAGAACCTGGCCAACTGAGAAGCATCCCCTCACGCCATTCTCAAAACGGAGGAGCACGCTGGCCAGATCTTCTGCGTGCACCTCTACAGGCTGGCGCTCGCCGCCTCCCTTAGCAGAAAATGCCTCAGCCGATGAGCCGGAAGAATACCGGACAGGGACAACAGTGGCCAGGTCAGCCAGCACTGAAACAATCTTCAATCCGGAAACATGCTCCGCAAGATCACACCAGTGCGAGCCGATATCCCCAAGCGCTGAAGTGGTGCCGCCCTTTGCAGGATCGGAGCGCCATGAATAGACATTGGGATCTGTCATCCAGTCCTGCAGGTAATAACCATGGACAAAGCTCAGCGCTCCGGCTTCGCCTCGTGCAACCATTCCGCGGGCCTGCTGCACAAGTGGATTTCCGCGGTAATTGAACGTCACGACATTGGCCACGCCGGCAGAGGCTGCGGCATCGCGCAGTTTGCGGCCTTCTTCCGCATTCAGAGCGAGCGGCTTGTCAGAAATAACATGCTTGCCTGCCTGAAGTGCTGCCATTGTGACCGGAAGATGCAGATGGTTGGGCGTCGTGTTATGGATGACTTGAATATCGGGATCAGCAATCAGAGCCTTGTAGTCCCCATAAGCGCGATCTACGCGATACTCAAATGCCTTTTTCTCCGCGGATTGTTGTGACGAACCTGCGATCGCGACAACATCTACATCACCCAGCCGTCGGACGGCGTCTATATGGTGCGCGGCAACAAATCCAGGACCGACGAGGCCCATCCCAATCTTCTTCATACTGCTGTACTGCTCCTTCGGTTGTGAACAAGTTCTCAAATGACAATATCAGGCTTCGCTGCATTTCCCGGAACCGAGGCTCTGGGAAACGTGGCCAGCAGCAGTTAGCCCAGCATCGCAATGAAGAATTCTTTGGACGGACAAATTGCATTCATCTATCTGAATTTGTCTGAATTTCCGGTAATCCTTTTTTCATATTCGACTCAAATTGACATTGCCGGCATTCACATCATGAGAAACTCAGCGAGGATAGGGCCGATCAATGCGAACCTCCGAATGGATCCAGGCTGGCTTTGCCGCCATCCTTGCCGTAGCAGCGTGGATAGTCCCACTCGCAGCGCGCCGCCGGTTAGCGATAGCGATACTCGCAGCATTCGTCATTGTCGCCGTGATCCTGGCCCGTCTTTCCGCATACATTCTCACGCCGCTTCAGGTCTCCATTCTCCGTGACTGGCTCCCTGTAACCCTGATGCTTGTGCCTTACTGGCAGACAGGCCAGTTCTTCACCGGCCCAAGCGAGAAAATGCAGGAACGCCTCATCGCCATCGATCGCTGGCTCGGGAACCTGGTCTTCTCGAAGCCTCCAGCATTCGGCCGCATCACGCGCCTCACTATGGAATGGGCCTACATGTTCTGCTACCCGCAGATGCCGCTCGGCCTCGCCGTTCTCTACATCGCCGGACTGCGCCAGTACGCGAGCACCTACTGGTTCATTGTCCTTGTGCCGACCTATCTTTGTTATGGCATCACTCCGCTCGTGCCGGCATTGCCGCCGCGAAGCCTGGGCCAACAGACCACCAGCAAAGCGCAAAACAAAAGCCGCGTCATGAACCTCTGGATTCTCAAGTACGGAAGCATCCAGGCCATTTCATTTCCCAGCGCGCACGTAGCTTCAGCGCTCGCCATATCATGCGTGCTTCTGCGCTATGTGCCCATCGCAGGCGTGATCTTTTTAGTCATTTCCTTCTGGATCGCCGTCGCCGCCGTTGTCGGTGGATACCACTATGCCATAGACGTACTGCTGGGAGCAGTACTGGCATTGATCGTCGTCGGCGCCTGGCTCGGTCACTTGATCCCGAGCAATCTCATCGCCGCGCCGGCCATCGCCTTGGCTGCTGGATTTTGAGGCTTACCGTTCTCCGGAGGAAGAAAGAGCGCCGTCAATACCTTCACTCCCAGAGGAAGATTCGCCGCTTCACCCGGAGCAGCCGGAGGGAAGAATTTCGTCAACGCCTCGCGTGGACTGTTGCGAACTAGATCGATCATCGCCACTCTGTGCACGCAGGAAACCGTACAGTAAGGAGCGCACGCCTTCGTCGTCGAATACTCGCGCTCCAGGTCCTCTTGCGTGTACTTATCGAGCGGAATCGCAGGATATCCCCGCTGCTGCGAGCAGTAATGCACTAATCCGTCTTCACAGATGTAGAGATAGCGGCTTCCCGCCCTGCATTGCCATTCGTTCGGCTTGCCCAGCGCCAGGTTCTTATGGAAGAGATTGTCGTAAGCAAATGCCCAGAAGGCCGGCTTCCGTTCAGCATGTATCTGCTCGTAAACCGTCCTCTCCCTGTCCTGCAAAGGCTGCAGCTGCCCCTTATGGTCGTGGATGACTCCCACCGTCGTGTCGAATCCAAGCTCCAGCGCGCGCCGCGTGATCGTAAGCGCATCTTCCGGATGCTCCACCCCAGCCCCGAGCACGGAATTGATATTCACATCGAACTCCGCGTACTCGGCAAGCCATTCGAGCTTCTTGTCCAGAACCTTCAAGCTCTTCTTCGAGACATCATCCGGCTGCACATTGTCGACACTGATCTGCAGATGCTCAAGGCCCGCGCGGTTGAGCTGCTTGATCCGCTCCGGAGTCAGCAGGTATCCATTCGTGATGAGCGTGACGATGATACCGTGGCTGCGGATGCGCCGAATCATTTCATCCAGATCGGGATGCAGCAGCGGTTCGCCGCCGCTGAATGTAATGATTCCTGTACCTAGAGCAGCAAGCTGATCGATACGGCGCAGCATTTCCACCGTTGGCACAGGCTTTGAGACCTTGTCGTACTCGTTGCAGTAAGCGCAGGAGAGATTGCAGCGCCGGATGGGAATGATATGAGCAAGGATAGGGTGATGGCGCGACTTGATCGCGCGCGCAAGCATGCGCGTCTGGCGTACACGGCGCTCTAAAGACCGCAGGCTTTTCATTATGCCCAGCACCAGATCCCAACGCTAGTCTACGCTGATGCGGTCCTCGGCGCGGTCAAGCCTGCGTGAAATAACGGTGACTCACTGCGTCTGCTGCCGCAGCCGATAACCATCTCTTGTCCGCACATGGTATTTCTGCAGGTCTTTGCCCGTCAGCTTCACTGAAATCGCGCGCCATCCGCGGTTCGGATTCGGCTGCGGATAATAGCTGATCGAATAAAGATGTGCCAGGTCTTCGCGGATCGAGGCAAACGCCTGCCTTTCGTCGCCCCAGTTCTTGGAAAAATACGCCTTCCCGCCGGTGGCCTTGCTCATGCGCTCAAACACGGCAGTCGAGACCGGATCATTCTGCGCCAGCTGCGTGCTCACCATGTAGATGATCGTTCCCGTCGACTGGGCAAGTTCCGCCACATCCTCTGGAGGCACTGAGCTAGCATTGTCCGGGCCGTTTGAGAAAACCACGATGGCCTTTCTTCCTCGAAGCTGTGCAGCATCCTTTACCGTCAACAAAAGGCCGTTATAGAGCGCCGCATCGTCTCCCGCGACCGTGCTGCGCACACCTCGCAGAATCTGGCCCCAGTCGGAAGTTAAAGGCGTGGCCCGCGAAAGGTCCCGGCTATAAGAATAAAAAGCCACTTTGTTTACGCCTTCAAGCGAACGGATGAAATTCGCAATCGAGTCCTGCGCAAACACAAAGCCCTTGTACATGTAATTGCTGGTATCAAACAGGATGAAGACATTGGCCCCCGCCAGCGGCGAGGCAGGCTTTGGTGCCGGCTCACTGTCGGCGTTCTGCTGCTGTTGCTCCGGCTCTGGCGGCTTGGGGTTCTCCGCTTCAGCCTTATTGCTCGCCGGCGTGACTTTGATCAGCTGGCGCACTGGCTCGCCGCCTTCTTCAAAGGTGGCGACTTTTTCCTGGATTTTGTCCTCGAAAACAGAAAAATCGTCAGGACGCAGCCCAGTAATGTAGTGGCCCTTTTTGTCTGTCACAGCCACATTCAGCTGCACCAGCACCACGTTCACCAAAATTCGATCATCCTGGGCGCTTAGAACTCTGCTGCTCCCGCTTCCCAGGAAGAGGCCCGAAAATACAAAGAGGAAGAACAGATATTTCCTCACCATAACCCTCCAGAAATCTCCTGTCGCAATCCCGCGCTGCTAACGCGGAGAACCTACATTCGCTACCTGCAGCGAAGCAATCTTTCCCTGCCTGAACTCATCTCCTGTCTCCTGCATCGCCCGCAGCACTGCCGGCCAGTCGTCGAGATCGGTGGCGAAAATCTTTGATGTCATGTGGCGCGTCAGTTCCGGAACCATGCGGTTCAGCTGCACCGGCGCATAGCCCATCTCGTCCGCCAGGCGCGCCCAGTAAAGGTTGCTAGATTCCCATGACTCGCCAAACAGCCGATAAGAGTAGCCTCCAAAGACCGGCAGCGGCTTCAGGTTCAGCAGTTCGAGCGTGTAGCTTCTGGTTAGCGTCGGATGAGGCACTCCGAAATCCCGTGAGATCGCCTCAGCGCTCGTATCCGCTGGGTACTTGTGACAAAGCTCATCCAGTTCCTGGTCCGCTGGTCCTATCGATGAAACGTCTCCCGGAAACTTCCTGCGAAATTCCACCGACAGGTAGAACGTATCTTCAGGCAGCATCGCGGGACGCATCCTGGCGATAGCATTCGGTTGCTGCAGATGCAGACCTACCTGTTCCAATCGCCGCGGCGTCATGCGGTTCGAAAGAATGCTGACGACCTTGCCCCGAAGCTCCGCATTCGATCCCGAGGCATTCAGCAGTTCTTCGCCTGATTTCTGATAGAGCGTGACCGCGTGCAGTTCCTGTGGACTGACCTTCCACCAGCGCGGCAGTGTCGCATCCACCAGCAGGTCCGGCACCAGTTCCTTCCAGATCAGCGCCTGGATATTTTCAGGAGCAATGAAGTCTTCCTCCATCGTGGCCAGCGCATACGGCAGGTCAGCCAGCGATCCCATCAGGTACGCCCCGCCGCCCGCAGGTGTTCCCACTCCAATCAAATCCGGCGGCCCCCACAGCCGCTCCGCGCCGATAATCGTCACTCCGGCAAAATCGTGCGAGCGGACAAACAGCGGGTTATTGTGCAGGATCTGCGCGCCCGGCGGCTCGTAATAGGCGTAGTTAAAGCCCACCAGCGTGTCTCTCAGAAACGGCGCAAGCTGGCCGCGCGCCGCTTCCAATTGCGCGGGAGAACTCTGGGACTTGATCAGCTTCGCCAGATCAGTCTTTGCCTGTAGCTCTGCGTGGCGGCTGCTGTAAACCGCCGGCGACCACTGAATCTTCTCCGACTTGGTAAAGATCGGACGCGGCAATTCAAAGTCCTTGAGCTGTCCTGCAAGCGAAACCAGCCTGTCCGCATCGCTTTTCCCATGCTGCATCGCGCTCAGCCCATCGTTGAGCGCGAACAGCGTGTCAACCGACGCCAGCCGCTGGTCATCTATCACCGAGCGGATTCTTCCCGCCAGCTCATCATGCACGCGCTGGCTTTCCTGTCCCTGCTGCGCAGGGCCGGCAAGCAGCTGAACCACATCTTCCTGCGAATACTCCGCGTTTCCTGTCGCCACGTGCATCAGCCCGCTCAAGGAGCTGCGCGCCGCGTCAAAAAGCTGCACAGACGAAGAGATTTTGTTGAAAGGCTCAACCACGCTCTGCCATGACGGATTCATTCCTGCCGCTGGGATCTCTCCCTGCCGGGCAAAAATCTGCCACAATCCGACATTCGCCTGGAACGATCCCAGAGCATTGGCGCGCAGCGGCGGATTGGAGATCTTATCCAGCGCATCCGTCGCATTTATAAAGCTGGTGATCGAAGCATCGTTCAATTCCGGAAACTCCGAGAAGACCGGATACCAGCTGTTCAGTTGCGAGTATCTGCTGGCAATCAACCGCACCGTTCCATCCGACAGCCGTTTGTCCGCAGGCCGCTTGTTGTCGATTTCGCTCAGCATGAGGTACACCTGCAACGGGCCGCCGTCGGTGTCCTCGCGCGCAAACGCTGTCATGGCTTCGAGCAATTGTTCCGAACTGTTCCATCCCCGCGCGTGCTTGGCCCAGTCATGCGCAATCTTCGATTCCTGCTTCTGGTTCAGCACTTCTTTCCAGACATCCAGGTTCCCAGGAATATAAGGCTGTCCGTCCGGCCCCCAATCAATACGCGTAAACAGGATCAGCAGATCAGAGCCCTTGGGAAACACTCCCTTCGTCGCCGCCGGCTCGAGGCCCGGGGACTTGAACGCTTCATAAAGATGCCGCAGGCGCGGCCATTGCGTAAGATGCGCCTGCTGCGCCTGGCTCACACGCGACAGCGCGTCGTAATACACCGCCATCCAGCCCGCATCCTTCGCCAGCAGATGCGTGACAAAATCTCCCGGCGAATCCGGGCTCGCTCCCACCAGGTCTTTCCATCCGCGCTCCGCATCTGTTCCGCCGGGCACCAGCACACGCCCTGAGCGGATCGAGATCTGGCTTCCATAAAAGTCCAGCACCGGAGCATACGTCATCAGCTTCTTGAGTCCCGGCGACTTCAGCAGCGCCATGCCCGTCTCCGCATCTGTCTTCGCTAATGCCGAATAGAGTCGCGCCTCGACCGGATCATGGATCAGAACATCGAGCAGGTTCCCGCTCCGTTTCTTCCACGCGCTCGCCCCAACCCAGTCGCCCTCATGAAAAAGCACAGGAACACGCGTCGAAGGATACGCATAGGAAAAAGGAGCACCCTTCTCCAGAGATTCTTCGAGCCCTGTTAAAGGAAAGCCCGAATCAATGGTCAGAAAAGCCCTTTCCGGATTGGCCGTCATCAGGTAAGCGCCCTTCTGACCGCACGCCGGCTTGAACTGATATCCAAGGATCTGCAGCAGCTGCGTTGCATCACTGCAGCCGGCCACATGGATCGTGCCGTTCGAGCTCGCAAGCGCCTGCAGTTCTCTCGCCTGGTGCACATACCTGTCGAGCAAAACCAGAAACTCTGTCTGATTGTTGTTCTCATAGCCGCGCAGATAAATATTGCGCGCCAGCAATGGCAGCACATCGTCTGGAGAAATTTTCTGGCTGATGCCCGCCATGCGCAGAAAAGAGCGCAGCGGTCCTGGTATGACCACTCCGTCCGGCGACGGCGCGCTCAAATCTTCTCCGCCGGAATCTGCCGGACCGGAAGACGCAACCTGTTGTGCATGGCATGGCTGGGCTGAAGAACAGACATACAGTAGGATCAGCCCCGCCAGATAAATCGTGAACTTACGTACCCCGAGAGGAGACTTCATCGCAGAACGCCCCCGTCCAGGACCGCAAGCCAACCGCTGGAAACCTGAGCGCATAACCTTAAAGCGCTGGAGAAACCGCCTGGTACACGCCAACTTTCATGCCGTTGTCCCGCAGTTCTTTTCGTTTGTCCGACAAGATAATACGATTCATGCCCCGTCGTCCAAGAACTTTTGTCATTTCATGAAATGAAGCTTTCGCCTCATTCCATCTATGTCTCATCTGCCTCCGGCAGCAGTAACTCGCGAGTAAAAAAATCATGAATATCCCATAACCCAGGCAACAGTGCCGGGTGCCCCATCCTTTCCGCTGTAGTTGGCAGAAAGGGTGGTAGGCCACGAATCTTTCCCAAGGTTTGTCATCCCGACCGGAGTCGCGAAGCGACATAGCGGAGGGACCTGCAGTTCGCCGGGTGCCCCATCCTTTCGTCGTGTTTTTCGACGAAAGGGTGGGAGAGCACTGATGCAATTCGATTCACCAGATAGGGTTCTATCACTCCACCGCCATGACACCCCTGCCTGATCGTTTTAAACTTTGTGAGAACTCCCTGCGAAAGGTCCCTACAGAGTGAAACGCTTCCTGCTTTTCTCCGCCGCTCTCGCGATTGCGGTCGTCGCTATCCTGCACGCGCAGCAGCTCGATGAAAAAGACCCCTCATCCATCCTCGCCGCTTACCGCCATGTCGAAGTCTCCTCCGTCTCCGATGCCATTGAGCAGCTCGATGGCAAGCGCATGTATCTCTCCCATCACATGCAGGCTCTCGCTTCCGCAAAATTCGCCGGATTCGCCACCACCGTGCGCCTCGCGAAAGAAGAAAACCACGACCCCCACGCCCTCGACGGTATGCTTGCCGCCATTGACGCTGGAGGTAAAGACTCCGTCTACGTCATGAGCATCGAGGACGGAGCCAACATCGCCGGTATGGGCGGACTGATGGGCACTGCCATGAACGCTCGCGGCTTTGCCGGAGCCATCATCGACGGCGGCGTCCGCGACGTCGCTTATCTTAAGAAGATCGGTTTCCCCGTCTATGCCACCGGCATCGTGCCTTCGACTTCCGTCAGCCACTACCGCTTCGCCGGATCAAACATTACCGTCACCATCGACGGCGTCCCCGTCCGCGCAGGCGACATCATCACCGCCGACCAGGACGGAGTCGTCGTCGTCCCCCGCGAAGAAGCTGTCAAAGTGCTTACCCTCGCGCGCCAGCTCGACTTCAAAGAACACAGCATGTACGCCTACATCGAGCAGCTTGGCTCCATCGTCGAAGCCGTGAAAAAATTCGGCCGCCTGTAGAAGCTGTCATCCTGAGCGAAGCACAAATAGAAACCTGGGTGCCCCATCCTAACGAAGTTAGGGTGGGAGGTTCGCAGGACATATAACCAACCTCGTGCAACAGGGTGGGACCAGAAGAAATCCATTTAGAGAACACCGCCGCAACTTTCCCCACAAAATCCCGTCTCCAGAAGTAAGTACCACCCTGAGGAGCCATTCCCATGGCAATCACGCGGCGCATATTCATGAAAGACGGAGCGATGGCCGTCATCGGCGCCTCCGCCATTCCCAGCTTTCTCACCCGGAGCGTCCTCGCCCAGGCCACATCCGCCCAGGCACAGGGCAAAAAGCTCGTTGTCATCTTTCAGCGTGGAGCAGCCGACGGCCTCAGCATCGTCGTCCCGCACCGCGAAAGCTCCTACTATCAGATGCGGCCCTCCATCGCCATCCAGCCCAACCAGGTCATCGACCTCGACGGATTCTTCGGGCTGCATCCTGCCATGCAGCCGCTCAAGCCGCTCTGGGACCAGCGCCATCTCGCCATCGTTCATGCCTGCGGCTCACCCGACCCCACCCGCTCCCACTTCGACGCGCAGGACTACATGGAGAGCGGAACCCCGGGCATCAAGGCCACCACTGACGGATGGCTGAACCGCGCTCTCCAGGCCGACGGCACTCACGGAAAATACTCCGCCTTCCGCGCCGTAGCTCTGGGACCGCAAGTCCCGCGGATGCTCGAAGGCAAAATCCCCGCAGTCGCCATCAACAACCTGCGCGACTTCTCGGTCGGTGGACAGAACCCCGCAGCCGCGCCCATCGCCACCAGCTTCGAGAGCATGTACTCGAGCAGCGTCAACGCCGTCCTGCACGGCACCGGCTCCGAGACCTTCGAAGCCGTCAAGATGCTGAAGGCCGCGGACCCGGCAAAATACACTCCGGCTCCTGGAGCCAACTATCCCAACGATCCCTTCGGCAATAGCCTGCGCCAGATGGCCCAGCTGCTCAAAGCAAACCTGGGCGTGGAAGCCGCCTTCGCCGACATCGGCGGATGGGACACCCACCAGAACCAGGGCAACGTCAACGGCCAGCTTGCTGGACGCCTCAAAGCCTTCAGCGAAGGCATCGCCGCTTTCTGGACCGATATGGGCGATGAAGCTGGCAACATCGTCCTTGTCACCATGTCCGAGTTCGGACGCACCGTCCACCAGAACGGCACCGGCGGTACTGACCATGGCCACGCCAACGTCATGTTCGTTCTTGGAGGACCTGTCCAGGGCGGCCACATCTACGGCAAATGGCCCGGCATGAAGCCCGAACAGCTTTACGAAGGCCGCGACTTGGCCATCACCACAGATTTCAGGCAGGTACTGGGAGAAGCAGCCTACCGGACAGTAGGCGCAAAAAACCTTGACCTGGTATTCCCGGGAGCAGACTTAAAAAACAATCGCTTCCTGAATATCCTGAAAGCATAACTTGAAAGATTGCGGCCGGCCTTCTACGCGCGGAAGCCAGCCGCCAGACTTGGTTCTCTCCGCGCGTTTTGCTACCACGTCGCTGTCATCCTGAGCGAAGCCGAAGGACCCCCACGAACTCGAAGAACCTGCCCTGGACGAAGTCAAAGGGTTCGTGGGAGGCCGACCGGAGGTCGGCGGGATGTTCCCTTACCCATGTTCTTTATAAGGGCCGCTGACCATCCTGATCTTAAGAACTTCAGAAAAAGGAAAACTCACTTCCCCCGACTGATCCCAAGCAGACGATCCACCGCCAGATACCCAGACCCACTGAAAAGAATCAACAGCGCCAGTGCAAACAACGAAAGCGGATACTCAAAACCCCCAGGCCCGGTCAGCCCATGGCTTAGGTGGACCTTCAAAACAGCCACCGCCATATTGATCGCCATCCCCAGCGCCGCCACTGGCACCAGCAATCCAAGAATCAGCAGCGCCCCGCCAAAGAACTCCGTAAACGCAGAAACATACCCCATCCATGCTGGCATTCCCATATGACCGACCATCTGCGTGAAGTTGTAAAGTGAGCCGCGCGGAAAAATCTTTTGCGAGCCATGCACCATCATGATCGCACCCATCACCACACGCGCAATCAGCACTCCCAGGGGTTGAAAACGCTCCAGCCAGGTAAACATGAAATGGACTGCTCCTTACTTGGATTTTGATTGGGCCTGCACGATAGCCGTGTGCAGCGCCAGGACCACTGCTTCCAGTTACGGGATATCACGCTGAATTGTCTTCCAGCCCAAACTCGTGTCTACCGTGAAATAGCCATGGGCAAGCTGGTTTCTCATGGCATAGATTTCTTTCAATGGAAGCTCGGGATGATTGGCAACGAAGTCAGGATTGCCCGCCTCAATATTTTTCGAGGCCTCTCCAATAATCTCAACGTTTCTTATTACGCCGTCCTGAATAAGCTGATTGGCTCGAAAATCTGCTTCGGACAGATCTTTCGTGTACTGGCGAATGCGGTTAATGGATTCTAGAATGTGCTCCAAATAGTCCGGAATCCGTAACTCTGATTTCTTCATACAGGCACGGCCTCGGAAACTACCCTGTCCCGGAAGCTCTGTGGTAAGCCTCCCGGAGTGAGTACATCCACTGAAACACCAAGAAGGTCTTCAAGTCCAACTTGCATGCGCGCAATATCGAGGAGGCTTGTCTCCGAGGTTGTGTCCACCAGCAGATCAAGATCGCTCGTCTCCGAGTCATCACCGTGCAGAACCGATCCGAAAACACGAGGATTAAGACCGCGATTTTCACTCACTACGCGGCGAATCTCTTCGCGATGCGATGCCAACGCAACGGACGGTTTCATCGAAACAGTGCCTCTATAAAAAGCTTCTCACATCAAAAGGCAAACATAGAATCAGTATCTTAGTTGCCTAACGAGGGACTACCTCGTCCAGAAAACCCCGCAGCGCTTGAACATATTTCCCATCGTCATCGGGAGAGAGCTGCACCAGCTTTTTCGGCAACCCGGCACGCTGAAAGAGCTCTTCCGTCTCATGACTCGCGCCGCGTTCCAGAAAGAGCTTCGGCATCTTCACCTGATTTAGAACTGCGCCAGGATCAAACCGGTCTGAGGCAAGCAGACGAACAGGCACCAGCTTCGTCCGCGAGTCTGCCGCCAGCAGGGTGAGCGCATTAGGGCTGACATTCTCAACAACAAGCGCCACAGCCTCCGCATGACGGACAGCAGCTGACACCGCGACAGGAGCTCCCAGGCCCACTCCGTAAAGAACAACTGATCGACTGGGCAAGTGACGCGTATCCGTCAGATACTTCCACGCAGCATCCGCATCTTCATTCATGCTTCGCTCTGACGGATGCGCATCCGCGCTCTGCCCGAAGCCGCGATAGTCAAAGACAAAGACATTGATTCCGAGCGAATGCAGTACCTGAACCGCATGAACACTGTCAGAAAGCGATCCACGGCCATCGTGCAGCAACAGAATTGTATTCCCTGCATAGCGCGCGCCGGCCTCCGCAGGAACCCACCAGCCCGTAAGCTGCGGCTTGCCCGTTTCCGTGTAATCAAAGCGAACATCGTCGAAGGCAATGCCCACGCTTGCCGGAGTAGCGACAACCGTCCGCGACGGATGAAAGATCAGCTGCCAGCTTCCCTGATAGAAGAGCAGGCAAAACGCCGCATAGGCGCAGATCGCCGCCAGCCCCACGACAATGCCGAATGCCGAGAGCAGCCACTTCCCGCTCACCAGGGGCTGCTGCGGCTCCAGCGGATCCTTCCAGCCCGCAGCGCGCGCCTCATGCGGCGTCTGTCGCGAAGATTTTTGCTTTTGAGATTTCTTAGACATTAACCAAAGGCGAGCTCATCGGCAGATTCAAGCGGCGTCCCGCACACGCGGCAGATCACCGCCGAGCAGTCTCCACAAACCAGCGGATCATCCACTTCGCGCCCGCAATTCGGACACCACAGGCGCACATCTTTTCCCGCAGGTGGATTCGGAGGCGGCTTGTCGTGCATCCTGAAGATGAGCGTAGCACACGCTAACCATGTCAGGATGGAGTAGGCGGGGCATAGCTTTAGGACGCTGAAAAAGTCACTGTTTTGAAGGAGCACGACTTTTAAGTCGTGCCGCAAATGGCCTTAAAATTCACGTGGCTTTAGCCGCCGAGAGATTGCTTCTTTAAAAAATGAAATTGATTTTTCAGTAAACCTATTCAGCCATGCCATTAAACCTGCGGATGTTAAGAGACTTTAGCTCCGAGGCTCTGCAAATCATCCAATTACCTGTCACGAAGATCGGGAGAAGAATGCCGGAATTTATCAGGATTTGCGCAAAGGCCGATTTGCCGCCGCAAGGCGAAGCAAAAGAAATCATCGCCGGAGACAAAACACTCTGCATCGCCAACGTTGCCGGTGAAATCTCCGCCCTGAACAACGAATGCCCGCACCGCGGCGGGCCGCTCGGCCAGGGAATGATCGAAGGCGGCAAAATAATCTGCCCCTGGCATGCATGGGCCTTCGACGTAAAAACCGGCGCGGCCGAAGACATGCCAGTCGAAAAAGTAGAAGTTTATGAAGTCAAAATCGAAGGAGAAGACGTCCTGGCAAAGCTGTGACAATCATCCGTGTCATCACAATCCTTCACCTGTAAACGGGTTAATCTCATTTGGCTTGGCTGTAGTTGGATCAGCAACTGCGACAGCGCCTTCACTGTTCCGGTGCGGATCAAACATCTGACCAGCGCTGCCGAAGACGCGTAGCGGATCGCCGGGAAGCAGTCCATTTTCGGCAAGCGCAATGCGGATGCGACGCTGCGTTTCACGCATGGCGCCCCATTGCTGGTTTGCTTTTGTTCTTAACTGCAAGGGATAAATCACCTGCGAGCCCTTGATGCCGTCCACGCCCAGGAGCGTCGGGTCGGCGAGAAACACGCTCTTGTATGCAGGGTCGTTGCGAACACTCATGGCAACATCCTTCAGCAGAGCCAGCACTTTGTCCGGATCGGCGGAGAAATCCACTGAAACATTAATCGTAGCCACTGAGTAATCACGGGTGAGATTGGCTACTGTGGTGATCTGCGAATTCGGGATCACATAGAGCGTGCCATCGTCATCGCGCACCATGGTTTTACGCAACGATAAGGCTTGAACGGTGCCTGCGAGTCCGGCAATGCGCACTTTGTCACCGACGTTGTACTGGTCTTCAATCAGGATGAGGACGCCATTAAGGCAATCCTTCACAATAGTCTGCGCGGCCAGGCCGACCGCTACACCGGCGATGCCTGCGCTGGCCAGCAGCGGCTCCAGCTTGAAGCCGAAGAGCGGGAGCACTTCTAGCAGAGCGACGAAGATGATGAATCCAGTTCCCGTTGCCCGGATGACAGAGGAGAGAGTGCGCACCTGCGCGAGCCGGCTGGAGTTCGGAGCTCGGTGCTCGGTGAGGCGCACCATGCGGCTTGTGACTTCCTTTAGGATGCGGATCAGGATCCACGCCACGATGGCTGTAACCACTACCTTGGGCAGGGAGTTGTAGACGAAGTCCATCAGGTTGTCTAGGAATTCTGTATTGAGCTTTGCTAGGCGTCCACCTTCTGAAGCCAGGGAAAAGGTAGCGTATATGGATGTCATAACCATGGGGAACATTCTTATAATGACCTGATGCAGAGTTTTGATGCCAAATCCGGATGGCGAAAGCTGCTGATTGCTGGACTTTTTCTGACGGGCAGTTTCGCCGTGACCCATGCGCAGATGCCGACTGCACAGTCGCCAACGTTGAACCGTCCCACCACTACCCCCAATGCTCCCGGACAGCCAAACGCGAGCGATGATGACAACAGCAACGATCCGATGGCGCACCGAGCCATGATCCAGCAGGCCAAGCGGCGCAACAGCCAGCGCCAGCAGGACCTTGTGAACGACACCAACAAGCTTCTGGATCTGGCGCAGCAGCTGAAGACAGAAGTGGACAAGAGCAACAAGGACGAGCTCTCGCTTAGCGTGGTGAAGAAGGCCGAGGAAATCGAAAAGCTGGCCAAGTCAGTCAAAGAAAAGATGAAGGGCAGTTAGCTGTGATTCTCGCTTGAGGAGGAATCGCATGTCAGCAGATACCGTCAGCAGTACTTTGAAGCGTGCAACAACTCTGGGCATTATCTGGGCTGTGATTCTGATCCTCTGTGGAATTGCCGCTCTTGCTCTGCCGGAATTCGCCGGAATCAGCGTTGCCATTGTTCTCTCCATCCTGATCATCATTGCCGGCGTCATTCACCTGACCACCGCTGTCGTTGCCGGAAGCGTCGGAAAATATCTCTGGCGGACGTTGGTCGGTATTGTCTATATCGTTGGCGGAATCTGGCTTTTCATGCACCCTGCTCTGGGGTTGGTTTCGTTCACTCTGGTACTGGGGATCGTATTCCTGATGGAAAGCATTTTCTACATCCTCAGCTATCTCCAGATGCGCAAGACAGGCGGCGCAGGATGGTTGCTGGTTGACGGGATTGTTACGTTGATCCTCGCGTTCCTGATCCTGGCCCACTGGCCTTCGAGCTCAGCATGGGCGATAGCCACGATTGTGGGTGTGAACCTGCTCATCAGCGGCTTTACCCGGTTGATGGCCCTGTCGGCGCTGCGGAGTGCTATTAGTGCGACTGCTTAGAGCGGTTTGGATGTTTGCGTTTTAAAGAGGCATGGCTTCAGAGGATGTTGAAGAAAGTTCTGGCTTTGAAGGGGCACGGCTTCAGCCGTGCCGTATGCCCTGTCAATGATTCCGAAAGTAATATTTCGCTGCAAGTTTCTGGTTTAAAACAACATCCGTTGCAACGATCAATGCGTTGATATTCCCTTTTTTTCTGATATCCTGAAAGTAAAGAACGAAAACAGGAAAACCGCCGCATCCCGGCGGTTTTTTAACTGCCCGGAATCAGGACTTTACGAGGAACCTTCCTGTTTTCAATACTTTGCTGCATTGAAAACAGAAACCATGTGTTTTCAAAGACTTAACGCCTCCCCCTCCCCGGGGGAGAGAGGCATGAGCGATCACCCAGCAGCTTCCTTCAAAGACGGCGGATCAGCAGGAGAGTCTGATCGTCGATCTGTTTGCCGAAGGCGCGGGCGGCGTTGAGTATGGCCTCGGCCATGGCCGGTAGTCCCTGGCCGGCATGGTTTGCAATGAGGTTCTGCAGACGGTCGAGTCCGAATTCTTCATCCGCCTGATTGCAGGCTTCAAGAATGCCGTCGGTCACGATTACCAGGATGTCGCCTTGTTCCGTCATGGTTATGTCGGAAGCGAAATTGTCCGCCGGAAGAAGTCCAAGCGGCAGCTGTTCCTGGGAAAGATGATCGACATGCCGGGCACCGGCCTGCACGCGATAGTGCAGGATGGGCGGGTGGGCAGCCAGGGCATAAAAGACGCTGCCATCAGAATGCAGCCGGAAGCCGGCGAAGGTGGCATACATCTGCGGCTCTTTGACACAAGGGAGCACGCGATTCAGGCATTCCATCAAAGACGGCAACACGACGTGCGGTTCGGTGTGATCGGCATCGAGCAGCGCCGTGCGCGCTGCCGTCTTGACCATGCCCATAAGAATGCCTGCCTGTAGGCCATGGCCGGCGATGTCGGCAACATAGGCTACCGCGCTGCCGTCTTCGAGAAGCACGGCGTCTACCAGATCGCCGCCGACCTTGTCGCTGGGATCGGAGCGTCCATAGATTTCAAAGAGCGGAGTTCGCAGGTGAATAGGCGGCACCAGCGTTTTCTGGATGCCATGTGCCAGTTCCAGCTCGTTCTTGATGCGGACTGCTTCCTGCCCTTCTGTGCGAATGAATTTAAGAAAGAAAACATAAGAGAGCATGGTCGCTGCAAGGATCAATACCGCAGCAAATGGCACGCCCCGTTCTGTAGAAACAGATTGCAGGTGCAGATAGTGGATGAGAGAAGGAGCTGTGCTTCCGAAGCCGATCCAGAAACCCACCTGTAGAACACTGAATATTGCCGTGTAGTAGTTAGGAAACCTGGTGCCGAGGATGACATAGATAATCGCGATGATGCCGCTCATGATGGAGATGGCAATTGCCAGGACGTAAGGCAGGTGTCCAAGCTGCATCAGGTCTACAAAAAATCCGATCACCGAAAAGAGGCAGAAAACAGCAAGGAACAGAGATCGCTGACGATGAAAGGGCAGCGATTGGAAGTGAGGAAGGCTTGGCTTGCTCTGCCTGTACCAGGAAACCTTGGTGATTGCGCCCATGTCCCCGAACGATACCAGAGATGCGGTCTGCAAAGAGTAAGAGAAGGCCGTCTTCAGCAAAGACGGCCCTGAAAAGAACTTACTAAACAAACAAAGGAGCGAGCACCAGCGTTACGGTAGCCAGCAGCTTGATGAGCACGTGCAGCGATGGCCCGGCGGTGTCCTTGAAGGGATCGCCTACGGTATCGCCTACGACGGCTGCCTTATGAGCTTCGGAACGCTTGCCGCCATACTGCCCTGTCTCGATGAACTTCTTGGCGTTGTCCCATGCGCCGCCGCCGTTGTTCATCAGCATGGCGAGCAAAATGCCTGAGATTGTCCCCACCATGAGCAGTGCGGCGACCGCTTCCGCTCCGCCCAGGTTCAGAGGGTGGCCGTCGATAAGAGGAGTGATTGCCCCGCCATCCAGATGATAGGCCGAACTGAAGTGGCGGAAGACGATACCCACGGCAAGCGGCATGGCTACGGCGAGAATTCCAGGCCAGACCATCTCCTTGAGCGCGGAGCCGGTGACGATGCTGACGCAGCGTCCGTAATCTGGCAGCGAGGTTCCCTGCATGATGCCGGGATTTTCCTGGAACTGCTGGTGCACATCCTGAATGACAGCCTGCGCAGCACGCCCCACGGCCTTGATGGCAAGCGATGAGAAGAGATAGGTCAGCATGGCGCCGAGCAGCGCGCCTACAAACACAGGAACAGAGGCGAGGTTGATGTTCGAGAAGCTCCAGCCTGCGGGCAGCGTGCCTCCGGCAGCAGTCACGCGCTGATTCACAATGTCGTGAACGCTCTCAAGGTATGCGGAAAAGAGCAGGAATGCCGCGAGCGATGCCGAGCCAATAGCGTATCCCTTGGTAAGCGCCTTGGTGGTGTTGCCGGCTGCGTCGAGCTTGTCGGTTTTTTGACGGACATTCTCCGGCTGCTCGCTCATTTCGACAATGCCGCCGGCGTTGTCGGTGATAGGGCCGAAGGTGTCCATGGCCAGGATATAGGCGGCTGACGAGAGCATGCCCATGGTGGCGATGGCTGTTCCATAGATGCCCTTCGAGTAGGACGAGATCGTCGTCACGTCTGCGAGTCCGCGTGTGCCGAAGTAGTAGCTCAGCAGCAGAGCGGCGCTGATGACAATAACTGGAATCGCCGGAGTTTCCATGCCTACGGCAATGCCGCTGATGATGTTGGTGGCCGGGCCGGTAGTCGAAGCAAGGGCGATGGAGCGGACAGGACGAAAGCGCGTCTCGGTGTAGTACTCGGTGATGCGCACGAAGAGAAAGGAAGTGACAATGCCGCAGACTCCGCATCCGAGCAGCCACCATCGGCCTTGCAGCATGTAGTAGACCGCAGCTGCGAAGCCGACCAGCGCCAGAATGGACGTGACGTAATAGCCGCGGTTGAGCGCGTGCATCGGGTCTTCGTCTTCCTTGCTGTGCACGATGCTGACGCCGATGATGCTGGCGATGAGGTTAATCGCCTGGACTATGAGCGGAAAGAGAATGCCCTTCACGCCGAAGACGGGATAAAGCGATGCGCCGAGAATCATCGCGCCTACGTTTTCTGCAGCGGTCGATTCAAAGATGTCCGCGCCGCGGCCTGCGCAGTCGCCTACGTTGTCGCCGACGAGATCAGCGACTACTGCCGGATTGCGTGGATCGTCTTCCGGAATGCCGGCTTCTACTTTGCCGACGAGGTCAGCGCCCACGTCCGCAGCCTTGGTATAGATGCCGCCGCCAAGCTGGGCAAAGAGCGCGACCAGCGACGCTCCGAAGCCGAAGCCGACGAGCTGATAGGGAGCCTGCTGCGGCGTCTTCAATCCTCCAAAAGCAAGAAAGAGCACGCCGACTCCGAGCAGCGAGAGCGCCACGACGATCAGCCCGGTTACGGCCCCGCCGCGCAGGGCAATCTGAAGCGCCTTGCCCAGGCTTGTTCTGGCAGCAGACGCGGTGCGGATGTTCGACCGGATGGAGACCCACATGCCTGTCTGCCCGGCAAGGGCCGAGCAGGTAGCGCCAATCAGGAAGCTGATGACAACCTTGTTTGCGTAGGGAGCAGTAAACGGCGAGAGGCGATATCCAAAATAAAGAATGATAGCGAGGACAACTGCAATGATCGCGATGGTGCCGTACTGCCTGCGCATGAAGGCTTCCGCGCCCTGGCGGATGGCGTTGGAGATGCGCTGCATGTCCGGGGTTCCGGTGTCGGAGCTGAGGACCGAGCGCGCAAAGGCGAACGCGGCGAGCAGGCCGATGACGCCGACTGCGAGCGCGAGCCAGAGGTAAAGGCTGTCAGAGCTTGTTTGAGAAAGATCAGTGGCCTGCCAGAAAGATGCAGCCAATGCAGAAGCAAACGGCATTCAACGTCCTCCAGGAATTTTGCGAACCAACGCTGGTGCTTCGGGCCGATACACTCCCCGGAATCAGAAACGTATCAAACCAGAGCCGAATCTGGAACATGAAAATGCGTTCTGAGCAGGACATGAAGAAGCGTCTAGCCAGCAGAGCTACCAAAAGGGTGAATTAAAGCATGCCGCAGAAACGATGGTCAATTCGCTCGCTCTTCCTCATCTCGGTAACGCGGCTTTTACAATAGAAGTACAAAAAAGAGCGACGCGTTCTTTCCGGTTTCCGCATCCTAAGACGGTTGGCAGAAGCAGGGGACAGTCCTGTGGCGAACATGTACAATCTCCTGTCGCCCTGGGAACTGAGACGCTCCAGTTTGTTCCACGGCAGGATCAAAGAGGTTTGTAGAGAATGGCCAAAACAGCAGTTTCCACCGCGGAGAGCACGGCATCCGGTCTTGATTCCGGACGCCTGGTTGAGATGTACCGCCTGATGTACCTTTCGCGGCGGACCGACGATCGCGAGATCATGCTCAAGCGGCAGCAGAAGATTTTCTTCCAGATCTCCTGCGCCGGCCATGAAGCTTTGCTGGTCGCTGCGGGCATGGCCCTCAAGCCCGGCTATGACTGGTTCTTTCCCTACTACCGTGACCGCGCTCTCTGCCTCACGCTTGGAGTAACTGTTGAAGATATGCTGCTGCAGGGTGTGGGCGCAGCGGCTGATCCGGCAAGCGGCGGCCGGCAGATGCCTTCGCACTGGACCAGCAAAGAACTGAACATTGTCTCGCAGTCCTCCTCAGTAACAACGCAGTTGCTGCATGCTGTGGGCTGCGCCGAGGCAGGCCGGTACTTCTCACACCACCCTGAGGCTGCTGAAAAACACGAGGGCGATTATCGCGCTTATAAAGACGTGACCTTTCATGGCGACGAGGTCGTCTACACTTCCTTGGGCGAAGGCTCGACCAGCCAGGGCGAGTTCTGGGAGGCGCTGAATACCGCCTCCAATCAGAAGCTGCCGGTGCTCTTCGTTGTCGAGAACAACGGGTATGCCATTTCTGTTCCCGTTGAAGTCAATACGCCCGGCGGAAATATCTCGACTCTGGTTGCCGGCTTTCCGAATTTCTACTTTGCAGAAGTAGACGGCACTGACCCTGTCGGGAGCTATCGCGTCTTTGAAGAAGCTGTAGCTCACTGCCGTTCGGGCAAGGGCCCGGCGTTTGTCCATGGGCATGTGATCCGGCCTTACTCGCATTCGCTCTCGGACGATGAGCGGCTCTACCGGCCCAAGAGCGAGCTCGAAGCTGATTCGCTGCGCGATCCGCTGCAGAAGATGCAGATGTACCTGCTGCGTGAAGGCATCCTGGACGCTGAGGCCATCAACCGCCTGGAGAAGGAAGTCGATGAGGAAGTCCGCGTGGCCGCCGAGCGGGCCCTGCGCGCGCCTTTTCCTGAGCCGGAGAGCATTCCGCTCCATGTGTACTCGGAAGACTACGATCCGACGCAGCCGGAGCTTCAGACTCAGCCAGCAAAGACTTCCGACAAGCAGGAACGCACGATGGCTGACCTCATCAATGCCTGCTTGCGTGACGAGATGCGCCGCGACCCGCGCATCGTCATCTTTGGCGAAGATGTGGCCGACAGCAGCCGCGAGCAGTATCTGAAGGAAGGCCAGGTAAAGGGCAAGGGCGGCGTCTTCAAGCTCACTGCCGGTCTGCAGACTGAATTTGGCGGCGAGCGCGTCTTCAATTCACCGCTGGCCGAAGCGAACATTGTGGGCAGGGCTGTTGGTTATGCCGTGCGCGGCATGAAGCCTGTGGTTGAGATTCAGTTCTTCGACTACATCTGGCCGGCGATGCACCAGATGCGCAATGAGATGAGCGTGATGCGCTGGCGCTCCAATGGCACTTTCTCCGCTCCTGCTGTGATTCGCGTTGCGATTGGCGGATATCTTACAGGCGGAGCCATCTATCACTCGCAGTGCGGCGAAAGCATCTTCACGCATACGCCGGGAATCCGCGTGGTCTTTCCGTCGAATGCGCTCGACGCGAATGGTCTGCTGCGGACGGCGATCCGCTGCGACGATCCTGTACTCTTTCTGGAACACAAGCGCCTCTATCGCGAGACCTTTGGACGCGCGGCTTATCCGGGACCGGACTACATGATTCCTTTCGGCAAGGCGAAGACTGTGCGCGAAGGCAAAGACCTGACCATCGTGACTTACGGCGCTGTTGTGCCGCGCGCCCTGCAGGCGGCACAGAAGGCGCATCGTGAGGATGGCATCGAAGCGGAGGTAATCGACCTGCGCACCCTCAGTCCTTATGACTGGGAAGCAATTGCTACGTCAGTCAAAAAGACGAGCCGCGTCATTGTCGCCCATGAGGACATGCTGAGCTGGGGCTATGGGGCTGAGATTGCCGCGCGCATCGCCGATGAGCTGTTCGAGGACCTCGATGCTCCGGTCAAGCGCGTTGCTGCCACGGATACCTTTGTGGCCTATCAGCCTCTGCTCGAGGACGTGATTCTGCCGCAGCCGGAACGTATTTATGGGGCGATTCGCGAGCTGTCGAAGTTCTAAGCTGTTATGGTTACTTCGCTCGCGGATGCGTGCGGTCGTAAACCTCGGCTACCTGTCCGACGGTGAGCTGGGTGTAGCGCTGGGTCGTCGACAGGCGCTCGTGGCCAAGCAGCTCCTGGATGGCGCGCAGGTCGGCTCCTTCTTCGAGCATGTGCGTGCCGAAGGCGTGGCGCAGCGTATGAGGGTGAACTTCTGCCGGCAATCCGTTGGCCATGGCCAGTGTTTTGACGATGCGTCCTACGCTGCGTGTGGTCAGGCGGCCGTTGCCGCGCAGTTTCGCATTTAACAGCAGAGCTTCGGACTGCTTTCCTGCTGCCTGCAGACGCGCTTCGCGCTCCGGCAGGTATGCGCGCAGCGCCTGGGCTGCGGCATCGCCGAGTGGAACATAGCGCTCCTTGCGCCCCTTGCCACGGACGAGGATGGCTTCGTTGGCCCAGTGAATGTCCTTGAGGTCGATCCCGACCAGTTCGGCATTGCGGATGCCACAGCCGTAAAGCAGCTCGAAGATCAGCCGGTCACGTTCGGGCCAGGCCGCGAAGTCTTCGGTCACTCCATCGACGGCGCGGTTCATCTGCTCAATGGTGGGAACGCGCGGCAGGTGCCTGGGCAGCTTCGGTGTGGAGACGAGCGCTGCGGGACTCTGCTCGACGTGGCCGGACTTAGCCAGCCATTTGAACCACGAGCGGATCGCCGCCAGCGCCCGGGCCACAGAGGCCTTCGACAGTCCTTTTTCGTAGAGCGTGCCGAGATAGGCGCGGATCTGCTGGTGCTCGATGCGTTTGATCTCGATGCCGGCACCGAAAGTCTCAACCAGGTAAGCAGCGAAGCTGTGCAGCTCGCGCTCATAGGCGCGCATGGTGTGCGGCGATGAGCCGCGCTCGTTTGCGAGCACGGAAAGGTATTCGTTAACGAGCGATACAACACGGGGAGTTGTGCTCACTTCGCAGTCTCCGTACGTTTTGCTCTCGGATGGTGCATGCGATGCACAGCCTTGAGGCGTCCGAGTGCGAGATGCGTGTAAACCTGCGTGGTGGCAATGTCGGCATGGCCAAGAAAGGTTTGCACAGTGCGCAGATCGGCTCCATGCTCGACCATGTGCGTGGCGCAGCTATGGCGCAGCTTGTGCGGGCTGGCATGACTGTCGCTCGATTTCACGAGCTTCCACACCCATTCGCGCGATAGCGGCTTGCCTCGCATGGAAAGAAAGAGCTGGTTGACGCGCGCGTTCCGGGCAAGAAGCGGGCGTCCTCGTTCCAGATATTCTTCAAGCGCCTTAACGCACAGCGTACCGAGCGGAACGATGCGCTCCTTGTCACCCTTGCCGCGGACAAGAACACGGCCAACATCGAGAGAAAGGTCGACAACGCATAATCCCGTCAGTTCGGAAACCCGCAGGCCGCCTGCATAGAGCAATTCGAGAATCGCGCGGTCACGCAGTGAAATGGCATCGCCTTCAGGATGATCGGCAGCAACAGCAGCCCGCTCCAGCATGGAGTTGACTTCGTCGGGGGCAAGAGACTTGGGCAGGACCTTCCATGCATCGGGTGATTCAAGATTCACCGTCGGGTCATGTTTGATGCGCTTGTCGAGCAATAACCACTTATAGAAGCCGCGCAGGCAGGAGAGTTTGCGCGCCATAGAACGCGATTCCACCGAGTGCGTTCGCAGGTGCTCAAGAAAGCCGGACACCTCCTGCTGTTTTGCTGTCATAAGCAGAGCGTTTTCGCGCTCCAGATATTCGGCGAACTGCAGCAGATCGCGCTCGTAAGCTTCGCAGGTCAGCGGACGCAGGCCTTTTTCAACGCGGAGATAGGTCAGGTATTCGCGGATAAGTTCGGCATTACGGTCTGCGCTCACATTACTCATTATCTGCAGCGGAAATGGATGCGACATGCCAAATGTGGACCGAGTACCAAGTTCACCAACGCTTTACAATCCGCGCCGTGCAAAAACACCCTTAATCGCTCAAAATAGAAAGAAGGAGCATCACCACTTGACCACGCTGCATACTGCACCCGCGGAGCAATACACACGCGATGAGTTTCATCAGGCTGTTCTGTCTGCGAAACCGAAGATAGCTGTTTTTGATTGTGACGGCACGCTCTGGAGCGGCGATGCCGGATATGGCTTCATGGTCTGGTCGATTGAGTCCGGACTGGTTTCGCGCAATGCGTCTGATTGGCTTGATTCGCAGTACCGCGCCTATCGCGCTGGAAAAGTTTCTGAAGCCGAAATGTGCGGCGAGATGGTGCAGGTCTACACCGGCCTGCGCGAAGACGAGATGCGCAAGGCAGCGGCGACTTACTTCCGCACGCATATTGAAGCGAACATCTTTCCCGAGCTGCGGGAACTGGTCGCGGAGCTCAAGGCATCCGGAACCGAATTATGGGCGGTGAGCTCGACCAACAACTGGGTGGTGGAAGAAGGCGTGCAGCGCTTCGGCATTCCGCGCGAGCGCGTGCTGGCGGCGACGGTCCAGGTGAAAGACGGCATTGTGACGAGTGAGCTGATTGATGTGCCGACGGACGAAGGCAAAGCCAAGGCGCTTGCCCGCGCGGGTATCAAGTATCCGGACTGCGTCTTCGGCAACTCGATTCACGATGAAGCGATGCTCAAGATTGCAAAGCATGCCTTTCCGGTGAATCCGACGCCTGCCTTGTTGCAGAACGCTTCGGAGCATGGCTGGACGGTCTTCTATCCCGAAGCCGTTTTGAAGGACAGCAAGGTTTAACGCGATCCATGCGCATTGTTTCGCTGCAGCCGAGCGTTTCCGTCATTCTCGAAAGGCTTGGAAGACTGGATGCGCTCATCGCCTGCACGCGCTACTGCCTCGATGTTGTTCCCGAACTGCGCAGCCGCGAGCTTGCGGTCGTTCACGATTCCTGGACGACAACAACAGATGAGCTTACTGCGCTGAAGCCGGATCTCGTGATCGCTTCAGTCCCCTATCGCAATGAATCGCTGGCGGCGATTCTCAAAGCTGGTGTGCCGGTGCTGGCTCTGGCTCCGCATTCGCTGACTGATCTTTATAACGACATTCGGCTGATTGCATCGGTCACAGACGCGCGCGATGAGGGTCAGGTCGTCATCTCTGACATGCAGTCTGCGATAAAGAACATCCAGAAGCGCGCGGAAACTGCTAAAGATCGGCCACTGGTGTATTGCGAAGAATGGGGGAAGCCGCTGATCCACTCGCAGCTGTGGGTGAAGGAACTGGTGGAAGCGGCAGGTGGCCGATTTCTGGACACGCCGGGAAAAGTGACGGAAGTGGAGGCTGTCGCCGTGGCCGATCCTGATGTAATGGTCATGGCCTGGTGCGGGGCGGGCGACCGCGTTCCGCTGGAGCGCACGGTGGAAAAGCGCGGTTGGCACAACCTGAAGGCAGTGCGCGGGACCCGAGTCTATTGCATTGCAGACGAATTGCTGAACACGCCCGCTCCTACGCTGATTGGCGGGCTGGAAGCGCTTGCTTCGGTGATTCATCCGGAGATTTTCGGCCAGTCACAACTCCCCGCCGTAAGATGCATCGATTTTTATGCAAAACCGTCTAAACTAGTGTGAGCGTGGATGGCACTGACACACATCCCGAGCAGCCTGTACGTGACCAGGCGGCGAACACTGTTCGCTACGTGTCCGCTGCGCTGATTCTGCGCGGCAGCGAGGTTTTGATTTGCCAGCGTCGTCCAGACCAGGCGATGGCTCTCAAGTGGGAGTTCCCCGGCGGCAAGATGGAGCCAGGCGAAAGCCCGGAAGAAGCGCTGGCTCGCGAGCTGAAAGAAGAGCTGGGCATCGACGCAAAGATTGGCCAGCACATAGCGCATGTGCGTCACACATACCGCAACGGCGGAGCGGTCGATCTGCAGTTTTTTGCCGTGCATGAGTTCGAAGGCGAGATCGCCAACCACATCTTCAATGATCTGCGCTGGTGCTCATTAAGCGACCTTCCCAGCTACGATTTCCTGACGGCTGATCGCGGCCTTGTGCGCGATCTTGCCGCTGGTAAGCTGCTTTGACTCCGCGCTATTGGGCTGCCTGCACTCCAAAGTCGTAAATCCCCACCATCGGCGGTCCACCCAGCACATACTGACCCGGCGGCAGTGGTATCTTCGGCGTGACGACTACCACAGTGTCAGACACACGTTTGACATCGACCGGCTGCACCCGCTTTGGCGGCAGCCAGCTATCACGCGAGCTTACCGCTTCCTCTACCTCGCGATGGTCCCTTTTTACGTCGACCGTGCCGATCATGATCTGGCTGGGGTTGAAGTTGGCCGGAATACCGATGCAGAACGACGGGCTGGGTCCGACCGTAAGTGGTGCAGCCGGATCTTTGTAACGGTAGATTACCGTCTCTCCTGCTCGCGGATTCAGAGGATTCTTTGCCAGATCTTTGAAGCCGGTCGAGAGAGACATACTCTTTTCTCTGGGCATCTGGACAGCCAGCATCATCGTTTTCCAGGCTGTGCCGTCAAAATACGATGCGCCATAAGTTGTTGGACATGGCGCCGAGGCCCTGTCGACGCTGGCAGAAGGCGCAGCTGAAGACCCTCCCGCGCTGTGGCTGCGGGCATAAAATGTCTTCCAGTCGGCGAAAGACTTCTTCAGTTTGTCCTCATCTGTTCCCGGCAGAGGAAATACCTGCAGGTCGCCGTTCATCGATAAAATGCTTCCTGCGACTTTGCCGTTATTGTCAAAAACCTGGGCCATCTGGCCGGTGGATTGAAACTTGAAGACGTAATCGTCCCACTTGATTGTCTGGTTCGCCAGCGAACTCTGGCAGTAGCCGCCCATTGCGGCCATAGCCAGGGCAAAACTGGCAGATACCCTGAACACTCGCAACAATGGCATGGCAGCCCTCCCCTAAAAGGCGGACCCATTATAGGTTGCTTCTGTTGAACCGATTGAAAAAATTCTGCAATGAAAAACAATGCGGCCACGCCTGCGGGTGATGTAATTGTTATTTACATTCCAACAAGGTGGTACCAAAGTCAGGCATGGCTGTTTACAGACATCTGCTCAGCATTGCGCTGTTCACCGTATACCTCGCTCCCATACACGCAGAAATCAAGCTGCCGAACGTTCTGAGCAGCCATGCAGTGTTGCAGCGCGACTCTCCGATTCATATCTGGGGATGGTCCGGTCCCAGCGAAACGGTTACGGTGCGCTTTCATGATCAGACGCGGACAGCAAGCGCCGATGATCTGGGGCGGTGGAGTCTGTGGCTCGCGCCGGAGCGTGCCGGCGGGCCATATACTTTGACGGCACAAGGGAGCGCTGGCTCCGGCACGGCAGTGACTCTATCAGACATTCTGGTGGGTGACGTGTGGGTAGCTTCGGGACAATCGAACATGGAAATGCCGATGAAGGGCTGGCCGCCAAACTCCGTGCTGAAAAACGGCGCAGAGGAGATTGCGCACGCCAGCCTGCCGACGGTAAGACTGCTGCGGATCGAACATAAGAGCTCTTACTATCCCCTGAAAGACGCTCCTGCGACGTGGACGGACTGTACTCCGCAGACAGCTGCGGATTTTTCCGCCGTCGCATACTTTTTTGGACGAGAGATCAACGCACGCGAGCATGTGCCGATTGGGCTGATTGATACGTCCTGGGGCGGGACGCCGGTGGAGTCATGGATCAGCATGGATACGATTGGCTCCGATGCGGGGCTCATGCCGCTGTTTGCATCGTGGGCCAGCTTCACGAATGAGCTGAGTGACAGAGACCTTGAGCTCGCCAAGGAAAAGCGCGACGACGAAGCCGCCGAGCAGGCCCATCGGCCCAAGCTGGAGCACAAGTGGTATCCGGAGGGACCTTCGTGGGAGCCGGCGGGCCTGTATAACGGCATGATTGCGCCGTTCGTGCCCTACACGATCAAAGGCGTTATCTGGTATCAGGGAGAGTCGAACAGTTCCCCGCCGGAAAACCCGCCGCTCTATAAGAAGCTCTTTCCCGCTCTGATTGCCGATTGGCGGGCGCGATGGCAGCTGGGTGATTTTCCGTTTCTCTACGTGCAGATTTCGAACTACCATTCTCCGGGCGAAGACTGGGGCACGATTCGCGATGCGCAGCGCAGGACGCTTGCGGTTGCGAACACAGGCATGGCTGTGACCCTCGATATTGGCCAGTATGACAACGTGCATCCGCCGGACAAGCAGACAGTCGGCGCGAGGCTTGCGCTTGCGGCGCGCGCAGTGGCTTACGGGGATAAGCAGCTTGAATATTCAGGGCCGCTCTTCCGGTCGGCAATCACGGAAGGCTCGGCGATGCGCGTGTCGTTCGATCATGCCAGGGATGGATTGGTCACCCATGGCTCTCAGCTCGAAGGATTTGAGATTGCCGGGTCCGATGGGAAGTTCGTTCCAGCCACAGCGAAAATCGATGGCTCCACTGTGGTTGTTGAGGCGAATGGCGTCAGTCCCAAATTTGTGCGTTATGGCTGGGCGGGTTTTACGAATGGAAATCTCTATAACAAAGTGGGTTTGCCTGCTTCGACGTTTACGTCTGAATAGCTAACTGTGTTTATGAAAGAGCGGTTCGAATTCGATCTCTACAACATTGTCGAGAGGGCGCACGGTTACATCATCAAGTGACTGGATGATCCAGTCAGCGGCGCTGAGACTTTCGACAGTGTGCGAAAAGAGCGTGGCCAGCACTTTGCATCCTGCGGCATGACCAGCTTGCGCGCCGGAGCTTGAGTCTTCAATCACGAGGCAGTCTTCAGGCTTCAGACCGAGCAGCGCTGCTCCTTTGAGGTAAGGTTCGGGCGCGGGCTTGCCATGGGTAACCATGTCGGCGGTAATGATGTGCTCGGGCACGGGCACTCCGGCATGGCCGAGGCGGGTGCGCGCCAGTCGCTCGGTAGCTGAGGTGACAATCGTCCAGTATTTCTGCGGGATGGTGTCGAGGATACGGCAGACGCCTTTCAGCACTTCGATGTCTTCCTTGTCTTCGACCTCGATGTCTTCGATCAGCTTCAGCTCTTCCGCATCATTCAGGTCGGGGCGCAGGAGGCGCACAGTCTCAATGGCGCGCCGTCCGTGGGCTGTCTTGATGGCGAGACCAGCATCGACGCCGCGCATGGCGCCCCACTTCTGCCAGCTGCGCTCGACCGAGCCGAGCGAGCTGACGAGGACTCCATCCATGTCAAAGAGAATTCCGCGAACTTTGAGCTTCAATGTTTCTCTCCTAATTGAATGATGTAATATATCCTGGTATATATCAAATAAAAGGAGGCCTTACATGGCGCAGACCGCCAAGCTTTTCTGGAATGGCCGCAGCCAAGCCGTGCGCCTCCCGGCTGAATTCCGCTTCGATAGTACGGAGGTGTACATTCGTCGCGACCCGAAGACGGGAGATGTGGTGCTTTCGAAACGGCCTTCCTCCTGGGATGAATTTTTCGAACGTCTGGATAATTTGAAGGACGAAGCTCCTGAAGAGTTTGAGAATTTCATGAAACACCGCAGTAAACGTCCCCCTAAAAAACGACGATTGTTCTGATGGTGACCCGCTACTTGCTGGATACGAACATTGCAAGCTTCGCCATCAAGGACAACATGAGCGGAGTGCGTCGTCGTCTTCATCGTGTCTCAATCGAGGACGCAGCAATTTCAGTTGTAACCGAAGCTGAATTAAGATTCGGTCTTGCCTTACAGCCTGAGGCTACACGTCTCAAAGTCTACGTAGAAGAATTTCTTCGCATCATCGAAATTCTTCCCTGGAATTCAAAAGCCGCTATTCATTACGCTCACGAACGCGCTGCCCTGGAAAAGGCGGGCCTGATGGACGACCTCGATATGATGATCGCTGCTCAGGCGCTTGCAGAAAATCTCACGCTTGTGACGAATGATTCTGCATTCCACCGCATCAAGCGGCTCAGGATTGAAGACTGGACCCGCTCCTGAATGGAGCGGGCCTTTTCATCTACAGCTTCGCGAAGAATTCCTTCATGCGCTTGAGGCCTTCTTCCACGTCGTCATGTGAGACAGCATAGGAGAGGCGGATGTGTTGATTGGTGCCGAAGGCTTCGCCGGGAACGGTGACGACGTGAGCCTCGTGCAGCAGGCGGTTGGCAAGTTCCAGTGCGGTCTGCGAGCCGGGCTTGCCGAGATAGGCTGACACATTAGGGTAGACATAAAATGCGCCTTCCGGCCTGGTGCAGGTGATGCCCGGGATCTCGGCGATGCGCGCGAGAATGCGGTCGCGCAGCTTGAGGTAGTCGGCGCGCATCTCGGTGACGCACTCCTGTGAATTGGTCAGCGCGGCGATGGAGGCCTTCTGCACGAAGTGCGCCGTCGATGAAGTGGATTGGCTCTGCAGCTTGCTCATGGCCGCGATGATGGGCTTGGGGCCGAGCGCGAAGCCCGCGCGCCATCCGGTCATGGCGTAAGTTTTTGAGAGAGAGCCGAGGATGAGGACGTGCTCCTTCGCGTCAGTGAACGAGCCGCCGCTGACGAGCGCGCCGGTGTACTGCAGGTAGACGTAGCACTCATCGAGCAGCAGGTAGATGCCGCGGTCGTGCGCCAGCTTTACGATGCGCTCAAGATCGGCCGGAGCGATGACCGAGCCGGTCGGGTTCGACGGCGAGTTGAGAATAATCGCCTTTGTGCGCGGCGTGATGGCCTTCTCAATGGCGTCGGCTGTGACGCGGAAGTTTTCGGCTTCGTCGGTTTCGAGGTAGACGACTTTGCCGCCGGCGTACTGGATGATGTCCTTGTAGGAGACCCAGAAAGGTACGGGCAGAATGACCTCGTCGCCATGGTCGACGAGCACCTGGATAGCATTGAAGATGGCGAGCTTTCCACCGGTGGTGAAGACGGCCTCTTCAGGCGTGTAGTTTGAGCCGAAGTCGGCGGCGTGGCGCTCGATGATGGCTTTGCGCACCTCAGGAATGCCGGCAACCATGGTGTAGCGGGTGAAATTCTTGTCGATGGCTTCGATGGCCGCGTCCTTGATGTGGCGCGGCGTGGCGAAGTGGGGTTCGCCTGCTCCGAAGTCAACCAGCTTCGCGCCTTGCGCGCGCAGCTTGGCGGCTTCCGCGGTAACGGCCATGGTGGCCGAAACCTCAATGCGTCCGATGCGATCGGCGAAAACTTTTGCCTGAGTGCCTGTGGTCATGCTTCTATTTTTTCAGATTTTTGCCGAAAGCAGGGGACTAAATTGCCACTAAGCCGTCGGACCTTGCTCGTGAAGTTCACGCACATGAATGAAGACCTTGGCAAGATGGGGCGGGAAGATGGAAATCGCTGTAACGCCCCATTCGACTTTGACAACCTGGTAGACGACCGACTTTCCCTGGTCCTGTTCTAGCGAGAGAATCTCACCGACAACGGGGATGCGCCAGTCCCAGTTGAGCCGCAGCGGTCGACGCGTTTCTTCTGGAACGACGCTTATCTCAACTCTGTGCGCCGAGCCTAGAGTTCTGCTTCCACTACCGGAAATACCAGTGTGTGCTTTTTCCTGGGCGATGGATTCGTGCTGGCTTTCCCTGGTAATGGTTTCACGCACGGTGTCCGGATTTACGCCTCGGTCGATCAGCAATTTCGCCGTGCGTGAATTGTGGTCCTGCAGCAGGCCGAGGAAGAGATGCTCGGTTCCAACGTACTTGTGCTTGAGATGCTCGGCTTCTTCAGCAGCAGACGCCAGAACGCGTTTGGCTTCATCCGAAAGCGGCAGGTCGACTGCGGTGGAAGTTTTCGGTCCATGATGAACACGCTTCGCTACATCTTCGCGGAGAATGGTCTGCCAATCGCCCTCGCCGAGCCAGCGCGTAACGATATATTTGTCTTCCCTGAGCAAGCCAAGCAGCAGAAATTCTGATTCGATATAAGGGCTTCCGAATTCGCTGGCCTCGTAGCGGGTAAAGAAGATGACGCGGCGCGCCTTTTCTGTGTATTGTTCGAACATCTGGCCCTCGTTTGAGGAGTAGTATTTCGGAATATCGGACCAGCTCTGGGGGCAATCAAACATTACCGCACTGACGATGCATCTCACCAAAGAATTTTTCTGGGGACCTGAAGGCTGCACTCATGACACTTCTTTTACTGCAAATGTCGGTCATTCTTGCCGTTACGCTGGCCTGCGGATGGATCGCGCGTAAGTTGGGGCAGGCGCGCGTGATCGGCGAAATGATTGGCGGAATTCTGCTTGGGCCTTCCGTGCTCGGACGGATCGCTCCGCATGCTTCTACTTCCCTGTTTCCTGTGGCGTCGTTGCGTTCGCTCGAAATTCTTTCGACGATCGGGCTGATTCTGTATCTGTTTTTGGTCGGCATGGAGCTCGACTACGACCAGCTGGTGCGCCAGCGGAGGACGGCTGCGCTGGCCAGCGGCACCAGCATCATCATTCCGTTTATTACCGCTGCGGCGCTGGCACACTCCTTGAGGATTCGTTTTGCGCCGCATGGCATTGGAAGCATTCCCTTTGTGCTGTTTCTCGGGATTGCCATGAGCATCACGGCGTTTCCGGTGCTGGCTCGGATTCTCGAAGAACGGCGGCTGCAGGGCACTCCGCTGGGCACGACAGCGATTTTGTGCGCTGCTGTCGATGATGTGGTGGCGTGGTCGCTGCTGGCGCTGGCGCTCGCTTTGATCGGCGCGGACGGCGGCTCGGCTTCCCTGCCCATTCGCCTCGCCTGCCTTGCGGGCTACCTGCTGCTGATGCTGGGAGTGATTCGTCCATTGGCGGCAAGGGCCGTCAACATGCGCAGCAAACCGGAGCTTTCGCTGGAGTTGCTCGGTATCGTGATTGTGGGCATGCTGGCTTCAGCCGCAGCTACGGAGTGGATCGGCGTTCATCCGCTGTTTGGCGCGTTTCTTGCCGGAGTCTGCTTTCCGCGCATCGAGCACTGGCAACATGCGGTGCGCGCGCGGCTGGATATGGTGACCTCTGTCCTGCTGCTGCCGCTCTTCTTTGCTCTGACTGGATTGCGCACACGGCTCGATCTGCTGAATGACGCGAAGATGTGGTGGTGGGCCGGGATCGTGCTTGTCGGCGCGGTCTTTGGCAAGATGGGCGGCGGCGTGCTGGCCGCGCGCTGGACGGGCCAGTCATGGCGCAATGCTTTTGCCCTTGGCGCTCTGATGAATACGCGCGGGCTGGTGGAGCTGGTGGTTCTGAATATTGCCTACAATGTCGGCGCGTTCTCGCCGACACTCTTCACCATGATGGTAGTGATGGCGTTGGTGACCACGATGAGTACCACTCCGATCCTGAACCTGCTTGGCGTAAAAAATGGGGACGCGGAGAAGGAACCGGCGAAGGTCGAAGTGACAGCTGCTTGAATATGAATTGTCATTCCGACCGAACCGGGGTCCCCAGACTGCGCGGTGTTCGCAGGCTGGGGTGGTGGAGCGGAGGAACCTGCAGTTCCAGATGCTCGTGGCACATGGCAGCTGAAAGAAGAGAAATGCAGGTCCCTCCACTCCGCATCCCTCGGATGCCACGGTCGGGATGACAAATTCTGTACTTATTAATGGCCGTTGCCGGGCACGCGCGCCTTCAATCGCTCAATCACGAACTCCGGAACCAGCCCCTCTATCGAACCACCGAGGGTGAACACCTCCTTCACCAGGCGCGAGCTGACGAAGGAGTATTTTGCATCAGGCATGAGAAAGACCGTTTCAAGATCAGGCGCGAGGCGGCGGTTCATCAGGGCCATCTGCAGCTCGTACTCGTAGTCGCTGATGGCGCGAATGCCGCGCATGACGGCCTGAGCCTCTTGTCGGCGGACGAAGTCGACCAGCAGGCCATCGAAGGTGGCGACAGAAACGTTCTTGAAGCCGGACAGGGCTTCAGTCAGCATCTCCTTGCGCTCGGCGACGGAAAAGAGCGGGTTCTTGCCGGAGTTGTTGAGGATGGCGACGACGAGGTGGTCGAAGATTTTTGATCCGCGGGCGATCAGGTCAAGATGACCGTTGGTCACCGGATCAAAGCTTCCGGGATAAATGGCTTTTACTGTATTCACGCCAAAGGCATTGTATCTGTGAAGAGGCTGCCTCTCCAATTTTGAGAGGCCGAAGATTGCAATATTGAAAATTACATTGCAATACTGCAAAATACAGTTATGGCACGTGCGCAAACAAACATAAGCATAAGCTTCCGGGCATCGAAGAGCCAGATCGATCAGTTAGACCGGCTCGCCAGACAGCAGCGGCGCGACCGTACCCAACTGCTTGAAGAAGCTATTGAACAATACCTGGAACTAGAGCGCATTCACCTGTCGAAGATTGACGAGGGCATTGCAGCCGCCGACCGCGGAGAGTTTGCCACGGATGAAGAAGTCAGCGCCGAATTTGCACGCTGGCGTAAGTCATGAGGCTACTCTGGACCGCCGCGGCCTTGCATCATCTTCGTGAGGCTCGTGAATACATCGAGATTGATAATCCAACAGCGGCTTCACGGCTGATCGACATCATTGAAACGACGGTAAACCACCTGCGCAGTTTCCCCATGATAGGCAGAACCGGCCGCCGTTCTGGAACGCGGGAACTTCCGATCCCGGCAACATCCTACCTTGTCGTCTACCGAGTAAAGGATGATAGCGTGCAGATTCTCGCTGTGTTGCATGGCGCGCGGAAGTGGTGATGCAAATAGCAGAAAAGCAGATCCTTCCCCTTCACTACGTTTAGGGTCAGGATGACAAACAAGACGGCAGACCGTGAGGTCTGCCGCTTTTATTGCCCTCCTAACTTTATGCCTTAGGAGGCATTGTCATTCGCCTCGGAGGAGGAGGAGTAAGTTGTTTGCTACTTATTGCTTCCTGAGCGGCTGCTGCTCCGTTGACCGGGACTGGCGGGATTTCTGGCGCAGCTGGCGCGCCGATCTTCAGCTTCTGGCGGAGTTCGGCGTTGATCTTCTCGAAGGTTTCCCGGTTGTCCTTCAGGTAGGTGCGGACGTTTTCGCGGCCCTGGCCGATGCGCTCACCAGAGTAGCTGTACCAGGCGCCGGACTTCTCGACGATGTTGTTGTTCACCGCCAGATCAAGCACATCTCCTTCACGCGAAATGCCTTCTCCATAGAGGATGTCGAACTCAGCCTCGCGGAAGGGCGCGGCCACCTTGTTCTTGACGATCTTCACCTTGGTACGCGCTCCGACAACGACATCGCCTTCCTTGACTGCCGAAATACGGCGGATATCGATGCGGACCGTGGAGTAAAACTTGAGTGCGCGGCCACCGGTCGTGGTTTCCGGATTGCCGAACATCACGCCGATCTTTTCGCGGATCTGGTTGATGAAAATGAGGCAGGTGCGCGACTTCGAGACTGTTCCGGTGAGCTTGCGCAGCGCCTGCGACATGAGACGGGCCTGCAGTCCTACATGCGAGTCGCCCATTTCGCCATCGAGTTCGGCCTTGGGGACGAGCGCGGCCACCGAGTCGACCACCAAAACGTCGATAGCGCCGGAACGGACGAGGGCCTCGGTGATCTCGAGAGCTTGTTCGCCATAGTCGGGCTGGGAGACGAGCAGGTTATCGACATCCACGCCCAGCTTCTTCGCATAGATGGGATCGAGGGCGTGCTCTGCGTCGACGAAGGCGGCCATGCCGCCGGCCTTCTGGGCTTCAGCGATGATCTGGAGGGTGATAGTGGTTTTGCCCGAGGATTCAGGGCCGAAGATTTCAATGACGCGGCCGCGCGGCACTCCGCCGACGCCGAGCGCGGCGTCAAAGGAGATCGAGCCGGTGGAAATGGTCGAGATGGGCACCACGGCCTCCTTGCTGCCGAGGCGCATGATGGAGCCCTTGCCGAATTGCTTTTCGATCTGCGAAAGCGCCAGTTCTACGGCGCGGGTACGGTCATCTGCCACGATACTTCTCCAATCCTGAGGGCGCGGTTTTGCGCCAGAATACGCGTGCTGGTTGAGGAAATGTACGAATTTGAGGCGATTCTAGCACTCATTTTCTAGGGGGCGAAGAAAAATCAAAAACTATAGTAACCATTGCATGGAGCGGACGCAAGCTTCGCTTGCCATTCTTGCCTCGATGAGTGCCATGGCTACGCCACTAACTCATTCTTATGATTCATGTTCCGCTAATTTTCATATTGCGGATTAAGGGCTGCACTAAAGGCAGGCTGCGAGCACAGAGGTCAGTCATCTCTTCAGCAAATCGATCGGCTCGTTTACGTCGGTCACACGGAAATGTTCGGCCAGTGCCGGGTGCTGTTTCTTTACCGCCTGGTACATCTCCCAGGCTACGCGGCGGTAGGAGAAGTGGCCTTGCGGCTGCGAGCGCAGCTCGGAGATGTAGAGGGCCTCGGCGAAGTCCATTTTGAAGAGGGCGCGGATGCGTGTACCCAGTGGCAGGACATAGTCGGCGGACTGCCCGGCCTCCGGTGTGGAACTGTTCCGGAGTGCATCGTGCGCGCTGAAGGCGGCTTTTATGGCCGATTCGTACTGCGGCTGCAGTCCGGCTTCAGCTGTGCCTTCGGGGATGTCGTATCCATGAAGCGTGGTGTAGCCCTGCAGGACCTGCACACAGCGGCGATGGCGGTGCATGTCGCGGAAGCCGCCGATGTCCATGAGAATGTCGAAGCGAAGGGCCTGCCCGGCGGAGAATTCACGCAGAAGCTCGTCGTGCTTGCCGCGATGGCGCGTGCCCAGGGCGATGATTTCGTCGATGCGGGATTCAGGGAGAGCGGCGACGTGGTTGCGGAGCTGACGGTAGGAGTAATGGCAGGCTCTATAAAGCAAAGTAGCGGCCAGCTCTGCTTCGAGAGATTCTTCGCGTTCCACTAGGTCTACGACCGGAGCCGGAGCGATAGCCTCGCCCTTCATCAGCTCGGCAGCGGCCTGAGCCAGCTCGCGGCGGGTCTCGATTTCGTAGTTGTTGGGCGCGGCGTATTTGACCAGCGTTGGAGCGGTTTTGACTTCGCGCGTGAGCAGGCTGGCGGCTTTCTCGCCTAATGCCGGGTCGAGGACGGCAATCTCGCTCTGCAGCCGGACGAGCTCTTCGGCGTGGACATTCCAGGCCGCTCCGGTAGCGGCGGCGCGCAGCTTTTCTCCCAGCTGGCGGATTTCACCATAGGGGCTGGAGAGCAGGCGCGAGACCTGCGTCTCAAGCGTGCGGGCGTTGACGATCTGGCCGAGTGACGTGTTGGTGGCGAGCGGAAGCAGGTAGCGGGCTACGTCGAAAGCGCGGGCTTTCAGGGTCCGGTCGTAACTTTCCTGCTTCATCTCGGCAGGCTTTGTGACCTTGGTCTTCAGGTGCTCGAACATGCCTTCGGCGAGGTCGTGGTAGGCAGTAAACAATGCCTCAATTGAGTTGCGGTAGAGTTGTACAGAATCCCGATCAGAACCGAAGTCCGGCATATACCAGCCACTTTTGTTGAAGTTCTGGTAGCGGGTGGAGCGCTCCTGGCCGTCCCAGCGCTGCTCGTCGACGAGGGAGATGGCGGCGAGCAGTGATAGTCTCTCAATGGCGAAGGCGATGTGTGCGAGATCGGCGATCGAACGATGGCCGTACTGGAAATAGAATGTGTTGAGAAACTGTTCGGCGCGCTGTCTGCTGATCTCCTTGAGCGATTCTTTCATGGAGAGCGCGGAGCGCGAATATTTGGCCATGGCGTAGGCCAGCACCTCGGGGTCGGCGCCGTGTACGGCAAAAACTTCTGTCTGGTTTTGGGGTTCTGCTGGTGTGACAGCTACGCGTTCAGCTAGAGATTCAGGCATGTTGGCAACCAGAATACGGCATTTGCCTCTGGAAGAGATGTCCCAAGGGCAAACGCAGCAACTTCAAAGGGTTGCGGCGCGTCCTATGGTCAACAGCTCTCAGGACATGAAGGACATCCTCACGGAGACGAGCCACAGGCCGTGGCCGCTGCCCTCGGCCTCCTGGGCCATGACCCAGCGCTGGAACAACCTTCTGTTCGCGCACTGGCCTCTTCCTGCGGGCGAAATTACGCATCTTCTGCCGCCGGGGCTCTCGGTGGATACCTTTGATGGCTCAGCCTGGGTAGGCGTAGTTCCCTTCTGGATGGATCGCATCCGGCTGCGCGGAATGCCGCTGGTTCCGGGAGCAAACCATTTTCCCGAGCTGAACCTGCGGACGTATGTGCGCGAGCGGCATTCGAACATGGCCGGCGTCTACTTCTTCTCGCTGGATGCGGCGAATCCAGCGGCTGTGGCCGTAGCGCGGACGTTCTTCCGGCTTCCCTATTACTGGGCGCACATGAGCATCGACACAAAAGACGAGCGCGAGTTCCACTACCAGAGCACGCGCCTGCTTACTTTGCAGAACGTGCGCTTCCGCGCGACCTACCGCAGTCTCTGCCAGCCGAGCATGAAGGGCGGGATCGAGAATTTTCTTACGGAACGGTACTGCCTCTATACAACAGACAAGCGCGGCACGATCTATCGCGGAAACATTCACCACATGCCCTGGCCGCTGGAGATGGCAGAAGCAGAGATCGAGCTGAACGAGCTGCCGCAGGCGCATGGCATCCGCCTGCCGGATACGAAGCCGCTGCTGCATTATGCGCGCGAGCTGGTGGTGTATATCTGGCAGCTGGAACTGCTGCCCGGACTGGCGAAGCATGCGGCGGCACAGGCAGTGCCGGTGGCCAAGCCGCTCTAGGCATTCACCTCATGGCGCTGTGAGGCGCGTCTGCTGCATGCAATGCTAGCGAAACGGAGCCACAACGTGGCGGACAACCGCAGCCGCCCTGTGCCAGTGACTACGGCTGTACAGGATCACAACCAGGCGCACGCAAAGCGCAATTCCTCCTCCCAGTGCCGTGCAGAGGGTGCGGTGCCGGGCGATTTCCGGTCCCGGAGCCTGGTTCAGAGACAGAAGAAAGACGATGTAACCCGTAATCGCCATCGTGAAGAGGGCATAGTTCACGTTGAGCAGTCCATAGGAAAGCCACGCGAAGAGGACTGTACCCGCAGCGAGAACAATGGGAGAAACATGCAGATGAGCGAGAAGGAAGCTGACAGCCATGGCTCCGCACATGGTTCCGAGCATGCGCGCTACGGCACGGCTTACCGTATCAGTAAGACCAGGCTTCAGCACCAGCATCGCGGTCATGGGAATCCAGTAACCGCTGGGATAATGCAGTCTGCGGTAGATCTCGGTGGAAACCCCGACGGTGGTAGCAAGACGAAGCGCATAGGGTATTGCCGAATTCTGAAAATCCCGCTCGCGCACGGAGGCAGCCGTTTCAAGAAGCGCATCACGCAGCGCCAGCTGCTCGTCGCGAAGATAGCGGGTGAGTTCGAAGAGATGCCTGCGCAGGTCGCCAAAAATTCGCAACAGAATGGATGAAACGATAAGCTGAAATGCTCCACCAGCGAAGAGCAGCAGACCGCGGTCCACTGCCTCGGAGGGCGATGCGGGAAACGCCGATGCGACAAGAAAAGTGATAACGCACTGCTGGCCCACCCAGCCGTATGCTTCGGGGCGCGCAGTAAGCATGCCATAACCAAACCCCAAAAGCGCTGCAACAGCCACGAGCAGAGAGTTCTCATGGCCGATCAACACGCCGAAGAAACCGGAGAAGGCCATACCGAAGGTGACGAAGATCATCGGCAGCAGATGCGAGTCGTCGATGCGGTGCTTCTGCCCGAAGCCGGTGTTCACGGCGCCGCCGGCTGCAATCATCCCGGCAACAGGATGACCCACAGCGATGCTGATTCCAAGACAGAGCGCGACAGGAAGGGCGGGAATCAGATCGGCACGCAGCGTCTGGTTTTCCCACTGAAACACTGTGCTGTCTGTAAGGAAATGGTTGGTTGCGGCTGGCCCAGGCGTGCTTGATGCCATACATCTAAGAATCGCACACCGGCGATGTATGAGTCTCTGGCCATACGTTGCCATCAAGCCTTCTATAATTTTCGTTTGCAATCATCAACGCAAAAATGGAGAGAATTGTGGCGTCATTAGAAGGAAAAATTGCGCTCGTTACTGGAGCATCTCAGGGGATCGGGCGAGCATGCGCCATTGCTCTGGCTCGTGCCGGAGCGAGTGTCGCTGTTGCTGCGCGTAATGAATCAAAGCTGAATGAAGTGGTGGCGGAGATTACTGCCGCGGGTGGCACGGCGAAAGCCTTTGCTCTCGATGTAGCGCAGGAAGATTCAATCAAGACAACAGCGAAGGCAGTCCTCGAACACTTCGGCAGCGTGCATATTCTGGTGAACAATGCCGGCATTACCCGCGATACGCTGCTGCTGCGGATGAAGCGCGCCGACTGGGACGACGTGATCACAACCAACCTGACAGGGACATTTCTGCTGACACAGACGCTAGTCAGCTCGATGATGAAAGCGCGCTGGGGGCGGATCATCAACATCTCAAGCATCGTAGGAGAGACCGGACAGGCGGGCCAGGCGAACTATGCCGCCAGCAAGGCGGGACTCATCGGCTTCACCAAGTCACTGGCGCGTGAGTTGGCTTCGCGCAACATCACGTCGAATGCGGTCGCTCCGGGGTATATCGAAACGGCGATGACCGCGGTACTTGATGAAAAGCAGCGCGGCGCGATGCTGACGCAGATTCCGCTGGGACGCGCCGGAACAGAGGAAGATGTTGCCCATGCTGTGCGCTTTCTTGCTTCGGATGAAGCTGCTTATATCACCGGGCATGTGCTCGATGTAAACGGCGGCATGCTGATGAACTAGGAACTGACCGTCCAGGCACAGCCTGTCCTGAGCGAAGTCGAAGGACGCTTATGCGCCATTCCTGCTGTCATCCTGAGCGCAGCGCTAAACCGTGGAGAGATTGCGGCCAGGCGGTGTAACTGGCACTTCCATTTTGCGTCGAATTGGACGATGCTGCTTACGATGCAGTTGGAGGGCATTCTATGAGGGGCTGGGGGCTTTTATTCGCAGCAGCTTTGAGTCTGAGCGCAGGCGCTCAGACCGCGGCGGTCAGCGCGGCCACGAAGCCGGCGGTGCTGGTCGAGCTGTTTACTTCAGAAGGCTGCTCGAGCTGCCCTCCGGCAGATAAACTGCTGGCCGAGCTTGACCAGCGCAAGAACTATGAAGGCGTTCCATTGATCGTGCTCAGCGAGCATGTCGATTACTGGGACCACGACGGTTGGCGCGATCCCTTCTCTTCTGCTGACTGGACGGCGCGGCAGAACGGTTACAACTATCGCTTTCGCCTCGAAAGCGTGTACACGCCGCAGATGGTGATCGACGGATCGCAGCAGGTCAGCGGCAGTGATGGACCCAAGATCGCCCATGCGCTTGAAACCGCGTCAGCGCAGGCCGGCAAGGTCAATATCGAGATCAAAGACGCTTCATGGTCGGGCGATATGCTGCATGCGACAGTCGATATTTCCCAGGCCGATGCGAAGGGAGCCAGCCTTTATGCCGTGCTGGCCGATGATGCAGACACTACCAATGTCCTGAAAGGCGAAAACTCAGGGCACACGCTCTCGCATGTCGCGGTGGTGCGCTCGATGCGCAAGGTTGCGAAGCTGCAGGGGCCCTACAACGGAGAGGTACAGATTTCCCTGCCTCGCGGAGTAACGCGCGGAAAGATGCGGCTGATTGTCTTTGCGCAAAAGGGAGATAACGGGCAGGTCTTTGGCGCAGCAGAGAAGGATGTGTAAGTCATAGCCTTCTTTTGCGCTGCTTTGCCTTCTTCCACTCGGCGTTGAGTTCAGCTCCGATCAGCACAGCGAGCGAGCTGATGTAGAGCCACAGCATCAATGCAATCACCGCACCGAGCGAACCGTAGAGCTTGTCATAGTTGGTGATGTTGCCAAGATAGAAACTGAGCCCAAAAGAACCGAGCAGCCAGATGACCATGGCAACAGCCGCTCCGGGCAGGGTTGACCAGAAGCTGTGACGGATGTGCGGGCCAAGGTAGTACATGAGCTCGATACCGATGACAAAGGTGACGAGCGTGATAATCCAGCGCATGACCGGCCACATGTGGCCGAAAGCTGCCGGCAGAGGAAAAACCTGCATGATGAAACTTCCAAAGTGCGGCCCGACAATGATAATGAGCAGAGCAAGCATCCCCAGCAAGCCGACCGTGAACGTAAGCAGGAAGGCCTGCAGGCGCGTGCGCCACCAGGGGCGGAGCCGTTCGACGTCATAGGCAACGTCGAGCGCTTCGATCAGCGCGGCAAATCCACCCGTCGCTGCCCAGAGATATCCGAGAATACTCAGGGAAAGCACTTTGCCGTTCCCTGGAGCTAGAATGCTGCTGACTACCGACAGCACAAGATCCATCGATTCGCGCGGAATGAGCGAACCCAGCAGGCTGAGCAGCTGAAAGGCGACATTGTTGACGGGCAGGAAGCGCAGCAGCGAGGCAAAGACGATCACTAGCGGAACAAGCGAGAGCAGAAAGTAAAAGGCCAATCCTGCTGCAGCCGTATAGCTGCGCGTGCGCCACAGCTCGTTATAGACAACAATCGCGATGTGCCAGGTCTTCCCGCAGAACTGGCGCAACTTCTCCGGCTGCTTCTCTGCTGCCCTCATCCGCGATGCCCCTCGTCTTAGATGCTCGCACAGGCGCGCGGCGGCTACGAATGGAGAAAACGGGAACGAATCGATTTGAGCCATCGATCAAGGTCTTCCGGATCGATGAAGAGCACATATGCGGCAAGAACATCCCATTCGAACATTGGAGCGTTGATGGCGTATTCCAGGCACAGGTGAAAGAGCGCGCCGAGGACAAGCAGCGGATAGCGAAAGCGCCTGAACCAGATCAGCGTGCCGAGCGCGCCTTCGATCGCGAGTGTGTACCAGCTTCCCAGCTTTTCGATAACGGGATTCTCGAGCCAGTGAGGAATGGGAAAGCGGCGCATTTCGTGAAGATGGATGACGTAGTAGAGCGCCGTTCCATTGATCCAGGAGTGGCCCTTCATCTTCCACCAGAAAGAGATGAAGTAAAGCAGCGCGAGCTCGAACTGAATCATGCGCTGTGCCCATGGAGCTCTCGGAGCGATTTCTGCGCTCTCCTTGCCGCTGCGCACGCGAATCAGGCGGTCGAGAGAAAAGGCTGCGCCGGCGGGAGCGAACATCAGAAAAAATCCGCACACGCGCAGAAAGGTATCGCCGCCATGCGTAATGAAGAGATTCCGCTGCTGAATGGATGCCACGCATAGAAAGACAACGATGCTGGTGAAGCGCGTCCATAAACCCACAGTAAGCAGCACGGCAAAGATAAGCGAGAACCAGAAGAAAGCGCTGATCCAGCGGTCATCCTGGGGAAGGATGGAGAACAGATTGAGGCGCACGCCGGGCTCTACGGTTGTCATGGTGGATTGTGTGATCCAGCCGCGGACGCCAAACCAGCCGAGCCAGTCGCCATGCAGCAGCAGGAGCGTAGCCGAGACGCAGATGCCGTAAAAAATCCGGAAGAGACCGATGGGCGTCGGAGACTGCGGCGCGAAAAAAAAGTCCTCGAAGTTCTGGCGAATATCTCTGAGCGTCACCTGAGGTCCCCGGGCTCAATGTAGTCGTCGAAGAAGACCGCCGGCTTGGCGGGCGGCTCGTAGTCGCCATTGCCGGGCGTGATGTCGGAACTGAACTGGATGAGCGTCACTTTGTCCGGCGGATCGAAAGGATCGAGAGGATTGTTAACGGAACGGGCAATGTACTTCACCACATCCGGAAGAATCACGCTGTATTCGGGCTTGGGCAGATTTTCCATGAACTTCCGATAACGCTCCTTGCGGTACCGTTCGAAGTAGCTGAGCTGTTCCATGCGGGGAAACTCGTAGACGCGCAGATGACGCTGCTGGGTGATGACCACGGCCTTGACGTAGGCATTCACCGGCCTGGGGTCGGGAGCAAAGGTGTCCCATGACTGGAAGAGCCCAGCCCAGAGCATGTAGGGGCGCACGACTTCTTTGAAGGCGGTAAGAATCCGCGCATTCAATGGCAGCGTCCAGATGGTGATGGCGACAAGATGAAACAGGATGAAAACGGTGATGACGCCGCGCATGGAGCCGGAAACAGGAGCGGCTTTCGCGGGGTTTCTTTTTGCTGCGGATGGATTGCTTCTGGTCATGTTGATTACTTTGTTTTATGGCGCATATAAGACGTATTTGCCGCGCCATTTGCTCGTGTTCGCTGTGCAGACTACGCGTCTATACTGCGGGCTGAACTCCTGAACAATACTCACGAATATAAGGCTGGCAGAAATTTATGCGTAATTTTTTCACTTGTTGTTGAAACAACGAGTGATTAGGAACCGTTTTTGGTTCGGCGAAAGGTAATGATGACCAAATAATAAAAAAAGTTCTTGCGTCTCCCATGTCAGCATGTTAACTATGCAGCCAACACAAAATAAAAACCGCCTTGTCCGGGCTCGATGGCGGGCAAGACAGGAAATGGGCTAAAGCCATGAAAATTGGAACTACGATTCGGGGTTATCGGTTGCAAAAAGGGTTGTCGCAGGGTGACATAGAAAAGCGCACCGGCCTGCTGCGCTGCTACCTGTCAAGAGTGGAAAACGGCCACACCGTTCCCTCCCTTGACACTCTCTCCAAGATTGCAAGTGCGTTGGATTTACCGCTCTCACAATTCTTCGCAGAAGATTCGCTCGGTCAGGAGCTGAACACGCAGAAACTCACCGATGACGAGCTTCGTTTCCTGACACAGATCCGGCGTTACTCCTCGAACTTGAACGACAGTGATCGCAAGCTGTTGCTCGCCATGGTAAAGAAGTTCGCAGCGACGGCTGTCCGGTAGAGTAAACGGTTCCCAGCTCTCGGAAACATTCCTGCTCCGCAGGCCCCGGCGTAGAAGCGCGTCGGGGTTTGTGCTTTTATCTGCCTGCATAAAACGAGTACACGCCGAAGGCGAGCAGCAGCAGCAGGAAACTCATTCCAAGAATGGCAATAAGGCGGCGGCGCAGAAACAGGTCGCGCGGCGCGCCCAGCTTCGGAACCATGGGCACGGCCAGAGCCAGTCCGCTTAAAAAACCGCCGAGATGAGCCATGTTATCGATCTGCACGCTGGTGCGCGCGACCCATGTGCCTGCTCCAATGACAAAGTTCAGCACGGCAAACCAGATGACGCTCTTGCGCAGGCGCTGCAGTTCAAACTGCGGCAGCGGCAGCATAGGCGATTTGAGCAGCAGGATCAGCACTCCGGCTAATCCGAATACAGCTCCTGAGGCTCCCGCACCGACGATGCCTTCCCCTCCACCCTGCACGCCCGGGTGGACTGCAGTGCTGAGGAGATTGCCGCCGATTCCGGTAAGCACATAGGCGGCGATCATTCCGAAGGGGCCCATCAGAGGCTCGCCAAGCAGGCCGAGGTTCCACAGGCACCACATATTGGTGGCCAGGTGCAGGATACCGACGTGTACGAAGATCGCCGTGAGCAGGCGCCACCATTCACCGAGAACCAGAACATAAGGCCCATAGTTGGCGCCCCAGACAAGAAGCTGCTCCGCCTTCGGCTGGGCAACAGAGATGCCGCTGAATACCATTCCAAGAAAAACCAGGCAGTTGATGGCGACAAGAAAATATGTTGCCGGAGCGTAGGCCCAGCGCGAGCGTCTCCGCGGCGGAGGCATGGGAGGCTGCTCAGGCTCAGGCGGATGGTAGTAGTATTCCCGCTGCGGTTCCTGCTGCTGTGCTTCTTCGCTGTTCTCCGGAGGCAGGATCTCAGGCTCTGCGTGGGTGGCGCGATGATCTCCGTTGGTTGGCCATGTACTCATAGATCTGTTTACGAAACGCGCAGTTCCCCGGCAGCAGAAGTTCTCCCTGATTTAACCTTACCCCACTTCGGGCTGTCTCTGCTTGAATGTCAGAACTACTGAAAGAGGGTGATGGTTCTGGCCAGCACTTCGTCAAGAATCTCGGAGGGTAATGCATCCACTTTTCTGCCGCCTCGGGCACTTATGTCGAGCACACGGGGCTGATCACAGCGCACAACTCCGGTTGTACGAATGCCGCTGAGCGGGACTGCGAAACCGATGCGCCGGGCAAACTCTCCACCGCTGGTGACAGGCAGTACTACAGGAAGTTTGGTTGTCTGATTAAATTGGGTTGGAGAGATGACGACAACTGGCCGCTGACCGCGTTGTTCGTGACCGTGCGTGAGATCGAGCGACACCATGTAAATGTCGCCGCGCCTCATAGCAACTCACCACCTGTCGATGGCGCATCTATCCATTCGCGCTCCTCAGGTGTTTGCGGTTGCGAATAATCCGAAGCCTTCAGCAGCTCTGCCAGTGTGTATCGAGGCTTTACCTTGGGATCGACAATCAGATGCTCGCCATCTACCGCCAGACCTACTGTGTCTCCGGCTTCAAGATGCAGTAAGTCAAGGATTGCTGGCGGTACAGCAAGCATGACAGACCCACCGACTTTACGCAGATTCGTTGTGTGCATAAAACCCCATTTATTATATAAATATATAACACAATCGAGATTTCGAATCAACCGTTCTGGAATACAAACTGCCCGGAGCTTCACAGTACGTCTTGATTGAATGTTTGCGTAGAAAGGCGTGTTGAAGTATGGCCAACGCCTAATAGAAGTTTCGGACAAGCATCACAACATGACAAGCCAGAGTCCTCTACATACAATCGACTTTCACCCTTTTCATTTCAAGGAGCATTGGTTTGAGCGGCAAAAAGCAGGTGCAGCGCGCGTTGTTGAGCGTCACGGATAAAAGTGGACTGGTTGAGTTTGCGCGTAGTCTGGTGAAGCATAATGTGGAACTGGTTTCCACGGGCGGCACGGCGCGCGCGCTGCGCGAGTCTGGACTCACGGTGCGCGATATTTCTGAGTTGACGGGCTTTCCCGAAATGCTCGACGGCCGTGTGAAAACGCTGCACCCCAAGGTGCATGGCGGCATCCTCCACATCCGCAAAAATGCGCAGCATGTGGCAGCGGTGAAAGAACACGGCATCGAGCCGATCGATATGGTGGTGGTAAATCTCTACGCCTTTGAGAAGACGGCCGCGCGCGCAGGCGCGACCTTTGCCGAGGTGATCGAAAACATCGATATCGGTGGGCCTTCGATGGTGCGGTCGGCGGCCAAGAACTTTGAAGATGTGGCGATTGTCACCTCTTCTGCAGACTATGCGGCGCTCGCCGAAGAACTCGACCAAAACCAGGGCGCACTGGAGCGCGAGACGCGCTGGAAACTGGCGAAGAAGGCCTTCGCCGTAACGGCAGCGTATGACACGGCTATCGCTAACACGCTCGAACAGATTGCTACGCCCGAACCGGCGGAATCTCCGGTGCAGTTTGCTGATCTTGTTTCCGATCAGGCAACAGCGGCGTTTCCCGAGGCGCTGCGGATCAACTACCCGCTGGCGACAAGCCTGCGCTATGGCGAGAATCCCCACCAGAGAGCTGCGCTGTATGTCGATGGCTCACATGCGGGAATTGCCGGTGGCAAGCAGCTTCAGGGCAAAGAGCTGAGCTACAACAATCTGGTCGACCTGGACGCCTGCTGGGAACTGGTGCAGGAGTTCGATGAGCCGGGAGTTGCGATTATCAAGCACACGAATCCCAGCGGTGCGGCAACTGGCACGACCATCCTTGAGGCATATCAGAAGGCGCTGGCCGCGGATCCGATATCGGCATTTGGCGGAGTGATCGGCATCAACCGTGAAGTGGACGAGGCCGCAGCCGAGGAAATTGCAAAGCTCTTTGTCGAGGCGATCGCCGCTCCGAAATTTTCTGAAGCTGCGCTCGCGCGTTTTGCCGTGAAAAAGAACCTGCGCCTGGTGGAAGTAAAGCCGGCCGAGACGCTGCGGGTCATCAAGCAGGTTTCCGGTGGACTGCTGCTGCAGGATGCCGACCGCGGGCGCATTACGGCATCCGAGCTGAAAACAGTGACCGAACGCCAGCCAAGCAAAGACGAGTTGGCCGCCCTGCTCTTTGCCTGGCGCGTGTGCAAACATGTCAAATCAAATGCGATTGTCTATGCACGCAACGGGCAGACCATCAGCGTGGGCGCAGGACAGATGAGCCGCGTGGATTCGGCGAAGTTTGGCGCGATGAAAGCGGTCTTGCCGCTTGAGGGCTGTGTCGCCGCTTCCGATGCTTTCTTTCCGTTCCCCGATGGGCTCGAAACTGTTGTGGGAGCAGGAGCTACGGCGGTAATCCAGCCGGGTGGGTCAGTGAATGACGACAAGGTGATTGCAGCAGCCAATAAGCTGGGCGTCGCCATGGTGTTTACGGGGATACGGCACTTCCGGCACTGATTTACAGGGCTCAGCGTTCAGCGCACAGAAAAACCAGTTGTCATCCTGAGCAGAGCGAAGGACCTGCTTTTCGCGTCGATAGCCACAAAAACGGGTGCCCCAGGTTCGCGAATCGGGGTCCCCGACACGCGCGGTTTTCGCGTGGTGGGGTGAAAGCTAACCTGGAGTAGTTTCTTGGACCCTCCGCGACGAGTGAAAAGCACGCAACCCAAACCACAACCAAATCGAGCCCTGAGCCCTGTTTCCCTAAACCCCTGTACCCTGAGCGCTGTGCGCTGAGCCCTGTTTTTGGAGCCCTTTCCGGTTTACAATCGTCTTTATGTACGAGGAGCTGCCGGAATTCAGAAATTGGCAGCATCCAACTGATTCAGGCCGAAGATTCTGGCAGGGGTTCCTCCTTGAAGACAAATAGTAAGGCCCGTTTTGTATTGCGCGACAGCCTTCTCACTGTTGCTACGCTGGCTCTGGCCGGTTTCTACTGCCCTGGAACTTACGCGCAAAGCGCGCCCCCGCCGCAGACGAAAACCGACAAGCCTGCCGCCCCCGCCCCCACGGATACCGCGCAGAAACCCGATCGCGCCAGCGCCTACTATCACTATTCCCTCGCGCACATGTATGAGGAAATGGCCACGACCTACGGCCGTCCGGAATACGCGACGCGCGCGATTGAAGAATACAAGCTCGCGCTCAATGCCGATTCCGAATCGCCTTACCTGAATGCGCATCTGGCGGAGCTTTATTTCCAGACCGGGCGCGTGCGCGATGCGATTTCCGCCGCGCAGGCCCAGATCCAGAAGAATCCCAACAACCTCGAAGCGCACAAACTGCTGGGACGCATCTACCTGCGCTCGCTGGGCAACATGCAGAACGGCGGGCCCTCGGAGCAGATGCTGAAGCTCGCTATTGACGAGTACAAGGAGATCGTAAGGCTCGAACCGGATAGCACGGAGAACCGGCTCTTCCTGGGCCGCCTCTACACGCTGAATCATGATTCCGCCCACGCTGAGGAGCAGTTCCGGGCGGCGCAGAAGATCGATCCGGATTCAGAAGACGTAGTGCTGAATATCGCCGGCCTCTACGGCGAGCAGGGAGATTTCCAGCGGGCCATCCAGGTGTTGAACGCTCTGCCGCCGGACGATCAGACACCTAAAACACTGTATGCGCTCGGCCAGACCTACGACCAGATCAAGGACAACAAGAACGCGCTGGCCTCTTACCAGAAGGCTTTCGACCTCGATCCGGAAAACCTGGACATTGAGCGCGCGCTGGCGCAGGCGCAGTTGAATGACGGCCAGGAAGAGGCCGCTCTCAAGTCGTTCAAGGATGTCTCCGCCGGCGACCCGAGCGATGCGCAGTCGCTGCTGAGCATTGCCAAGATCGAGCGCCGCCAGGGGAAGTATGAGGATGCGCTTGCGTCGCTGAAGAAGGCCAAAGAGCTGGCTTCCGATCTGCTGGAAATCAGTTTTGAGGAATCGCTGAACTACGACGCGCTGGGTCAGTATGACCAGTCTGTGCAGGTCCTGACCAAGATGGTCGCCGACTCTGAGCATGTGACCGGGCAATACACGGACGGCGAAAAGAACAACCGCTCGATCTTCCTTGACCGCCTGGCCAATGTCTATCGCGAGCAGGGCAAGACCGATCTGGCAGTCGCTACCTACCAGAAAGAAGCCGACCTCGGCGGTGATTACATCCTGCGCGGATATGCAAACATCGTGGATGCCTATCGCGATGCGCACCAGTATGAAAAGGCCACAGCCGCGGCGCGCGAAGCCGTAGCCAGGACAGCCAAGGATAAGGACGCAAACCGCGAAGCCAACATGACCCTTGCCGCACAGTTGGCCGACACCGGAAAAGCGGACGAAGGTATCGCTCTGGCAAAGGCACAGCTGAAAGGCTCGCCGGATGACCGCTCCGTGCTGCTGCGTCTCTCGGAGATCTACATTCGCCTGAAGCGCTGGAAGGATGCCGATGAAGTCCTCGACAAGGCCGATGCGCTTTCACCCAAGCAGGACGACAAGGCGAATATCCTGTTTGCGCGCGGCGAGCTTGAGGAGCGGCAGAAGCATTTTGACCAGGCGGAGACATATTTCCGCAAGGTGCTGGATATTGACCCAAACTCGGCAGTCACGCTCAACTATCTGGGCTACATGCTGGCTGACCGCGGCGTCAAGCTGAATGAGGCGCTGGGGATGATCAAGAAAGCAGTGCAGCTTGATCCGCAGCAGTATGCTTATCTCGACTCGCTGGGCTGGGCCTATTTCAAGCTGGGGCAATACACGCTCGCTGAAGAAAACCTGACCAAGGCGCTCGCGCGGAACACGAGCGACCCGACGGTGCATGACCACCTGGGCGAGCTCTACGAGAAGACCAACCGCCTGAAACTGGCCGCGGCGCAGTGGGAGCAGTCGCTGAATAACTATTCGCACTCGCCCGTTGCTGATGCCGACCCCGGTGACGTGAACAAGGTGCAGAAGAAGCTGGACAACGCCCGTGTCCGTCTGGCAAAGGAATCATCAAGCGCGCTGCCCAGTCATCAATAGCGGCCATGCGACTTCCAGCAGGCTGCGCTGTTTCTGACGCCGCAGGCGATCCGCTTGCGGCGCGCATCTTTCCAGAAGAAACGCATCCCTACCGCTCGCCTTTCGAACGCGACCGGAGCCGCATCATCCACGCCCGCGCCTTTCGCCGGCTTGCCGGCAAGACGCAGGTATTCACTCATCGCTACTCCGACCACTTCCGCAGCCGGCTGACGCACACGATGGAAGTAGCGCAGATTGCGCGGACCGTTGCCAAGACGCTCGGCCTGAATGAAGACCTGACGGAAGCGCTGGCGCTGGTGCATGACATCGGCCATCCGCCCTTTGGACATGCAGGCGAGCGCGCTTTGGATGAAGCGCTGCGCCGCCACGGACTCAGCTTCGACCACAACCTGCACGCGCTGCGCATCGTGGAGCACTTTGAGCTGCGCTATGCCGCCTTTCGCGGACTGAACCTGACTCTCGCCGTGCGCGAAGGCATCATCAAGCATTCGCGTGATTACAGCGCAGCAGAACATCCGGAGCTGGCCGCATATTTTCTCGACAAGCGTCCGCCGCTTGAAGCGCAGCTGATCGATCTTGTAGATGAGATTGCGTACCTTACCGCCGATCTCGATGACGGCATGGAAGCGGAGATTCTCAACCTCGAAGACATTCGCGGTCATGTGCAGCTCTTCGAGCGTTTCTTCGTGCCAATGCAGGAGACTTATCCGAAAGCAGAAAAAAAGCTGGTTTTCAATGAGGCACTGAAGCGCGTGCTCAATGCACTCGTCGGAGACCTGATCGCGGAGACTTCCCGCCTGGTTTCTGCCACCGGAATTACGACGCTCGAAGGCATCCGCAATGCTCCGAAGCGGCTGGCTAGCTTTTCTCCGGAAATGGAAGCACTGCGGCTGGAGGCAAAGCGGTTTCTCTACGCCAATCTCTACAACAGCGAAAAACTGGTGCGCGACCACGAGGAAGCTGAGCACATTATTCGCGAACTGTTTGATGCATGGACCTCTGATCCTTCGCTGCTTCCTCACAGTTATGCATCGCGCGCTGCGGAAGAAGGCGCGCCGCGTGTTGTTGCCGACTACATTGCCGGCATGACGGATAACTTCATCTTTGCGCAGTATGAAAAGCAGGCGCATTAGACAGAAATCTGTGTAGGGATGCTACCCTCTAGAGTGATCCCTCAAATGCACGAAAACACTCCTCATGCACAGATTGAGCCGGATTCCCTGACCTCCGGCACGCGTTTTGTGCGCGCCTGTCTGCGCCGTCCCGTCGACCGGACTCCTGTCTGGTTTCTGCGGCAGGCGGGGCGCTATATGCCGGAATACCAGGCAGTGCGCAAGCATCATTCCCTGCTCGAAATCTGCAAGGACCCGAAGCTCGCATCGGAAGTCACCATTACGGCAGCAGAAAAGCTCGACGTAGACGCGGCGATTATCTTTGCCGATCTGCTGCTTCCACTCGAGCCGATGGGGCTTGATTTTGAATTCCAGGCAGGCGAAGGGCCGGTTGTGCATACTCCGCTGCGCACAGCAGAAGACGTGGCGCGGCTGTGCACCGACCGCACATCTCAACTGGGATATGTAGCGGAAGCCATCGAAAAAGTCGTCGCGCATTTTAAGGAGCGCATCGGCATCATCGGCTTCTGCGGAGCGCCCTTCACGCTGGCGAGCTACATGATCGAAGGCGGCAGCTCACGCAACTACATCGCGGCGAAGACGATGATGTATCGCCAGCCAGACACATGGCGCGCGCTGATGGACAAGCTGATTACAGTCCTCAGCGAATATGCGCGCCAGCAGGTGGAGGCCGGGGTCGACGTCATCCAGATTTTCGACAGCTGGGCGGGCGTGTTGAGCGTCGAAGACTACCGCGACTTCGTCCTGCCGCATACCAAAACGCTGGTGCGCGAAGTACAAGCGATGGGAGTCCCGGTAATTTACTTCGGCGTGGAAACAGCAAGTCTGCTGCCGTCGATGCGCGAGACCGGAGCCGATGTGCTGGGCCTTGACTGGCGCACTCCGCTGGGCGATGCGTGGCGCACGCTTGATTATGGATGTGCGGTGCAGGGGAATCTCGACCCGATTACGCTCTTTGCCGAGCCGGAGCTGATCCGCAAGCGCGTGAAGCAGATTCTCGACCAGGCAGGCGGCAGGCCGGGACACATCTTCAATCTTGGACATGGAATTGTGCCGGGCACCCCGGTAGAAAATGTGCAACACGTAGTGCGCTTCGTGCGCGAGTTGTCGGAAGAGGTGAAGCATGGCTGAGGGCGCGGCTGTTCTGCTGCTGGCGCACGGCACTCCGGATTCACTCGACGAGATTTCCGAATATCTGCGTAATGTCACGGGCGGGCGGCCGATGCCTGAATCTGTCATCGAAGAGATTCGACATCGGTACTCGCTGATTGGCTCGAGCCCGCTCACGCGGCTGACACTGGAGCAAGGGAAACTGCTGGGCAATGAGATGGACGCTCCAGTGTACGTAGCTATGCGCAACTGGAAGCCCTACATTGCCGACGTGGTGAAACAGATGCTCGATGACGGCATTACTTCGGCCGTAGTGATCTGTCTTGCGCCGCAAAATTCGCGAACCAGCGTCGGTCTCTATAAAAATGCAGTGTTGAAAGCTGCTGGCGACCGCCTGAAGATCGACTTCGTCGAAGGATGGGCTGATCATCCGCTGCTCGTGGAAGCTTTTACGGAGCGGCTGCGTCCGCTATGGCACAGCGTCTCGAACGATATCGGCTCGCCTGTGCCCGTACTGTTCACAGCGCACAGTGTGCCGCAGCGCACCATCGAGGCGCAGCCAGGGCAGCCTGCCGATCCCTATGCAGACGAGGCAAAGCTCACAGCTAAGTCCGTTGCTGACTGTATTCCGGACCTGAAAGACTGGCGCTTCGCATTTCAGAGCCAGGGCATGTCCGGCGGCCCGTGGATTGGGCCTACGGTCGAAGAGACGCTGACGGCGCTTCATGAGGAAGGACACAAGGCGGTCGTGATTCAGCCGGTCGGTTTTCTCTGCGACCATATTGAGATTCTCTACGACATCGACATCGCCTTCCGCGAGTTCGGCAAGAACCTTGGCATGCGCGTCGAGCGCCCGCAATCGCTCAACAGCTCACCGGTGCTCATCGCGGCGCTTGCGGACATTGCGCAGCGCGGGCTTGCGCGGCTTGCTGCATCATGAAAATCGCTGTCATCGGCGGAGGCATCGCCGGCGTTGCTGCCGCGTATGAACTGGCGCGCGCGGGCAAAGAATTCGTGCTCTACGAGGCTTCGCATCGGCTGGGCGGCATTGTGGAAACAATGCGCCGCGATGGCTTCGTCGTGGAGTGCGGGCCCGACTCGTGGGTAACGGAAAAACCATGGGCGCGCGAGCTTGCCGTCGAGCTTGGCCTGGAAGACGAAATCATTTCCTCGAATGACCGCTGGCGGCGGACATACATCGCGCAAGGCAGGCAACTGATCGCCATGCCCGACGGCATGCGCATGATGGTCCCGACGAAATGGGAGCCACTGCTAAGTTCCCCGCTGTTCAGCTGGCAGGCGCGGCTGGCCTATCTGCGCGAGCCGAAGCGTGCTGGTGAGTTGAAAGACTCAGCGCTGGCTGAGGACGCGGATGAATCGGTTGCCAGCTTTGTGCGGCGGCATTTTGGCGACGAGGCTACGGATACGATTGCTGCTCCCCTGCTGGCCGGCGTCTTTGGCGGCAGTATCGACCAGCTCAGCGTGCGCGCGGTGATGCCCGCATTCGTGAAGATGGAGCGCGAGCACGGATCGCTGATTCTCGGACTGCAAAACAATGTACGCGAAGTGGAGAGTGCTTCACTCTTCACTTCGCTAAAATCCGGACTGCAGACACTGATCGACCGCATGGCCGCTGCTCTGCCTGCTTCTTCTTTACGGTTCGGCGAAGCGGTCACTTCCCTTTCGCGCGACGGCGCACGCTGGCGGATTTCCAGCGCTTCCAGTAACGAGACCTTCGATGCAGTCGTAGTTGCGACTCCGGCGGACGCGACGCGAGCGCTGCTTCCCTCTCTCGATGATCTGTTGGCGATGGATGCATCATCAGCAATCGTGATTGCTATGGCCTTCGCCGCGGAACGTGCTGGCTCAATGCGTATTCCGCGCGGATTCGGGTTTCTCGCTCCGCAGACGAAGGCCAATCATGATGCACCGCAACTGCTGGCCTGCACCTTTGTCAATCAGAAATTTTTGCACCGCGCGCCGGATGGAGCTGTCCTGCTGCGGGCTTTCTTCGGAGGCGAAGATGCTCCGCGACTGCTCGACTCTTCCGATGATGAAGTGATTGCGCTCGCACACCAGCAGCTCTCCGTCCTCCTTGGACATTTGCCGGAGCCTTCTTTCACAATTGTCCGCCGTTGGCCGCGCTCGCTACCGCAGTATGCGGTTGGACATCTTACGCGCATGAAGCAGCTTGCAGACCGCGTGCAGGCCTTGCCCGGTCTGCATCTCGTCGGCAATGCGTATTACGGCGTCGGCCTTCCTGATCTGATACGACAAGGCTGCGATATCGCACGGCGACTGACCTCATCGATAAGCTGATGAAACTATTCAAGCACCTATCAGGTGTATGTCTATTGTGCTAAACATGATAGATTGAGTACCCGGCCATGCCTGATTTCAACACGCAGATGAGCTCGACGCGTCTGGAGGCCTTCTCTGATGGCGTCATCGCCGTCATCATCACCATCATGGTGCTGGAACTGCACGTACCGCACGAAGATGGATTAGCTGGGCTGTGGTCGGTCGCGCCGCGCCTGGGAATTTATGCGCTCAGTTTCCTGATCGTCGGCATTTACTGGATCAATCATCACGAGCTTGTTCGCAGGACGGAGACAGTTGACGTTCGCTGCCTCTGGGCAAACCTGGGCTTTCTCTTCATGCTCTCGCTCATTCCTTATTTTGTGGATTATCTGGATGAGAAGGACTTCAACTCATTTGCCACTCTGCTGTATGACCTGACGATGCTGCTGGCTGGCGCAGCATTCTTTGTTCTGCGACGCTGCGTGATGCGCCGGCAGCAATATGCCGGATCGCTAGGAGACGCGGACGAATCAGAGTTATGGAGACACACGGTCAGCATCCTCATCTATCTCATCTCGATTGCAGTTGCCTTCTACAAACCATGGCTTTCACTGGCAATTACCGGGCTGGTTACAGTGGTATGGGCCATTCCCGGCGCAAGAGCCAAACGCGATGAGACCGTGGTGCAATCCTCCAGATCAGGACGAGACGCCCACACCTGAGACTGCGGCACGGAGCCATGCTTCCATCTGCTCGTGTCCGACGACGCCCGCCTGCTGATGCACCAGCTTTCCCCCAAAGAGAATAAGGAAATTGGGAATGCCTCGGACATGGTAGCGCGCCGCCAGCTGGTGATGCTTGTCGGAATCCACTTTGAGGACGATGGCCTGTCCGGCAAGATTGGCTGCCGTGCGCGCAACCTCGGGCGCTGCCATGCGGCACGGGCCACACCAGTCCGCCCAGAAATCAACCAGCACAGGAACGGGGGCATTCTCGAGCACTTCATCGAAGAGCGCCTCATCCGCAGCCACGGGTTCATTGATAGGCGGCAATGCATTCTTGCATGCGCCGCAGCGGCCGGTATCGGCAAGATGAGTTGCGGGTATGCGGTTCTTCTGGCCGCAATGGTTACAGGCGCGGATGACAGGCATGTTGAGGCTCCTTCTTTCAGCCTGACTATTAGATGCGTAACGCTCTTGATTCGCATCGGTCAGGCATAGTGTGGAAACGCTTCCATCTCCGGTGATACTATGGGCCGATTTCTAAAGGACCCCTTGAGAATGCGCTTTACTATACTCGCTCTTCTTGTATCTCTGACAACACCCATTGCTTTCTGCCAGCTTCCTTCATGGATGCCCGACCCAACGCAGCCGCAGACATACACATTGCATCGCTCGTCGAGCCGTGAATCGACTGGCGCCAACGCCGACTATCGCACGGTAACGCCGGGACAAACGCTGACCATCCTCGATACCGATGGGCCGGGAATGATCTCGCACATCTGGTTTACCCTGGCCGACCGCGAGCCCTTCTTCCTGAAACGCGTTGTGCTGCGCATGTATTGGGATGGAGAGGAGTCGCCAAGCGTGGAGACGCCGATCGGAGATTTTTTCGGAGAGGGCACGGGCGACATCATAGCCTGGCAGTCGGCGGCGCTGATGGTCTCACACGACCGCGCCATGAACAGCTACTTCCCCATGCCCTTTGCGCACCACGCACGCATCACTGTTACAAATGAGGGCAAGGAATCCCTCGGCAGCCTTTACTGGAACATTGACTATCGCACCTACTCGCATCCGATCCCCAAAGACACGCTTTACTTTCACGCGCAGTACAGGCAGGCGCAGCCCAATCATGGCTGGACGGGACAGTGGTATGAGAACGGCGACCCGATTGTGAATTACCGCCGCAATCCGGATGGCAAGGACAATTACATCTGGATGGAGGCACAAGGGCACGGACAGTTCGTCGGCGTGACCATGTCGATTCTGCAGAATCAGGACGGATGGTGGGGCGAAGGCGATGACATGTTCTTCATCGATGACAACACCACGCCCACATTTATCGGCACTGGATCGGAAGACTACTTCCTGGGCGCGTGGGATTTTGGAGGCTCGGGATACAGCCTGCCGCTGAATGGCGCTCCGTTGGTGGGGAAAGAAATTGCCGGAAGCCGCTGGAGCGTGTACCGCTTTCATCTGGACTCGCCGATTCCCTTCACCAAGTCATTCAAGGCGACGATCGAGCATGGCCATGCCAATCACCGCTCCGATACTTTTTCCTCAGTCGCATACTGGTATCAGGCAGAGCCGCATGCAGTCTTTCCCGCGCTTCCGGATGTGAGTGACCGCGTGCCTACGCTGCAGTTTGTGGGCGGACCCGGAAACTCGAAGGGGGATTATTCGCCGGGGAGTTTGACTCCGCGGTGATGGGGTAGCGACGCGGTGTGGATTCGTTTGGCGAGGCCGAATTTCCCCATGATCCAGATGCAGTAGTAGTTGAGGTCGTATTCATACCAGGCGAGGCCGTGGCGGGCGGAGACGGGATAGGCGTGGTGGTTGTTGTGCCATCCTTCGCCGCCGGTTAAGAGCGCAACCCACCAGAGGTTGCGAGAGTCGTCGCGTGTCGAAAAGCGTCTCGACCCCCAAATGTGAGTGGCTGAGTTGACGAGCCACGTGGCATGCAGGCTCAGCGTGACGCGGAAGAAAATTCCCCAGAGCACGAACGGCCAGCCGCCGGCGGCGAAAAGAATAACGGCGAGGATCACAAGCGGCACCCAGTGGTATTCGCTGAGCAGCATGAGAAACCGGTCGCTTAGAATGTCGGGCGCGTATTTGCGGATCAGTTCGGGCTGCGCACTCAGGCCCTTGCCATAGATAACCCATCCGGCATGCGCCCACCAGCCGCCTTCGCGGGGCGTGTGCGGATCTCCGTGGCGGTCGGTGAGCTGGTGATGAACACGGTGGTTAACCACCCAATAAAGCGGGCCGCCTTCGAGGGTGAGTGTTCCGCAGGTGACCAAAAAATATTTTAGAAGGCGAGGGACCTCGTATCCACGATGCGTCAGCAGGCGGTGATAGCCGAGGCAGATTCCCAGGTTGATGCCGACGAAGTAGAGGCCCGCTGCAATGGCTGCGGCTTTCCAGCTAAAGAAGAAGAGCGCCGCGATGGCTCCGGCGTGGAAGACGATCATGAAGAGGAGCGTGATCGTGTTGAAGGAATCGCCTTGCGCACTGCGGCTTAGCGGGTGGGCTGGCTTTTCTTCAACCGTGGGTGCAGTGGCCATGCTTGATCCTCTGCTTTCATACGAGCAGGGATCAGGGGCTTGTTGGATGAATTTTGTGTAATGTTTCGGTCTTTTGAAAATCTGAATGAACAAACACTGAATACATCCAGACCGTGGCGAATGATCAGGATTGGAAGACCGAAGTAAAGTCGCTGTTCTTTAGGCCAGGCGCTCAGTAACTCTACAGCCGGTTTTGTGCTAGCCTCTGGCGCGTTCGATAGCTTTCACCACAGCGCGCGCCTTGTTGACCGACTCTTCGAATTCTTTTTCAGGAACCGAGTCGGCTACGATTCCCGCGCCGGCCTGGATGTGGGCTTTCTTTCCCTGCTGGAGCATCGTGCGGATGGCGATGCAGGAATCGAGATTGCCGGAGTAGTCAGCATAGAGCACGCTGCCGCCGTAAATTCCGCGGCGCGTCGGCTCCAGCTCTTCGATGATTTCCATGGCGCGGACTTTTGGAGCGCCGCTCAATGTCCCCGCAGGGAAACAGGCACGGAAGGCGTCGACGGCGTGGAGCTCAGGGCGCAGCTTGCCTTCGATTCCGCTGACGATGTGCATGACGTGCGAGTAGCGCTCGACGGACATCAGCTCTTTTACTTCGACCGAGCCATATTCGCTCACGCGGCCTACGTCGTTGCGTCCCAGGTCAACCAGCATCACGTGTTCAGCGCGTTCTTTTTCGTCGTTCAGCATCTCCTGCGCGATGCTGCGGTCGTCTTCTTCGTTCTGTCCGCGCGGGCGCGTTCCGGCTATAGGCCGGTACTGGATGCGGCCCTGGTTCACGCGCACCAGTAATTCCGGCGACGAGCCTGCGACATAAGTGTCGCCTCCCTTCTTCAGGTTCAGGCGCAGGAAATAAAGATACGGCGATGGATTGACGATTCGCAGCGCGCGGTAGACAGAAAAGGGATCGACTCCGGTTTCCACATCGAAACGCTGTGAGAGCACCACTTGAAAGACATCGCCAGCAGCAATGTATTCCTTGGCTGTTTCAACGGCTCTGAGAAAGTCTTTTTTGCGCGAACGCGATTCAAGCTTGAGCTTGCCGCTGATTTTCTTCTTCGAGATGCGCGGCAGAGGCCCAGCCAGACGTTTTTCAAGGCGGTCGAGACGCCTGATCGCGTCCGCATACGCGCGGTCGGGCTTCTGCCCGGTCACGTCGGTGGTGACAATCAGCAGCATCTCTTTGCGGACGTGATCGAAGGCCAGCACCTCATGAAAGAACATGAGACAGGCATCGGGCAATCCCAGATCGTCTTTTGTCTCTTCAGGCAGGCGCTCGATCTGGCGCGCAACATCATAAGCAAAGAAACCTACAGAGCCTGCAGTAAATGGTGGCAATCCGGCAACACGCGCAGGCTTGTGGCTGCTCAGAAATTCCTTCCACAACGCAAAGATGTTGCCTTCGACGCGGCGGAGTTTGCCATTCTCCGTGATCTCGATCGACCGGCCATGCGACACAATCTTGCGGAATGGCCGGATGCCGATGAAGGTGTACCGACCGATCTTCTCACCCTGTTCAACCGACTCGAGCAGGAAGCACTCCGATCCGTCTGCGGCGAGGCGGAGGAAAGCAGTCACGGGCGTTTCCAGATCGGCAGTAAGCGTGCGATAAAGCGGCACCAGCGTATGCGTGCGGGCCAGCTTCATGAATTCGGCGCGGATGGGAAGAGATGTTTCTTGCTGTGGCATCTGGTTCCAGTATATTTGGAACTTTTGTCTCACTTCTCTGTTTCAACAAATATATGGATTCCTTTATTTGATTATGAGCACAGGGGTTGCAGCGATTGCAATAGATACTGGTTGCAGGACGTATGACCCGTGGCCTATACTCGATCAGTTTGGCCTGATGCTGACTTTTCTCTATGGTGGCAGGTCAAACGATGGGTTACGGACGTGCCGGAAGTGACCGTCCCGGAGCGTTTGTTTTTGCGACACGTTCATGAGCGTAGCGCACAATCGGTCTGAAAGTTAGAGATAATTCTTGTATGGCTACCATTACGCTTGAGCAGGAGATCAACCCCTGGGAAGCTCAAGCTGCTCGATTTGACTTTGCAGCACGCAAGTTGAATTTGGATGAAGGTTTATGGCGTGTTCTGCGGCATCCCTCGCGCGAGATCATCGTGCATTTCCCCGTCAACATGGACGATGGCCGGATTGAGATGTTTACCGGCTTCCGTGTGCTGCACTCGCAGGCGCGCGGGCCGGGCAAGGGCGGTATCCGCTATGCGCCTGACGTCTCTCTGGATGAAGTGCGCGCGCTGGCAAGCTGGATGACATGGAAGTGCGCTGTAGTAAATATTCCCTTCGGCGGCGCGAAGGGTGGAGTCATCTGCGATCCCAGGAAGATGTCCATTGGCGAACTGGAGCGCATGACCCGCCGCTACACCGCTGAGATTATCGAATTCATCGGACCGGAAAAAGATGTCCCTGCTCCGGACATGAACACCAACGAGCAGACGATGGCGTGGATCATGGACACCTACTCCATGCATCAGCGCCAGACAGTGACCAGCGTGGTCACAGGCAAGCCGGTGAACATCGGCGGATCGCGCGGACGCCGTGAAGCAACGGGCCGCGGCATTGCTGTGATGTGTGACGAGGCGCTCAAATACCTCAACATCCCCGTCGATGGCTGCCGCGTGATTATTCAGGGCTTCGGCAACGTTGGTTCGAACTCGGCAAACCTGCTGCGCGAGAAGGGCTATAACATCATCGGCATCGCGGAGTACGATGGCGGACTCTATAACCCCAACGGCATCGATATCTGCTCACTGCTCGAATATAAGCAGCGCAACGGAACCGTGCTCGGGTTCAAAGGCGCTGAGGCATTCGATTCACTCGAACTGCTGACCACGGACTGCGAGATCCTGATCCCGGCGGCAACAGAGAACGTCATCACCAGCCGCAACGCAGAGCACATCAAGGCGCGCGTCATCTGCGAAGGCGCGAATGGCCCAACGACCGCAGTTGCCGACGAAATCCTTGCCGACAAGAAGGTCTTCATCGTTCCGGACATTCTGGCGAACTCGGGCGGCGTCACTGCCTCCTATTTTGAATGGGTGCAGGATCGCCAGGGCTATTTCTGGAAGGAAGCGTTCGTAAACGAGCAGCTTGAAGGCATTCTGGCGACAAGCTTTGATGACGTGGTGCGCTACTCGGAAGCACATGGAGTAAACAACCGCATCGCTGCCTATATGCTGGCGATCGATCGTGTCGCCTTCACAATCAAGCAGCGCGGTATCTACGCATAACAGGGGCGGCGCAACGCCGCCCCTTCTTTATAACTCCATGCAAGGGTGTATGCTGCTATATATTCTGACTGAGCGTCTTTCAACGGATGCATCCTAAAGGAAGAATGTCGTCTGCATGGGCCTGAAAAGCTTTGCTAAAGAAACACTGCTTCGTTACGGGTACGACCTGCGCCGAAGAGACCCCAATGCGCTAGGTTTTGACCCTTTCAAAGACATGCGACGGCTTACAGCTTCCAATGGGAGCACGATTTTGTTCGACGTCGGCGCAAATCTTGGGCAAACCATTCAGCGTTTCCGAAACCACTTTCATAATCCTGTCATTCATGCATTTGAACCCAGCGCATCCACGTATGAGAAGTTGAAAACGGGAACCTCCGGAATACCTGATCTCCATCTCAATATGACGGCCCTAGGCGCTGCATGCGGGCGGCAGGTATTAATCGAAAACTCCATACCGAGCCTCAGCTCTCTCTTGCCGCCAGGCACGGAGTGCTGGGGAGAAATCGTGAATCAGAGCGATGTAGATGTATATTCCATCGACAGCTATTGTGAGAAAGCAGGAATCACACACATCAATGTCCTTAAGTCGGACACGCAGGGATATGATCTTGAGGTGCTCAACGGCAGCATAGAAATGCTTCGTGCGCACAAGATCCATCTTGTTTACGTCGAGTTGAATTTCTGCGACTTATATGTAGGCATGGCCCGTTTTGAAAATATTTATCAGTTCCTGCAGGAACTGGGTTTGACTCCGGTAGCCTTCTATAATCAGCACATCCAGCATTCAGCTCTAGGATGGGCCGACGGCTTATTTATCGATCCGAAATATAGCGCTGCATGAAGAAGCGCGGAATCAACCTTCTCATTCTCTTTATCCCGCATGCGCAGTCTTTCCACCATCGATAACCATCTGCGCCCCTGTCATGTAAGGGAAATCGTCGGAGGCGAGCGCCAGCGCGAATGCGGCGATCTCCTCCGGTTTTGCCATTCGCTCCAATCCAGGCACGTGTGATTTGGCCCATTGCGCCGCGGCTGCTTCCCATATCGTGTCGGGAACTTTCTCCATGTGCGCAGCCCGCCGCACCAGCTCTGTGTCTGTCGTTCCGGGAATGAGCGTATTGATGCGAATGCCCTTCAGGGCATAGTCCAATGCGGCTGATTGCGCCAGCCCCACCAGTCCGCGCTTGCTTGATGTATACGCAGATCGCTTTTCTGTAGTGGCAATCGCATTGGAAGACGAAGTAATGACAATGTTGCCTCGTCCATTGGCAAGCATGTAAGGAATCTCATATTTCATTGCAAGGAAGACGCCGCGCAGGTTTGTGTGGACAACATCATCCCATTCCTGCGAAGTGAATTCGTGCAGCGGCTTCTCAAGAGTAATGCCGGCATTGTTGAAGGCTACGTCGAGCCGTCCATATTTCTGCACAACCTGGTCGATAAAGGTTTTTACATCGCTCTCATTGCGCACATCAGCACGGATATATGTCGCTTCGCCGCCATGCGACCTGATCTCGGCCTCTACTTCGTGACCAAGATTTTCACGGCGCCCGCAGAAAGCAACTTTGCCGCCTTCCGCCGCAAATTGCAGGGCTGCCGCGCGGCCAATACCGGAGGTGGCTCCAGTGATGAGGACGACTTTATTCAAGAAACGCTGGCGCCCCGATGGCATGGCAAATGCATTCACAGGCTTGCTGGAACAGGCAGCAAGCGAGCCCGCCACCGCTGTTGCAGTAAGTCCCAGCATGGCGCGCCTGTCGATGAGATTGGCTTCGTTCCGCCTCATACGCGCCTCCCTTAGTGGTTGCGCCGAAGAAGGAACTCGCGCAACATATTCCCCCCGACCTGGAATGTGAATGACATGCTGCCGAGGCGCGCCGCATCCATAGGCTCATAGCGCGCGGGATACCAGGCGTTCACTGCAGTAAACGAACCAGCGTAAGGCGCAACGATGGCCGGCAGCGAGAGAACAGTGCTTCCGCTTCTTGTCCGCGCAGTAAAGGTCGAGACAAAAGCATGCGCCGACCGCGGAAAGAAACCGGTACAGAGGCATTTGTGATAAGCCACATCTTCACGCATTACTGCTCCGAGGGAATACTTCGTTGTCTCTGAAACAAGAAACATGCCAAAGCGGAAACCGTAGCGCTCTCCGTAACCCTGGGCGCCGGAATCCCACTCAGGCGGAGCAGGCTTGCTCTGATCGATGCCCGCGCCAATAGCAGAGCGAACAAACGCCAGGGGGCCAAAAGCCGAGTCCAGGTAGTTGTGAAACTGCTGTTTCCCATCAGGAAAGGTGTACGTATACGGATTGGTGGTTGCGGCCGCGGAATGCATCACGGCCTTATGGCATGCCTTCGCTTCTGCAGTAATGTCTTCCTGCGCTGAAGCCGTGGAAAAAGCAATGACGCAGAATAGTACAGAAGCAAGATTCTGTGCAGAGATTCTGGAGGCTCTCATATGGAGCCTCCTGCGGTGTAGAGTTTTCCCGGAGCTATAGCTACGTCCTTGAGCCAGCCATTCTGCCGATACCAGGCAACGGTGTCGCGCAGCGTTTCTTCGAGCGGACGGAAGCGGATGCCAAGTTCACGCTCTGTTCTGCTCTGATCGAAGCCCGAAATGTTTCGAGAGCGTGCCATGAGGTTGACACTGGCCACGCTGATCAGTGCGGGACGCCTGCTGATGAAGTGCCATACCTCGTTCAAAGCCGCAAACGCATAGAGCATGGGCAACGGTGTTCTCCGCTTCGGCGCCGGAATACCGGTCAGCTTTTCGAGCGTGGTGGAGAGCTCCGCGATTTCCATGGTGCGGCCGGCTGCAATGTACCGTCCTCCGCTTGTCCCATGAAGCGCGCCTTCGATATGGGCCTCCGCCACATCGCGCGCGTCCACCGTGGAAAATCCACCTGGAGGAATTCCGGGTAGCTTGCGCTTCAGAAAATCCAGAATGAGCTGGCCAGAAGATGTTGGACCGGCATCACCGGGACCCACCATCCACCCGGGAAGCACAAAGCAGGCAAAGGCGTCCGGGTGTTGCTGAAGAAACAGGCTGACTTCACGATCAGACAGAATCTTGCTCAGCGGATAGTCTGCCGCATTGTCCGTCGAGCGGAGCATGGTTTCATTGATCGGCGTACCTGCCGGGCCATCGAGAACCGATGTCGAGCTGGTGTGAACGATGCGACGGATGCCTGCCGTGTATGCGTGCGAGAGCAGATCGCGCGTGCCCAGCACATTCGTCTGGTAGAGATCGTTGCGGTGGCGTCCGCCCTTGAAGTTGTCGCGAAAATAGGCAGCCGCGTGGAAGAGAATGTCGGTCCCGCGAAGATGCTGCGCGAAGCCTGCGATATTGCGCATGTCTCCGGTGACCACTTCCACCGGCAAGCCCACAAATAGCTTCTCTGCTTTCTCCTTGGAGCGCGCCAGCGCTTTGACGCGAATGCCGCGCGCCGCAAGCTGGCGCACGAGGTTGTTTCCGAGCAGGCCGGTGGCTCCGGTAACGAAGGCGGTAAGAGACGAAGAATTCATAGATGCTCCTTTACGGGTTGACAGCGGGCTTTTAAACGCCTTACCTTAAAAGCGAGCATTAACTCGTGTTTTAGAAAATACGAGCATTTACTCGTAAATGTCAAGAGCCGTGGAAAAAATTTCTCCTAATAAAGCACCGCGCCGTCAGGCCCGCGGACAGAAACGCATTGCAGAGTTGCTGAAGGCAGCGGGCGAAGTCTTTCAGGAAGCCGGTTACGAAAACGCCACGACGAACGCCATCGCGGCAAGGGCCGGAGTGTCTCCGGGAACGCTGTATCAGTTCTTCCCCAACAAGCAGGCCATGGCGGAGGCGCTGGCCAATGAGTATGCATCCAGAGACAAGGAAGCGCATGAAAAGGCATTTGATCTTGATGTTGCGACGATCCCGCTGCATGAGCTGATTGACCGCATGGTCGATCCTTTTCTCGCCTTTCGCCGGAACGCGCCGGGCTTCGAAGCTCTTTTCACCGGTTCGGTCGTCTCGCGCGAGCTGGCGGAACGCATCCAGATGCTGCATGAACAGCTGAAGCAGCGCATTGCCCGTGTGGTTACGCTGCGTAATCCGCATTTTTCACCTGACGCTGTGCAGACCATCGCCGAAACATCGGTTCAGATCGTAAAGGGCCTTCTTCCCCTGGCGCTGAATGGCAATGCGAAACAGCGTGAGACGGGCGCGCGGGAGTTGAAGATAGTGCTCGAAAGGTATATTGCGCCACTCGAAGAAAAAGCTTCACGCAAAAGAAAATAGCCCGCTGTAGAATGGTTGCGTTTCCATTCCGACAATGCGACGCCGCGAATTTCTCAAATCAGCTTTTGCCGCAGGCAGCACTTTCCTGTGGACGCCGCGAAATATGTGGGCTCAGTCTGAGTCTGCGCCCGATCCGCAGGTCAAGCGCGTGCTGGTGATGTTCAAGTGCCACTTCGACGCCGGCTTCATCGACACGCAGGCGCATGTGGTGGAGCGCTACTTCCATGAGTACTTTCCGCACGCCATTCAGATTGCCGGAGAGATGCGCCAGTCCGGCGGCCCACCGTATGTGTGGACGACCGGCTCCTGGCTGCTCTACGAGTATCTGGAGCAGGCCAGCCCGGAAGCCCGCAGGCAAATGGAGCAGGCCATAGCGCAGGGTGATATTGCCTGGCACGCGCTTCCCTTCACATGGGAGAGCGAGATGCTGGACCGCTCGATGATGGAAGGCGCGGTTGGCATATCTCAGACGCTTGACCGGCGCTTTGGCAAGACAACCACCGGAGCCAAGATGACCGATGTGCCCGGACATACGCGCGGACTGATTGCTCCGCTGGCAGCGCAGGGTGTGAAGTTTCTCGATATCGGCGTAAATGGCGCGAGTACGCCCGCAGAACTGCCTCCGTTATTTCTGTGGAAAGACACAACCGGAGCGACGCTGGCTGTCATGTATCACCACGAATACGGCAGCGTGGCGCGTGTACCGGGCTCCGATCTTGCCATTGCCATTGAAGTCCGCGGCGACAACAGCGGGCCTCATCCGCCGGAGGAGATTCGCAAAATCTACGCAAGGTTGAAGCAGCAATTTCCTCAAGCAGAGATCAAAGCAGCAAATCTGACAGAGATTGCAAATGCCGTCGACCCGCACCGCAACAGTCTCCCTGTGGTGACACAGGAAATAGGCGACACGTGGATTTACGGAGTGCCCAGCGATCCGCTGAAAGTCGCGCGCTATCGAGAAGTGGCGCGGCTTCGCCAGCATTGGATTGGACAGAAGCAGTTCAACGCAGGCGATGCGACAGATGTAGCCCTGCTGCGCAGGCTGCTCCTGGAAGTGGAGCACACCTGGGGCACGGACACGAAGACATGGCTCGACTTTGACCACTACACGCCCAAAGACCTTGCCCCGATGCTCGATACGAAAAACTACAAGGTCGTCGAGTTCAGCTGGCAGGAGAAGCGCCAGGATTTGTTCGATGGAATCGCAGCATTGCCCGCACCGCTCAAGAATAAGGCGCTCGAAGCAGTGCATCAGCTTGAGGCAAAGCCGCCGGTGATCATGAATGGAGAGCGCCACTCTGCAAATAAAGACATCGAGACGCCGCACTTCACCATTGGCATCGATGCGAAGACAGGAGCCATCCGGAAGCTGCGCAGTAAAGCCTCGGGGCGCGAATGGGCATCAAAGGATCGCCCGTTAGCGCTGTTCTCTTACCAGACCCTTTCACAGCAGGACTACGCGCGCTTCTTTACGAACTACATCATCAGCGATGCGGACTGGGCGAAGAAGGACTTCGGCAAGCCGAATATCGAGCGCTTTGGAGCCAAAAGCCAGGAGTGGCTCCCCTCGCTCGTGGAATTGCAGACCAGCAAGGACGCGCAGGGCCACCGCCTACTGGCGCAGCTTGCCATTCAGGACACAGAGGCCTTTGCTTCGGGACGTGCCGCCTATCCACAAAAGCTTTTTCTGGAACTGCTGCTGCCCGATGCCGAGCCTGTCGTGCACGTAAACTTCTATTGGTTTGACAAGCCATCGACGCGAATGCCGGAGGCAATCTGGCTAAGCTTTAATCCCGCAAATGCAGACCATCAGAGCTGGATGATGGACAAGGCCGGCGAGCAGATTTCTCCATTCGATGTGGTGGCGGCAGGCAATCGCCACATGCACGCTGTCTCTTCCGGAGTTTCCTGCAAGGACAGCAGCCATGTTTTTCAGCTGGAGACGCTGGATGCTCCGGTATTTGCCTTTGGAGAAAAGTCGCCGCTGAGCTTTTCGCGCTCGCAGCCTGACCTTTCTGGAGGCGTCCATTGCAACCTGTTCAACAATGCCTGGGGCACGAATTACATCATGTGGTTTGGCGAGAATATGCGTTTTCGCTTTATTTTGCGAGCGTAATTGACGGCCAGGATATACAGGGATTGCCTTTATATGCTGCATGTGGTGCATAATTGACTAAGAGCGCTCTTCTTCTCCGAGCCGTGCCGTGAATCTTCCCAATTCCATCACGATGGGCCGCATTTTATGCGTGCCTCTCCTTATCTGGATGCTGTCGCCGCATTTCCCGCTCCAGGGACCACACGGCGAGCAGGAAATCTTCACATCGCTCTTCTTCATCCTGGTTTCGATCTCGGATGGTGTGGACGGCTATCTCGCGCGGCGTCGCGGGCAGATCACCACCATCGGGATGCTGCTCGATCCGCTGGCAGACAAGCTGCTGATTACCGCGGCCTTTATCTGCCTGGTACAGTACTGCCCCAGCATCATGAAGCCATGGATCGCAGTGCTCGTAATAGGCCGTGAGTTCCTGGTGAGTGGACTGCGCAGCATCGCCAGTTCCGAGGGCTTCACGATTGAGGCAAGCGATCTGGGCAAGCTGAAGACAGTGATTCAGATTGTGTCCGTTGTCGCGATCACTCTCGCCCATCGCTGGGATGAATGGCATTTTGGCTGGTTCATCATGCCGGTGCGATCTGTGGCCATCACCGCCGTCTACTTCATGGTGGCAGTTTCCACCATCTCCGCGATTGACTACTTCTGGGCCTTCTGGCGCAAGATTGACCGCGCTACTTCCACCCGCCGCAAGCACGACAACGAATTTGTCCTGAGCCGCAGGAAGAAGAACATTCCGGCTTAGCGGCAGTATTCTTTCTTGTCATTGCCAAAGTAAGAGGTTGTCATCCTGAGCGAAGTGCCAGAGGCGCGTAGTCGAAGGATCTGCTTCCTGCTGTGGTTGCCGCTCGAAATTTTCTTGCAACCCCAAAAAACAGGTTCTTCGCTTCACTCAGGATGACAGCGTCTTTTGGTGCGCCAAGTCCGCGACCATAGCTGCAATATGATGAGCCGCATCGGGATGCGCCAGCTTGCGCGCATTCTCGCTCATCTGCCTTAGTAGTTCTCGATCTTTAAGCACCGCCGTCAGCTTTTCAAGCAGCCTTGCTGGAGTCATCTCCACTTCAATCAACATTTGCGCAGCACCGGCTGAAACCATCACTTCAGCATTCTTGCGCTGGTGATCATCGGCGGCTCCGGGAAATGGAACTAAGAGTGCCGGCTTGCCTGCGGCCATCTCTTCAGCGACGGTGCTGGCACCGCTGCGCGAAAGGATGAGGTCGGCAGCCTCGAAACGCTTTGGCATATCGTCGAGAAAGGCATGCACCTGCCAGCGCGCTGGGTCGGCTCCGCTGGCCGCATAAGCTGTCTGTGTTTCCTCAGCGTGGCGCGCTCCGGCCTGATGCAGGATGGTGAGACCCGGAACCGCATCAAGCAAAGGCGCGACCACCTGCGGCATAGCACGATTGAGGGCGCGCGCACCCTGGCTTCCTCCAAAGATGAGCAGATGCAGCTGCACATCTGCTGGCCGTGGCTGAAGCCGGAAGAACTCCGCGCGCACAGGAATGCCTGTGACCTGAGCATTGCGGAAATATTTCAACGCCGGCTCGAAGTTCACCGCGGCTGCTGAAACATGCTTGCCAACAAGCCGGTTGGCCATTCCCGGAAAAGCATTCGGCTCGACGGCGAGCGTAGGAATGCCTGCAAGAATCGCCGCGACGGTCGCGGGACCAGAGGCATATCCGCCTACGCTGATGACAACGTCAGGACGAAACTGCTTCAGCAGTTTGCGGCAGTGCAGGACACTCGCAGGAAGATCAAACAGAGTACGCAGGCGAGTGGCAAGGCTCACATTGTTCAGCTGGCCGACTTTGATCAGCTCAAGCTGATATCCAGCCTGAGGGACCAGGCGTGACTCCAATCCGCGCGGCGTGCCTACGAAGAGAAGCTCCGGCTGGTACTGCTGCTTCAGTGCATCCGCAATTGCCAGAGCAGGCATGATATGGCCGCCTGTGCCGCCTCCTGCAATCAGAACACGCACGCGCTTAGTCGATCTCCCGCGTAATGTTCAGCAGCACTCCAATCGAAGCGAGCATGATGAAGAGCGATGTTCCGCCATAGGAGATGAACGGCAGCGTAATGCCCTTGGTCGGCACCAGAGCGAGCACGACGCTGATGTTGAAGAATGCCTGAAGAAGAATTGTCGCCGTGATGCCGAAGGCCAGAAAGCGCGCAAACGGGTCTTTCGAGAGAATGGCGGCGCGCATGCCACGGTAGCCAAGAACGATGAAAAGCCCGACAACAATGATCGCGCCAATCAGCCCCAGCTCTTCTGCAACGTTGGCAAAGATGTAGTCGGTGTGCGGCTCCGGTAGGTAGAAGAGTTTCTGCCGGCCTTCCATATAGCCGAGACCATGCAGTCCGCCCGTGCCTACGGCAATGAGCGACTGAATGATGTGGAAGCCCTTGCCCAGCGGATCAGCTTCTGGATTGATGAAGGCAAGCAGGCGGTCGCGGCGCCACTTCACGCGGAAGAGCATGAGGTAAAGCACCGGTATAGAAGCAAGCAGAGCATAGCCGAGATACTTCATCTCCATTCCGGCGAGATAGAGCATGAGTGCAGTGACTCCGGCGCAGACCATCGCCGTGCCAAGGTCGGGCTCTTTCAGAATCAGGACAATGAAGACGAGGCTCGGCAGTGCGGCAGGCAGAACTGTGCCGCGCCAGTCATCGATAGTGCTCATGCGGTTCTGCAGAAACCATGCCAGAAAGAGCACAAGTGCAGGCTTGGCCAGCTCCGATGGCTGAAAGGAGAGGACCCCGGCGCGAATCCATCGGTGAGTGTTGTGCGAGTCGCGCATCAGGAATGCAGCCATTAATAACATCACAGTGACCGCAACTGCGGGGAAGACAATGTTGGGCTTGTTGTATTTACGGTAGTCAATCCGCATCAGCAAGGTCATGCCGGCAAGCCCGACAACGGCATAGACCGCCTGCCGAATGACAAAATAGTAAGGCGAGCCGAAGCGCTCCTTCGCCATGACGGCAGAAGCGCTGAAGACCATCGCCAGTCCGATGACGACGAGGATCAGCGTGGCACAGTAGAGCCACTTATCGACGCCTACGCGTTTTGCCATACACCCTGTCTCGCGTGCACCAGGTCTTTGAAGACCTGCCCGCGATGCTCATAGTTTTCAAACTGGTCAAAGCTCGAACACGCCGGAGCCAGCAGGACAACATCTCCCGGCTGCGCAGCTTCCGCTGCCCTGGTCACGGCGTTGTCCATAGTCTCTGCATGCACGACTGGGACCGCACCATAGATGTGCGCCTCGATTTTCTCCGCCGCGGCGCCAATGGTATAGACAGCTTTCACGCGCTCTTCCAGCAGCGGACGAAGCTGGCGGTAATCGGAATTCTTGTCCTTGCCGCCGAGAATGAGGTGAATGCCTCCGGGGAAGGCAGCAATAGCCTTCGCTGCCGCATCGACGTTCGTTGCCTTGGAGTCGTTGTAGTAATCGACGCCGTTGATGCTGGCGACAAATTCCAGGCGGTGCTCAACGGCCTTGAAGGATTCGACAGCGCTGCGGATGACCTCCGGCGCTACTCCAGCAAGGCGCGCTGCGCAGACCGCGGCGAGCACGTTCTCGATGTTGTGATGGCCTTTAAGCGGAATATCTTCGACCTTGAGTATAAACTCAGGCGCGGCCTGCTCCGTTGCGCGGAAGACCACCGCGCCTTCGTGAATGAAGGCGCCCTGCCGCACGATGCGCTTGGCACTGAACCAGAAAATGCGTGACAACAATTGTGTGGGGGCACGCGCAGCCATGCGTGAAGCAACGTCATCGTCCGCATTCAAAACGAGAGCATCATCCGTAGTCTGATTCGCGAAGATGCGCTCCTTGGCGGCTGCATAATTTTCAAAGGTGCCGTGGCGGTCGAGGTGGTCCGGCGTCACGTTGAGAACGACCGCGATATCAGGGCGGAACTGGAAAGTCGTCTCCAGTTGAAAGCTCGATACTTCGAGCACAGACCAGCCGTCGTCGCGGCTGCCGTCCACTAGAGCGATCACCGGCAGGCCGATGTTGCCGCCAACCTCTACTGGCAGCTTGCCAGCCTTCAGGATTTCACCGCAGAGCGCCGTAGTTGTAGTCTTGCCGTTCGATCCGGTAATGGCCAGAATCTTGCCTTTGAGGAAGCGGGCAGCCAGTTCTACTTCGCCAATAATAGGCAGGCCGAAGGTCTTGACCTGCACCAGCTCAGGCGTATCGAGCGGCACACCCGGGCTGACGACGATCAGGTCCTGGCGGCGAAAGGTGAGCAGGCCATGGCCGCCGGCTTCGACAGCAATTCCCTCTTCCAGCAGCGCGGGAATGTCCTTGCCCAGCTGCTCGGCGCTGCGAATGTCCGACACGGTGACCTGCGCGCCGCGGCGGCGCAGAAAGAGTGCGGCCGCCAGGCCGGACTTGCCCATGCCCACGACCAATACTTTTTTGCCTTTGAACTCCATGCTCTCGATTTTCCGGCCCGACAGGTTATTCTGTCATGCCTGCGGCAAAGTTTAACGAAGCTTCAACGTAGTAAGCGCCAAGAGTGCAAACACCAGGGCACCAATCCAGAAACGGGCAATCACCTTCGACTCCGACCAGCCCAGCAGCTCGAAGTGGTGATGCAGCGGAGCCATCTTGAAGATGCGCTTCTTACGCAGCTTGTAGCTGCCTACTTGTAGGATGACGGAAACCGCTTCGAGCACAAAGATTCCGCCAATGAAAGGCAGCAGCAGCTCCTGCTTGATCGCAACAGCGACCGTGCCGATAGCGCCGCCAAGGGCGAGCGACCCCACATCGCCCATAAACACTTCTGCCGGATGAGCGTTGTACCAGAGAAAGCCGATGCTGGCCCCGACCATCGACCCGCAGAAGATGGACAATTCGCCGACCAGCGGCATGCGCTGCAGTTCAAGATAATCAGCAAATACGACGTGGCCGCTCACATAAGTCAGCACAGTAAGCGCGCCGGCGGCGATGATGGTGCAGCCGATGGCCAGACCGTCCAGGCCATCTGTAAGGTTGACGGCATTGCTCGAAAAGACGATGACCAGCACCGTGAAGATAACGAAAGGGATGAACGCCAGCAGCCCAAAGTGCGGTATATGGCGCAGCGCCTGAATGGCGAACTCGGGCTGGAAGCGCTTAATGAAGGGCACGACGATCTTCGTCGAGTAGAGACCCTTCATCTGCATCACAGCCAGTGCGATGGCAATCGCTGTACTCGCGAGAATCTGGTAGGCCATCTTCGCGCGCGCCGTCAGGCCCAGATTGCGGCGCTTGACTACTTTGATGTAGTCGTCGGCAAAGCCAATCGCACCGAAGGCCAGTGTCGACCCCATGACGAGCCATACAAACGGATTCGAGAGATCGGCCCAGAGCAGCGTAGGCAGCAGAATGGCAATGCAGATGAGGACCCCGCCCATCGTCGGAGTGCCGGCCTTCTTCTGATGGTCCTTGGGACCCTCTTCGCGGATGTACTGGCCGATCTGGAACTCGCGCAGCTTCTCAATCACATAAGGGCCGATGAGAAGCGCGATCAGCAGAGCCGTAAGCGAGGCAAATGCCGTGCGAAACGTCAGATACCGGAAGATGCGGAATGGTCTGAAGTACGGGAAAAGCTTTTGATACAGGAGCCAGTAGAGCAAACTTCCTCCGGCGGAGTTGCGGTTTCTTGGTTCATCTTACAGGCTCATGGCCTGTGAAATTGCTAAAACATCTTTCACCACAGAGGACACGGAGACTCCACCGATAAACTCTATGATCTCTGTGTACGTAGCCCACCGTGAGCGTAGTCGAAGGGTGGTGCAATCTTTTCAATACTCATGACTCCAATCCATCAAGCGCCCGCTCCAGTCGCACACCTCGCGAGGCTTTGAGCAGAACCACATCACCGGAGCGCAAGTTGCGCTGGAGCCATCCCCCAGTAAGCTCAGGGGTTTCGAGGAAAATGGCTTCGGCTCCAGCTTTTCTCGCGCCTTCAACAATATGAGAAGCGTTGCCGCGCACTCCCAGCACCAGGTCGACACCTGCTGAAGCGGCTGCCTCTCCGCAGCTTGTATGCAGAGCTTCGCTCTCGCGACCCAGCTCAAGCATTTCACCGGCAACGAGAATGTGACGCTGTCCTTCGACGGACATGAGCGCATGGATCATGGCCTTCAGCGCTTCAGGGTTGGAGTTGTAGCTGTCGTTGATGATGGTCGCGCCGCGTACAATGATGGTCTGGCCGCGCTTATCTCCGGGAGCCAGCGCGGCAAGCGCGGCAACAGAGTCCGCCAGCGAAATGCCTGCCTCGAGACCAACGGCAATCGCGGCCATGGCATTGGAAGCATTGTGCTGGCCGAGCAGCTGCAGCCTGAGATCCATCTCCTGCTCCCCTGCGCGGACGCGGATGCGCAAGCCTTCCGCACCTAACTCTTCGACCGCCTCTGCACGTGGATCAGAGCAGGGCCCTCTGCCGAAGTAGATGCTCCGGCCGCGGATGTCGCGGCCAAACTGCGAAACGTAAGGATCGTCGCAATTGAGAAAAGCAACGCCATCGGCGGGCAGGCTGGCGATCAGCTCATACTTTGCGCGAGCCACTCCGGCAATGCCGTCAGGGAAATTCTCAGCATGCGCATTACCTACGTTGGTGACCACTCCCCAGTTCGGCGCGGCGATGTGCGCCAGCGCCGCAATCTCCCCGGCATTCGACATGCCCATTTCAATCACGGCGACGTCATGCTGCGGCTCGATGCGAAGCAGTTGCAGCGGCAGGCCGTATCCATTATTGAGATTGCCCTGTGATTTCAGTACCTGAAACTTTGCCGCAAGCACTGAGGCAATGGCTTCCTTCGTGGTGGTCTTGCCTGCGCTCCCGGTCACTCCAATGACTCGCTTGCCCCAGTGGCGGCGCACAGCTGCGGCGAGCGTCTGCAATGCGGTTAAAGGCTCATGGACGATCACCAGCCCATACTGGCGCGCAGACTCCGGCAGTTCGAGCACTTTATTCTTGGAGACCACCGCAGCACATGCGCCGCGCTCGAGCGCTGCAGCAACGAAGTCATGCGCGTCAAAGCGCTCTCCGCGCACGGCAAAGAAGAGGTCTCCCGGCTGCAATGTGCGCGAATCAATCGAGTAGCCGCCGGCCTGCCGCTGCGCCAGATCATGAGCGGATCCATGAAGCGTGCCGCTCGTCCAGCGGGCAACCTGTTCGAGAGAGAGCTTCATCGCTTCGCTCCCTCCAGCGCCTCGATCGCATGCGCAGCCACTTCGGCGTCATCGAATGGGATCACACGGTCACGCAGCGTCTGCGTCTTCTCGTGGCCTTTACCCGCGAGCAGGACAATGTCTCCGGGCTTTGCCGCTTCGATGGCCAGCTGAATGGCCTTCGCGCGGTCCGGTTCGGACACAAAGACCACATCTGTTTCCTTAAGGCCGGGGATCGCGTCGCGCATGATGGCTTCAGGGTCTTCGCTGCGCGGATTGTCAGAGGTCAGAACAACGTAGTCGCTTCCCTCACCCACGGCACGTCCCATCAGCGGACGTTTGGTGCGGTCGCGGTCGCCTCCGCAGCCGAAGAGCGTGATGACGCGACCCTGCTTCGGTTTTACGAACTCCCGCGCCAATGCAATCAGGTTGCGCAGCGCGTCGTCGGTGTGCGCGTAATCGACGACTACGGTAAAAGGCTGGCCTGCATCGACGGTCTGGAAGCGTCCGGGAACATAATCGAGCGATGCCGCTCCCTGGGCGATCTGATCAAGCGTCAGCCCGCGCGCGTATGCCGCAGCCGAAGCCGCAAGCAGGTTATAAACATTGACCCGCCCGGTAAGCTTTGTTCTGATCCCGACCGTTCCCGCAGGAGAGGCCAGCGTAAAGGTCATGCCGGATGCGGCCATGCTTATATCTACGGCGCGAAACTCGCCTGCATTGATTCCATACGAAAAAATCTCCGCGCCCGCATCCCTCGCTTTGGCAATTAATTCTGCACCATAAGAATCTTCGGCATTGATCACGGCCACGCGCGGCACTGCGCCGTTCCCGCCATCGAAGAGCATCGCCTTTGCAGCGAAGTAGGCCTCCATCGTTCCGTGGTAATCAAGATGGTCGCGGGTAAGATTCGTGAAGATGGCCACATCAAAAGGCAGCGACCAGACGCGGCCCTGTTCTAGCGCGTGCGAGGAGACCTCCATCACTGCTTCTGTTGCCCCAGCGCTCACGCCGTCAGCAAAAAGCGCCAGAAGATCACGTGACTCCGGCGTTGTATGCGGCGAGTCGAGAACCTTTCCGGCAATGTGATATTCAATCGTGCCCACGAGCACCGTCTTGCGACCAACGCTGTTCAGCATCGCATCCAGAAGAAACGCCGTTGTCGTTTTTCCGTTGGTTCCCGTAACTCCGCTCACGGCGAGTTTTTTTTCAGGATGCTCAAGGAAGTTCGCAGAAATCACTGCAAGGGCGTGCCTTCCATGCTCGATTTCTGCGGCTGCAATTTGCTGATGCTTCCGGACAATCTCATCGAATGCAGCAGGAGTATCGGTCACAACCGCAGCCGCTCCACGCTCTACAGCAGCGTCGATGTAGCGATTGCCGTCGGTCGCGCCTCCGCGCATGGCGAGAAAGAGCGAGCCGGGCGCAACCCGACGCGAATTGTATTCGACGCCGCGGATTTCGACCTCAGGGCTGGCGCGGCGGACGACGCCTGCTCCCTGCAATACTTCGTCGATATGCATAGAAGACTTGATTGTAGTTTAGCGGGTGAAGCGCACAACAATCTCTGTGCCGGCGGGCACCATGGTACCTGCCGCGGGCGCCTGCTCGCGCGCAATTCCTGAGCCCAGCACCTGCACTCCCAGGCCGGCTTCTCCGGCATGCTCAATCACGTTGCGCACGGGCTGGCCTACCAACGATGGCACAGCCACGCGCTTACCCGCATCGACAGTTACGGAGCCGCCTTTCACTACCGGCGCTGGAGCCGGAGCTGCCGGCGCCTGTGTGGGAGCAGGCTGCGAAGGCGTCTCCTGAACAGGTCTTGGCGGCGCGGTCGGAGGTGTGATGGTTTGCGCCATCGCCGTGGTCGATGAGGCAGCAGCTGTATCAGGAACCGGAGCAGGAGCATCCTTCGCTACCGGAGCAGCCTGTTTTGCCGGCTGCGGCGCGCGCAGCGGATCATCTGCAGGCAGATCGTTCACTTCAGCAAAGAGCGAGTTCAGCGCCTGGTCGTCTCCGGCAGGAACATCATCTTCCTCAACCACTGGAGGCTGGTCTTTCGCGACCAAAGGCTGCGTCTTCAGGTCCTGATCATGAGGCACGCCGAGATATTCCAGAACCTGCTGCCCCAGCTCCTGAAAGACAGGCGCGCTGGCTTCTGCGCCGAAGTGCATGCTGTGATCCGGAGAATCCATCACCACAGCAATCGTGACCGCCGGATTATTCACCGGCGCAAACCCTACAAAAGACGCAACGAACTTTGTCTTCGAATACGTATGCGTCGCGGGATCGATCTTCTGCGCAGTTCCCGTTTTCCCTGCCGCGCTGTATCCATCCAGATGGATGGCGTTATGAGCGGTGCCGATCAGTACTACTTCCTGCATCATCTTGCGCATCTCGGCCGCCGTCATCTCCGAGATCACGCGGTGCGCGCCTTCGGGCAGCTGATCCGGCAAGCTTGTCTCCGGATGAAAAGCCAAAGGCTTGAGCTTAGGATCGCCTTTCACCAGATCAGTACTTTTGACCAGGATGTGCGGCGGCAGATAGACCCCGCCATTGGCAATGGTCGAAATCATGGTAGCGATCTGAATGGGCGTTACAGCGATTTCCTGCCCCATGGGAATGGAGCCGATCGAAGCCGGGTCCCAGCGCTTCACCGGCTTGAGCAGGCCTCGCGTCTCGGCGGGAAGCTCGATGCCCGTGCGCTCGCCAAATCCAAACGCGCGAATGTATTTATAGAGGAGATCAGGGCCCACGCGCTGGCCGACGCGAATCGCACATACATTGCTCGAAACTGCAAGGGCCTTCCATGCCGGAATCAATCCAAAATGGTCGCCGGGAGCATCGTGTATCGTGCGGCCGGCGAAACTCATCAGCCCGCCGCCGCAGTCCACAATGCTCTCCGGCTTAATGAGTTTTTCTTCCAGCGCGGCTGCATAGGTCACCGGCTTGAAGGTCGATCCCGGCTCATAGACATTGCTCACGGCACGGTCGCGCAACAGGTCTGTGGTTGCATGCCGAAAATCATTTGGATTAAACGTAGGCCGGCTGGCGAGCGCGAGTATCTGTCCCGTATGCGGGTCCTGGACAACAATGGTCCCGTTGAGCGCGTGCGTGCGCTCCATGTTGCGATCAAGCGCCTGCTCGGCCATGTATTGAATGTTGGCATCGATGCTCAGGACAAGGTTGTCGCCGGGCATCGGTTCGCGCTCTTCGCTGCCCAATACGTGCCTGCGGGCATCGAGCGCGGTTAACTTCCGCCCCGGAGTACCGTGAAGTTCGTCGTCGAAGTTCTGTTCAAGGCCGCCGAGACCGTTGTCATCGAGGCCGACATAGCCCAATACCTGCGCGGCCAGCTTATTGTCAGGGTAAAAGCGCTTGAACTCCTTCTGGACGTAGACGCCTTTGAGATTGAGCGCTTTCACCTTGTTGATGATCTCGGGATCCTGCTTGCGCGCCACCCACGCGAAAGCATGCGACGCATTAAAGCGCGCCAGAATTTGTTGGGACGAAGTAAAGGAATCGGTCGGATCGGTATGAACGAGTTTTGCCAGTGCCGCAGCCGTGGCCGGCTTCTGGTCGCCAATCTCAGAGGGCACGGCATAGATTGAGTCAGCTAGCACGGTCATGGCCAACTCATGCAGATTGCGGTCGTAGAGAACGCCGCGGCGCGGAGCGACTTCAAACGTGCGCTGCTGCTGCCTAGCCGCACGCTCAACAAAATCATGATGGCAGATGACCTGCAGGAAGACCAGGCGCGCCCCGATCAGCCCTGCCCATACAGCAAAAACGCCCAGCGCATACACCATGCGCTTGCGGCGGATGGGCGTAACGACGCCCAGTTCCGCCGCCTGGGTGTTTTGTGGCGCTGGCTTTTTTCCGGGATGGAATGAGGAATGCATGCGCCCTTCGATAACATCTGAACAATCAGAGAGGGGAATAGAGAGTAGGGAATAGGGATATTTTCTTTAGACTATCCCGCTGACCCGAATGGCTGTTTCCCTTCCCATTCCCTACTTCCCTATTCCCTTGGCTTTTTCTAGCGGACAGGCATGGCGGGCGTCATCTGCGCCAGCACCGGAGCATTTGCATCCACGCTTGCATCCGGACGGACGACCTGCCCCGGACGCGGCGCATCCAGCCCATACTGGTGGGCCATGCGGTCAATGCGGGCCGGATCGGCAAGCTGCGCTTCGGTCAGGCGAAGCTGGCGGTTCTGCTCTTCCAGCTGCTGCACCTGCTGCTTCTCCGTCTCGACGCGATAGCCGTACTCAATCGAAGAGAAGTGCTGCCAGCCATACACCATCACCAGGACAAAGAGCATGGCCATGGCGCAGGCAAAGCTGCGCATCTCGCGCACGCGCTGTGGGTCGGCGGCCTTCACCAGGCGCGAGTTGTCAAAATGTTTTACGAAGAAGACCTCCGGCGTCGGCCCTCTGCGCGCGCGCTGCTGCTGCGCCAGGAGAGACAGGTTCCGCTCGGCGGCCAACGCCTCAAGGCTCTTGCGCCCGCCCGTGACTACTGCATGTGTTGCTGCGATTACCTGTGTCGCCATCGTTGTCTCCGTCAAAACTGCTTTGTAAGGGAGGTAGGCAAGTAGGGAATAGGAAATTCAATTTGCCTATTCTCTATCTCCCTACTTCCCTATTCCCTATCTCCTGCTTCCCTGCCTCTCCTCCAAACGACCGGGCCAAGGCCGCTATTTCTGAGGAGGGACTTATGGAATGTCGTCTTACTTTCGCCTTTTACTACGGTGGGACGACCCCGGCCCGATCTTCCTTAGGGCTCAGATCACAGGTCTCAGGGCTCAATGTTTGTTCCTGTGCCCTGCGCCCTGAGCGCTGTGCCCTTTCTTCTCCGCCGCTCTCAGCTTCGCGCTGCGCGCCCGCAGATTGCGATCCGTTTCCTCCGCTTCCGCCGTCGCCGGCTTTCGCGTCAGCACTTCGTAAATTCCCTGCCGCGCGCCCTCGCGCAGCGCATCTTTCACCCGCCGGTCTTCGAGAGAGTGGAAGCTGATTGCCACCAGCCTTCCGCCCGGCTTCAGCAACCGGGGCGCTACAGTAAGCAGCGCGTCTATCTCCTCGAGCTCGGCATTTACGTAAATTCGGAGAGCCTGAAAGGTCCGTGTCGCCGGATGAATCCTGTCTGATTTCATCGCCGGGGCCGCGGCCGATACGATTCTGGCAAGTTGCGCCGTCGTCGTAACCGGCCGGGCCCTGACAATGGCTCTGGCGATTCTCCGCGACCTCCTTTCCTCTCCGAATTCGTAAATCAGATCAGCAAGCTCTTTTTCGCTGATCTGGTTTACCACCTGTTCGGCGGTCATCCCCTCGCGCGTATTCATGCGCATATCAAGGGGGCCTTCCGCCTGAAAACTAAATCCTCTGTGCGCCTCGTCGAACTGCATCGAGCTGACGCCGAAATCCGCCAGCAGGCCGTCAAGGCTCTCCGGCTCGACGAAGCTTGCTGCTTCAGAAAACGCAACGTCGTGCAGGATGACCTGCGGCATCGCCGGCCCCAGCGTCTCGCGCAATTGATCGAGCCGCTCGCGGGCTATCGCCATTGCTTCCGGATCGCGGTCAAACGCGATCAGCGTGCCGCGCGGCCCAATCTGCCGCGCAATGGCTGTCGAATGCCCTGCCAGTCCCAGCGTGGCGTCACAGTATGTTCCGCCAGGCCGCACATTCAGGTATCGGATCGCTTCTTTTAAAAGAACCGGCACATGCCGTTCACGCTCAGTCATGTGCTCCCCCTTGGGGGTTCATTTACAACCCAAAACTTGCCAGCGACTGCTCATCTTCCGGCGTCAGCGGGTTCTCCTGCATGTTCTTCTCGAACGCCTCGCGGTTCGCTACTTCGAGATACGTCTGCATGCCGAACACCACCACGTCGCCATCCACCTTCGCCGACTGCCGCAGAATCTGCGGAATCAGCACCCGGCCCTGGGCATCGATCTCTGCCATCTGGCCGTAATAATTAATCCGGTCAAGCAGCTTCTTCTTTGCCGGATTGAAATTAGGAATCGCAGCCAGCTTCTGCTCGATCTTTTCCCATTCCTCGAGCGGATGAATCTCGGCCACTCTGCCATCCTTGCTGGTGATGTAGAACTGGTTGCCGTAGCTCTCTTCAATCCGGCGCTTGAACTCGGCCGGGAGCTTGAGCCTCCCTTTCTCATCAACCCGTGCTGGATGGTTTCCCCGAAACATTGCTTCACTGCCTGTTTGCCTTCATTGCCTTTATCGGCGGAAGGCGTAGAATTTCGATCATCAAGGACGAAATCCATATGTTTTGGACCATTCTTGACCACTTTGATCCACTCACATCGTAACCCAGTAGATGCGGTGCTCAAAGCCTGATTTGCCGTGGAGATTTGTGAATTTCCGGAAGCGGAAATGACTGTGTCAGTTAGGGATAAAGAAAGCCCAATTAGTCTGGTTACTTATCTTAATCAAACACAAGATATAGTGTTTATCGATTTGAGTCCCTCAGATCGTTCCCTACTTGCCAGATTTCCCGACTCAATATAGAACATTTTCGCCTTACATTCTCTTTTTCATGCAGGGTTGTTCGCCTTTTTGCGTCTCTCGCGCAACCGCCACTGCACGTAAAACACAAGATACAACACAACAAGAAGGTTCACTAAAGTGAGCACAGCCTTGAGCCAAGTGGGGTGGCGCAGGATCTCAAAGAACTCCCATGGAAGGAAGGATGCAGTCAGAATGAGCGTGAGAAATTCGGCCCAGGTCTTTTCCATAACAAGCCCGGTGCCCTCAATAAAATCCAGCGCTGCATAGCAGAAGATGGCGATGGTGATCTGCCGCATCCTGTGTTCATCAATCAGAGCTGCCTTGTCGAGAATCAGGTTCACGAAGCGGCTCTCCGGATCGAAGTGCATGTTGATGAGCCATCCCATCAGCACATCCACAACATCGCGATGAATCAGCTTGAAAACACCGATGCCCAGCAGCACGAAGAGCGTGCCCTTAAAGAGCTTGAAGACGCCAATGGCAAGAAGTCCCCTGTCGTGCCGCTTGCTGGTTTGCTGCTCCTGTACTTTCTGGACTGCCAATCAGAGCTCCCTTTTTCCAATGATACGTCGGTGAGAGAGTTGCGGTTCAAAGGGAGACAGCCTAGTTGGAAATGAATGGATTTACGACGGTAATACCAAAATATTGCTGCCCGGCATTCATGTCTTCGGACAAAATGCGTTGGCAGCCCGCTCGTTCAGCGGCAGCAATAATCATGCCGTCGTAAAAATGTACGTCATATGTAACGTGGGCTTCTACGGCGCGCTGGATGATGCCTGCATCAGGAACAATCGATTTAATCGGCTCTAAGGAGTGCAACAAATCCATGACTTCGTCCGGTTTTAGCTTATGAGACGTTTTGTGAAGAAAAGTGACCGCGAATTCTGCCAGCACCTGTATGGAAATAACCATTTCTCCTATTAACGCTCGACGCAAGATATCTTGGGCTGTACGTTGCTTCCTCGGGTCGTCGGCATCATAGGCATAAACAAGCACATTCGTGTCAAGAAAATCAGCTGCGGTCATAAAGATCTTCACGCTTCCATGTCCGCTTCCCAATTTTGAAACTGTACTTTTTGAAGCTCCGTTCTAGAGCCTCGCGCTCACGGCGCTTGCGTCCGGAAGCCGCATCTTCCTCAGCAACTTTCTGAAGATACTCGCGAACCATACCAGTGAGAGTAGTGTCCCGCTCTACTGCGATCTTACGGACTTCCCTAACTAGCTTCTCGTCAAGTGAAAGCGTGATATTCATATACCCATAATAAGGGTCATCATACATCGAAGGCAATTGGAGCGTTAGCGGGCTACCACTCGAGCATGCGGTTGGTGCTTCAGATATGGAGCAAGCTTTTCAAGCGCCGCTTCTACGCTGATGCCATAGCGGGCGCGCAGTTGCTCAACTTTTCCATGTTCGACGAAGCGGTCAGGCCAGCCAATGCGCACCACCGGCACCTGCAGTTGCATTTCACTCAAGGCTTCTATCACTGCGCTGCCGAATCCACCCATCAGCACATGGTCTTCAAAGGTAACGATCACGCCTACACGCCGTGCCAGCGCTGCCAGCATCTCGCGGTCAAGCGGTTTGGTGAAGCGCGGATTGACCACCGCAGCCGAATATCCCTGCTTGTCCAGCCTGCAGGCAAGTTCCTCTGCCATGGGCAGCAGGGCGCCGAGACCGAAGATCGCCACGTCATCGCCGTCTGAGATCAGCTCCGCTTTGCCGATGGGGATCGCCACCGGACGCTTCTTGAGCGGCTTTCCCGGTCCCGTGCCGCGCGGATAGCGCACCGCAGCCGGCCCCTTGTGCAGCATCGCGGTGTAGAGCATGTCGGCCAGTTCGTCTTCATCCTTCGGAACCATGTGGACGATGTTCGGAATGCCGCGCATGTAGCTGATGTCGAAAAGACCGTGGTGCGTCGCGCCGTCATCGCCGCTTAAGCCGCCGCGGTCCATGCAGAAGACCACAGGCAGGTTTTGCAGGCAGACGTCGTGCACGATAGGATCGAAGGCCCGCTGCAGGAACGTTGAATAGATTGCGCAGAAAGGCTTATAGCCCTGCGTCGCCATGCCTGCGGCAAAGATCACCGCATGCTCTTCCGCGATGCCTACGTCGAAGTACTTCTTCGGATGATGCGGGCGGAAGAGATCGAGCGCCGTTCCATTAGGCATCGCAGCGGTAATGGCGACTAGCTTGTCATTTTCATTCGCGAGCTTGACCAGCGTGTTCGCGAAGACCTCGGAGTATGTTGACTGCCCGGCTGGCTTCGTATCGCCTGTTTCCGGATCGTACGGCCCCAGGCCATGGAACTTCTTCTGCTTATCGAGAGCAGGTTGAAAGCCGCGTCCCTTCTGGGTAATCGCATGCAGCAGCACCGGACGGTCCTGCGTCTTGAGAAACTGAAGAGTCTCGATCAGCAGACCGATATTGTGTCCGTCGAGGGGTCCGTAGTACGTCAACCCGAATTCCTCGAAGAGCACCGAAGGCCACAACAGACCCTTCGCTGCTTCCTCGGCGCGCCTCACCACATGCACCGCAGTCTTGCCTGTCTTGCCGCCGAAGCGTTCGAGCAGACGGGCTGCGCTGTCGTGCAGATGATTCAGATGTTCGTTGGTGACGATCTTGTGCAGATAGCGCGCAATGGCGCCGACATTGCGGTCAATCGACCATTCGTTATCGTTGAGCACAACGATGAGCCGCTTGGTCTGGTCGGCGATATTGTTCAGAGCTTCGAAAGAGATGCCGTTGGTAAAGGCCGCATCTCCGGCAAGCGCGACGACGTGCTCCTTGCCGCCTGCAAGATCGCGCGCCACCGCCATTCCCAGCGCGGCGGAAAGCGCCGTGCCGGCATGGCCAGCTCCATAGATATCGTGCTCGCTCTCCGTGCGCAGCATGAAGCCGTTCAGGCCGCCCGGCTGCCGGATCGTTCCAAAGCGCTCGCGGCGCCCGGTAAGCAGCTTGTGGATATAAGCCTGGTGACTCACGTCGAAGACAAACTTGTCCTGCGGCGTATCGAAGACGTAGTGCATGGCGAGCGTGAGTTCCACAACCCCGAGATTCGGCCCAAGATGGCCGCCGGTCTTGGAGAGCGTTTGGATCAGGCACTCGCGGATTTCCTGCGCCAGTGACTCAAGCTCGGCTACGGAGAGTTTCTTGATATCGGCCGGCGAGTCTATGGTGTCGAGTAAATGTCCCATTCAGTGATAAAGAGCGTCCACGCTACGAACTCTTCGGGCGCCACCTTCTACCTAATCAAAAAAGACCCTTTAAGGGCCTTTGTCAATACAGAAAAGGTAATCCTCTGAAGTGAAAGTATATCAAGAACGAGGCCTAATCTGTAAGCACTGCAAGTACCTCATCGGATGCGGGTTCTTTGCGGAATTCTCCCTCCCATCGGGCGATGACGGCGGATGCCAGGCAATTTCCCGTGACATTGATCGCCGTCCGGCCCATGTCCATCAGTGCGTCAATGCCGAGAATCAGAAAGATCGGCTCCTCAGGAAGATGAAAGATTGAAGACGTGGCCAGCAGCACCACCAGCACCGCACGCGGCACTCCGGCAACGCCTTTGCTGGTCAGCATCAGCACGGCAAGCATCATCAGCTGCTGCTTCCAGCCCAGATGCATGCCTCCAGCCTGCGCCACAAAAATGGAAGCAATGGCAAGATAAAGCGCCGACCCATCGAGATTGAAGCTGTATCCCGTGGGAATCACAAAAGCAACAATCTTGCGCGGAACACCAAAGGCCTCCATCGCCTCCATGGCGCGCGGCAAGGCAGCTTCTGAAGTGCTGGTAGCAAAGGCGATCGTGGCCGGCTCAGCGACGGCGGAAAGAAATTCGCGCAGCGGCAGGCGGGCAAGCAGTGCGGCAGGCAGCATGGCCACCAGCACAAAAACAAGCAGCGCGACGTAAAGCGTCACCACCAGCTTGGCCAGGTTCGCCATCACACCCAGCCCCGAATGCGCAACGGTGTAGGCTAACGCAGCGCCAACGCCAATCGGCGCATAGTACATCACGAGGTTCGTGAAAGCGAACATGGTCTGCGTCAGCGATTCAGCCACGCGCAGCAGCGGCGCGCGCTGCTCTTCCTTGAGACGCCCGAGCGCCAGGCCGAAGATCAGCGCAAAAACCGCAACCTGCAGCACCTGGCCTTCGGCAATCGACTTCGCCAGGTTTTCCGGAAAGACATGCAGCAGAAATTCCTGCCACGAAAGCGGCGCCGTTTGCACAGGAGCGGCGATATTGACCGCTTCATGCGTTACCGGAACAGCAACGCCGTTGCCCGCTCTTGAAATATTGATGGCCAGAAGCCCGATGACAAGAGCGATGGTCGTCAGCACTTCGAAATAAATCAGCGATTTCAACCCAAGGCGCCCAACCCCGCGCGAGCCGCCATGGCTGGCGATGCCGGTGACCAGCGTCCCCAGAATCAGCGGCGCAACAATGGTCTTGATGAGACGGAGAAAGATATCGCTGAAGACGCGCGACTGAAGCGCAATATGCGGCGCGTCAAGCCCCAGCTCCACTCCCGCAAGCATGCCCCAGACAATCCACACCGTCAGCGATCTGCGGCGAATCGCAAAAAAAGTAAATCCAGCAAGTGTCAGCACCCGCACTGGCAGGACGGCATCACCCCAGGCAGGCCGCGAAGCCTCGACAATCAGAGCGAGAAGATACACACCCGCTGCGGCGATGCCGAGCCAGTTCCAGCCATGGCCTTTTGTATTTGTGCTGCTTTTATCCTTCATGGAAATGGGGCACTAACTACGTCACAGTAGCAGGAAAAACGGCGTAGCATAAAGCCGTGAAGCATTGGTTCGCATTCAGCCTGTTTGCCTTCCTGCCCATCTCTGCGCAGCAGCTGCAGCTTGATCCGCTGGCAAAGCCAGCGCCGACCGCAAACATGTCGAGCGCGCTCACGGACCCGACACTCTCGCCCGGAACAGCTTTCCTCTTCCATCTGGAAGAGCAATTCGCCAAAGACACCGCCAAAGGAGGCGGCAAGTCCTTCGCATCCTGGTTTGCCGACGATGGCGTAACCCTCGGCAACGGAAAAGCCCCGGTACATGGGCGCGCAGCCATCGCGGCACAGGCTACATGGGACCCGAAAGACTACCAGCTCACCTGGACGCCGCAGGGCGGCCAGATGTCGCCCGCAGGTGACATGGGCTTTACCTGGGGACACTACGAAGGCCGCGCCAAAGACAAGAACGGCAACGCTATCGCCACCACTACAGGCCGCTACATGACCATCTGGAAAAAGCAGTCTGACGGCTCATGGAAAGTTGCGCTCGACTCCAGCAGCGACGAGCCTCCTGAGGCCGGCGATTGCTGCAAAGTGCCCTAGAGGCGAGCGCAATTTGAAATCACTACTTCGATGACAACGTCTTTGTGCCCTCCTTCAACACTGCGACCTCACGCTCCAATGCAGCAGCAACGCGCGCAATCTGCTCATCGGCTTCCTTCCATTTCTTCTGCTCGATGGCCTCACGCACGCCGGGAATCGTCTTCACGCCGTAGCCTGTATAAAATCCCGGAGCATAAATAAGGTGCTCGAACCAGGGACGGTTCGGTAATCCCCGGGAATCGGTCAGGTCGCGCTCGGTCTGCATGAGTTCCGTATTCAGGCTCGCCGGAGCGACGCCTCCAGCCGCAGTAAAGGCCTTGTCGAACTCCTGGGCTGCATTGGTAAGATCATCGGACGCCTGTTCCAGCGGAGCGAAGTTGAGATAGGGCGGGACCTCTTCGACCGAAGGCGGCACCATGTGCTTCTTCGGATCGTAGAGTGCCTTATACACATCCTCGTTGATTTCCTTGTTGCGCTCTTTCACCTCTTCGCGCTGAGTGTCAGCCAGCGTCTTGAGTTGCGTGAGATAGAGATGAATCGTGTCGGCAAAATCCGTGAACTGGAATGGCAGCAGGTCAGCATCGGCCATGCGCATGATCATCGTGCCCATGGTTTCGGCCAGTGCTCGTCCATAGCTGAAATCGGTATCGGCAAAGTGCGTGTACCAGTAGAAGTCATCGTAGATGGAGTGATACTGGCCTCCCGTATCTTCTCCGCCATAGCCGGCATTCACGCTGGCGATGCCCAGGTGATCGATGAACACGGTATAGTCAGAACCTGATCCAAGAGCAGGAATGCGCAGATCGGCGCGCGACCGTATCTCCGTCCGATCATGCGCTGGAGCACGAGAGATATCGACCAGCCGGACGCGCTTCCACACCGACATCTTCGTCTCCGGGTCCTGAATGTCCTTCGCTACATCGTTCACAAAGTTTTCGAGTGAGTGCGAACCTTCGGCACGGAAGTATCCCCGGCCATTGCCGTCGGTATTGAAGTAAGCGACGGCGTGCTCCTTCAATTCCGCAGCATGGCTTTCCGCCCACTCGGTGGAACCGAGCAGGGCGGGCTCTTCCCCGTCCCAGAAGCAATAGATGATCGTGCGCTGCGGCTTCCAGCCTGACTTGAGCAGCTCTCCTAAAGCTCGCGCTTCTTCCAGTTCAGGGCTCGCTCCGGAAATAGGATCCTCAGCTCCATTCACCCAGGCGTCATGATGGTTGCCACGAATGACCCACTGGTCAGGATATTTGGCTCCCGGAATGCGAAAAACCACATCATAGAGAGTCTTGCGGTCCCAGTTGAACGCGACGGCCAGGTGCGCCTTCGCGGTGCTGGGGCCGACATGGTAAGTGATAGGCAGGCCGCCGCGCCACGCCTGCGGAACAACATCGCCCCCAAGAGACTTCAGCAGCGGAGTCGCATCGGCATAC